>NZ_PJQW01000021.1 GCF_004303025.1 Flavobacterium sp. J27 | reverse complement strand
CGGAAGAAGCCTGCAAACACAAACCCTAACAGGCGACCGAACGATTCCTTTTGAAGTAAGCAGCCTACCACAAGGCATCTACTTGGTAGAAATAAAAACCAATACCGAAACGGGTAGCGTAAAAGTGATTAAAAAATAAGACAGCATTATCATGAAATATATCAAAACCATAAAAACAATAGGACTTGTTTTGTGTAGCTTTTTGGGGTTTGCTCAAGAATTGCCACAAGTAACACCACCTACACCCGAAGCCAGCCAAATGGCAAAATTTGTAGACATGCCAGTTTCTTTATACAATGGAACACCCAATATTAACATTCCAATTTATACGATTAATGCTAAAGGAATGCAAATTCCTATTACTATTTCCTATCATGCTAAAGGGATTCAGGTTTCTGAGATTGCTTCGCGAGTAGGATTAGGTTGGTCGTTAAGTGCAGGAGGAGCCATCACCAGACAAATTAGAGGTGCAGCTGATGAATCGAATGACGGATATCTTCAAAAAAACTATATTCAGGATTTTACGACAAATTCGAATAAGAGAGCACAACTTTGGGGAGACAATGCAAATGAAATTTTCGATTATTATCCCGATTTATTCATGTTTAATTTTATGGGGTATTCTGGGAAGTTTGTATTTGATCAAATTACAGGGGAACCTGTTTTACAAAGTTTTGCTGATCTTAAAATAGAAAGAGTTTTTGGAAGCGGTGGTTATTTTGATCATTTTATTATCACTACACCAGACGGGACCAAATATTATTTTGGACAAACGGATCACAGAGATGTTACCTATACACACAGTTACAGATATTTTAATAACTCCACAGGGCAAGTAGATTTAGGGACTGCACCGGCAAGTTATCCTAATAACTGGGTATTAACTAAGATTGAAACCATCACACACAATATCATTACTTTTGATTACGAATTAGAAGAAGTCATACACTATGAAGTAAATGAAATAAACAATCAAGATGGAGGAACAGTTAAATTCATCAGCTATGTAAGAAACAGAAGTTTTCAAAACCAATTAAAGCAAATTACATTTAATGATGGAAAAGTGGTTTTTAACGCTTCTACAGTTGCAAGACAAGATTTATATGGAGGTAAAGCATTAGATAATATTGAAGTGTATAGTGATAGCATTACGGTTGCTAGAAAAGTTAAATTTAACTATTTTTATACAACCAGTACAGACGATAATTTACAAACAGTATATAATTATTTAAAAATTGAACCACAGGCATATCAATCTAAAAAGCGGTTATTTTTAAGTTCTATAGACGAAGTTAATGTAGTAGATAATTCTATATTGCGTACTACTTTTGAGTACAATACCTTACCCTTGCCCAATCGTTTTTCCAATGCCAAAGACAATTGGGGGTATTATAATGGAAAAGAAAATCATTTTTTAGAGGTATTTGCAAATGCAGATCGAAAAGTAGATACTATAAAATCGGAAGCAGGTATTTTAAAAAAAATAATGTATCCTACAGGTGGTTATACGCAATTTGAGTATGAACACAACCGCGTAATTCCGCCTACCTATTTTAAGAACATGCTCATTAGATATAATAATCCATCTACCACCAAAACAGTAGGATTGCTTAAATCAAGTATTTTTTATGATGCGGCAACCACTAGTTATTATAAAGATTTTGAGATCAAACATACGCGAACTACTACGAATTTTAATGTAAATTTTGATACGACCAATTGTCAAGTTAATGGACCAGATCAACCAGGTTGTATGTATGATGTAGATATACTCAATCAAAATGGAGGGATTATTTTTCACTTAGTTTTAGGAACCAATAATAATCTTATTTTTTACCCTGGAACCTATACTCTAAGAGTAAAACCAAGAGGTACACATCATCCAGGAGAATTTGTTGAAAATGAAGAATTTTCAGTAAATGGAACTTGGCAAGAACAAAATATACCAGATAGTCAGGAATTATATGCAGCAGGAAAAAGAATTAAAAAAATTACCAAAGGAGATGCTACAGGCATTTTATTAGAAAAAGAATTTTTCTATACGGATGAAAACGGTTTGTGTAGCGGAAAAACATTTTCGCTTCCAGCTTATTTTGATATAATCACAACTATCGGAAATTATAATGTAACAGGTCATAATATAAGTGGTACTTCGGGACCAAGTTCAGAATTTGCAGGGAATAATTTAGGGTATTCCATGGTGACTGAAATACAAAAAGGAAGTGGTAATATAGGAAAAATAGTTAGTACGTTTACCAATTATGAAAACGGAGGAGAATATTATAAATTCCCGTACCATTTGCCTGTTGATAATGAATGGACAAGAGGATTGCCTAAAGAAGTGAAGTATTATAAATATGAGAATGGTTCATATAGCTTGCTAAAAAAGACAATCAATAAGTATGCTTTTTATAAATACGATTGTGCACCTATACCAGATTTTACTTGTTTAAGCAATACACCTTTAGATCCAGATTTACCACCTAGTGGTTTGTATCCAGATTATTTTATTTCGGCTAACAGATATAGTATTCCATCCTATAAATTTGGAGAATATTGGACAGGCTTTTCTTCTCCATGTGATCCAAGTTCTCCTGATTGTTATCGAACAACTTATTTTATGGGAGGAAGGTTAAGTTTAACCGAAACAGAAGAATTCAATTATTTTGATAATGGCACCGTGTATACCAAATCTAATTTTAATTACGATAGTAATTTACATTATCAAAAAACCTCAGAAACGACAACCAATTCTTTAGGCGAAACGGTTCAAACCAAATACTATTATCCATTAGATTCAGAAATGAGTACCAAACCAGAAGTAAGTACTTTGATTACTAAAAATATGATAGGAATGCCTTTGGTCGTAGAATCGTTTAATGGAACAGTTAAGACCTCTGAAGTAGAAACGGTATACAAAGATTGGACAAACAATGTAGTAGCTCCCGAATTCATCAAAACCTCTAATGGCGCACTTGCTTTAGAAGACAGAGTACAATATACAGCTGTTGATCCAGATAACGGTAACCCTTTAGAAGTGCAACAAATAGGCGGAACTCCGATTACTTATATTTGGGGATATAAAGAAGCATTCCCAATTGCTAAAATCGAAAATGCCACTTATGCTCAGGTGCAAGCTTATGAAGCTAATTTACAAAGCTTATCAGATGCGAATGATGAAGCGAACTTACTTACTGCTTTAGATAATTTACGAAACAGTTTGCCTAATGCCATGGTAACCACTTATACGTATATTCCTTTGGTAGGAGTAAGTACCATTACCGATCCAAAAGGAAATAAAGTAACCTATCATTACGATGGTTTCAACCGTTTGGACTATGTCGAAGATAAAGATGGCAACAAACTGAGTGAAAACGAATATCATTATAAAAACTAAGGCAATGAAGAAATTATTATATATAGCAATGTTGATTCCTTTTCTTGCTTTAGGTCAAAGTCAAGATCAGAATTATATTAAAAATACGACCTATAAAAAGCCAACATCTCAAGGTACTGTTGATGTGACTAATCCTGCTGAAGCCATGGTGCAAGTCAGTTATTTTGATGGTTTAGGTCGTCCGATCCAACAAATAGCACACAAACAATCCAATTCGGGTAAAGACATTATCACGCATATAGAATACGATAGTTTTGGTCGTCAAACCAAAGAGTATTTACCTTATCCAAACACCACAGCTTCTTTAGATTATACCGACCCTACCACTGTTGTCTCAGATTTAACGGGTTTTTATGGTTCGTATAACGGAGGAACAACAAATCCTTTTTCTCAAAAAGAGTTAGAAACTTCTCCTTTAAACCGTGTGTTGAAGCAAGCGGCTCCTGGTGATGCTTGGGCAATGGGTCAAGGTAAAGAAATTAAATTCGATTACCAGACCAATACTGCCAGTGAAGTGAAACTTTTTAAAGCAATCGCTACTTGGGATGCTAGTGCAGAATTGTATAACATTAATATTAGTAGTCCACAAACCTACTACGATGCAGGTCAATTATACAAGACTATTACCAAAGATGAAAATTGGACTTCGGGTTTAAATCATACCACCGAAGAGTTTAAAAATAAAGAAGGACAGGTAGTTTTAAAAAGAGCGTATAATAATGGTGACGCTCACGATACTTATTATGTATATGATATTCGTGGCAACCTTACCTATGTAATGCCTCCTTTAGCAGAAGGAGATAGCTCTCAAAGCACTTTAGATAATTTGGGGTACCAATACAAATACGATGCACGCAATCGTTTGGTAGAAAAGAAACTACCTGGCAAACAATGGGAGTTTATTGTGTATGATAAACTAGACAGACCCGTAGCTACTGGACCAGCATATAATGTTTATGGAGCAGTTGATGAAAATGATATAGGTTGGATGATTACTGAATACGATGTATTTGGAAGAGTAACGCAAACAGGTTGGAAGCAACTAACGGTTTCAGCGACTACAAGAGCCAGTAACCAGAGTAGTGTCACTTCTGGAAGTAATCCTTTTGTGTTGAGTGCCAATGATATTCTAACAAAGAACTATTATGATGATTATACTTATCCAAATGCTCCAACTCCATTACCAACTCAAGTGGAAGGGCAAAATGTAGTCACCAATGTAAAAGGTTTACCAACAGGAACTTGGACAAAAGTATTGGATGCGAATAACGCTAATGCTGCGGAAACCAGCTATACGCTATATGACACCTATTATAGACCAGTACGTACCTATACGAGTAATTATGTAGGTGGTTATACCCAAGTAAACAGCAAACTTGATTGGGCTGGAAAAACGGAATATACTGTAACAACGCATAAATACGATACCAATGGCACAGTAGTTACGGTAAAAGATATTTTTAAATATACGGCACAAGACCGTTTGGAGTTGCATACCCAGCAAATTAATGGCGGTAACGAACAATTACTAGCTAAAAATACCTATGACGAACTAGGACAGTTAACCAGTAAAAATGTAGGTGGAACAGATGCTTCAGGAGCTACAGGATTACAAAGTGTGGATTATTCGTATAACATACGAGGTTGGTTAAAAGGGATAAATGATATATATAATTTAAGTTCTGATCTATTTGCTTTTAAAATCAATTACAATGATGCAGAAACAGCAACAAATCTATTTAATGGAAATATTTCAGAAACCTTTTGGAATTCTAACAGTGATGGAGGATTTATTAGAAAATATATTTACAACTATGACGATTTAAATAGATTGCATTATGGGGTCTATTTAAAACCACAAGCAGCATTTAATGAAGCTAATGGTTACAATGAGACTATTTCATATGACAAAAATGGTAACATTCAAACTTTAATAAGAACAGGAGGTTTTGTAGCTCAAACAATACAGTATATTGATAATTTAACTTACACTTATGATCCAGATAAGAAAAATCAGTTACTTAAAGTAGAAGACCACACTACTTCGCCACAAGGTTTTAAAGATGGTGTAAATGCAGGGAATGATTATGAGTATGATGCTAACGGGAATATGACTAAAGATGATAATAAAGGCATTACTAATATTGTATATAACCATTTAAATTTACCTACCGAAATTCTTTTTGGAACCAACAAAATTGAATACCTTTACAACGCAGTAGGACAAAAAGTAGTTAAAAAAGTAACAGAAAATAGTGTGGTTACGACAACTACTTATTTAGGCGGAGGATTTCAGTATGAAAACAGTGTATTACAATTTTTTCCACATGCAGAAGGTTATGTAAAGCAACATTTAGGGGCATATAGTTATGTGTTTAATTACACCGATCACTTAGGTAATATACGATTAAGTTATTCAGATATTGATGGCAATGGTATTTTAGGAGATGAATATGTGCAAGAATGTTTCACGCAAACAGGAAGAGATGGAAGTCCACAAACATTTTGTAATGACTATTTTATTAGCCCTATTTTAGAAGAGAGTCATTATTACCCTTTTGGGTTGAAACATCAAGGTTATAACACGGATAGTACACAACCAAATTATAACTATAAATACAACGGTAAAGAACTGCAAACGGAGCTAGGACTTAACATGTATGACTATGGTGCTAGGAATTACGACCCTGCTTTAGGTAGATATTTTACTATTGACAATTTTTCAGAAGCATTTTACAATATCAACCCTTATCAATACACTGCAAATAATCCTGTTAAATTTATTGATGTTAATGGAGATTTTATTTACATATCTGATGGAAACGGAAATAATTATAGATATAATAATGGGAGAATTTATTCTAAAACAGAAGGAAGTGATGATGATTGGAATGAATATATACCAGAGGAAGGTAGCTATGTAGCTCAAATAGTACAAGCATTGCATGATATTACACAAGATGACGAAAACTCTTTTGGGAGTCAATTTTTAAGTTTATTTGAAAACCAAGAACTTAATGCTATTTTTACGGAAAACACTTTAGACAACAGAACTGTAACTACTGGAAGGAATATTAAAACATCTGACAAACAAAATGAACTTGTTGCTACAACTAAAGGAAATGAAAAATTAATATTTCATATCACTATCGCACATGAATTAGCCCATGTTATAGAGAATACATTGTACGATGAAAAAGTTCTAGGTGCAAAATGGTTTTCAATTACTACTAAAAATGCTAGGAAGGATATTTCTGTTGGGGAGATTTTTGCAAGTACATTTGAAAACATGATTAGAGCTGAACAAGGTTTACCTTTGAGAACACATTACTCCATAAATGATGATGGTTCAGTTGTTGGAGATTCAAGACTTATTAAAAAATCTAAAATCAAGAATCCATTCTATAAACAATATGAATCTACAGAAGAAGTATTAGAGATATGGAATAAAATCATTAAAGCAAGAAAACAATAATCAATAACTAATAATTATTTTATGAAAAAAAAAAAAATAATGTTATTTTCATTCTTAATCTTATTATTAAATAATGGATGTAATTCACCAAAATTTTATAATGAAATTAAAAGAATGTATTTCAAAGAAAAATTGACACATAATAGTTTGAAAAAAGATATAAATAAAGAATTATTCAAAAGAATCCAAGATAGATTAGTTCAAACGGAACATATTATTTATTATTATCAACCTGATTATTCTGTTTCAGATAATAATTTTAGTGGTATTATTTTAGATGTTGATAATGGAATTTATTTTTATATTAAAAGAAAAAATATAAATGAAATAATAATTGATACAATTCCTAATTCTGCATATTCGAAATATCAAATAGATAACATTAATTTATTTATAAATAATGAGAAAGAAAAACTAAAAAAAATGGGTGATAAATGTACTTATTCAGGAGTTAATGTTTATGATAATATTTACGAAATTGATTTGGTAAAGAATATGTCTAATAAATTTTATTTTAAAAATTATTTCTATTGTTTAGATGTTCAATAACGGGGTAATGGGTAATGGGTAATGTTTCAGAATTAGTGATACGTATTCTACAAGTAACTAACTATTTTAAAATCAGTAAAAAATTAAAAATAATTGTAAGAAAGATGAGCTATATAGTTCATCTTTTTTTATGTTTGAAACTTTTAAAACAGATTACTTTGTTCCTCGTAATGACATGCTTAAAAAAGAAGACCTTGTGTATTAGAATTAGTGATATAGGAATTCGCCCTCATTGTAATACTAAAAACTTTATCAAATTTATTTTCTTTTAGAATCAATTATAATAACTTAGACAATTTAGGAGATTTTGATACGCAAGGCACCTCATTATATAACGGAAATATTGCTACAACCTACTGGAAAACTGCAAGTGATACTATTTTAAGAAAATATAACTATAGCTATGACAAACTCAATCGTTTATTAGAGGCGAATTACTTAAAACCACAGCATGCTTCTACGCCAGATAATTATTTGGAAAAATTATCATATGATAAGAATGGAAATATCCAAACCTTAGAACGAAATGGAGGAATTACAACCATGGTAAATCCTATTGACGATTTAGTATATACTTATGATCCAGATAAGAAAAATCAGTTACTTAAAGTAGAAGACCACACTACTTCGCCACAAGGCTTTAATGATGGAGCTAATACTACCAACGAATATGGTTATGATGCCAATGGTAATATGACCCGTGATGATAACAAAGGCATTACCAAAATTGCATATAACCATTTAAATTTACCTACCGAAATTCTTTTTGGAACCAACAAAATTGAATATCTTTACAATGCTACAGGACAAAAAGTAGTTAAAAAAGTAACAGAAAATAGTGCGGTTACTACCACTACTTATTTAGGCGGAGGATTTCAGTATGAAAATAGTGTATTACAATTTTTTCCACATGCAGAAGGGTATGTAAAGCATCATTTAGGGTCATATAGTTATGTATTTAATTACACCGATCACTTAGGTAATATACGGTTAAGTTATTCAGATATTGATGGCAATGGTGTTTTAGGAGATGAATATGTGCAAGAATGTTTCACGCAAACTGGAAGAGATGGAAGTCCACAAACATTTTGTAATGATTATTTTATTAGTCCTATTTTAGAAGAGAGTCATTATTATCCTTTTGGGTTGAAACATCAAGGTTATAATACTGATAATGCACAACCAAGTTATAAGTATAAATACAACGGCAAAGAACTGCAAGACGAGCTAGGATTGAATATGTATGATTACGGTTTTAGGAATTACGACCCAGCACTAGGTAGATGGATGAATATGGACAATTTAGCGGAAAAATTTATTACTTATTCTCCTTATCATTATGCTGGTAATAACCCTGTTCTTAATTTAGACATAGATGGTAACCAATTTACAAGTGCTATGCAAATATGGATTGAGAGATTAAGGAATAAAATTATATCCATGCATCAAGAAAATATTGAAGCTATTATTGAAATTCAAAATAAAATAGAGTCTGGAAAATTCGGTCTCTTTCAGAATGAAAAATCATTAAAAAATAAAATTGAAAATCTAATTAAGAAAAATGAAGAATTAAATATGGTTAATGATGAAATAACTGAATTAGAAAATTCAAATCAAGTTTACGATTTAGTCTATAGCTCTAGTGGTACGCAACGTGACCTTGCAACTGGAGCGAGTACTACTACCAATGAAACAAAATTTAATTTTAGAAATGGGAATGTAGAGATTCATGTATCTGCTGGGACTAGTATAGGTTTATTTGCGCATGAATTAAAGCACGCTTATCAATTTGAAAAAGGACAATTTAGTATAGGAAAAAAAATAGAAGGTGTTGATTATTCATATTTATTTTACGATAAACAAGATGAGATAGAAGCTTATAATAGAGGAGCTCTTTTTGGTCAAAGTTTTAACGGTACTTTAAATGAAGTTTATGATAAATTACCAAGGGGACCATATGATTTTAGAAATATACCTTTAATAAGCAATAATAAAAATAATACTTTACAACTTCAAATAATAGCAAGGGACTACATTCAAACTTTTAGAGTGAATGGTCAAACATATTATTTTGGTCAAAAAAGAGTAATAAATGAGTAAGATGAGAAATATTATTTTAATTTTTTTTGTTTTTGTTTCTTGTAAAACAACTTTAAAGAATAATTATAGATCAAATTGTATTTTATATGGTACACCTGAATATACCCTTTATCTTGAAAAGGACAATAAATTTAGAATGATATCATATATTAATGATACAATTGAAGGGAAATGGGCATTTACAATGAATAAATTGACTTTGAAATCTGATGGGTTTATTAAAATCGAAAAAACTGATTCAATTCTGCCTAATTTTATTAATACTAAATATACAATTCATGATGGTTATGAGCAATATATCTTTAAAAACAAAAAGTTATTTTTAGTTTTAGAAGATGGGAAAGTAGATAAATGTTATTACTATTCTGTCCCAACTGCGCAAAATCTCCCTACTTTGAGCCATAAATGAAAAAACAAAAAAACCGACTGAACTATAGTACAACGAATCATCCTCTATTACA
This sequence comes from Flavobacterium sp. J27, assembly GCF_004303025.1. Taxonomy (GTDB): domain Bacteria; phylum Bacteroidota; class Bacteroidia; order Flavobacteriales; family Flavobacteriaceae; genus Flavobacterium. Next base: position 23,720 of record NZ_PJQW01000021.1, on the reverse strand, counting down.
CAGAATAAAACAAAATCCTCAAAGTGCAGCTGATGTTTTTGATGCTGCTTTTAGAATGGATGGAAAAACTTATGTACCAATTCCAAAACCTATTAAATAATTAGAAATATGAAATTTTTATTAAACATATTATTCATTTTATTATTCATTTCATGTAGTACTTCTTCAAAAAGTATTAAAGAAAAATATGTACTTGATAAAAGTGAAAATAATGCGTACAATGTAATTCTTCATTTAGATAGTAAAAATAATTACAGAATAAATACTATCTCATCTGGTGCATCAGGAGAAACAGTAGGCAAATGGATTCTTGAAAAAAATACATTAATACTTATGCCTAATATTGAAGAAAAAAGTATTGAGGACTTTAATGGAGAACTAGTAGAAGTCGTAAAGTTTAAACCTTTTTCTGATACGATAAAATTTAAAGTTAGAAATAATAAATTAACAAGGATTGATAAGAAGAATCTAATTCTGTATGCTCAGTGATGGGTAGTATTAGATTTAGTGATGGAGGTTTTATGAGTTACTAATGAATTGATAGTCAATAAGAATTAAAAATAATTGTAAAAAAGATGAGCTATATAGCTCATCTTTTTTTTATGTTTAAAGTTCTTAAAACAAAGAAAATACCGAAAAGAAAGATAATGTATTAAATGACTATAAATAAATTTACATTTTTTGTAAGATTAAAAAAAGTAAGCAAAAATATTAGTTAAAAATGGAATTATTTTTATTTAAAAAGGCAAACAAAAAGATAGTTCAATAATGTGTATTACGTATTTATTTTTGGAGTTAAGTTATTTTCTATAACTCTTATCTTGTAATTGGATAAAATTGAAATTGCCTATAATTCGATCGTAAACTCTGCCTTCATATCTGTAAAATTCTTCAATGGCTACTTCCATGTCATTTGGACTTTCTTCTTGATAATTGGCTGTAATAATAGTAGTGATTTTTTTATTTTCACATCTTTTGAAAAGTATTTCTTTAAATATATCCTTTTTCCCAAACCGAGATGCTTCTTTTTCGCTTTTTAAATCATCAAATATTCGAGATCCGTTATTATATTTTTCATTAAAAGCAGCTATATCTTCTTGTATCGTAGTTTCAAATTCTTGAACCACATCAATTACTGCATTGAATTTTAAAGTAATTCGAGATTTGAAAACTGTATTGATTAAATTTTGAAATGTTTTTAAAATGGTGCTTTTTCCAGTCCCATAACCACCTATGATAATTAACCCTTTATGCAATGAAAAGTTGGTGCCAAAGATAGGGTAGAGTAGGCTGGAATTGAAAAAATTATCTTTGTTTTGAAAATAATAAATTAAAGTATAAACTAAATTTTTGGCTTCTATGTTTTCAATAAAAGACACTTGATGATCTTTAAAATATTGAAATTTAAAATACTGATATATTTTTTTTGCCTCAATAGCGTCTGGAAGTCTAGGCTTTTTCAATTCTAATTTATTTGATTTGGTCAATAAATTTATATCAATCTCCATTTTGTATAAATTAACGATTAGTATATATCTTCTTTTTGTTTGTTGAGTTAGTATTATAATTTTTCCAATTGGATAAACGTGTCTCTAAATTCCAAAACTTTTCTTCTTCAAATCGCAGTCGCCCAGTTTGCTTGTTTTCTTCAGTCCAAAATTTAAAAAACTGTTGTAAAACATCCATTGGAAATTGATTTCTGAAATTGAAAATTTGTGTTTTAAAAATATCTATTCTTTCTTTAATTTCTATTTCTTTATTTACTTTATTAGTTGTTGTTATTGGTTTGTTATTAGATTGTTTTTTGTTTGTGTTTGGAACTTCAATAGGTTGGTTACTTGAAATAGGTTTGTCGTTATAAATGATTGATTTTGTGATTTTTATCTTAGTGAATTTGTTTGTGCTTTGAGTAAGAATATATTTTGTTGTTTTAAGTTTTTTTAAAGCGTTTCTAATAATGTTTTCAGATAAGTCTAATTCTTTACTGAGATTTTTTATAGAAGTGATTAATTCTCCAGGGTAAATGATATGTCCTTGCCAATTTTTAGTAGTATAATTGCATTTAAGTAACAAATGAATCATAACTCGAAAAGTGTTATTGTCTTGATACCATTCTCCAGATCCTCAAAGATTCCTGTCTTTGAGGCAAAATAAAAAAACAAAACCACTCTGTTATGGAGTGGTTTTTGATTTATTATCCTAAAGAGAATTTTATTTTCCAATACAGAAATTAGCAAATATATTCCCTAGCAATTCATCATTGGTTACTTCTCCTGTAATTTCACCAAAATAAAACAATGCTTGTCTAATGTCGATAGCCATTAAATCAGAAGAAATGCCAGAATCTAAGCCCCATTTTACTTTCTGAACTTCTTCTAATGCTTTTAATAAAGAATCATAATGACGCGTATTAGTCACAATCGTTTCATTATTTCTAAGCGCACCCGTATTTACAAAAGAAAGTAGAGTGTTTTTTATTTCCTCGATACCTATTTTTTGTTTGGCAGAAAGAGGTACTAGTCGTTGGTTGTTGGTTGTTGGTTGCGGGTCTGTTAAGTAATTTGTAAAATGAGCAATAGATTCAGATTGTAATTGATCTATTTTATTTAGAACTATGATTATTGGTTTTAACGGGAATTTATTTCTGGTTTTCCCAATTTCGTTTTTTAAATTTTCTAATTTACCATCAATCAATAACTGACAGCCATCAACCAAATACAAAACTACCTGTGCTTGTTCAATTTTTTCAAATGTTTTTTGGATACCAATACTTTCCACTACGTCTTTTGTTTCACGAATGCCTGCTGTATCTATAAAACGAAATCCAATGCCATTAATAACTAATTCATCTTCAATAGTATCACGAGTGGTTCCTGCAATATCGGAAACAATAGCTCGTTCTTCATTTAACAAGGCATTCAATAAGGTCGATTTTCCTACATTGGGTTCACCCACAATAGCAACCGGAATTCCGTTTTTAATTACGTTTCCTACTGCAAAAGAATCAATGAGACGTTTTAATACAAATTCAATGCGATTTAGTAGTTCATAAAAAGCAGTGCGATCTGCAAATTCGACATCTTCTTCCGAAAAGTCTAGTTCCAATTCGATTAAAGACGCAAAATTTAATAGTTCTTCACGTAGTTTCGCAATTTCATTAGAAAAACCACCACGCATTTGTTGCATCGCAATTTGGTGACTAGCTTCATTATCAGAAGCAATTAGATCGGCCACCGCTTCAGCTTGTGATAAATCGAGCTTACCGTTTAAAAAAGCGCGTAAGGTAAATTCTCCTGCTTGTGCCATTTTAGCACCTTTGCGTAACAACAACTGAATAATTTGTTGCTGAATAAAAGTAGAACCGTGACAAGAAATTTCGACTACATTTTCTCCAGTATAGGAATTTGGTCCTTTAAAAATAGATAACAAAACCTGATCGTAGGTTTTTCCATTATCTACAATATGGCCTAAATGTATAGTATGCGTTTTTTGTTTCCCCATGTCTTTACCAGAAACCGATTGAAATACTTGTGAAGCGATTGATATAGCTTCTTTTCCAGACAATCGAATAACAGCAATAGCTCCAGCACCTGAAGGAGTGGCAAGGGCAACAATTGTATCTTGAGCAATCATTTTTTATAATTAAAGTGCAAAGATACTGAAAAGATACGAGTACTTAGTACCTAGTAATTAGGGATTAGTTTTTAAGTCTAATGTAAAAGTATTATCATACATCTCTAATCACTAATTCCTAACTCCTAAAAACTAACTCCTAATCCTAAAAACTTATTTCCTTGCTACAAAAGCATTACTTTCAAATTTCATTTTACTGTTCAAACTCCAGTTGTATTCTAAATAAGATATGGTTGCGGTTTCTTTGATTTTGGTATCCGAATATTTATTAATGTAAGACACAATAGAGGTGTTGTTCTTTAGGAAATCAGCAGCAAACCAATCGAATATTTTAGACAGTTTTATTTCTTTTCGGTTAATTGCATTTTTAGTAGGATCATTAATGAATGCTTTGGCTGCGACTTCTAATTGCATTTCGATAGTGTCTCCATAAAAAGGAGTTCGATTAATGTTTGGGCAAGAAAGGGAAGCACAATTAATTGCAAAATGAATTCTTTCGTCTAAGGTTTTACTCAAAATTTCTTTTTCTATATAATTGAGCGATATCAATTGTTCTTTGTAAGGAATATATCTATAATCAAAAGAACCTGCAATATCTTTAATACTGTTAATAGGGAAATTATCGATAATTAATTTCATAGAATACACATTGTATACATTAATCCAATGTGATAATTTTTGATTTTTACTCCAACCATCATACACTTGTATGGTTTCAAAACGTTTAATGACTTTAGCTAAATCGGTATGATTTTCATAAATGGCATCATAATCTACATAACCTTCTTCAGAAACATATTTGTTTAGAAAGTCTTCATAAAATTGGTAATTAATATATTGACTAAAAGCAAGCGATTGGAAAGCAAGCATCACAAAGAGTAAAATTTTCTTTTTCATAAAGCATTTTTTTATTGGTTTGTAAAACTATATGGTATAGCAATTCTTATTTTTCTTATTTCAAAAGTACTGCTGTAGCCTTAAAAAAAATGTTAGCTCTGTAACACAAATGGGTTTTAAGAAAATTATAACATTTTAATCTTCAGCTTATTCAGAACAATGGCATAATTAGTTCAAAATAGCAATTGGTGACCATTACAAAAATGTATCTTTGTGAAAGTATTAGATAATAGAAGGTTCATTGGTAAAAGAAAATTAAGAAGCCAATGTCATTTTTTGTTTATAAATTAGATAGATGGAAGCATATATTTCTCGAAAAGAGACTCAGGAAAATGAAATCAAAAAGATAAAAAGAATACTCAATGTATTAAGTTTACTACGATTTTTATGCGTTGTTATAGTATTTTTTTCTGCTTATAAATTATATGAGAAATTCACAACAACGTATTTTTTATTTTGTTTTTTAGCCACTATTTCCTTTCTCTTTTTATTGCGATGGTATGATAAGAAAAAAGAAAGTAAACTACACAAAGAAGCCCTTGTTGCTATTAATGAAGATGAAATTGCCTTTTTGAAGAAAGAAAAAATACCTTTTGATGATGGAGTTACGTTTAGTAAGCCACATCATGAATATGCTTATGATTTAGATATTTTTGGTTCTAATTCTTTGTTTCAAACACTCAATCGAACCTATACTTACATTGGGAAAAAAGCATTGGCTCATCTCTTAATTTCGGAAATTTCAGAAGTGGAATTATTAGAAAATCAAGAAGCAATTCAAGAATTAAAGTCGAAAATGGACTGGAGACAAAATTTTATGGCGAATGCTAAAGTAAGTAATGATGCTGAACAGTTTTACAATCAGTTGCTAGCTTGGACTAAAAACAATAGTCAACCCTTACCCAAATTCGCTATTATTTTACTCTTTATTTTACCATTACTTTTTTTGGTTTGTACACTGGGATATTATTTTCTAGGTACCAATAATTGGCTAGCTTATGCGACAATCTCATTCTTTGCAAATTTAGGTTTTGCTTCAAATTTTATTCAGAGAATTAAAATCGAAAATGCGCATTCCACTGCTATTGATAAAATTGTAAAGCAATATAGTTTAATGATTGCCACCATTGAAAAAGAAAAGTTTACCTCAAAAAAATTGGTTAAACTGCAAAAAGAATTGCAAAATCAAGAAGGTAAAGCCAGTGGTTTAATGTATCAATTGTCTAGATTGTTTTCAGGTTTAGATAGTGTAGCCAATCCATTAGTGGTTCTTTTTTTTAATGGCTGTTTTCTGTATCATATTCATATTTTACGGAAAATTATAGTTTGGAAACAGCAACATAGGGAACATGTGGAAAAATGGCTGGAAATTATAGGTGCTTTTGAAACATTACAAAGTTTGGCCAATTTTTCCTATAATAATCCTGATTTTTGTTTTCCAACGATTAATGGGAATCATGAAATTTTGCTTACTAATATGTCTCATCCCTTATTATCTGCTACACATAGAGTAAGTAATACGGTTGCCTTTCAGCCACAATCGTTTATCATTCTTACAGGTTCCAATATGTCTGGAAAAAGTACATTTTTGAGAAGTTTAGGTATTAATATGGTTTTGGCAAGAATAGGTTCTGTGGTTTGTGCTTCACAGGCAAATATTCATCCAATGCCTATTTTAGTTTCGATGCGTTTATCGGATTCTTTATCGGATAGCGAATCCTATTTTTATGCAGAAATTAAACGGTTAAAGCAAATTATGGATGCTTTGGATGCCAAACGTTCATTTGTACTTTTAGACGAAATTTTAAGAGGAACAAATTCAGATGACAAACGCTCTGGTACAGTGGAAGTTATTTATAAAATGATACAGAAAAAAGCCATTGGTGCCATTGCTACTCATGACATTGAAGTCTGTTTGACCGCTGACGATTTTCCAAATCAATTAATAAATAAATGTTTTGAAGTAAGTATTGAAAACAACGATTTACATTTTGATTATAAGCTACGAGATGGGATTTGTAAAAATAAGAGTGCTACTTTTTTAATGAAGAAAATAGGGGTTATTTAGTATAATTTATGACTGTATTTTTGGAAACTTATTATTCCATACTTCTTATTTAGAGCTAAGCATACTCTTTATATTTTATTACTAATTTATTTAAAAACAGGTATTTCTACGCTATTCTGTTATTTATCGTTATTATAAATTTGATAAATACTTAAAATAGTTGACAATGCAAATTAAAAGAAAAATTATTTTTGGAATTGTATTTAGTTTAATTACTAATCTTTTGTTTGCTCAAAAAGAAAAATTAATTATAGGAAGAACAACAGGGGAATTAGTCATAAAAAGGAATAAAAGCATACGTGTATTCGGTTTTAGTACGACACTTTCCGGTCAAGTAAGTTTACCTGGTTCACTTATAGAAATGGAAGTTGGTGATACACTTTTTATAGATTTTTGGAACATATCTCAAGGTAATCCAGTTTCTTTATATGCTGAAAATATTGATTTTGAGGCTATTAGTATAGAAAAAAAAGTGGTTAGCAGCAAGCCTATTGATCATATGGAACATGGAATGTATCAGCTAATAGCAAGAAGGAAAGGCACTTATCTTTACTATAGTCCAGAAAATTATCCATTTAATCTTCAAGCAGGCATGTTTGGAACTATTATTGTAAGAGATAAACAGGAAAATAATAGTATTGGAAACAGTAAAGAAATCGTTTGGTGTAGTCACGAGATTGACGTTAACTGGCATACAGATGATATTATGAATGTTACCCATGATGACATAAATATACCCTTAGAAATTCCAGAATATAGACCTAATTTTTTTTTAATTAATGGAATACTTGCAAAAAAAATAAAAGGATTACAACCTTTTAAACCAGTTAATAAAACAGTCACTTTACGACTTGTAAATGCTGGTTTATACAACCATATTATTGAAATTCCTAAAGTTTTAAGACCTAAAGTCATTTATGGAAACCTATCAAATGGTACACCAACTGTAACTGGTATCAAAGTAAGTTTGCATAGTAAAGAAACCATGGAATTACAACTTTCTTTATTTGATTTAAAAAATAATGAATCAATATTGTATCAGTATGTAGATCCCAAAAATGATGCAACTGTATATCAAGTTTCTATTCCCGTTTTTTATAAACAATAATAAATAAATAAGCATGAAAGTAGTTTTTAATACCCTTGTCTTTGTTTTGTTTTTTGTACAAATTTTTGCACAAAATAAACCTACCTTTTCGGTTGTTGGTAATGCTATTAATAAAGAAAGTATAGCAAATGGTAAGCGTTTGGATATTTCTAAAATTAAGGTGGAAAATATCTCAAATAAACCAATATTTCTACTTTGGGAAACAGTATATAATTCTTTTCCAAAAGAATGGGATTGTTCTATGTGTCAACATGGTGCTTGTCAAATCGGAATACCCAAAGGATCATCTTTTAATAAGTTAAATCCAGACCAACAAGGATTTATAGCAATTCATGTTATTCCAGAAAAAAAAACAGGGAGAGGTGTTGTTAAATTTAAAATTTACGATAAAGCAAATCCAGATTATTCACAAATCATCACTTTTGAAGTAGAAGTTCTGTAAAAAAATCAATGACCACTTAATAGTATAATTAAACAAACAAACAAAATGAAAAAAAGAATTCTTTTATTAGGTATGCTTTTGATTATAAGTCTAAGCTATAGTCAAGCAAAAAGTAACATCAAGTATGTACGATTAAATGCTTCTTTACCAGAAGCACAAGCCGATTTGCAGGCTATGAATACTGCTTTTCAGAAAATGCGTGAGATGGGCTGTACAAATGGTCTAGCATGGTATTATCAAGGAGCTATTCACAATATTCCAAGCGTAATCAATGGAACAAATACACTTTGCCCAGAATATCAAAATAGTACAAATAAATTATGGGCTTGGGGAGATTGTACTCATAGTAGAAGTCAGAATGCAAAATTACATTTTTTATTTTGGCATCGAATGTATATTTGGTATTTAGAAAAAATTGTTAGAGAATTATCAGGTAAAGAAGATTTTGCACTTCCTTATTGGAATTATGGGGAAAACAATACAATGCCTAGCCCATTTAGTGAACAGCAAACCTCTCTGTATGAACAAGCTAGATATACTGTACTTAATAACGGAAAACCGATTCCTGAAACGAATGTTGTTGATATTCAAAATGCAATTAACGAATTGCAAACCATTCCTTATTTTGCTGGTAATGGCGGTTTTAGTCAAACATTGGAAGGTTCGCCTCATGGTTACATGCACGATTTAATTGGTGGGTCTTATGCTAATCCAAGTGAAACTTTTTTTAATGAAATTTATCAAAGAGAGAATTTTTCTGGATTAATGGCCAATGTTCCTTCTGCTGGTTTTGATCCTATTTTTTGGTTGCATCATAGTATGGTAGATCGTGTTTGGGAATCTTGGGATGTTTCAATGTATGGGCAAAGACCTACGTTAGCAGATTTAGAAAAATATCCTTGGCAATATGAATTTATTACTCCAAATGGTGAAAAAGTAACATATACGGTTAAAGAAATGTATGATATTGTTTTTAATTTAGATTATAAATATGACAACTTACTTTATACAAGTAATGTTCCGTTAGTCGTATCAAATGAAGCAGCTAAAATAAATAAAAGAGAACTTCAAGATCCTAAAAAGAAGATTATTTGGGAACAAAAAATTGATAAAACATTAGGTTCTAATGAATTTAATTTTAAAATTGTAAATAAGTTCGCTAAAAATACTACAAAAGCCCTTAAAAGTAATACTAGAGCTAGTTTGGTGTTAAATCTAGATGTAGTCGTTTATAAGGAACCCAAAGATTATTATACAGTATACCTACGCTACCCTGGTGAAGCAGATAAATATGTTGGAATGATGACTTTTTTTGGAGTAGCTCATGATCATGGAACTGGAGAAAACCATACAATTGGAGAGAATGGAGTTAAATTAAATTATTCTTATTATGTTTCAGATGATATTACAGATACAGATAAGAATTTTGAAGTAATCATCAAAAAGAATGGAGGAGGAGATGTTAATGTAACCTTAGAAAAAATTAGTGTTACACAAGTTAACTAATTTAGTTGTGAATAAAAAAACTTACCTTATAATTAAAGGTGAGTTTTTTTTATGACAAAACAACGTTTATTAAAGATAAATTGTATAAATAGGTATAATAAACCTTAAAAAATAAAAACCGCAATTACTAGTACAGTTCATGCGGTTTTTGGGTTAAGGTTGGTTATAGTTATTTTTAGAGAATAGAAAGTATCGTAAAATATATCTATTTAAAGACTACAATTTTTTTCTATTTTCTTGTCTTTTTAGTTGCTTAGCATAACAGGCATTACCAGCATAGTTACGGTTTCGCCATCATCTAAGCCGTCAACAGGAGTAAGAATACCAGCTCTGTTTGGCATAGACATTTCAAGTTGTATTTCATCACTAGTAAGATTGTTTAACATCTCTGTTAAGAAGCGAGAGTTAAAACCTATTTGCATGTCATCACCTTGATAATCACATGTTAATCTTTCATCAGCTTTATTTGAGTAATCAATATCTTCTGCAGAAATATTTAATTCTGTTCCGGCAATTTTTAATCTAATTTGATGTGTTGTTTTGTTAGCAAAGATGGCTACACGACGAACAGAACTTAAAAATTGTACTCTATTGATTAATAGTTTATTTGGATTTTCTTTTGGAATTACCGCTTCGTAATTTGGGTATTTTCCATCGATTAATCGACAAGTTAAGACATAGTTTTCAAAAGAGAAAGTTGCATTTGCCTCATTGTATTCAATTTTTACTTCTGCATCAGAAGCGGCTAAAATACCTTTTAAAATATTTAAAGGTTTTTTGGGCATAATAAAATCGGCAACTTGAGAAGCTTTTACATCGGTACGAGCATATTTCACTAATTTATGTGCATCAGTTGCTACAAAAATTAATCCTTCAGGAGAAAATTGGAAAAAGACACCACTCATTACGGGTCTTAAGTCGTCATTTCCAGCTGCAAAAATAGTTTTACTAACTGCTGTAGCTAATACTTCAGCAGGAACAATTGTAGAAGATGGATCTTCTAAAGCCACTGCTTTCGGGAACTCTTCACCTGGAGCATAAGCAATTGCATATTTACCAGAATTAGAACTAATCTCAACCGTATTGTTTTCTTCCACTGTAAAAGTTAAAGGCTGCTCTGGAAATGTTTTCAGAATATCTAACAATAACTTTGCAGGAACTGCAACACTACCTTGACTAGTAGAATCTATTTCTAAACTAGCCGACATAGTTGTTTCTAAATCAGATGCAGAAACATTTAGTTTACTGTTATCTAATTCAAATAAAAAGTTATCTAAAATGGGTAACGTATTACTACTATTAATAACGCTTCCTAATACTTGAAGCTGTTTTAATAAATATGAACTCGAAACTATGAACTTCATTTTTTTTTATTTTAAAACCGTTTATGATTTTAGTTGCACAAATATATTCTAAATTATTAGCAATCACAAAAACATTTTATTAACAACTAGTTGCTATATGCTTTTTTTCTTAAATAAGTAAAAAGTAAGCCAAATAATGCTAAAATTAAGATTGGTAATCCGATAGTTATCATTTGAGCCCAAGAATAATTTTGGTATACTCTTTCTTTATTTAATAGAGGTAAAGATACATCTTTACTTCTAATGTTGATAAGTCCAGTGTCGTCTAAAAGATAATTGACACAGTTCATTAAAAACTCTTTATTCCCATATAAGTTATTAGTCCATTTGTCGAAACCTAGTTCTAATGGAGCTCCTTTTTCGATTTGGTTTTTTATCACATCACCATCAGAAATAACAATCATTTTATTTTCGGCACTTTCTTTCTTAAAACTACTATCTTTAAAAGGTAAAATACGATTGCTATACATCGACGGGAATGAACCTTCTAAAAGAACAGCAACAGGCATTAATCCTTTACCAGTATATTCTTCTGGTTGGGTTTCTTCTGTTACAATATCTAATGAAATTTGAGTAGGAGTACCGATTGGTTTTGAATATTCTGAACTACTTAAAAGTACTGTTTTCTTTATTTTATTATTCAGTAATTCTATAGGTGAAGCAAATTCAAATTTTATTCCTTCCATATTTTTTACCAATGGATGATTGGTTGATGGATATACAAATGGCGAAAATTTCCAGAAATATTGCTGATATTGTGTATTGCTTCCTTGTTGACCAGTAGCTAATTTTATGGGTATTGCCTGTTCGTCTTTTATTAATAATGGATTTATTCGAATACCATATTTAAAAAACATTTCGGTTAAGTTTAAATCAGCATTTTGTGCTAAAATACTTCCTGTTTCATTGTAAAGATCTTCATAGTTGGCATGTACATTATCTAACAACCACAGGGTTTTACCACCGTTCATAATATATTGATCTAGTACCTGTTTTTCTTCATCTGTAAAATTTTCGGTTGGTTTAGCGATAACAGCTAAGTCATAATTTTCTAAGGACGTTAATGTTTCTTTAGGTTTTGAACTTACTGAATCTAATGTGAAAGGAGCCAAAAAATAACTCTCCCTTACTGTTTTTAGAAAATCAGCAATGTAGATGTCTTGCAATTCTCCGTTTCCTTTAATTATGGCAATTTTCTTTTGTTTTTCTTTTGTGATTTTATTGAAAGCTTCCGCAAAAGCAAATTCTAAGTGTTGTACTGAACTAATCACTTTTTCTTCCGTTGAGGCACCCATTAAGTTTTTTAATAAGGCAACTTTGGCACCTTTATCACCATAACTAGCAACAGCCCAAGGAAAAACTACTTCTTGTGTTTGCTTACCTTTATCATCCACAGTTATATTTAAAGGTTGTAACCCTCTTTCATAAAATTGCTTCATTACTGCAACACGTTCTTCTTCTTTTTCAACAGGATTTACAAAATTGATAATGATATTCGGATTGTAAGCGGCAAATTCTTCTAATAATTCTCTGGTTTCGTTTTGTAAACGTTTAAAATCGGGTGGAAAATTTCCTTCTAGAAAGACATCAACAATTAAAGGGCTATCTACATTTTTGATGATATTCAGCGAAGTTTCAGAAAGTGTGTATCGCTTGTCTTCTGTTAAATCAAAACGTTTGAAAAAATAAAAACTAAGGCTATTAATAGCAATTAAAACGATAATTATAATTACTAATGATTTTATATTTTGTTGTTTAGTATACTTCATTACCCTCTCAGTCTTTTTAGTTGAAAAACAGTCATTGATAAAAATAAAACAGTGATACTTATAAAATAAATAACATCTCTAGTATCTATAACGCCACGACTCATACTTCTAAAATGAAAATCCATACCTATAGTAGCAATTATTCTACTGTTTTCAGCAAACATATTGGCTATTCCATCAAAACCAAAATAAAAGATAAAGCAAATAAAAACCGCTATGATAAAAGCAATGATTTGATTATCTGATAAAGAAGAAGTAAAAATGCCAATGGCAGAATAAGCGCCAATAAGGAATAATAATCCAAAATAGGAACCTAGTGTACTTCCCATATCAATATTTCCAGGTGGGTTACCAAAATAAGAAATAATCCAGACATAAATATAAGTGGGAAGTAATGCCATGATAATCAAAAGCAAGGCTCCAAAAAATTTCCCATTAACAATTTCCCAAATAGATAGTGGTTTAGTGAAGAGAAGCTCAATTGTTCCTTGTTTCTTTTCATCTGAAAAACTTCGCATGGTTACAGCTGGAATCAGAAAAATTAAAATCCAAGGAGCTAATTTAAAAAACGGACTTAAATCTGCAAATCCTGAATTTAAAATATTGAATTCACCATCAAATACCCAAAGGAATAATCCGTTGAGAATTAAAAAAATGGCAATTACTAAATAGCCTATTGGCGAACCAAAAAAAGATTTAATTTCTCTTAAAAGTAATGCTTTCATGTTTTTCTATACTTCAAAAATAGTTTAAGTAGGTTTTCTGCAAATGTACTATATTACTTTAAAAACTAATCGACTCAGCGTTTTTTAACAAAAATTAAAATAGTTATACTAATGAAACTAGTTTGTTTACACTCCAAGCCTCCGGTTTATCACTAAAGAAGATTTTTGTTTCAGCCCATACTTTCTTAAAAAGTTCAGAATTCCTATATTTTTCTAAATGATCTTCCGTTTTCCAATAGCTGTATGTAAAAAAGATACAAGGGTCATTTTTATCCTGATACAATTCTAAGAATGTATTTCCTTCAAAATTCCTAATTTTTTCCTTTACTTCATTGAAATTAGAAAGAAATGTTTCGATTTTATCTTCTTGAAATCGCATTTTTACAATTCGTACAAACATCTTTATGAATTAAAAGTTATGGTTACTACATCTCTAAATTTTAAACCTAATAACGTAGATGCAGAACCTACTGTTTTAGGATTACTTTTATAAATAGCTATTTCTAAATACCCATTTTCATTAAAAAGAGCCAAAGCATTTCCTTCGAATGTTTTTAATGAATATTTATCTACATTTTTAAAATCGGAATAATAGCGATGTATGCGTTCTATTTTTTTATTATGAAACTGTATGGTAAAGGATCTTTTTAATGCCACTTCATCAAATAACTTTTTGGAAATGTTTGTTACACAATTGCCAAATTGATCTATGTAAATGATACTTCCTTTGATAGAGAAAGTATCACTTGAAATGATAGGTGTTAATTCATTTACCACTTTTAATTCGTTAATCTCTTTGCCTATAACATGTAGCAAACCACCACGAGCAATATGTGAAGCAACAGCTACAAAAACATTCATAGGTGTAGGTTCTTCCTGTAAACGATCGTGAATGGTAATAGCTACTATTTTTTGAGGGATTTTTTTTTGAATTAAAGCACTTAAAATACCATTATCGGCACATATAAAATACTGATCTTCCCATTGCATGGCAATATGCTGAGTAGTTTCCGTTTTTTCACTATCTACACCAATAATGTGAATGGTGCCTTTAGGGAAGCTTTTATAGGAAGCCGAAATGCAGTAGCTAGCTTCTAAAGTATTGAATAAATCAATATCATGAGAAAGGTCAACAATTACAGGATTTTCAATATTCGAAATTAACTTACCTTTTAAAGCACCCACAAAATGGTCCTTTAATCCAAAATCGGTAGTAAGTGTAATTATTGACATATTTTTGTTTATAACTTATTAAAGATACAAGCGCTGTTTTTCTTAAATTTGAATTATGCTCTTTTACAACTTTAAGCCTAAAAAAGAGAGGTAAAGTTGATAAAGCATATTTTGGAAAACAAACCATAAGTATCCAAAATTGTTTACAAAGCTAGCATAATTTTAGGACAACAAAAATAATTTAAAAAGAAAGCATTTGAACGAGAGAAACATTGAATTAGTAGAGATTACACCAAAAGATTTTTGGGGAGCACAAGACATTCATTTAGAAGCTATTAAAAGACATTACCCTAAATTGAAATTTGTAGCTAGAGGAACTACTCTAAAAGTTTATGGAGAAGAAGAAATTTTAGAAGAATTTGAAGCTAAATTTAAACGATTAATGCTTCATTTTACTAGATATAATAATATTGATGAAAATGTAGTATCCAGAGTTTTAGAGAGTGACGCCCAAGAAACACAATATATGCACGATAGAGATAAAATTTTAGTGCATGGTGTGAGCGGTAAGTTAATTAAAGCCATGACTCCCAATCAACAAAAATTGGTAGAAACCATAACTAAAAATGATATGGTCTTTGCTATTGGTCCTGCGGGTACAGGAAAAACTTACACAGGTGTCGCTATGGCCGTTAAAGCTTTAAAAGAAAAACAAGTAAAGCGAATCATTTTAACCAGACCAGCAGTAGAAGCAGGGGAAAATTTAGGGTTTCTACCTGGAGACATGAAAGAAAAATTAGATCCTTACATGCAACCATTATATGATGCGCTAAGAGATATGATTCCTCATGAAAAATTAGAAGACTATATTTTAAAAGGCATTATACAAATAGCTCCTTTGGCATTTATGAGAGGACGTACTTTAGATAACGCTTTTGTAATTTTAGATGAAGCGCAAAACACCACTCATAGTCAAATGAAAATGTTTTTAACCCGTATGGGAAAAAATGCAAAATTTATGATTACTGGAGATCCAGGACAAGTCGATTTGCCTAGACGAACTATTTCAGGTTTGAAAGAGGCTATTTTAATTTTAAAGGATGTTGAAGGAGTTGGGATTATTTATTTAGATGATAAAGATATTGTACGTCATAAATTAGTTAAGAAAATAATTGACGCTTATAAAAGTATAGAAAATCACGATTAGATTTTATATTTTAAGACGAAAAAGAGCTGATAATCAATTTAATCAGCTCTTTTTTTGTATCATAAAATGGAATCATTTACTTTTTGTTACTGTTTAAATAAAATTTATTAACACGAAAACGTTTTCGTTGATGTATTCGTAATTTTTAAATAAAATAATTATCAATTTTATATTAATTTAGATAAAATTTCAAATAAATGTAAAATATGAAACAAACTAAACAACTACGATTTTTAGCTTCTTGCTTAGTACTATCATTCTTGTCTTGCACTCAAGAAGATAGTTTAAATAAGAATGAAGATGACTCAAGAGATTTCAAAACGATTCAGGTAACAAATCATGATGGAAGACCATTTAGTACGGGCGATGACAACTCTAATCTAACAGGAAAATATGTTGCTAATGCTGGAGGAGGTGTGTTAATGCAAGGTTTTTACTGGGATGTACCAGCAGGTGGAACATGGTGGAATGTAGTAAAAGGAAAAGTTACAGCTTGGGGAAATGCAGGTATTGAAGCAATCTGGTTACCTCCCGCTTCAAAAGCACAAAACGGAGCATATTCTATGGGGTATGATCCTACTGATTATTATGATTTTGGAAATTACAATCAAAATGGAAGTGTAGAAACAAGATTTGGTTCCAAAACAGAATTAACCAGTTTAATTACGGCTGTCCATGCAGAAAACATGAAAGTGTATGCAGATATTGTTATCAATCACAACAGTGGTGGGCAATTAGAAAATAATCCTTACACAGGAACTCAAACTTGGACAAATTTCTCTGGAGTTGCCTCTGGGAAATTTCAAAGAAGTTATCATGATTTTTATAAAAATGCTTATGGAAATAATGATGAGGGTAGTTTTGGAGGTTTTCCAGATTTATGTCATGCTAATCCATATGTTCAAGATTGGCTATGGGGAAGAACAGATGCAGTAGGTAAGTATTATAAGAATACTATGAAATTTGATGGATGGCGTTTTGATTATGTAAAAGGATTTGGTCCTTGGGTAGTAAACCAATGGAATGCTAATGTAGGAGGTTTTTCTGTTGGTGAGTATTGGGACGCTAATGCAGCTACACTTGAATGGTGGTGTGACAATGCCAATAGCTCGGCTTTTGATTTTGCGTGTTATTATAAAATGGACGAAGCATTTGACGGGAATGATTTAACCAAACTAAGCACTGGAGATATGCTTTGGAAAAGAAGACCGTTTCGCGCAGTTACCTTTGTTTCTAATCATGATACAGATCAAATCTGGAATAAGAATTTAGCCTATGCTTATATTTTAACTCATGAAGGATATCCAACTATATTTTATAGAGATTATGAAGAGTGGTTAGATAAGAATAAACTAAATAATTTAATTTGGATTCACAATAATAAAGCAACGGGTAATACCTCTATTTTATATGCCGATACTGATGAATATATTGCAAGAAGAAATGGATATAATGGAAATCCAGGATTAGTTGTGTATTTAAATAATTCTAATTCATGGCAAGAAAGATGGATTCAAACCAATTGGGCAAGCACAACCATAAAAGATTATACAGGAAATTCTAGTTGGTATCCTACAACACAAGGAGACAAATGGGTAAAAATACAATGTCCGCCAAACAGTTATTCTATTTGGTCAACGTTATAGATTTTGTGTTACGTTATTTTTGAGTTATAATTTGATTTGGTGCTGTGCAGTAATTGTACAGCATCTTTTTTTGGTATTGTCTATTAAAAAAGTTTTATTTGCATACCCTAAACAATAGAATTTGAAAAATATACTGATTACTGGTGCTTCTGGAGGACTAGGAAAATTAACTACAAAATATTTTGCAGACAATGGCTGGAATGTTATTGCTACAATGCTAGATTTACATTTAGCAGATGATTTAAAGGCTTATTCTAATGTGAAATGCTATGAATTAGATGTTACTTCAACTGCAAGTATTGAAAGGGCGAAACAGCAAATTTTACAAGATTTTGCAACAATTGATGTAATTATAAATAATGCTGGTTTAGGGTATCGAAGTTTTGTTGAATTAGCTGAAGATTCTAAAATAGACACTATCGTGAATGTTAATTTATTAGGTGTTATTAAAGTTTGTAGAGCTTTTATTCCTGTTTTCAGAGCACAAAAGAACGGTATGTTTATTAATATTTCTTCTGTTGCAGGTTTAGTTAATTTACCTCTTGGAAATTTTTATCACGCAACTAAAAGAGCAGTGGAGAGTTTTTCTGAATGTATGTCTTACGAATTATTGGATTTTAATGTAAGTGTGTGTACAGTACAATTTGGAAATGCACCTACCAATTTTCAAAAAAATGTTGCGCAATGTCAAATTTCTGAAATTACATCTTATGAAGAAATGAAATGTAAGATTAACACAATTTTGACAAAAAAAACAAAGAAGAATAAAGATTTAACATGTAAGATAATTGCAAAATTGTATGATATTGCAGAGAATCCTCAAAAAAGCTTTAGAAAATATACTATAGGTTTTGATGCTAATTTTATGAAGTATTTAAGAAGAATTTTAGGTTATCGTTTGTTTAACAAATTAATTAAAAGAATAGTCCTTAATAAATAACAAAGCAGTAATGAAATATTTTTTTAAGTACGAAAAAGGGTATGTTAATATAGATAAAGAAAATTTTTATTTGACTACTAGCGGTAATTGGTCAGAAACAGCAACAATTTTAGAAAAATCTGCAAGGTTGAAAAGTATATATATTAGAAAAAAAATAAAAACCTATAGCTTTTATGCAATGTTATTAGCATTTTCATTATTGCTTTATTTTAATATTAACAATGGTAAGAATGGAAAAATAATGCTTCCTGTAGGCATTGTTTTATTGTTGCTTTCCTCTTTCAACTACTTCAGAGCAGGTTCAGGTAACCAATATAAGATTCCTCTTAGTAAAATTAGTAAAATGGAGTATTCTTTTAAAAATTTAAAAATTTATTTCAAAAATGCAGATAATCAAGATGATTTTGAACGCCTTGAAGGGATCGAAGAAAAAGGAATACAAATTTTAAAAGATCTTAAATTAATTCGGTAATTCTATAGTATTTTTCTGTTTTTTAATGAGTTATGTTTTTTTTGTTGTAAAAAAATCAAATCAATTCTTTTAATTCTGTAAATTTTTGTAAAAATGATGTAATCGACTAAACTACCAATTTGCAGAAATTTGTAACATAATATTAAAAAATAGACATTATGAAAAGATTATTTTTAATTATCGGATTATTAGGACTTAGTCCGATTTTTTCACAAGAAACAGAAATAGATATTACACCAGACAATTCGTGGTTAAAAGCAGGTATAACAGCAGGTATTCCAGTAGGTGATGCGGGAGACGTTTCCTCATTCAATTTAGGATTAGACCTTAGAGGACAATATTTATTCAATCCAAATTTTGCTATAGGTGTTGCTTCCGGTTATAGTCATTATTTTGCAAAAGATAATTTTGAAGATTTTGGAGTAGTTCCTGTAGCTGGTTTCTTAAGATATTATTTTACTCCTAGCGGATTGTTCTTTGGTTCCGATTTAGGATACGGATTTTTAACCAATGTTGAAAATAATGATGGTGGTTTGTATGTAAATCCACAAATTGGATACCATGATAGAGATTGGAATATCTATGCTTTTTATCAAAATACATTTGCTGATAATGATGTCGATTTACAAACGATTGGAGTAGGAGTAACATATAATATTCGATTCAAATAAAATTGAATAATAAATAGTAGTAGTAAAAAGGAAGAAAGTAATTTCTTCCTTTTTTTATTTTGATATTGTTTAGCATTGGGAAACAAATTACATTTGCACTTCAACAACACAACATTAAATGAATACAATTACAAAGACTCAATTTAGTTTCCCAAATCAAAAATCTGTTTATAGAGGAAAAGTTAGAGAAGTGTATAATATTAATGACGAACTTCTTGTCATGATTGCTACTGATAGATTATCCGCTTTCGATGTGGTTATGCCTAAAGGAATTCCTTATAAGGGACAAATTTTAAATCAAATAGCTACTCGCTTTATGCAATTAACCGAAGATATTGTACCAAATTGGCTAATCGCAACTCCAGATCCCAATGTGGCAGTAGGACATCTTTGTGAACCTTTTAAAGTTGAAATGGTTATCCGAGGCTATCTTTCAGGTCATGCTGCTAGAGAATATAATGCAGGAAAACGAATATTGTGTGGTGTTACACTACCAGAAGGGCTAAAAGAAAACGATAAATTTCCAGAACCAATTATTACACCTACAACAAAAGCCGATTTAGGAGTGCATGACGAAGATATATCTAAAGAAGCTATTCTTGCTAATGAAATAGTAAGCGCTGCTGATTATGAAGTTTTAGAGAAATATACTAGAGCTTTATTTCAAAGAGGTACTGAAATTGCAGCTTCTAGAGGATTAATATTAGTAGATACTAAATATGAATTTGGTAAAACAAAAGAAGGTAAAATAGTTTTAATTGACGAAATTCACACACCCGATTCATCCCGTTATTTTTATGCTGAAGGTTATCAAGAAAGACAAGATAAAGGAGAAAGTCAAAAACAATTGTCAAAAGAATTTGTACGTCAATGGCTAATTACCAATGGATTTCAAGGTAAAGAAGGACAACAAATTCCAGAATTGACAGATGGATATATAGAAACTGTTTCTGAAAGATATATAGAATTGTATGAAAATATATTGGGAGAACAATTTATAAAAGCAGATATTTCTGATATAGATAATCGAATTGAACAAAATGTTCTAGCGTTTTTAAATAAATAATAAATAAAAAATGCCTTAATCGAAAATTAAGGCATTTTTTATTTATTATATCTAGTATCTAATAGATATTATAAGACTTTTTCAATGGAAAAATTAGTTGATAACGAAGATCCAGTCGAGCCACTATTACTCGATTTTAATTTGGCATCTCTCGTTACATTATTATCATAATCTGTAAAAATTCTAAATCCATAAGAATGCCCTTGCATTAACTGAAGATAATTAGTAATACCATAGCTTTCATTTCTTCCACTTCCCATCCCAGTATTATTATTATCTCTATGTTTGAAAGTCCTTCTTAACACCCAATGATTTGACGTAAAATCCCATAAACCAATTAAAATATCTACATCTTTAGAATTGTTACTATAATCGCCAATATCAAAATCCATCGATATTTTATAATAACCATCTATTGAAGGAGAATATCTTCCAGTAGTAGTGTTGTATTCATTTAATACATCAATAAGTTCATTGCTTAAGATGATATCTTTAAAGTTATAGTCTAAATTAAGCGATAAATCATTAGATAAAAAGCCAACAAATTTAATTCCTGGAGCTGTCACATTATTAAATCCAGTTACTAATGTTCCATCTTCTGTAACAGAAACAGGTGTGGTTGTTCCAGAAGTATTAGATAACCCTCTAATACGTACATTTCCGTTAACATCTAACTCTTTTGTAGGATTTGTAGTACCAATACCTACTTGGGAAAACACGAATAAGGGGCAAGCTAAAAGTAAAAACAAAATCTTCTTTGGATTCATAATTAAGTATTTGGTTAATAAAATTGAATAGTAATAGTTTCATACTCAATTTGATAACACAAATCTCAAAAAATATCTTAAAGTAACACAAACAAATCGATAATTAGCGGATAAAAACGGTAAACAAGCAATTTTGGTTAATATTATGCAAAAAAAAGCCCAACTGGGCTTTTTTTATTTGAAATATGAAAAGTTATGGTTGTTTTCAATTTTTAGCAGACTTTCATAAATTAAACGAATTACATTTTCCACATCTTCTTTATGTACCATTTCTACAGTAGTATGCATATAACGTAATGGTAAAGAAATTAAAGCCGAAGCTACTCCACCATTACTGTAAGCAAATGCATCTGTATCTGTTCCTGTAACTCTAGAAGTAGCATGTCTCTGAAAAGGAATTTTATTTTCTTCAGCCGTTGTAACAATCATTTCTCTAAGAATATTTTGAGTTGCAGGAGCATAAGCAATTACAGGACCTTTCCCTATTTTTAAATCACCTTCTATTTTTTTATCAATCATCGGTGTTGTTGTATCATGGCATACATCTGTAACAATAGCAACATGAGGTTTAATGGTTTGTGTAATCATTTCAGCACCACGTAAACCTATTTCTTCCTGAACAGAATTAACGATGTATAAACCAAAAGGCAATTCTTTTTTATTTTCTTTTAGTAAACGTGCCACTTCTGCTATCATAAAACCACCCATTCTATTGTCAATAGCTCTACAAATAAACTTGTTCTCATTTAAAATTTCAAATGCATCAGGATAAGTAACCA
Source organism: Flavobacterium sp. J27 (assembly GCF_004303025.1). GTDB lineage: Bacteria > Bacteroidota > Bacteroidia > Flavobacteriales > Flavobacteriaceae > Flavobacterium. Next base: position 1,487 of record NZ_PJQW01000021.1, on the reverse strand, counting down.
CACAGCCTACATGAATACCTAATTTCTCCACTTCTTCCTTTGTTTCACAACCACAATCTATAAAGATATTGTCTATTCTTGCTGGCTCTTCTTTCGATTTATTACGGGTATGAATCGCAGGCCACCCAAAAACCCCTTTTACAATTCCTTTTTTAGTGTGAATGTGCACTCTTTTTGAAGGCGCTATCATATGGTCACTTCCTCCATTTCGTATTACATATATAAAACCATCGTCTGTAATGTAATTCACATACCAAGAAATTTCATCACTATGACCTTCAATAACTACTTTATAAGGAGCATCTGGATTAATAACTCCTACAGCGGTTCCATAAATATCAGTAATAAAGGTGTCAACATATGGTTTCAAATAATCCATCCATATTTTTTGTCCTTCAGATTCATATCCTGTTGGTGAAGCATTATTTAAATAATTTTCTAAAAATGTAAGAGAAGATTTTTTTAATATCGATTTTGAACTCATATAATATTTATTTTTTTGCTAAATTATAAAATTGCAAGAAGAGTTATCCATTATTTATTTATTTTTGAGTATATTTTTAAGCTATGAAAAATTATTTAGTACTCTTTTTTATTCTAATAGTTACATCTATTAAAGCCCAAGTTGAGGAAAACTTGCAGATGACAGCTCAAGATTCAACTTTATTATATTCTATACAATTAGAAGAAATTGTAGTTTCTAAAAATGATGTATCTGGATTAGATGAAGAAAAAAAGAAACTACTAATATTAAAGAGGAGAGTTTATAAAACATATCCTTATGCAAAATTAACCTCTGAGAAATTATTGCAGATTAAAGCAACTATGGCCAAGCTAAAAACAAAAAAAGAGAAAAAGAAATATTTTAAGATAGTAGAAAAGTATCTACAAGAAGAATTTGAACCACGTTTAAAAAAATTATCTAGAAAAGATGGTCAAATTCTTGTAAAATTAATCAATAGGCAGACAGGAGAGACTACTTTCGATTTAATTAAAGAATACAAAAGCGGTTGGAAGGCCTTTTGGTCAAACAATACAGCAAAACTTTTTGACATTAATATAAAGGAAGAATATAAGCCATACGATGAAATCGAAGATTTTCATATTGAAAACATCTTAATAACTGCATTTAGTAAAGGACATTTAGTAAATCAAGTAGCTGCAAAACCTATAGACTTTGAAAACTTAAAAGCAACTTGGCGTGAAAACATAAAAAAAATAAAAGAAGCACAGCAGTAAAATAATAATTTTCTTAAATTTTTAGTAGCAGATAAAATTTGCGATTAAGAATTTTTGTCCCGCTTTTCGTTTTATCTTTTTATTTTTAGGGATAAAAAATAAAAAGGATGCCACTACAATCGGGGCTATTAGAGTGGTTTTGTACTTTAAAAGTTGTTTTTCTTTTTTTACCTTATATATAGTATAATAGTATTAAAGAATAGAATTTACTAAAAGAGGCTATATTTTTCCTTTGAGACAGAAAAGTT
>NZ_PJQW01000020.1:226-34337 GCF_004303025.1 Flavobacterium sp. J27 | reverse complement strand
CCTACTGTAAAACTAGTTGGAGAGATATTGAAATAATCGGGGTTTTCTAATATTGGCGTAATTGTATGTGAACCTCCTTGAACAGGGATAAAATAGCTACCCGATTGATCTGAAATTAAATGTCCAAAATTTGTCCCGTCAGTAATTGAAAATCTTAAATCTGAATAGTTTATATCATTAATATCACAACCATTGTTGTTTGAATCGTATTTAGTATTTCCAAAAATTTCGTAAAAAGGTCCTCCAGGAGAGAAAGTACAATAATCATTTACTGAGCATAAAGCAGAATTAGCTAAATTATTTACTTTTTGTTGAACATAATTGTATTCATCAATATCAACACATATATATCTCAAAGCATCGTTGTTTGAAAAATCTAATTGATCCCAAACTGAATTTCCATTTTTTAAGATAATATAGATTAATTGATTATCATAACATAATAAATAATTAAGGTTTATATTATTTCCACAATCTAAGCTTGACAGTAAATTATTATAGATTCTTAGATGATTCAAGAGCACATTTTGGCTAATATTAATTGACGTTAATTGATTATTATTTATCCATAAGGTTTCCAAATCTGTATTTTCAGTCAGATCAATATTTGAAATTGCATTATTATTTAACCAAAGTGTAGCTAAATGTGTGTTAGAATTTAAATTTATATCACTTATTTGATTAATAGAACATTTTAATGTTTGAAGATTAGGAGCATTAGAGACATCTAAATTAGTCAGATGATTTGAATTACATTCTAAAAAGGTAAGATTTGGCTTGTAACCTAGTTCCAAATTTTGCAACTGACTATTAGTACAATATATTTTTTCAATTGCTGTATTTGAACTTAAATCTAAACTTGTTAAACCAGTATAACTTAAATAAATTCTTTTTAAATTTACTAAACCACTTAAATTTATATTTACTAATTGATAATTACTTTGACAAATAATTGTAACTAAACTAGTATTCTGACTAAAATCAATGTTAACAAATTGATTATAGTAAGTTATATTTATGTACATCAAGTTTGTAAAATACTCTATACCAGTAAGATCGCTTAATGGATTTTGAAGATAAGACAGATTCAACCACCTAACATTTTGGGCTTCGCTAATTTGTATTTCACCGTCTCCATTTGTATCAATTGCATTCCAAGTTTGAACTGTGTCATTAATACTAGGGATTTCATTTGAAGCAATAGAATTACTTGCATTAGCACTCAATAAGCTTGCTTTAAAATTAGCATCAGGAAAATTTATAATTTGAGCAGATAGTTTATAACTAAAACAAATAATTAATAACAAGTAGATTTTCTTCATAAATAATTTTTTAGGATAGCAAAAGTAGCTGAAAAAAATAAGGTTACCATAACTTAAATTATAAAATAACAATTCCATAAGATTATAATTTCAAATCATGTCATTCTGTAAAAAATAACTAAATTAGCCCCATGTTAAAAGTAATCGTTATTGGTAGTGGTAATGTAGCACAACACCTAGTAAAAGTTCTTCTGAAAGCAAAAGATATTGAATTAATTCAAGTGTTTGCTCGTACCAAAAATACAATAACATCATTACTTTCTGAAGATAAAATTACTTCTAATTATCAAGCTATTAAAGAAGCAGATGTATATATAATTTCAGTTTCTGATAATGCCATTGCTGAAGTTTCCAATCAACTGTTGTTTGAAGACAAATTAGTCGTACATACATCTGGCACATCAGAATTAGCTGTTTTAAATGATAAAAATAGAAAAGGTGTTTTTTACCCTTTGCAAACGTTTTCAAAAAATAAAAGCATTGAGTTCTCTTCTGTTCCTATTTGTTTGGAAGCTGAAAACAGAACAGATTATAACACATTAGAAATAATTGCGAAAACCCTTTCTAATCAAGTGTATCCTATTTCTTCAGAGCAAAGAAAAGTAGTACATGTCGCAGCAGTTTTTGTGAGTAATTTTGTGAATCATATGTATACTATCGGAAATGATATTTGCCAAAAGAATCAAGTTCCATTTGAAATTTTACAGCCTTTGATTCATGAAGTAGCGCAAAAGATTACCGTTTTATCTCCAAAAGAAGCTCAAACTGGACCAGCCATACGAAACGATACAAAAACTATTGAAAAGCATATTCAATTTTTAAAAGACTCAAATTATCAAGATATTTACCAACTCTTAACTCAATCTATACAACATGTCTCAAAAGAGCTATAAAGAATTAATGAATAACATTACCACCTTCATCTTAGATGTTGATGGTGTTTTAACAGACGGAACAATTCAAGTTACCCAAACCGGAGAAATGCTTCGTAATATGAATATTCGCGATGGTTATGCAATGAAAGCAGCAGTAGAAAATGGGTACACCGTATGTATTATTTCAGGTGGAAGTAATGAGGGTGTTCGAGTTCGTTTGAGAAATTTAGGCATTACAGATATCCATTTAGGCGTTTCAGATAAAGTAGAAACATTTAAAGAATTTATCGATATTTATAATATTCAACCAGAGCAAGTTCTATACATGGGCGACGATATCCCTGATTATCATGTGATGAAATTAGTGGGTTTACCCACTTGTCCTCAAAATGCAGCACCAGAAATAAAATCATTGTCAAAATACATTTCTCACAAAGAGGGAGGAAAAGGCTGTGTACGAGATGTGATAGAACAAGTAATGAAAGTGCAACATAAATGGATGGAACATTTTGACGCCAAATATGATTAGTTTCAAAAACTTTCAACTCAATTCTTTTTTATTTTTTACTTAATTTTAAATTTTAAATGAAATATTTAAAACTTATCCGTTTTCAAAATTTACTATTACTTGCTTTTATGCAGGTCCTTTTTCGTTATACTTATTTAAAAGCTGCAACTTACAATAGCTATACAGATACCCATGATTATTTAGCTTTAACGCATATTCAATTTGCATTACTTGTACTTTCTACACTTTGTATTGCTGCTGCTGGGTATATTATTAATAATATTTTAGACCAAGATAATGATGAGATTACCAAACCTAATAACCGAATTGTCGGAAAAACAATATCAGAAAACATTGCTTATAATTTATATGTAATCCTAAATCTTTTAGGAGTAGGAATTGGTTTTTATTTATCAAATGCTGTAGGTAAAAAAGGGCTCTTTACCATTTTTATTTTCATTGCCGCTTTATTGTATGTTTATTCTACATTTCTTAAAAAGATTGTAGGTATTAGTAATATTATTGTTGCTCTTATAGTATCGTTTAGCATTCTAATTATTGGAGTATTTGACTTATATCCAGCTACATATGAAGGTAATTTTGTTCAAATGAAAAAAGCGTTTAGCATTTTGTTTGATTATGCTGTTTTTGCATTTATCATCAATTGGATTAGAGAAATTGTCAAGGACATTGAAGATATGGATGGTGATTATGCATCTGGTGTACAAACACTACCAATACTTTTAGGTAAAAAAACTACTGCAAAACTAGTTAGTATAATAACAGTAATTCCAATTACTATTCTACTATATTATATTACTAAAAATTTATTAGAGTATAACCTTGTTTTAATATATGCTTTATTATTAATAATTGGTCCATTAATCTACATTATGATTAAATTATGGGGAGCAAAAACAAAGCAAGAATTTAAGCATATTAGTCAGGTCTTAAAATTAGTATTGTTTTTTGGAATTTTATCAATTGCTATAATTACTTATGTTGTCAAAAATGCTCAAGGATAAATTTAATATATACCAAATTATTTTAGCTTCTGGTTCACCAAGAAGACAACAATTTCTAAAGGAAATGGATGTTCCATTTATAATCCAGTTAAATGAAATTGAAGAAGTATATCCAAATACCTTAAAAGCAGAAGAAATAACAAATTATTTAGCCGAATTAAAAGCTGCAGCTTTTAATGATTTAAAACCAAATGAAATCGTAATTACCAGCGATACCATCGTTTGGCATGAAAACAAAGCATTAGGAAAACCAAAAAATTATAGCGATGCATTTCAAATGTTACAATCAATGTCTGGTAAAACGCACGACGTAATTACTTCTGTATCATTTAAAACTATCCAAACCATAGAAACATTTCACGAAGTAACCAAAGTAACTTTCAAGCCATTATCAGAAGCAGAAATTATTTATTATTTAGATAACTATAAACCCTTTGATAAAGCAGGATCATATGGAATACAAGAATGGATTGGTTTAATTGGAATATCAAAAATTGAAGGATCTTATACAAATGTGGTAGGATTACCAGTAGAAAAAGTATATTCAAAACTATTAGAATATGTTAAAATGGATTGAAAACCCGTATCTTCATGAAGAAATCCTCACTTTTATAGTTATTTGTGTGTATTTCATCTTCAGAATCGGTGCTACTGAAATTGTTAAAAAAGTAGCTCGCATCAATGAATCATTGGAACACCGTACCAAATTAGTTATAAAATATATCAATATCCTATTGGCTTTATTAACTATTTTTTCCATTATTATTATTTGGGGTGTAAAAAGAGAACAAATTTTCTTGTTCATATCGTCTATTTTTGCTGTGGTTGGTGTGGCTTCATTTGCGCAATGGTCTATACTTAGTAATATTACAGCAGGAATTATTCTTTTCTTTTCTTATCCTTTTAAAATTGGTGATAAAATAAAAATATTAGATAAGGATTTCCCATTAGAAGGAGAAATTGAAGATATCAAAGCCTTTTATATTATGCTAAAAACCCATAATGAAGAAAGAATAACGTATCCAAACAATTTATTAATGCAAAAAGGGATACTTATAATTAAACATACTTTCGAAGATAAAGAGTTTACAGACTAAGCCTATCTTATAAATTAATGTTAAAAAGGAAGAATTTCGGTCTTCCTTTTTTAATTTTAGGCTCAATTTTAATTTGAGAGAAAAAAATTAAACCCAATGGCACGAAAATTTACTCTTTTACTTTTATTAGTTTCCTTTATAATTCAAGCGCAAGCACCAAAAAAATTAAACTCGGATGAGATTTTTGAAGAAATACAAAAATTAAATTTTTTAGGTAAAGTGTTATATGTTGCAGCACATCCAGATGATGAAAATACACGTTTAATAACTTACTTTGCCAATCATTATCATGCAGAAACGGCTTATCTTTCATTAACTCGTGGTGATGGTGGTCAAAATCTTATTGGTCCTGAATTAAGAGAAAAATTAGGCGCAATTCGAACGCAAGAATTATTAGCTGCTAGAAGTATAGATGGAGGAAATCAATTTTTTACTCGTGCCAATGATTTTGGATACTCCAAAGAACCGAATGAAACCTTCTCCATTTGGAATAAAAAAGAAGTTTTAGAAGATGTGATACAAGTTATGGAAACCTTTCATCCAGATATTATTATTAATCGCTTCAATCACAGAACTCCAGGAACAACGCATGGACATCATACTGCCTCTGCAATGTTAAGTTTAGAAGCTTATGATAAATTATCTAAAAAGCCAAAGAGAGTTTTTTTTAATACTTCATGGTGGTTTTATGGCAGTGAAGAAGCCTTTGAAAAAGCAGATAAATCTAATTTAATTAGTTTTAATGCCAATGTATTTTATCCATTAAAAGGGAAAAGCAATCATGAAATTGCTGCTTTAAGTAGAAGTCAGCATCAATGTCAAGGTTTTGGTTCAACAGGTTCTAGAGGAAATGAAAAAGAATATTTAGAATTACTAAAAGGTGATTTACCTAGCAATAATAATATTTTTGAAGGAATTGACACAACTTGGAAACGTATTAAAGGTGGTGAAGCTATTGGAAAAATTTTAACCCCTATTGAAGAAAATTTCAATTTTAATAACCCTGCTTCACATATTCCTCAACTAATAAAAGCATATCAATTAATTCAAAAACTAGAAGATTCATATTGGAAAACAGATAAATCGAACCAAATTTTAAAGATAATAGAAGCTTCAAGTGGATTATATTTAGAAGCTATCACTTCTGTTGAAACGGCTACCAAAAATGAAAAAATCAACATTAGTATTGAAGCTATTAATAGAAGTAATGCTAACATAAAATTATTGAGCTATACCCTATTCAATCAAGCTAAAAATAGTAATAGCGTTTTACTGGCAAATAATGAAAAAGTAAATTTTGAAGAAAAAAACGTTGTCATTCCTAATTCTATAGAGTATTCTAATCTATTTTGGTTGAAAGAAAAACCAACCGTAGGGATGTATCAGGTAAGCAATAAAGCTATACGTATTTACCCTGAAGAAAAATTACAATTCCCTATAATTTTTACTGTTGAAGTGGAAGGTATTACCATAGATTTTGTAAAAAACTTAGTCTATAAAATGAATGATCGTAAAAAAGGAGAAACATACATTCCTTTTACGATATTACCAGAAGTAACCTCAGAAATTGCAACTAAAGTTTCTATTTTTAATACCAATCAGCCTAAAGAAATTACTGTAAAGCTAAAAGCACACAAAGAAAATAGTGCCGGAATTGCGAAATTAATTGCACCTTCAAATTGGAAAATTGAACCTAAGGCTATTCCTTTTACTATCGACACAAAAAATGATGAAAAAATAATTAGTTTTAAAGTATATCCTCCAAAAGAAGAAAGTAATGCTGATTTTACAATAGCAATTGAAACAGCTACTGAAAAACATCAATTTGAAAGTGTTGAAATTAAATACGATCATATTCCAAAACAAACTATATTAGAATCGTCTGAAGGTAAATTAGTAAAATTAGACATTGAAACAAAAGGAAAAAACATTGGCTACTTAGTTGGTGCTGGTGATGAAGTAGGAAAATATTTGGAAAATATTGGTTATAACATTACGTATATTAATCCAACCGAATTGCAAGCAGAAAATCTAGCTAAATTTGATGCAATAATACTAGGAATTAGAGCTTTTAATACTATAGAAGATTTAAAATTTAAACAAAAGGAATTATTTAAATTTGTTGCCAATGGTGGTAATTTAATTGTACAATATAACACCACTAGCGGTTTACTTACCAAAGAAGTAGCTCCGTTTGATTTATCAATTTCTAGAGATAGAGTAACCAATGAGAAAGCTCAAGTTACCTTTTTAGATCCCAAAAACCCTGTTTTAAATGTACCTAACAAAATTACAACCAAAGATTTTGACAATTGGGTACAAGAACAAGGATTGTATTATCCAGATAAATGGGATACTGCTTTTACACCCATTTTATCCGCAGCAGATGATGGAGAAGAACAAAAACAAGGCGCTTTATTAGTTGCAAAATATGGAAAAGGAAATTATATTTATACAGGTTTAAGTTTCTTTAGAGAATTACCTGAAGGAGTTTCTGGTGCATATCGCCTTTTAGTAAACTTAATTTCATTAGATAAATAGAATTTATGGAAATAGAAAAAAATAAATGGAAAAGAAGTTATAATTATGTACTCATTTTGAATGCATTATATATTTTAATTTTCGTTTTAATAATGGAAATCTACGCATAATTATATGGAAAGTTTAGATTGGATTGTATTATCATGTACGTTATTGTTTATTGTAATTTATGGTGCATTAAAAACAAAAGGAAGTGCAAATGTTAAAGATTATCTATTAGATAATAATGAAACGCCTTGGTTTACCGTTGGACTTTCTGTAATGGCTACACAAGCAAGTGCTATTACCTTTCTTTCTACTCCAGGTCAAGCGTATCATGATGGAATGGGTTTTGTCCAATTTTATTTTGGATTACCCATTGCTATGATAGTTATTGCGTATACTTTCATTCCTATTTACCATAAATTAAAAGTCTACACAGCATATGAATATTTAGAACAACGTTTTGATATTAGAACCAGAACATTAGCCGCCGTTTTATTTTTAATTCAAAGAGGTTTAGGAACAGGTATTACAATTTATGCTCCATCTATCATTTTATCTGCATTACTAGGTTGGAATTTAACCTTCTTAAATGTTATAATAGGGGTTTTGGTAATTGTTTATACTGTAACTGGAGGAACAAAAGCAGTAAATATTACACAAAAGCAACAAATGTTTGTTATAATTTCAGGTATGTTTATTACATTCTTCCTCATTTTAAACTATCTTCCAGAAGAAATTGATTTTGGAAATATACTCCATGTGGCTGGTGCCAATGGGAAAATGAATATTGTAGATTTTTCTTACAATCCTAAAACCAGATATACCTTTTGGAGTGGTATTACAGGTGGTTTTTTCCTAATGCTTTCTTATTTTGGAACCGATCAATCTCAAGTAGGACGTTATTTATCAGGTAAGTCGGTGAAAGAAAGCCAAATGGGGCTTATTATGAATGGTGTTTTAAAAGTACCAATGCAATTTTTTATACTTCTTACAGGTGTGCTTGTTTTTGTATTTTTTCAATTTAATGATGCACCCCTACACTTTAATCCAAATAATGTAAATAAAGTAAAAGCATCCACTTATAAATCTGATTATGAAAAAATAGAAGAAAAGTTACAAGTGGTCAATGAAGAAAAAAAAGTAGTAAATAAAATATATGTAGAACAATTACAACATAATGATTATGATAATCCTGCATTAAGGAAACAAATGGTTTCTTTATCATTAAAAGAAAAAGAACTAAGAGAAGACGCAAAGGAAATTATTAAAAAAGTAGATTCTAGTTCTGAAACTAATGATAAAGATTATGTTTTTTTATATTTCATTTTACATTATTTACCGAAAGGATTACTAGGATTATTATTAGCTGTTATTTTTAGCGCTGCTATGTCTTCAAGCGCTTCTGGTTTAAATTCTTTAGCTGCCACAACAGCTATAGATATTTATAAAAGAAATGTAAGTGATAAACCAGACAAACACTATGTAACTGCTACCCAATATTTTACTCTATTTTGGGGAATCATTGCTATTGGATTTGCTTGTATTAGTTCTTTATTTGAAAACTTAATTCAATTGGTCAACATAATAGGATCTATATTTTACGGAACCGTTCTTGGTATCTTTTTAGTTGGTTTTTATATTAAGTATATCAAAGGAAATGCGATTTTTATAGGAGCCTGTTTAAGTCAATTAATAATCTTTATAATTTACTATTTCTACATTCACAAACAACCAGAAGACGATAAATTGAGCTACTTGTGGTTAAATTTCATTGGTGTTGTTCTCACTTTAGTGCTTTCGTTAATGTTACAAGCATTTTTTAATAAAAAGAACAAAACAGTATAAATTATAATTTAATAAGAAAAACAATTTATCATATGGAATTGTAATTTGATTATTTCATTACATTTTTTAATTCATTTCGATATTGAGATGCACTTTTACCAGTATAATCTTTAAAAAGCTTATTAAAGTGACTAAAATTATTAAAGCCACTTTCAAAACAAATAGTAGTTATACTTATTGGTTTTTCAGATAATAATTTACAAGCGTGTACTAATCGATATTCATTTACAAAAGTGGTAAATGTTTTATTGGTAATTTTTTTAAAGAAACGACAAAATGAGGGCACGGTCATGCTTACTAAGGTGGCTACTTCTTCAAGAGCAATAGGTTCTTGAAAACGATCTTTTACAAAATTAAACACGATATTAATCTTATCGTTATCCTGAACTTGGGTTACCAAAGAAAATCCATCTGCATTTAAGTAAACTCCATCCTTAGAATGTGCTAAATCGTTTAGAATTTTTAAAAAAAGTAATAACTTTTCGAATGCTGCTTTCGATTTCATTTGTTCAATCTGTTCCCCTACTCTTTTTTTAGTCTCGTTAGTAAAAGCAATTCCTACTCTTGCTTCTTGAAGTAGTTTATTAATTTTTTTCATTTCAACGATGTCAAAAAATGATTCTCCTAAAAAATCAGGTCTCATTTGTATGACAGTTTCCACTTTGTTTCCAGTTTGATCATTGGTAAAACCACAATGAGGTAAATTACTACCTATTAAAATTAAATCACCATCTGAATAATAGGAAATATGACTACCTATTTGTCTTTTACCTGTACCTCCTTGTATATATACTAATTCAATTTCAGGATGATAGTGCCATATATCTGATTTATTATTCGTGTTTTCTGTATATGATGCATACGTAAAAGAACTTCCAAATGAGGGAACTATGACTTCAAAAGAGGGTGCAAAATGTTTCATTTTAATACAATTACAAGATTAAAATTAAGTATTTTCTATATTAAATTATCAATTTTAACCTAAATCGTTTTCGTAATAATCAAAATAGTACCTTAAAAAATCTATCAAAACAATCTCCAAAATACTATAAAATGAATCCTTTTACTGTTTATCTGCTTTTTTATATAAAAATGGGTAAAATGATTCGAAATAACCCTAAAATAAAGCACTAATAAAAAATCTATCAAATTTTTACAGCATTCACAATAAAAAAGCACTAAAATTAACAGATTAATATATACTATATTACCTAAAAATATCTAAAACGTTTTCGTAAAAGACAATATAGCATATATATTAGAAAATTATCTTGTAGTAATTACTTGATACCTATACTAGATTTGCTTCAGAAACAAACAAACAAACAAGTATTAATTTAAAAATTACCATTATGAAACGTATTTTAAAATTAAGTTTAGTATTAGTAGTAGTTCTATCTACCATTAAAGTGCAAGCAAATGATCTAGATTTTTTACTTTTTGTAAAAAACAAAAATGGGAAACAAATTACTTTTTCTATAAACAGTATACAAGAAGCAACCATTACAATTTATGATAATGAAGGGCAACAAATTTATGCAGAAAACGCAACTGGAGAAAAAGGAATTAAAAAAACCTATAATTTGAAACAATTTCCAGCTGGAAAATATATTTTAAATATTGAAAATAATTTCAAGAAAGTTTCTTATGAAATTATTGTTACGGAAAAAGATGCTACCTTATCATCTAGAGGTATTTCAGAAATACATAAATTGTCTAATAAAAGAGAAAATTTAGCCAGTATTTAAAATAATAAAAGTAAACTAGATTTACTAGTTAATTGTGAGAGATTTAAAAATAAAAAGCCGTTATAATAACGGCTTTTTTATTAGTAATAAAAGAATTATTTTATTTAGACCATTCTGCAATACTGTCCTTATTCATTTTCTCATAATCTGCATTGCCTGCTTTTTTAGCTCCTTCTAATGATGCTTTAGCAGTAGCGATTGCACCTTTTTTATCACCAGTTTTTGCTTGAATTAACGATTTTAAACGTAAATACCAAAACGGCGTTTCTCTATCACTAGGAGCTAATTCAATTGCTTTGTTTACCCATGTTAATGCTTTATTCATATCATTATTGGATTGATAAAAATATTGTGCTGCTGCAAAATAATCTGCATAAGAAGGACCTGCTAAAGTTTTTTCAATGCTGGCCATAGCCACGTCATTCGTAGGAACAGTAAATGGTACAGATACATAGGTTCTTTCCCATGCTAAATCTAAAGTAGCTGCATCGTTAGTTATATTATTAATAGAAATGGTAAAAGATTCTACAGAACGCATTAATGTTTCAGGTTTTACGGTTACTCGTAATGCTACCTTACTTTCATCCCAATTTTCAGGTAATCCCCAATTATCTGTAGAAGAATAAAAAATAACATCCCAACTATCAGCCTTTGGTGTAGTGTATAGTGCATATTTTCCTTTCTTTAATTCTTTACCTGTTACTTTTATATTCTGATCAATAGAAATAGTAGTATTTTCATTTGCACCTGTTCTCCAGTTTTTTCCATAAGGAACCAAATCTCCATAAACCGTTCTTCCTTTTGCTCCTGGCCTAGAATAATCAATTTGAATATCAGCTAAACCTACAACCTGCTCTACTTTTGCTGCCGGACTAGCTTGTGGTGTCTTCACTTGTGCTTGAGCAGAAAGCATTGCAAAAGCTAACAGTCCAGTAAAAAATAACTTTTTCATTTTTTATTTTAATTAATTTGTTTAAAAATATAAGTTTTACGAAATTACTAAAAATAGAGGATGAATATGTTAAGCTATTCCTAAAATTAAAATATTTTTGTTTAATATTTTTGTATATTTGTTAAACAAAATAAATTATGAAAATCTACACTTTACACTCTAAACAAATCTTACCCATTTCTATAGATGAAGCTTGGCATTTCCTATCGTGTCCTACAAATTTAAAAAAAATAACACCTGTTTATATGGGATTTGATATTGTTTCTGGTGCAGATAGACCAATGTTTCCTGGACAAATTATTCAATATATTGTGAAACCAGTTTTAGGAATACCTACTAAATGGGTAACCGAAATTACGCATGTTCAAGACAAAACTTATTTTGTAGATGAACAACGTTTTGGTCCTTATTCACTTTGGCATCATAAACACTTTCTAAAAGAAATTCCTGGAGGAGTTGAAATGGAAGATGTTGTAGATTATAAAATTCCCTTTGGTATACTTGGTCAAATTATTCATCCCATACTAGTTAAACCGAAATTAGATGAAATTTTTGAATTTAGAAGAAAGAAACTAATTGAACTTTTTGGTGAATACAAAGAATCTAGTATTTAAAAAATAACTTACAATTAATAAAATATCAAATAAATTAACACAAAATGACAATTTTTTGGTTTAGAAGAGATTTACGTTTACATGATAATGTGGGTTTATACCATGCATTAAGCAACAATAAAGGAGTATTGCCTATTTTTATTTTTGATCCAAATATCTTAAATCAATTAGAAAAAGAAGATGCTAGAGTTACTTTTATACATAATCAACTAGAATTTATTAATACACAACTAAAAGGAAAAGGAACATCTTTAGCTGTTTTTTTTAACAATCCAAAGACTGTATTTGAAAAATTAATTGAAGAAAATAAAATTAAAACCGTTTATACCAATCACGATTACGAACCCTATGCGCGCAAAAGAGATAAGGAAGTATACCAATTATTTAAAGAACATGACATTACTTTCAAAACTTCAAAAGATCAAGTCATTTTTGAAAAAGATGAAGTGGTTAAAGACGATGGCACACCTTATGTAGTGTATACGCCCTATTCTAAAAAATGGAAAGAAAAATTACATAATACAAAACTTACACAGTATAAATCGGAAGATAAATTAGATCAAATTGTAAAGCATAATTATCCTTTTTTAAGTTTGGAAGACATTGGTTTTAAACCAACAAAAAGTAAACTTCCTGACTACAATGTTTCGGAAAAATTAATGAATAATTATGAAGAAACTAGAAATTTTCCTGCTATTCATGGTACTTCATTATTAGGTATCCATTTACGATTTGGTACCTTATCGATTAGAGAAATGGTGCAAAAAGCGCAATCAGTAAAGAATGAAACCTTTTTAAAAGAGCTCATATGGAGAGAGTTTTTCATGCAGATTTTATGGCATTTCCCAAAAACTACAACCGAAAGTTTTAAACCCAAATATGATGCCATTGAATGGAGAAATGACGAGAAACAATTCCAAAAATGGTGTGAGGGAAAAACGGGTTATCCTTTTGTCGATGCTGGTATGCGCGAATTAAACGCTACTGGTCATATGCACAATAGAGTGCGTATGATAGTCGCAAGTTTTCTATGCAAACATCTTTTGATCGATTGGCGTTGGGGTGAAACCTACTTTGCTCAAAAATTATTAGATTATGAGCAAGCAAGTAATGTGGGAAATTGGCAATGGGCTGCTGGTTCAGGTGTAGATGCTGCTCCCTATTTTCGAATTTTTAATCCTACCGAACAAATTAAGAAATTTGACAAAGACTTGAAATACATTAAAAAATGGATTCCAGAATTAGATACTTCAAACTATCCAGAACCTATCGTAGATCATAAAGAAGCACGAGAAAGATGCTTAAAAGCATATAAAAAAGCGTTGGATTAACCTAATTTCTTAATAGTTTCAGCATTAATTTCACTAAAATCAGTAATTATTTGATTAGCCAAAGACAAATCTTGGTTTTTAGAATTAACACTCGTATATCCAATACAATAAATACCCGCTGCATGTGAGGCTTGTACTCCATTGGTACTGTCTTCAATTACTATACAACTTTCTTTAGGATGAATGGATAAACCCGCAGCATGTTCAAAAATAGCTGGATGTGGTTTCGATTTTGGAAAATCTTCACCAGAAACAATATGACTAAAATAGGCATGTAAGTTAAAGCGATTGAAAACACGATTGATGGTACTTTTGGAAGCTGATGAAGCTACAATTAATTGAAAACCATTCGCATGCAAGTCTTTTATCAAATCTTCAACCCCGTCAATTAAGTATAAATCGGGTTTGGAATCAAAAGCATCATTGAAAAGGTATCTTTTTCGTAAGATTAAGTCTTCCACTTCTTGTTCCAATTGAAACAAATCTTTTAATTTTTGAAACACATTTCGAGTGGAATTCCCAGTAAAACTGGCATAAATTTCGTCTGATACAGAAATTTGTAACTCTTTAAAATGTTGGTGGTACGCATAATGGTGTACTGGTTCTGTGTCCACTATAACACCATCCATATCAAAAATAACCGTTTGAATCATTTCTAAAAATTTTGCACAAAAGTACTATTAAAAAGATTTATGACCAATGGATTAAACCTTTTTAATTATCTTTAGTCTTATCTACAAATAGAATAAAATTGCAAGACGAAAAGGTATTTATTGAACGTTTATTACATCCGAAAACGCAACAAGAAGCGTTTCGGGAGTTGTTACAATTGTACCAAAAACCCTTGTACAATCATATTCGAAATATTGTTTTAAATCATGATGATACTGATGATGTTTTACAGAATACATTCTTAAAGATATTTCAAAATATAGCTAAATTTAAAGGAGAGAGCAAGTTGTTCTCTTGGATTTATCGGATTGCTACCAATGAAGCTTTGACGTTTTTACAGCAAAAAGCAAAAAAATCGGGTATTAGTAATGAAGAAGTACAACAAAATGAATTAAATAAACTCGAAAGTGATATTTTTTTTGATGGTAATGAAATCCAACTCAAATTACAAAAAGCAATTGCCCTCTTACCTGAAAAACAGCAATTAGTGTTTAAAATGAAGTATTTTGAAGAATTAAAATATGAAGAAATTTCAGAAATTGTAGACACCTCTGTTGGTGCTTTAAAAGCCAGTTATCATTTAGCCGTGAAGAAAATAGAAGAATATTTAAAAACGAATTAAACCATTTAAAAAAAATAAAGTCTTATTACTATGGAAGATTTTAACTTAGATACACAAGCCAAAATAAAAACGGGATTTCAAGTTCCGGAAAACTATTTTGAGCAATTCGAAGCCAAAATGATGGAACAATTGCCTAAAAAAGAAACCAAAGTAGTATCTTTATTTCATAAAAAACAAATTTGGATTTCCAGTATTGCAGCAGTGTTGTTAGCTATGATTGCAATTCCAGTCTATCAATCCATGTCGAAAGACACCACTATTGAGGCTACTACTTTAGAAAATTATCTAGTAAGTGAATATTCTACCTATGATATTATCGATAAATTGAGTACCGAAGACATTAATGCTTTGGAAAACGACCTAACCTTAAATGAAGACGCAGTAGAATCTTATTTATTAGACACACAAAACATTGACTACTATTTAAATCAATAAGAATGAGAAAAAAATTAACCCTTTTACTAATTTTAATAGTTAGTGTTTCATTTGCTCAAGGAGGAATGAAAGAGAAAAAAGAAAAAATTAAAGCTTTAAAAGTAGCTTATATTACTGAAAAGCTTGATTTAACAACCGAAGAAGCGCAAAAATTTTGGCCTGTTTATAATGCTTTTGATGACAAACAGTTTGAAATTAAACACAATAAAATGAAAGCTATTGTCAATCAGTTTGAAAATGGAGGTTTTGAATCTTTATCAGATAAAGAAGCTTTGGATTTAATTACCAAAATGGAGGATTATGAAGATGAAATGCATGCTTTAAAGAAAAAATATTTAAAAGACTTATTAAAAGTATTACCTCCAAAGAAAGTCATTCGACTGAAAAAAGCGGAGGACGAATTCAATCGCAAATTATTACGCGAATTTAGAGGACGAAAAAATTAAAAAAAGCACCATTTGGTGCTTTTTTTTATCTTTATACAAAATTATTTTTTTAATCTTGAAAACAAAACTAATTCCATTTTTATTATTTATCACTTTAAATTGCACAAATTGCTTAGCGCAAAGTAATTGTGATACTATATATGATTCAAAAGAAATAAAAGCACATTATAAAAAGGGAGAAAGAGAACTAAATAAATTTGTCATTAAACAACTATTACCAATTATTGGACAATGTCAAGAAAAAGAAACTTCTATTATTTCTTCTTTATTTATGTATCTAACGATAGATTCTAAAGGAAAAATTGTAGACGTTAGAATTACAAGAGCTAAACTTAGCGAAACCTGTAAAGCAGAACTCAAAAAAGAACTTTTAACGATGAAAGGTTGGCAACCTGCTATACTAAATAATCAACCCGTTTGTAGTATCTATCTTTTACCAATTCATTGTTGTAAAAGAGAATAAAAATCGTATTTATTACTCCTTAAACTTCAACTCCACTACTCTATCTTTACCAGCTGCATAGGCTATCGAATCATTAAGAAAACGAAGGGTATACAAATCTTTATCTTCCGCTAATTTTTTCCAAGTGGCTCCACTATCATTAGAAAAATGCACGCCAGTTCCTCCTACACAAACTAACGATTTTCCTTCACTATTTGGTACAAATTGCACACAAGACGCATATCCAAAACCAGTATTTTGTCCTACTAATTTCCAAGTTTTACCACCATCTTTTGTAATGGCTTTATTGTCTACATTGGCCTCTTGTTTTTCATAATCTCCACCTGCAATAAAACCAATTTTCTCATTGTAAAAATCGGCTGTAAAAATTCCGGTCATGGTTTTTCCCTGAACAATAGGTGTCTCATATACTTGCCAACTCATTCCTCTATCTTCACTAACAAAACAACGTGCTTTCTTTCCTCCAGAAACAATAAAAATCGTATTGCCACGTAAAATAACATTGGTATTACTCGCTGCAAAAGCGGCTTCGCCTTCCTCTACTTTGGGCAATTTTTCACAAGGTACTTTTTGCCAAGTATTACCACCATCTTTAGTCATAATGATATTTAAACAATTGGAAACAGGGTCACCCATTGCAACACCAAAACTATCATCTAAAAACTGCATACTATCATAAAAAACTTTCTCATTTTCTTCTTGGTAAACTAATTTCACGACGGTTTTATCTTTACTAATTTTATACAATAAAGCTGGATTGGCAACACTCAACACAAAAATAGCATCATTGGTTGTAGCAATACTTCTAAATTCAGGATGCAAAGAATCTTTACTAATTCTTCCTCTAAATTTCTTGTTGGTTTTTAAATCGATAGCACCATATTTACCATTATTCCCTGCAAACCATAATTGATTACTATCTATTGCAATGGCACGAATACTAATGGTATCTTCATGAATAACATGTACTTCAATTTTGTTAAAAGCAGTTGCAGTTGCTTCAACATCCTGTTTAATCTGTTGTTGTTTACAGCATATCATTATCACAAATAGACCCAAAAAAAGTATCGTTTTTTTCATTTTAAAATTTTAAGAACACGAATGTACAACTTATTTTTAATTATCAGAATTGTTCATAGCTTATCAGATCGCGTTGGGTTTCCCTATGTCCTGTTAGTATAATACTACCAATTTAATGTGAAAACATTGGAAACTTCTAGACTCTTCCGAAACTCCAATACGTATGAACAAATAGCAAAAATGAACTAATCAATTAAAAGCACTTTTACCTTTCGACTTTTAACTTTTGACTTTCTCCTTCAACATGATATTTATCATTTTTAGCTTCTCCAAGACTTTTTACATTTGAATAAATTTTGTACCATGAGTTTGATTCAAAAATATAATGTTCCAGGACCAAGATACACCAGTTATCCTACCGTTCCTTATTGGGAAGAAGATTTGTTTTCGGTAGACCAATGGAAAAAATCGCTACAAGAATCTTTTGTAAATTCAAATACAACTGAAGGAATTAGTTTGTACATTCACCTGCCTTTTTGTGAAAGTTTATGTACATTTTGTGGTTGTAATAAACGCATTACAAAAAGACATGATGTAGAACATCCATACATCAAAGCCGTTTTAAAAGAATGGGATTTATATTGTGAATTATTGCCTCAAAGACCACAAATTAAAGAGATTCATCTAGGTGGTGGCACACCTACCTTCTTTTCACCTGAAAATCTAACCTTGCTTATGGAAGGTTTATTTATTAATGCAGATAAAGCCGAAAATTATGAATTTAGTTTTGAAGGACATCCAAATAATACCACTTACGAGCACTTACAAACTTTATATCATTTAGGTTTTAGACGCGTTAGCTTTGGAGTTCAAGATTATGCAGAAAAGGTACAAAACGCTATTCATCGAAAACAATCATTTCATAACGTGGCTAAAGTTACTTTTTGGGCGAGAGAAATTGGTTACACTTCCGTGGGGCACGATTTAATCTTTGGATTACCCTTTCAAACCTTAGATAATGTTTTAGATACAATCGCTAAAACCAATTCATTACAACCCGACCGATTGGCTTTTTATAGTTATGCACATGTTCCATGGATTAAAGGGAATGGACAACGTGGATTTCATGACAACGATTTACCGAAAGACGAGGTAAAAAGAGAGTTATATGAAAAAGGCAAAATGGAACTCTTACAACGCCAATATGTAGAAATAGGTATGGATCATTTTGCTCTTAAGAAAGATAGCATGACCACCTCTTTTCAAAACGGAAACTTACATCGTAATTTTATGGGATACACTGCCTCAAAAACAGAAGTCATGATTGGCTTGGGAGTTTCTTCAATAAGTGATTCATGGAATGCCTTTGCCCAAAATGAAAAAACAATTGAAACCTATTATGAAAAACTAAATCGAGATGAATTACCCATTTTTAGAGGACATATTTTAAATGAAGAAGATTTAATTATTCGTAGACACATTTTAAACCTCATGTGTCAATTTCAAACTTCTTGGCAAGAGGATACCCTCTATATTCCTGAATTAGATAGCATTGTACCTTCTCTATATGAAATGGAAAATGATGGCTTATTGATAATCAAAAATAAGACAATCATAGTAACGGAAAAAGGGAAACCATTTGTCCGAAATATTTGCATGGCATTTGATTTACGATTAAAACGAAAAGCACCGCAAATACAATTATTTTCTATGACTATTTAACCAATTTATCATAAAATAATAACATTTATATATCCATTTTTAATTTGTATACTATTATATAAAAAAAGCAACCTTAAAGGTTGCTTTTTAGTAGTCTTCTCATTTTAATTATTCTGGCGGGCAATAAGATTGTCCTCCAGGAATAGTACAGCACCAAACACCTGAAACAGCCATTTGCCCCCAAAAGCCACCCATAGATTCGCAACTTTCTTTGGTTTTCCAACCCCCATTAATGTTTTTAAGCTCATTTTTACTTAGGCTTTTGCCTATCATTTTTACGTTTTTCATAATTAAAATGTTTGTTTGTTGAATAAATTCTAATATACATTTTATTTTTAAAACTATGTCCTCTTCAGAACGATTTTAAGAAATTATTAACGATTAACCTGCTAATTTTTAAAAGCACAACAAATGTACTTCGGTTGTAATATGGTCCCGCTTTCCACTGTATCTTTTATGATTTCATACCTCAACCATAAAAGGATGCCGTTGTAATCGGGGCTAAAAAACACCTATACTAGTTAGAAAGTCAAAAGTTTAAAGAAAAGAGATTCCAAAAAGGGTGTTTTAGGTTATTTACTTAAATTTTTACGTCTACCAACCTAAAATTTTACCCTAAGAACCTAAAATTTTATGTCCAGCACTTAAAATTTTACGTCTACCAACCTAAAGTTTTAGGTCTACCAACCTAAAAATTTACCCTAAGGACCTAAAGTTTTAGGTTTTTAGGATAAATAAGTATTCATATTGATATCTTGTGAAAAGTATTTTATGAAAAATAAAAAATATGCTTCGTTATGAGACCTTTACAGAGTGACGAGATTGGGGTAAAAAACAGTTCAATAAGCAATCTTAAACAATTTAATACGCTTACCCTTTTAAACAATTCCTCTACTAATGACAATTGGCTTCAGCATGTACAAAAAGATTCATAGTGCTAGGAGAAACATAAGGAATATTTAAACCCAGTCCTCGTACTATAAATAAAATCCCGATACAAACCGCTAGTATTGGAATGGCTTTTTGAATGGTGTTTCTTATAGGATTTGTAAGTAAATTAGAGAGCAACACCACTACACTCATTAGAGGAACGGTTCCTAAACCGTAAAGTAGCATATATAAAATACTATATTCTATATTAGGCATGGCCAATGCACCAAAAAGTGCTACATATACCATTCCACAAGGTAAATAACCGTTTAATAAACCTATGGTAAGCAGCGAAGTATAGGATTTCTTTTTAAACTGCTTTCCTAAATTGCTCTTTACTTTTGAAATAATTTTATAAACGGGTTTTGAAAAATTATATCGGGCTAAAGTTTTTTCTGGCAATAAAGCTATAGCAATCATAAATAAGCCAACTATGATAGATAATTGTTGCTGTAGCCCAGCCAAGAAAAAACCTTTACCCAATATCCCAAAAACCAATCCTAAAGAACTATAGGCAATTAATCTACCCAAATGATATACTAGAATTTGCGTTATTTTCTTTGCTTCATTACTTCTATCTATAGGTAACATCATAGCAATAGGGCCGCACATTCCAATGCAGTGAAAACTACTGATTAAACCAAATATGATAGCGGTGTAAAGCATTTTTTTGTGTTATCTGTTGTGAGTTAATTATTTGTATTTAAAAGTAGAAACGTAATTTTTAGCCCCGATTATAACGGCATCCTTTTCTTTTTGCTTTTCGACTGCGCTCAAAGTGACAAAAAGAAAAGATACAGTGAAAAGCGGGACGATTATTCAACCGAAGTACATTTGCTGTGCTCCTTAAAATACTAACCACTAATTACCAACTACTAATCACTAAAAGATTAATAATAAACCGACTGTTTGTTTCGATATTGTATACCCTTATATTCCCATTCTACTGTTATGTCCCAAAGACCGCCTACCAAGTTACTTTTAGGTATGAGCAAATTTGAAGAAGACAATGAAATTTCTATTTCAGTATCTAATTTCTGGTTAGACGGTCTATATAAGGACACATTTCCTTTTATCGCTGCGTAATTAAAATCTTTTGGAAAAGCTACCTGAATGCCTTCAGAAACTTTTTCTATTGCAACTTTATCAACTAAGGCATTCGCATTGGAAGCTCTGTCGATATTGCCTTGTACCTTTAATTCTTGTTGGTAATAATTTTCTGTTACCAATTCGTTATCGTATTTGGCATTAGATTGCACTTTGAACACAAAAAACAAGATGAATGTCATGAACAATCCAAAAGCTATTACAATTCCTGTTCCCCAATTTAGTTTCATATTTTTTAGTTTTAAGAGCAACGAAATAATCGTCTTCTCTATTATTATTTTATATCTGTCGTCAGTTCGAGCGGTTTTTACGTAATGAAATGGAGTAAAAAATGTATCGAGAACCCCAGTGTAAAAAACAAAACTTCTCGATACGCTTCGCACTCGAAGTGACGTACAATCCTAATTAAACGACCTTGGCCCTAAGAAAGTAGTCGTAGTAGTTTCAATTAATTTTCCATCGTTATACACCCCAATTTTTACTTTCATTTTATCTTTTTTAACTTTGCTAGTAGGGATTTCTATAAACAGAGTGCCTTGATACAAATCTTCCTTCTTAACAACAATGTGTTTGTTTCCTACTAATCGAATAATACCTTCTGGCTTTTCTAGTTTAAAAGAAATGTTTTCAAAATCTTTTACAGTTTTATTTACAATTTTAAAAGTAAAAACATTACTGATAACATTTCCTTTTTGTTCGTATAACTGTCCTGGTAATCGAAATACATTGGCTTCCACATCATTTCGTAAGAACAATAAACCTATTAAAATACCTATTAGAATGGTTAAAACGGCAATGTAACCTTTCATTCTAGTGGTAAGTTTGAACTTTTCTTTCTTTACAATTTCATCTTCACTTGCATACCGAATTAATCCTTTTGGTAAGCCTACTTTATCCATAATGGTATCGCATTCATCGATACAAGCTGTACAATTGATACATTCTAGTTGGGTTCCATTACGAATATCTATTCCTGTAGGACACACTACAATACATTGTTTACAATCGATACAATCTCCTTTTCCAGAGGCAGCACGATCTTCTCTTTTATCCCATTTGGCTCTTCCTTTCTCCCCTTCTCCTCTAACATGATCATAGGCAACATTTATGGATTTATTATCTAATAATACACCTTGCATTCTTCCATAAGGGCAAGCGATAATACATACTTGTTCTCTAAACCACGCAAATACAAAATAAAATACGCCAGTAAAAATTAATAATGCAATTAGGGTACTAATATTTTCTCTAGGACCTTCTTCTATATATTCTAGTAATTTATCACTCCCAATAAGATAGGCTAGAAAAACATTAGCAATAAGAAAAGATATGATAAAAAACACGGTCCATTTTGTGAGTCTTTTTCTAATTTTTTCAGCATTCCATTCTTGCTTGGCCAATCGCATTTGTGCGCCTCTATCTCCATCAATCCAATATTCAATTCTTCGAAAAACCATTTCCATAAAAATAGTTTGCGGACAAAACCAACCACAAAATATGCGCCCAAAAGCTACCGTAAATAAGGTTAATCCTACGACTCCAATAATCATAGATAAAACAAAAATATAGAAATCTTGTGGCCAAAATGGAAATCCAAAAATAGAGAACTTACGTTCTAAAACATTAAATAACAAGAGTTGGTTTCCATTGATTTTTATAAATGGAGCAGACAATAAAAAGGCTAATAAAAAATAACTCAGTAATTTTCTTTTATCATAATATTTTCCAGAAGGTTTTTTAGGAAAAATAAAATTTCGTTTCCCTTCTTCGTTTATGGTAGCAATGCTATCTCTAAAACTTTCGTCTGGTATATTTAACATAACGCTAATTTAAATTGGGTTAAAAAAGAGTGCTTGAAAATATTTAATGTCATTCTGAACTTGTTTCAGAATCTAATCTATTTTGAGTGTTTTAAATAAGCTCAGAATAACAATTTTTAAACAAACTCTAATTTATTGCTGAATTTTAGTAGAATCTGTAACTTTTGTTACCTCATCTACTATTTCTTCTTTATTATTTGTCACTGCTTCTTCTACCCAAAGTTCCCCTTCTGGTGCTTTTGCATTAGCAGGATTTGAACCTTGTAAAGAGAGAATATAACTGGCTAATTTTTGAATATCGGTAGGCTTAATAACTTCTTTCCAAGGAGCCATTACACTGTTTTTAGGACTTCCTTCAGAAATTACTTTAAAAATGTTTTTAATTCCTCCTCCATTAATCCAATAAGCATCTGTTAAGTTCGGACCAATATTTCCTTCTAAATTTTCTTTATGACAAGAAGCACAGTTATTCTCTGTAAATATTTTCTTCCCTTCTGCAATACTAGTGGCATCAGTCATTAAGATTACATTTTCAAGATTGACTGGATCGGGAGCATTTTTCAAATACTCTTCGTGTTCTTTTTGCGCTTCAAGCATCGCCATTTCATATTCTTCTTTTTGGGTATAATCCCCTACAATATGGAAACGTACTAAATAAACTACAGCAAAAACAATACAAGTATAAAAGAGATACACCCACCAAGGAGGCAATACATTATCTAGCTCTTTAATACCATCATAATTATGATCTAACATTACATCTGCCTCTTGCTCAACGGCTTTAGAACGTGTTAGTTTTTTCATAATATTTTTATAAAAGGCACTCTCTGTGAAAGGTAATGCTTGTGCCTCTTCTAGTTGTTTTTTCTGTTCTTCGCTTAATAATTGGTAAGTAACTTTATCCACCGCACTAATTACTATTTCTATTGCTATTAAAAGAAATAGAAAAACAAATAAGAAAACAGCTACCATTGGATACTCCATAAAAGCCGGTTTTTCACCAGAATCTATAAAGTATTCCATTCCTGCAAACACCGTTGCAAAGATTACTGGAACTCTAACGTATGAAGGGATGATGTTTTTCATAGGTATTATTTATTTTATATCGTATCTATACTATTATAATTCGTCTTTTATAGGTAATTCACTTAACTCTTTAATCTTTTCATTTTTATAGGTAAAAACCCATATAAAAAGGACTAGAAAGAATGTAAAGAAAATACTTAAGGAAACTATTGGATAAATCTCCACTCCAGCAATAGTTTCTAAATTGTGTTTGATAAATTTTAACATACTGCTTATTTTTTAGTGTTATCTTCTTTCGTAATATCGGTTCCTAAGCGTTGCAAATAAGCAATCAAAGCAGTAATTTCTCTGTCTTTAACTGGTACAAAGGCAGCTCCACTTGTTGCTTTTTGTTCGTCAAAAGATTTCTTAATATCTTCATTTTTCATCAGATTTGCTTCAATTTTGGCTGCTTGTGCTTCCATAGTTTTATAAGCATTTTTCACTTCCTCATCTGTATAAGGAACACCTAATTGCTGCATCACTTTCATTTTTTCTTGAGTCTTTGAAGTATCCAAAGTATTTCTGATGACCCATTTATAGCCTGGCATAATTGAACCAGAAGAAGTACTTTGAGGATCCCATAAGTGATTGAAATGCCAATCGTCAGAACGTCCACCATTATTTGGTTTTCCAGAAACTCCTTCTCGTGCTAAATCTGGACCTGTACGTTTAGATCCCCATAAAAAAGGATGATCATACACAAATTCTCCTGCTTTTGAATATTCTCCATAGCGCACAACTTCTGAACGGAAAGGTCGTACCATTTGAGAGTGACAATTATTACAGCCTTCTCTAATGTAAATATCTCTACCTTCTAATTCTAAAGGAGTATAGGGTTTTACACTTGCAATGGTTGGTATATTCGATTTCACCATGATAGTTGGTACAATTTGTAAAATACCTCCAATTAAAATCGCAATGGTTGCTAAAATGGTTAATTGAATTGGTTTTCTCTCTAACCATGGATGGAATTTCTCACCTTTTAATCTTCCAGAAGCAATTTTAGTTAAAGTAGGAGCTTCAGCTAATTCATCTTCCACTGGTTTTCCAGCCATTACTGTGCGAGCCACATTATATACTAATACTAATAATCCAATTACAAACAACGTTCCTCCAATAGCTCTCATTAAATACATAGGCATAATTTCGGTAACTGTTTCTAAGAAATTTCCGTATTGTAAAGTACCATCTGGTTTAAATTGTTTCCACATAGAAGCTTGTGTAAAACCAGCAACATACATTGGTAACGCATATAAAATAATACCCAAAGTTCCTATCCAGAAATGGAAATTAGCTAATGCTGTAGAATATAATTTGGTTTTAGTCATTCTAGGAATTAACCAATATATCATACCAAATGTCATAAAACCGTTCCAAGCTAATGCACCTACGTGAACGTGAGCTACAATCCAATCGGTAAAGTGTGCTATTGCATTTACATTTTTAAGAGACAACATTGGACCTTCAAAAGTAGCCATACCATACCCTGTAATCCCCACTACAAAGAATTTTAAAACGGGTTCAGTTCTTACTTTATCCCAAACACCTCTCAAGGTTAACAATCCATTGATCATTCCTCCCCAAGAAGGAGCAATAAGCATAATAGAAAATACCACACCTAAATTTTGTGCCCAGTCTGGTAAAGCAGTGTATAATAAATGGTGTGGACCCGCCCAGATATAAATAAAAATTAAGGACCAAAAGTGAATAATTGATAATCGATACGAATAAACAGGTCTATTGGCTGCTTTTGGTACAAAATAATACATCAATCCAAGGAAAGGTGTGGTTAAAAAGAAAGCTACTGCATTATGACCATACCACCATTGTACTAAAGCATCTTGTACACCAGCATAAACTGAATAGCTTTTTAAAGCAGAAACTGGTAATTCTAAACTGTTAAAAATATGTAATACAGCAACCGTTACAAAAGTGGCTATATAAAACCAAATCGCTACATATAAATGACGCTCTCTTCTTCTTAAAATCGTCATAATCATATTAATTCCAAATACAACCCAAATGAGAGCTATAGCAATATCTATAGGCCATTCTAATTCTGCATATTCTTTTGATGTTGTGTATCCTAATGGCAATGTAATAGCAGCAGCAACAATAATTAACTGCCAACCCCAGAAATTAATATTACTTAATACATCGCTATACATTCTAGTTTTTAGTAAGCGTTGTAACGAATAATAAACTCCTGCAAAAATAGCGTTACCTACAAAGGCAAAGATAACTGCATTCGTGTGTAATGGTCTTAATCTTCCAAAACTTAACCATGAGATTCCATCGGTCATATTTGGAAAAAGAAACATAAAGGCAACTGTGAGACCAACGAGCATACCTACAACTCCAAACAAGATACTTGCATAAAGGAATTTCTTTACAATTTTGTTATCGTAATAAAATTGTTGCATTTCCATAATTAGATTGATTTTTGTTTTTCTACTTTTATTATTTTACTTGGGCTTTTTTTAACTTCATCGTCAAATAGTATTCTGACTGATGGCGTATAATCGTCATCAAATTGTCCACTTTTTACTGCTCTGATAAAAGCAATTAAGAAGACAATAGCAACTACTATACTTACTGTGATTAAAATATAAATGACACTCATACCTTAAATTTATGTTAACAAAGTTAGGGGGACAGTTTTTCAAAAAATATGATATTTATCATGCTTCCAATTATTTTTGAAAGAACCAATTAAAGAGTCATTTTTCTATTTTTTCTTGCGTAATAATTACTCATTACGGTTACAAAAATGACAATGGTTATTGAACTTAATGGCATAATGATAGCTGCAACCAAAGGAGATAAATTACCAGATACAGCAAAGGACAAACCAATTAAATTGTATAGCAAAGACAAACCAAAACTCATATAGATAGTTCGCATGGCATTCTTAGCAAATAAAAGGTAATAATGTATATTTGAAAACTCACTCGCATCCATAATTCCATCACAAGCAGGAGAAAACACATTTACATTTTCAGAAATGGAAATACCCACATTACTTTGTGCCAATGCGCCTGCATCGTTTAAACCATCACCTATCATCATTACATATTTACCTTCTTTTTGAAGATTTTCTATGTATTCCAATTTTTGTTCAGGTTTTTGATTAAAAATGAATTGGGTATCCTTTGGCAACATTTTTTCCAAAATCTTTCTTTCTCCATCATTGTCTCCTGATAAAATGGTTAACGAATAGCTTTTAGATAAGGATTCAAATAATTCCTCTAAACCATTTCTATATTGATTATTAAATACAAAACTGCCTTTATATATACCACTAATCGCAATATGCACTTTTGTTTTCTTATGGGTGTTCTCACTGATATGTTCTACATAATCGGAAGAACCTAGCTTTACAATTTGGTCGTTAAACGTAGCTTCAATACCTTTACCAATGGTTTCTTCAAAATGGGATGGCAAAACTTTTTCTGTTTGAGGCAAATAATCATATAATCTTCTACTTAAAGGATGATTGGAACCGCGTAACGTATTTTTTAAAAGTATCATTTCTTCTTCTTTCAAAGTGTCTCCTTCATACGTAATTGAAGTCTTTTTATTTGTCGTTATGGTACCTGTTTTATCAAAGACTAAGGTATCAACCTTCGCTAATTGCTCAATAACAAGTGCATTTTTTAAATACATTTTTTGTTTACCCATAATCCGTAAAACATTTCCTAGTGTAAATGGAGCTGTTAATGCTAAAGCACAAGGACAAGCTACTATTAATATTGCTGTAAGTACATTAAAAGCAGTTGTTACGTCAATAAATAGCCAAAAAATAAAAACTGAAAAAGCTATTAGTAAAAGTATAGGGGTAAAATAACGACTTACTCGATCTGTAATGGTCTTATGCTTTTGTTCTATTTTTTTTTGAAAGACATCATTACTCCATAACTGCGTTAAATAACTTTGAGAAACAGTATATAAAACTTCAATTTCTATATTTTTACCATTTAATTTTCCTCCTGCAAAAACTTTATCGCCCGATTTTTTTTCAATGGGTACTGCTTCACCTGTCACAAAACTGTAATCGATAGCCGCTTTTTCAGAAATTAAAACTCCATCTACAGGTAACAATTCTTGATTGCGTATTAACAATCGATCTCCTTTCACAATATCATATATTTGTACAGGAACTTCTGAACCATCTACATTCAGTTTTGTAACAGCAATAGGAAAATACGATTTATAATCTCTTTCAAAGGAGAGAAAATTATAGGTTTTCTGCTGGAATAATTTACCTAACAACATAAAGAATACTAAACCTGTTAAGCTATCGAAAAAACCTTGTCCGAAATTAAAAACAATGTCAATGGTACTGCGCACAAACATCACTATAATTCCTAAAGCAATAGGAATATCAATGTTTAGTAACTTTGCTTTTAAACTCTTATACGCTGAAACATAATAATCACTAGCAGAATATAAAAAAGAAGGTAGAGAAAGGGCAAAAATTAACCAACGGAAAAAACCTCGGTATTGATTAATCCAATATTCTTCTACTTCAAAATATTCGGGAAATGATAATAACATAATATTGCCAAAACAAAAGAAAGCAACCCCTAATTTGTAAATTAAACTCCTATCTACCTTTTTTTTACCAGCATCAAAGTTTTCTAAACTGATGTAAGGTTCATAACCAATAGCACTTAATAGATAAGCTATTTCTTTTAAAGACGTTTGAAATACATTAAATGTAATGCGCACTTTTTTTTCAGGAAAATTAACTTGAGAACTACTTATTCCTTCCTGCAATTTTTGTAAATTTTCCAGAATCCAAATACACGAACTACAATGTATATGAGGTATATACAATGAAACAATACCTGTTGTGTCTTCTTGAAAATCGAGTAGTTTACTAACAATTTTTTCATCATCTAAAAAATCATATTTTCCTTTAATATCTTGTGGTGTTGCTCCTGGAGCATTTTCAAAATCATAATAACAAGTCAAATCATTTTGACTGAAAATTTCGTATACGGTTCTACAACCATTACAACAAAAACTTTTTTCATCAAAATGAATGGCTTCATTATCAGTTATTTCATTACCACAATGGAAACAACTTTTTGTGTCCATAATTTGCTCATTTTTACCTGTAACAAAGGTTGCAAATGGTTACAATTTAAAATATGATATTTGTCATACTTTAAGTATATTTGAAAAAAAATACAATTCCCCCATGAGTAAATGTGAACAATGTATAGTAAGACAATTTAGTTCTATTAAAGCACTAACAAAAGACCAGTTAGTACAAATGGCTAATTGTAAAACTTCATACATTATAAAAAAAGGAGAACCCATTTTTGAAGAAGGAGAAACATTAAATGGAGTGTATTGTATAAAAGATGGTGTTTGTAAATTGTCCAAATTAAGTTCCAATGGAAAAGATCAAATTGTGAAATTAGTCAAAGCCGGAGAACTTTTAGGACAACGTTCTATGATTAGTGAAGAATCGGCAAATCTCTCTGCAGTTGCTTTAGAAGACATGGAAGTATGTTTCGTTCCAAAAACTGAGATATTACAATTTTTCAATCAAAATAATGATTTTTCCATGAATGTAATGAAAACCATTTGTGGCGATTTAAAAGAATCTGATGATCATATGGTTGATATGGCTCAAAAAACTGTAAAGCAACGCTTGGCTGAAACGTTACTCTATTTAGAAGACACCTTTGGTAAAAATGAAGATGGTAGTATTCGTATTCAACTTTCGAGAGAAGAATTAGCGGGTATGATAGGAACAGCAACTGAAAGTTGCATCCGTCTATTATCTGAGTTTAACAAAACAAAAAGTATTGAATTACAAGGCAAAAAGATTTTCTTAAAAGACAAAAAAGCACTTCAAAAAATCAGTTAAATAATTTTTGGCACAATAATTGGTCTCAATTTCATGTAATATAAAACATGAATGATATGAAAACGAACTTACTTACAGGAATATTTAGCTTTTTCTTTGCCTTTGCTTCCTTTGCACAAGATAAAACAACAGTTACTGCTAACAGTAGCGATATCAGTGATAATTTAGATTTACGAGCTGTGGCTACCATTTTTGGTGATGCATCCGATTTAGAAGATTTTGAAAAAAGATTAAATGATCCAAAATCTCAAATTTCTAATTTAGATTTAAATAATGACAATTATGTAGATTATTTACGTGTTATCGAATCAATTGAAGGATCTGCTCACATAATCGTTATTCAAGCAGTTTTAGACAAAGACATTTATCAAGATGTAGCTTCAATTGAAGTGGAACGAGATAATAATAATAATGTACAAGTACAAGTTGTAGGAGATGTTTATATGTACGGTGCAAATTACATTTACGAACCAGTTTATGTACACAGACCTGTAATTTATACTACTTTTTGGGTAAGTAGCTATCGTCCATATTGTTCAAGCTGGTATTGGAATTATTACCCAACCTACTATACTTACTGGAGACCTTTCCCAATTTTCAGATATAGAAATCATATAGCAGTACATATTAATTTTGGTCACAGTTATCATTATGTAACTACGAGAAGATGTGCATATGCTTATAATGCCTATTATGGTAGAAGAGCAAACGGTTATGAAAGAAGATATCCAAACAGATCATTCAGCCATAGAAATTCTGGATATAGTAATCGATATGAAATGGACCAAAACAGATCTATACGTACAAGAGTTCCTGGTTCTAGAGAATTAGCTTATAATAATAGAACTTCTTCGACAACAAGAAATGCTAATAGAAGCAATTCACAAGGTAATACTAGAAGTTATAATTCAACAAGAAATACTAACTCTGGTAACACAACCAGAGGGAACTCTTCAACAAGAAATAATTCAAGTACAAACAATACACGAAACTATTCTTCTACTAGAAATAACAACGCAACTAGTAATTCAACAAGAAATACAAAATCTATAACCAATACTCCTAGAAATAATAATTCCTCTACAAGATCAAATTCTGGTACTACTAGAGGTTATGAACCAAGTAGAAATTCTAGTTCGAAATCTAATGCAACAAGAAGCACTTCTTCTAGAAATAGTAGTTCTATGAATTCTTCAAGAAGTTCTAATAGTAACAGAGGAAACTCTACAACAAGAAGTGGTGGTTCATCAAGACAAGGTGGAAATTCAAGTGGTAATGGTCGTTCTTCTGGAAGAGGAAATAGTAACCGTGGTGGTCGAGCATAAGGTTTTTACATATAGAAAGAAAGCTGTCTTAAATGACAGCTTTTTTTGTTTAAATTACTATCTTTGCAGGCTGATTAAATAAAAATGAGATTACACAGAAATTTAGTTTTTACGGTTATTGATTCTTTATTAGCCATTTTCAACGAAGGTGAATATGCTGATAAAGTGGTAGCACGTGCTTTAAAAAAAGATAAACGTTGGGGAAGCAACGATAGAAAGTTTGTAGCAGAAACCATTTATGAAATTGTAAGATGGAAACGCCTATATGCTGAAATTGCAGAAGTTAAAGAACCATATGACAGAGATAATATTTGGAGAATTTTTGCAGTTTGGGCTGTTTTAAGAGGAATTACACTTCCAGATTGGAAATATTTTGAAAATACTCCTTCAAGAAAAATCAAAGGACGTTTTGATGAATTATCAAAAATTAGAAAATTTAAAGAATCGATTCCTGATTGGATGGATGAATTAGGAGTAAAAGAATTAGGAGAAACGAAATGGTCTAAAGAATTGGATGCTCAAAACAAACAAGCTGAAGTTATTCTTAGAGTCAATACGTTGAAAACCACCAAAGAAAAGTTAAAAGCTATCTTGATGGATTTAAACATTGAAACTTATACTTCAAAAGAATATCCAGATGCTTTAATTTTAAAAGAAAGAGCTAATGTATTTATGACCGATATTTTTAAAGAGGGTTATTTTGAAGTACAAGATGCCTCTTCTCAATTAGTAGCTTACTTTTTAGATGTAGCACCTGGAATGCGTGTTGTAGATACTTGTGCGGGTGCAGGTGGAAAAACATTACATTTAGCTTCTTTAATGGAAAATAAAGGACAACTAATTGCGATGGATATTTACGAAAGTAAATTAAAACAATTAAAATTACGTGCCAAAAGAAATGGTGTTCACAATGTAGAATTTCGCGTAATTGATTCCACAAAAGTGATTAAAAAACTGCATGAAAAAGCAGATCGTGTTTTAATTGATGCTCCATGTAGTGGTTTAGGTGTTTTAAAACGTAATCCAGATAGCAAATGGAAATTACAACCCGAATTTATTGATAATATTAAACAAGTTCAAGCTGAAGTTTTACAAAATTATTCTAAAATTGTAAAACCGGGCGGAAAAATGGTATATGCTACTTGCTCTGTTTTACCATCAGAAAATGAAAAACAAGTACAACACTTTTTAACTACTGAAGCTGGTAAAGACTTTTCTTTTGTAAAAGACAAAAAGGTTTTAGCTCATGAAAGTGGTTTTGATGGATTTTATATGGCTTTACTAGAACGCAAAAAATAAAAAAATGAAAAAAAACTTTACGCTATTACTATTCATTGTATTAACCAGCAGTTTTGCCCAAATTCCAGCAGGATATTATGATACTGCAACTGGAACTGGATATATTTTAAAAACACAGTTATACAATATTATTAAAGATCATACTGATCAAGGGTATTCTGGTTTATATGTGACATATACAACTTCTGATATAGATTTATATTATGAAAACGATGGCTCAATGTTAGATATGTATACAGAAAATCCTACAGGATCTGAGTGTTACTTTACCTATGGAATTAATCAAGATGATGGTTCTGGAGGAACTGCAGAATGTCAGAAATATAATAGAGAGCATATTATACCTCAATCAGTTTTTAGCTCTGCAACTCCTATGTATTCTGATGCTCATTTTGTAGTTCCTTCGGATAAATATGTTAATGCACAAAGAGGAAATTTACCTTTCGGAAGAGTAAATTCTGCAACTAATACATATTCTAATGGTTCTAAAAGAGGAAATAATTTAAATTCTGGATATTCAGCAGGATATTCAAGTACTGTTTTTGAACCAATTGATGAATTTAAAGGTGACATCGCAAGAATGTATTTCTATTTTATAACAAGATATGAAAATCAAGTTGCTAATTGGTCGTATGATATGTTCAATGGAACTTCTGATCAAGTATTAAATAATACTTTTTTAAACATTTTATTAACATGGCACAATCAAGATCCTGTAAGTCAAAGAGAAACAGATAGAAATAATGCAATCTATGCGAGACAAAATAATAGAAATCCATTTATTGATCATCCAGAATATGTATGTCAAATCTATCCTTCGGAATGTGCTACTCTATCAAATGAAGAATTTACGCTTAACGATCAAATATTGATTTATCCAAACCCGACAAACAATAATACAATTACAATTACCTCTACGATAAATTTAAAAGATGTAATTATTTACAATATAAAGGGACAAATTATTCAACAAATAAAAAACCCACAAACTATTGCTACTGAAACTTATCAAATTACAAATTTAAATAGCGGATTCTATATTGTAAAATTAATATCTGATACTGCTTCAATTACTAAAAAGATCATTGTAAATTAAAAGTATTTTAACTCAGTATAAAAAAGAGGTTTAATTTTAAAAAATTAAACCTCTTTTACATTAAATCCCAAAGTCATATTCTCTTTCAATTTTAGCAATTCTTACTTTATAGTTTTTATACCACTCACTTCTACCCTTCTTTTGAGCAGCTAAATGGTCTAGATTAGCTTTCCAATTTTTAATTGCTTCTAAGCTTTCCCAATACGATACCGTTATGCCAATTTCATTTCTAGCACTTTCAACACTAATAAATCCTGGTTGCAAACGTGCTAAAGCTTCCATTTTTTCAGCCATGTCACTATATCCGTTATCATTATCTGTTCTTGTTGAGGTAAAGATTACTGCGTAATACATGTTTA
>NZ_PJQW01000020.1:0-216 GCF_004303025.1 Flavobacterium sp. J27 | reverse complement strand
GTTAGTTGTTAGTTGTTAGTTGTTAGTTGTTAGTTGTTAGTTGTTAGTTGTTAGTTGTTAGTTGTTAGTTGTTAGAAAATTATAAATTTGTTTTGAAAAAATCCTTTTTTAAATAAAAAAAGAATTAAATACTATTCTTTTTTCGCTTCTTCCCAAAATAGTAGAACTATTTGAAAATCATAGATTTCCAATTCCTTATTTTGGTAAACGCTTCGC
>NZ_PJQW01000002.1:344666-469547 GCF_004303025.1 Flavobacterium sp. J27 | reverse complement strand
TTAACAAAAGGCAATTATTTTGTAAAATTAAATACCGAAAAGGGTAGTACAGTTACTAAATTTATAAAAGAATAAATAAGATGGAAAGATGCTGGCACGAAAGAAGTGAACTGACGAAGTAAAACAAAGTTCAGCATGACAATAAATAAAAAAACTCGTTTAGCAAGATGACTAAACGAGTTTTTTTATTTTTATTGTTTTTTCGACTGTGTTTAAACTGACAACTGAAAA
Source organism: Flavobacterium sp. J27 (assembly GCF_004303025.1). Taxonomy (GTDB): domain Bacteria; phylum Bacteroidota; class Bacteroidia; order Flavobacteriales; family Flavobacteriaceae; genus Flavobacterium. Next base: position 469,316 of record NZ_PJQW01000002.1, on the reverse strand, counting down.
CCAATAACTGAAAACTATCTCAAACTAGCTCCCAATTGATTTTCAAAATTCATTTGCAGTTTACTCATTATTTTTTCAATTTCTTTATCATTCAATGTTTTCGTTTCATCTTGAATAATAAAACTTACTGCATATGATTTTTTTCCTTCAGGTAAGTTTTTACCTTGATACACATCGAAAAGATTAATCTCTTTTAACAATTTCTTTTCGGTTTGTTTTGCAATTTTATACACTTCTTCAAATGTGATAGTATCATTTAATAAAAGAGCTAAATCACGTTTTACTTCAGGATATTTTGGAATATCGGTAAACTTAATTTTATTCGAAATATATTTTTGGATTTTTCCCCAATTAAAATCAGCAAATAGTACTTCTTGTTTAATATCAAAATGTTTTAATACCGATTTTTTAATCGTACCAAATTCAATTATAACTTCTTTACCCACTGCAATACTTAATCCTTCAGCAAAAACATCACTTGTAACAGGTAAGTTAGAGACTTTATTTTCTAATCCAATTCTAGAAAGTATACTGTTGATGTAGCCTTTGAATAAAAAGAAATCTGTCTTTTGGATTTTTTGATCCCAATTTTCACTAGTTCTGTTTCCAGTTAAAAATAAAGTTAAATGTTTATTTTCTTCATAACCAGATGGAAGCTTATGATAGGTTTTACCAAACTCGAATAATTTTAAATCACTTCTTTTTCTGTTAATGTTAAAAGAAATAGCTTCTAAGCCTGAAAAAAGCATCGATTGTCTCATAGCCGATAAATCGTTGCTTAATGGATTTAGCATTACTACATTGAATTCTTCTTTTAAATTTTCAGATAGTTTGATGTAATTTGGAGTAGTTAATGAATTGGCCATCATTTCATTAAATCCAAGAGAACACAATTGATTGGCAATGATATTTTGTACTTTATATTCTTCAGTTCGTGAAGAATTTGAAATAGTAGCATTTAATTTTTCAGTGAAATTAATATTATTATAACCATATACTCTTAAAATTTCTTCAATAACATCAATTTCTCTTTGTACATCTACACGATATGAAGGAATTACTAAACCAATACCTGCTTCAGTAACATTATTAATTTTGATATCTAAAGCAACTAAAATTCTCTTAATTGTTTCTTTAGGTAATTCTTCACCAATTACTTTCTGTACTTTTTCAAAATGCAAGAATACTTGAAAATCTTCTATCTTTTTAGGATATAAATCCACAATATCTGAAGTTATTTCTCCACCAGCAACTTCCTGAATTAACAAAGCAGCTCTTTTTAAAGCATATTCAGTAATTGATGGATCAATACCTCTTTCAAATCGGAAAGAAGCATCAGTGTTTAAAGCATGTCTTTTTGCAGTCTTTCTTACTGAAACGGGATTAAAATAAGCACTTTCTAGGAAAATAGCTGTGGTATCTTCCGTTACACCTGAATCCTTTCCGCCAAATACACCCGCAATACACATCGGTCCTTCTGCATGACATATCATTAAATCTTCTGCGTCAAGAGTTCTTTCTACATCGTCTAAAGTAGTAAACTTGGTTCCTGCTTCAACAGTTTTAACAATAACTTTATTCCCTTTAATTTTATTAGCATCAAATGCATGTAATGGTTGTCCTAATTCATGTAAAACATAGTTAGTCACATCAACCACATTATTTTTTGGAGTTAAGCCAATCGCTTTTAATCTATTTTGTAACCAAGCCGGTGAAGGTTTAATGCTAATTCCAGAAATGGTTACACCACAATAACGAGGGGCTAGTTTATCGTTTTCTACAACAACATCTATTTTTAAAGTTCTTTTATCTACTTTAAAATTACTTACTGAAGGTGTAATTAATTCGACATGTTTTTCTTTTAAAACAAGGCCTGCTTTAATATCGCGTGCTACTCCAAAATGGCTCATAGCATCGGCACGGTTTGGTGTTAGCCCAATTTCAAATACTTCATCTGTTTCAATGTTAAAAACAGTTTTCCCCAAAGTTCCAGGCTTTAAATTGGTATCCAAAATTAAAATACCATCATGACTTTTTCCTAAACCTAATTCGTCTTCTGCACAAATCATTCCATGACTTTCTTGACCACGAATTTTTCCTTTTTTTATTTCGAAGGCATTTCCTTCTTTATCATATAATTTTGTTCCAATGGTTGCCACAGGAACCTTTTGACCAGCTGCAACGTTAGGTGCACCACAAACAATTTGTACAGGAGGATTACCATCTCCTAAATCAACAGTTGTAACTTTTAATCTATCTGCATCTGGATGTGGCTCACAAGTAAGAACATGACCAACAACGATACCTTCTAAACCACCTTTTAAACTTTCAAATTTATCTACACCTTCCACTTCTAATCCAAGATCTGTTAGTAAAGAAGCTGTTTCTTCAGATTTCCAGTCAATTTTTATAAATTGTTTTAGCCAATTGTATGAAATACGCATTATGAATCGATTTTAAAGGTGCAAAGATAAGTATTGTAAGTATTAGATTAAAATATATTTCATGTAAAATACAAGTGTATTGGTATTGTGATTTTCTTAATTAATTGTCTTTTAAATTATTGAAAAAATATTTTTAAGAGTTAAAAATTGTTAATTATCAATTTTGTGCTATAATTTGAACTATTTGTGCTATTCATAATTGCGAATTGAACTTAATTTTGAGTAAATCAAAAATATTAAAATTATGAGCAATATTATTCAAAGACCGAATTTTAAAGAAAAATACGATAATTATATAGATGGAAAATTTGTGTCACCAGCTTCTGGTTCTTACTTTGACGTCTATTCGCCCATAGATGGAAAGGTATTTACAAAAGCGGCTCATTCTAACAAAGAAGATTTAGAATTAGCAGTTAATGTTGCTGATAGAGCTTTTAAAACTTGGAGTAAAACTTCGGCTACTGAGAGAAGCAATTTATTACAGAAAATTGCTCAAGTTATGGAAGATAACTTAGAATATTTGGCAGCTGTGGAAACGGTTGATAACGGTAAAGCTGTTAGAGAAACTTTGGCAGCTGATTTACCATTAGCTATTGATCATTTCAGGTATTTTGCTAGTGTTATAAGAGCTGAAGAAGGTTCGTTGAGTGAACTAGACTCTAATACGGTGTCTTTAATTGTTAACGAGCCTTTAGGAGTAATTGCACAAATTATTCCTTGGAATTTCCCTATTTTAATGGCAGTTTGGAAATTGGCACCTGCATTAGCAGCAGGAAACTGTGTCGTTTTAAAACCAGCAGAAAACACACCTGTTTCAATTATAGTTTTGATGGAATTAATTGGAGAAATTTTACCTGCTGGTGTTGTTAATGTTGTAAATGGATTTGGTGCAGAATTAGGAAGAGCATTAGTTACCAATCCTAAAATTGCTAAAGCAGCATTTACAGGTTCGACAGCAACAGGAAGATTAGTCATGCAATATGCAACAGAAAATATAGTTCCTGTTACTTTAGAATTGGGAGGAAAATCGCCTAATATATTTTTCCCTTCTGTAATGGACGAAGACGACGCCTTTTTAGATAAAGCTATTGAAGGAGCAGTTTTATTTTGTTTGAATCAGGGCGAGGTATGTACTTGTCCTTCAAGGCTTTTAATTCATGAATCTATTTATGATGCTTTTATAGAAAGAGTTTTAGAACGAGTAGCAGCTGTTAAAATGGGAAATCCTTTAGATAAAACTGTTATGATGGGAGCACAAGCTTCTAAAGTTCAAAAAGATAAAATTATGTCTTATTTGAAGTTAGGAAAAGAAGAAGGAGCAGATTTATTAATTGGAGGCGATGAAAAAGTTTTGGAAGGAGATTTAGCGAATGGTTATTATATTCAACCTACTTTGTTTAAAGGAAATAACAAAATGAGAATTTTTCAAGAAGAAATATTCGGACCGGTTTTAGCAGTAACTACTTTTAAAACAACAGAAGAAGCAATCGCAATAGCAAACGATACCATGTACGGTTTAGGCGCAGGTGTTTGGTCTAGAGATGCACACGAATTGTATCAGGTTCCAAGAGCTATTCAAGCAGGAAGAGTTTGGGTAAACCAATATCATTCTTATCCAGCAGGAGCACCATTTGGTGGTTATAAACAATCTGGAATTGGTAGGGAAAACCATAAAATGATGTTAGACCATTACCGTCAAACAAAGAACATGTTGATTTCTTATGATAAAAACAAGTTAGGATTCTTTTAATTTTTAATTTAATAATCTGACCCAGTTTCGGCTGGGTTTTATTTTTTATATCATGAATAAAATAAAGAGACTATCAGTATCGGAAAAAGCATTAGCTATTATTGCTATTTTACAAGAGAAATTTGGGGATTTAATGTTTTATCAAGCGGGTGGTTGTTGTGAAGGTACTCAACCTCAATGTTTTGAAAAAGGGTCTTTTTTTCTAAGAACAGGAGACGTTTGTATTGGTCAAATACAAGGATTTGATTTTTGGTTGGATAAGGATTTATTTGAATATTGGAAACACGCCCATTTTACATTGGATGTTATGGATGGAATAGGAGCAGGAGGTTTTTCTTTGGAAACACCTTTAGGGAAAACATTTGTAATTCGATATAAAATTTTTACTGAAGAAGAATTAACTCAATTAGAACCTGTACGATTCTATGCTTATGATTAGTTTGAAAAATTCATTAATTGATATTGTTTTGGAGTTACGCCTTCATATTTTTTAAATAAACGGATAAAGTAATTACTGTCCTCAAAACCAGTAGCATAAGAAACTTCATTAATTTGAATATTGGGATTACTTAATAGTTTTTTTGCAAACTTAATTTTTTCATTTAAGATAAATTCAATCGGACTCATACCCAATTCTTTTTTAAAGCTTCTATAAAAAGAGGTCGTACTCATGCAAGCTTTGTCGCTTAAGTCTTTCAATTGAATGGAATTTTGTATATTATTTTTAATGTATTCAATTGAAGCAGTTATGGGACTATCAATAGCTAAGGTTTGAGAAGTATCCAATCGTTTTACAGTTTGCGTTTGTATTATTCTAACAATTAATTCTTGTAAGGTTAAATCAGCTAAGGCATCTTTAGTTATAGAAGTGCCCATACATTCTTTGATTAATTTGTTAATCGTACTCGCCAAATCTACATTATTATAGAAAAAATAGTTTTCATAATCTAATTTCCAAAGATTATTTTTACCTTCTTTAGGGTATTTTTCATTTAAGAATTCTAAAGTATCCGTAATAACTTTATTATCTATAGCTAATGCAATACATTGGGTAGGATTATTTTTTGATGCTTCGGGAAAATCGATTTTCATTTCAACATTTGAAGGAACAATAACAGTTTCTCCTGGTAAATATTCAAAGTGAGGTTCATCAAAAAGATGCATTACTTTTTTACCACGTAGCATACTAGTTACAACTAAATCATTAAATTTTAAAGGAACCAAATCCGATTTTTGATAGGTTTCAAAAATATTCAATTCACAATTTTCTAGTGAAAAAATCGTTCTATTTTCAACTAGTGTTTTTAATGATTTTTCTTGTGTTAAACTAGGTTTGTCTAAAAGGTTTTTAACAGACATAGGGCAAAAAATATTTTCCCTAATTTATTAAAAAAAGAGTTATAAATCAATGAAATAAATAAAAAATAGCCTTTATTTTTTTAAAAATGCAATCAAACCTTTAAAATAGTTTTGTTGGTCATCATAAAAGGCCATGTGACTTCCGTTTTCACAGTAAAGGTATTCTCCATTAGGAAGTATATTGGCCATTTTTTGCATAAATTTGGGGTCCATCGTATCAAATTGAGCTCCAATGACTAAGGTTGGAATCGTAATCTTTTTTAAGTCATTGGTTCTGTCCCAATGTTCTAATTTTCCAGAAATACCAAATTCACTTGGACCTTGCATCGTTACATATAAGGATTGATTCATCTTAGCAAAAGAACGATTCACAGGCTCTGGCCAATCTTTTGCGGGTAATCTTAAAATATGTTGTTCATAAAAATTTGGAAGTAATAATTCCATATATTTCGGGTTAGAAAAGTCTTTTTCGGCTTCTATCTTCTGAATTTCGTAAAGTGCTTCTGGTTTCATTTGTAAAGCTAATACTTCATCTGCATACTTACCATATTCTGGACAACTCGACATCATATTGGAAATAATTAAACCTTTCATTTCTTGCTGATATTTCAATGCATATTCCATAGCTAAAATACCACCCCAAGAGTGACCTAATACGTAAAAATTGTTTTTATCTAAATGTAAAGCTTTACGAACTTGTTCCACTTCTTCAACATATCTTGGTAAATCCCAAAATGTGGTGTCTTTTGGATTGTCTGAATTTCCACAACCTAACTGATCGTAATAAATAAACTCAATTCCTTCCGCAGGTAAAAAATTTTCGAAACATTCAAAATATTCATGTGTACAACCTGGACCACCATTTAAAAGTAATACTTTAGTTTTTGGGTTGTTACCTATGCGTTTTGTCCAAACATGAAAAACAGTATCCTTTGTAGTAATTGGAATCATTTTTATGCCACCATCTTGAATAACTGTAGAATCGATTTGGTAATAATTGACCATAGTTTCTTCTTCTAAGACTACTTTTTCGTTTTTACAGCCCATTAATACGAAAGTTAGGATGAAAGTTACAACTATATTTTTCATAATGATCTATTTTTAAGGTATAATCTGTTTGTTATTTGCATTAATTAAATTAATCCATTCAATTGCCTTTTCTACGGTTTCTGTTTCTTTACATTTTACATCAGGTGCTATTGAGTTCCCATATTTAATATGATTACGGTCTATAAAAGTACTAATAGCTAAGTTAATTCGTGAACCATCCGATAAAGTATAGGATTTACACCCTGTCGAAACACCATAAGTACTATCTCCAAAAAACTTTGTTTTATTTCTGCCCTTAAAAGCAACACTAATTGCTTCACCAGAACTAGCTGTTTTATTATTAATTAATACGGCTACATAAGGATTATTATTTTTCAGTTGAAATACATTTTCTTGAGAGGCTACAATAGTATCATTTAGATATGTTTTACCTTCAAAAAGTTTCCATGATTCATACTGACTATTACTGTTTAAAAAATAACCAACATTACCATTACCAAGAATAGGTTCGACACTTAATAGCATAGGCCACATATTGCCACCAAAGTTGTCTCTTAAATCGACAATCCAACCTTTTATGCCTAGATGATCTTGTTTTTCTATTTTTTCTAATATTACTTGGATATAATATTGCTTTTTATTTTCATCTCCAATAAAATATGGAATTCTTATATATCCTATATCATTAGGAATAATTTCATCTTTTAATTGAAGTAAAGGTTTTTCGGTGTTTATTGGGGCAACATTGTTAATTGGCTCAAAATAGCTATGCTTATCGTTTATTTCCTTAATAGCAAAAAAAATGGATGGATAAGTGTCCTTAATTTCTTGCGCATTTGTTGCTTTAGAATATATTTTTGTTTTAAATTTTTCCCATTCAATTTTATTTCTGTGTACAGAATTATTTTCTAATAAAGTGATTACTTCATCAATATATTCTTTTGCAGTAGGAGAAATACTCTTTGTAGCATTATTTTTGCAACTCAAAGAAAAGGTTAATACAATTACGATGATTAGAATCATTTTTTTCATTGAGTTTTTTTAAGATTTAACTATAAAATTTCTTCTATATGCTTTTTAATATTGCTCGCTAGTTTTTCGGTAGGTAAATCATTTGCATCATTACCAAAAGGATCTTCTATTTCTTCTGCAATTAATTCTAAACTAGCCAAGACATAAAATATAAAAACCACAACTGGTATTACATAGTATCCTAAATTAAACACATAACCAAAAGGCAAGGTCATAATGTAGAAGAATATAAATTTTTTAATAAACGAACTATAAGAGTAGGGAATAGGCGTATTTTTAATACGTTCACAAGCACCACAAATATCAGTGAAAGATTGAATCTCATTATTAATAATAATCAATTGGTCGCCAGATATTTTACCAGCCTCATGTAATTCATTAATTTTTTTAAATAGCATTTTTGCCACTTGATTGGGACGATGTTTGTGATGATCGATTTCTAAATCCAATCCTTCAAATAGCATTTTTGCCGTGTCTTCATCGGATAAATGCTTTTGCAATACGGAAGCATAAGCAGGTATAACTCGTTTAAAAAATAACTTATCATATTCATCTTTCAGGATAATTGACAATTTGATGGCTAAATTTCTACTATTATTAACCAAGGCTCCCCAATGTTTTCTCCCTTCCCACCAACGGTCATAAGCTGTGTTGGTTCTGAAAACCAATAGTAATGAAATGACAAAACCTAACATACCATGCATAATGGTAATATTTTTAACATGACTTTGTTCTGAAAGTTGCCAATATTCAATTTCTAGATAGGCTACAATATAGGAATACAAACCAATCGTAACCATCATTGGAATTAATTGGCGAAACGTATCCGATTTATGAAAACGAAAAATAAATGTGATCCAATCTTTAGGATTATATTGTACCATAAAAGTAGAAATTTGAAAATATAATTTGAACTATGGGTAAATTTAGTAAATTAAATCAAAGGTAAGGTACCTGCTAATTCTTTTAAATTTATTTCAGATAGTTTGGTATTATATTGTGCAGTTGCATAACGTACCGAAGCTTCAATATAATTTTGCTGAGCTGTTCTTACTTCTATAGTTGTAATCGTTCCAATTTTAAATTTGGCTAAAGTAATTTCTAAATTTTGTTTAGCAATAGTTACATTTTCTTCTTCAATTTTTATAAGTTCTAAATTGGTCTGATAACTTTGGTAGAAAGATGCCATTTGCGATTCTAGAGCTAATTTTTGTTGGTCCAAAAGAAAAGAAGCATTTTCTACTTCATATTTTGCTGCTTTTTCTCTTTTATTTTGTAGAAAACCATTAAAGATAGGTACACTTGCTGTAACACCATACACAAAACCTTGTCCAGAAGATTGTGTAATAAAACCAAGAGAAGCCTCTGAACGAGTAAAGTTGTAACCAGACGTTATTCTAACTGTAGGATAACGATTTCCTTTTATTTGTCTCAGATTTAAATCGGCTATTTTTTTGTTTAAAATTTGAGCCTGTAATTGTGGATTTTGCTTTGTGGCCAAATCTTTAAGTTCATCATAAGTAAGGTTGTCTTCAAAAGTAACTTCTTGTATTACCTGAAATTCAGTTTGTAACTCTCTAGCGAGTAATTCGTTGAGTTTTATTTTAGTGTTTTTGTAAATTTCTTTTTGGTTAAGTAATAAACTTTTATCTGTATTTAAATCAACCTGAGCATTTAAAACTTCTAATTTTGAAGCTTTACCAATAGAAAAACGATTTTGAGCTGTAGTTACTCTTTCATTGGAAATAACAATGGCACTATCAATAGAAGCCATAACTTGCTGTTGTTGTACTAAATCATAATAGGTAAGATACACGGCACTAATTCGGTTTAGTATGGTAGCTTGTAATTCCGATTTTCCTTGTGCTTCTAAAGTTTCTAATTGTTCTTTTCTGGCAAACATACTAAATCCATCAAAAATGGTCCAATCTAATCCAATGCCATAACTCAAACTGAAATTTTTTGCATTGTCTAATTCTCTTACAGAACCGTCTGATTGGGTTTGTTTGGTATTGGTTTGACTATTATTATTCGTTAAATTAGCATTTATACTTGGCAAAAGTCCTGCATTTGCTAGGTTATTATTAGTTTCATCTACTTTTAAATTATTTTGAGCTATTTTAATCTCATAATTATTTTCTAATGCAATATTAATGGCTTGTTCAAGTGTTAATACTTCTTGTGCCTGAATTTGAAAACTAATTAAAAAGAGTGAAATATAGGATGTGATTCGTAACATAATTATTTTTCTAAAGCGTCTAAATTATCAAATTCTGGTCGGTGTTTTTTCTGTCTAGACCATAATAAATAGATTGTTGGAATGACAAATAGAGTTAAAACAAGAGAAAAAAGAGTTCCTCCAACAATAACAACTCCCATTCCCATTCTACTTGCCGATGCTGCTCCTAAAGATAGGGCAATAGGTAATGCTCCTAGTGCAATGGCTAAACTAGTCATTAAAATAGGTCTTAATCGTGATTCTGAAGCTTCAATGATAGCCTCATATTTTGATTTTCCTTGTTCGCGTAATTGATTTGCAAATTCAACAATTAAAATTCCATTTTTGGTAACCAAACCAATAAGCATAATGGTACCAATTTGACTGAAAATATTCCAAGTTTGACCAAATAACCATAAGGAGAACAAGGCACCAGCAATAGCCATTGGCACCGTTAGAATAATAATAAAAGGATCGATAAAACTTTCAAATTGAGCCGCTAAGATTAAGAAAATTAATAATAATGCTAATCCAAATGCAAACGAAGTATTAGAACTACTTTCTACAAAATCTCTTGATTCTCCTCCTAAATCTGTAGTAAAGGTGTCGTCTAACACTTTAGCTTTAATAACATCCATAGCTTCGATACCATCATTAATACTTTTTCCTGGAGCCAATCCTGCGCTAACTGTTGCAGACATATAGCGGTTGTTATGATATAATTGAGGAGGATTACTTTGCTCTTCAACCGAAACTACATTATCCATCTGAATAAGTTCTCCTTTATCATTTCGAATAAAAATGGAAGTTAAATCTAGTGGAGTAGCTCTATCTTCTTGTAAAAATTGACCAATTACTTGATATTGTTTTCCATTTCGGGTAAAATAGCCAAAACGTTGTCCGCTTAAAGATAATTGTAAGGTTTGCGCTATGTCTATTACAGAAATTCCAAGACTTTTTGCTTTTTCACGATCGATAGTAACGTTAATTTCAGGTTTGTTGAATTTTAGATTAACATCCACCATAGAAAATGTATCATCTTTGGAAGCTTCTTCCATAAACAAAGGAATTTTTTCCTGTAGTTTTTCAAAATTTTGAGCCTGAATAATATATTGTATAGGTAAACCACCTCTTCTGCTTACAGAGATAGTAGGTTGTTGAATTACCGAAGTGCGCGCATCTGGATAGCGTTTACTCCATTTAGTTAAATTATCTGCAATTTCCATCTGCGATTTTTCCCTTTCACTTGGGTCTTTTAATGAAATACGAATAAAGCCGCTATTAACAGAACCTCCACCAAAACCAGGTGAAGAAATAACTAAACTTACTCTTTTTTCAGGAATTGAATCATCCACTAATTGCGACATTTCTTGCATAAAACGATCGGTATATTCATAGGTTGCCCCTTCAGGAGTTGACATACGCATTACAAATCCACTACGATCGTCTAATGGTGCAGTTTCTTTTTGGAGAATATTAAAAAACAAGAAAATTAATCCAAAACAAACAATTATAATGGCAAAACTAAGCCATTTGTGTTTTACAAATCGTTCTAAATAAGTCGCATAACCTGTATTTAATTTTTCAAAATAAGGTTCGGTAAAATCGTAAAACTTGGTTCTTTTTTGTTCACCACCTTTCATTAAATAGGCATTCAACATAGGTGTTAAGGTTAATGATACAAAAGCCGAAACTAATACAGCAGCACCAATGACAACACCAAATTCTCGAAACAATCGACCTACAAAACCTTCTAAAAAGATAACAGGTAAAAATACAGCAGCTAGTGTAATTGAAATAGAAATAACAGCAAAAAAGATTTCATTTGAACCTTTTATAGCCGCTTCAATAGGTGACATGCCTTCTTCTACTTTTTTAAAGATATTTTCTGTTACTACAATTCCATCATCTACGACTAAACCAGTGGCTAACACAATGGCTAATAACGTTAAAACATTAATAGAGAAACCACACAACCACATGATGAAAAAGGTAGCAATTAATGAGACTGGAATATCAATTAATGGTCGAAATGCAATGGCCCAATTTCTAAAAAACAAATAAATAATTAGGATTACTAGTATAATAGATATGAGTAATGTTTCTGCCACTTCTGTAACCGAACGTTTTACAAAAGTAGTGGTATCAATGGCTATATTTAATTGAATATCTTTGGGTAAATCTTTTTTTAGTTTTTCAAATTCAGTGTAAAAAGCATCGGAAATTTCTAAATAATTGGCACCTGGTAAAGGCACTATTGCAACAGCAACCATAGGTTTACCTGATTGTGTAAGTTGAGTTTCAATATTTTCTGGCCCTAATGTTGCCGAACCAATATCGCTCAAACGAATGACTTTCTCACCTTCTGCTTTAATAATAATGTTATTAAATTCATCTTCGGTGGTTAAGTTTCCTACCGTTTTTACAGTTAATTCTGTATTATTACCTGTAATTTTTCCTGAAGGTAATTCTACATTTTGATCGTTTAAGGCTTTACGAACATCGGCAACAGTTATACCATATGATGTTAATTTATAAGGATTAATCCATAAACGCATGGCATACCGTTTTTGTCCCCAAATTTGAACTCCACTAACACCTGGAATAGTTTCTAAACGTTGACTGATTACATTTTCTGCATAATCACTTAATTCTAGAGCGTTTCTTGTTTCACTTTGAACTGTCATAGAAATAATGGCCTCACTGTTTGCATCTGCTTTAGAAACAATAGGTTGCGAATCGATATCTTCTGGTAAGCTTCGAATCGCTTGAGAAACTTTATCTCGTACATCATTTGCCGCAGCTTCTAAATCTTTTTCTAAGTTAAATTCGATAGTAATAGAGCTACTACCTTGATTACTTGAAGAAGTAATATTTCGAATCCCATCAATAGAGTTAATTGCTTTTTCTAAAGGTTCTGTAATTTGAGATTCAATAATATCTGCATTAGCACCAGTATAATTGGTACGAATAGAAATTTGAGCAGGATCAATTGATGGATATTCTCGAACACCTAAAAATTTATATCCAAGGTAACCAAATAAAATAATTACTAAGTTTAATACAATAGTAAGGACAGGTCTTTTTATACTTAAGGTGGATAGACTCATGTTTAATTCGTTACTTTAATATTAACTGATGTTCCTGGTTTTAATCCCATAATACCACTAGTAATAACAGTATCACCAGCTTTTAAACCTTTGGTAACTAGAACAGATGTCTCTGTTCTTGCTCCAGTTTCAATTCGTATTTCTTTTGCTTTTCCTTTTTCATTAATAAATACTTTTTTTCCATTTTGAACTGGTATTATAGCTTCTGTAGGAATTAAAATGGCATCTTTAATTTCGTTTAATGGTAATTTTACATTTGCATAAGTACCTGGAAACAGCTTACTTTCTTTATTGTCTGCTATTGCACGAACTAAAAGTGTACGAGTAGCTACATCAACGGCAGGTTCTATAGCATAAATTGTAGCTTTAAAAGGAGTTGTTGCACCAGAAACAGTAAACTCGATTAGACTATTTAAGGCTATTTCGCTTGCATATTTTTCAGGAATTGAAAAGGTAATTTTTACTTCACTTGCATTTACCAAATTAGTAACAACAGTTGTGGGAGTTAAATAAGCTCCAGGTGAAATATTTCGTAACCCAATTTTTCCCGAGAATGGGGCTTTACTATTCGTTTTGGCAATTTGTGCTTGAATTAATTGGGTTTGTGATTGTAAACTTCGATATTCTGCACTAGCTATATCATATTCTTCTTGACTAATAGCTTCTTTTTCTAAAAGTAACTGGGCTCTTCTTTCATTTTCACCGGCTAAATTTTTCCTTGTTATAGCTTGTGCTAATTGAGCTCTTAATTCGGAATCATTTACTTTAAATAAGGATTGACCTTTAGAAACAGTTGTTCCTTCTTTAAAATAGATGTTTTCTACAATACCAGAAACTTCACTTCTTATTTCTACTTGCTCTTTGGCATCTATAGAGCCAGAAACCGAAATTACATTTGAAAAATCTTCTGTTTTTACTAGATAACCGTTTAAATTAGATACGGGTTTTGCAGTAGTATTTGTTTTTTTATCTCCTTTAGCATCGGAATTACTTTTGATGCGATAGGCAATAAGACCTACAAATGAAAGGGCAAGTAAGGTTAAAAGTAGTGTTTTGAGTTTCATTAGTATAGTAAAAGTTAAACTACAAAACTAATTGTTCACTTTTTATAATCCGTAGAACTTATCATTTATTTAACAATTGTAACTACAAATAAAACAAAATCATATGATTTTGTTTTATTTGTTCTTAGCACTTCTATTGGTATAAAATAAATAAAGTACAACTTGTAAAACGGTGTTTGGAAGTATAATTAAAGCAATAATTGAAACATCTTTAGGAGCAAAATTAAGTTGGGATAACAAAATAATAAGTAACGCTAGTAAAGAAGGAATTAAAAAAAGGACAATTTTTTCAGCTTTAGATTTTATTCTTTTTGAACCAATAAGAAAGTAAGGAATATAGCTTATTAACCATAAAACCCAATAGAAAAGCATAAGTATTATAATCATACAACCTTCTCCTGAACAATTTGTGGTACCTACAATTAGAGGAATTATATTGAGTAACGCTACAAAAAAGTAGGCTTTTATATTAAAGTATTTCACGATTCGTTTTGTTTTACATATACATTTTTATGATGCAATTCCATCCATTTAGTAGCATCGACAATATCAGTCCAACCATATTGACGATACAAACCATGTGCATCACCTGTTAGTAATATCCAACGTCTTAATCCTTGTAATTCAGGATGATTCATTACTGTTTCTAGAAGCCATTTTGAAAGGCCATTACCTCTGTATGCTTCTACAATATAAACATCGCCTAAATAAGCAATCGTAGCATAATCTGTAATAATTCTGGCAAAACCAATTTGTTTGTGCTCATAATATACTCCAAAACAAAGGGCATTTTCAATCGATTTTATAACCGTTTCTTTAGGAATGTGTAACGACCAATAGGCTTTGGTTGACAAAAAATCATGAATAGCCTCTATATCTAACATTTCTTTATCTGTTGAAATGTAAAATGCTTCTTTTTGTACTGTTATGATTGCCATAAATTGAAGTTAATAAATCGACACAATGGTTTTAATAGGAATTACAATGCAAATATATTTAAAGATTTATCCTTCTTCGTTAAAATAGATATAAATATGAATTACAGTTTTTAAATGTTTTATAAAAAAAACCAATTCAATTCAGAATTGGCTTCTTTAGATATATATGGGCGTTATAGCACTCTAAGAGTTATAACTGGAATTTTATTCTTTTTCTAATACAATTTCTCCACATCCTACACGATCACCCGCTGCACCACTAGGTTGTGATTTTAAATCATCTGCCTCTTTGTGTACTACAATGGCTTTACCTAAAATATCTTTATTAGTATCTCCACAATCAATACACCATAAATCAGTATCTTTAGTTATGGTAGCTATACCATTCTCATCAGCTTCTAAATTACCAATATCTCCTAAATGAAATCCATCATGTCCCCATTCACCGTGAGCTGCTTGCGTTGGGTTCCAATGTCCTCCAGCTGATGAACCATCGGGTGCACTACAATCTCCAGTTTCATGAATATGTATCGCATGTTTTCCTGGTGTTAATCCAGTTAGCTTGGCTTCCATGGATACAACTCCTTCATTTTCTGTAAATGTTACTGTTCCAGAAACAGTACTATTGCTTTTAGCCGAGATAATTGCGGTTGCCGTTACTGTTTTAGAGATAGTATCTGTAACTGTATCTGTGATTACTTCTGTATCTTCTACTTTTTCATTTTTTTTACAACCTATAATGCTTAAACAAAGCAATCCTATTATTAAGTAATTTTTCATGTGTGTTTGTTTTAAATTAGTTTTTCTTTTTTTCATATGGCTAAATTACTATTTTAGAATGGGTCGTATGTTACATAATCTCCATTTGGCCCAAACGTATAATTATGAAAGAAGTAGCGTAAGCACTATTTTTTACATGGCATCTATAATATTTTCAATCACTTGTTTTGCATGATGGTATTTTAATAGAGGAGCTGCTTGACCAGCCCATAACGCTTTTAAATCTGGATTAGATTCTGTATTTGCAGGATAAGCTCCTAATTTGCCAGCTATTTTTCCTTGTAATGGATAAGGAGCAAATGCCTCTTGAAATGTTTTTAGTTCTTCTGTTAATCTATTTCTTAACCCTCTAGACAATCTACCTGTAAAGGCTTTGGTTAATGTCGTATATCTTGCAGCTGTTGAAAATAACTTTTCCCTATGAATGTTACTAGTTCCCGATTCTTGTGTAGCTAAAAAGGCAGTACCTATTTGAACGGCATGTGCTCCTAAGGCAAAAGATGCTTTTACACCTCTTGCATCTGCAATGCCTCCAGCAGCAATAATTGGAATTTTTACATGATCGGCAACTTGTGGTACTAATGAAAAAGTGCCTACTAACGAATCTTCTGGTTTTTCTAGAAAGGAAACACGATGTCCTCCTGCATCCAAACCAGTAGCTACCACTGCATCAATACCAGCATTTTCAATTGCTATTGCTTCATCTAGTGTTGTGGCTGTTCCCACAGTTAGAATATTTAATTGTCGGCATTTTTCTAAAATATCATCTGAAGGTATACCATAAACGAAACTAAACACCAATGGTTTTACCTTGAAAATCGCTTCAATCTGATTTTCAAAAGTAGGACTTTCTGGTAGAGGATAAGTAGGTGGTTCTGTACCCACTTCTTCAAAATAAGGTTGAAAAATTTGTACTACCTTTTCAAATGCTTGTTTGTCAAAATCTTTTGCATTTTCATCTTTATCATTTACCCAGAGATTCAAATTAAAAGGTTTTGAAGTGTTTTGTCTTATTTGAGTTGCAATGTCTGTTATTTCATTGGCATAAAAAGGTTGGCATCCAAATGAACCTAATCCACCAGCATTTGATACTGTTGAAGTTAGTAATACAGAGGATAATTTACCTCCAAAAGGGCCTTGGACAATAGGTAAATTGATGTTTACTAGTTCTGTAAATTTTGTTTTATTCCACATAGCTATTTATTTTTTTCCAATTAATTTGAATTGTAAAACGAATTCGTCATAGATTAATTTATTACCTAAGTTGGAGATAAATTTTCCAGAACCATAGGTAATATCATATTGAGTACGGTCGATAGTTATTTCTCCTAAAGCATGTAAAAAATCGGTTAGAATATCTACAGACATGTAAAAAGTAATAGGATGCGTCTGATTTTTTATGGTAAGATTTCCAGAGATGTGGTATTGATTATTTTCTTTTTTTCCAGATACTATTTTTAATTGTGCTGTTTTATATTGGTCTACCGCAAAAAAGTCGGAATTGTTAAGATGATCCAGAAAGTTTTTATAAATGCTTTTGTCAGAAATATCTGTGATGTTAATGGTTGTCATATCTATGCTAATTTCACCATCTACTATTTCTTCGTGGTGCAATGTGAGGTATCCATTTTGAATTTGAATGGTTCCAGTATGTAGTCCTAGCACTTTTTTACCTGTCCAGCTTACTAAACTACTTTCAGGATGAATGTTAAATTTTGTCATTGTATTTTATATTAAATTGTACATGACAAATTTCAGAAGATTAGCTGTTTTAGGATAAGGACATAGCTCACAAATAAAATGTGATGTAAATCAAATTATTTAGAAGCATACAAACGACTTAGGGTTTCTCTGGTAACACCTAAATAGGATGCCATAATATGTTTGGGCAGTTTTTGAACTAATGTGGGATACTGAGAGATGAAAATCTCATAACGTTCTTTGGCACTGCTACTTAATAAGTTAAGAATTCTTTTTTGTAAAGCTACGTTGCGTCTGTTTGTTTTTTTTCTAAAGAAATGTTCTATTTTATGCAATTCTCTGCAAATTTTTTCACGGTTTTCATTGGTTAAACACAATACTTCGGTATCTTCTAAGCAATCGATATTAACGGTAGCTTGTTGCTCATAATAATATGCTTCATAATCGGTAATCCACCAATCTTGTAATCCAAATAAAAGAATGTGTGTTTTATCATTTTCATCGGTATAATAGGATTTAACACAACCAGATAAAACAAAATAATCTTCGGTAACGGGTTGCCCTACCTGTACTAAAAATTGATGTTTTTTAAATTTTTTATAAGTAAAATGTTGTAATACATAGTCAAATTCTGCTGTCGAAATGGAAATAATTTTTTCCAATTGTTGTTTTAAAATTTCACTCATGAAGGTATGCTATAACTTGGGAAAGGTTATTAAATAACATGTAATTGTTTCTCAAAGGTACAGAATTTAAATGTGTTCAATTTGGCTGCTTTCATAAAACTTTTATTACCAATTTGAATTTACCAATAATTAACTATAGGAGTTCTTTTTTACTAAATTCTTTAAAGGCAACTTACAAGCGTTCTAAGCGTCCTTTTCTTTTCACAATATTTTTATAATCCCATTGAATTATTCTTGCTTTTTGTAACCAACGCATGATTGCCTCAGGTTGAATGTCTGTTACATCAGTATAAAAAATGGAAGCATCTTTAAATTTGGGTCCTAAAACGTTCAATTCATTTTCTTCAAAATCGGCACCGCTCCAAAACATCAGTCGAATACCTTTTTTTTGCTTGCTATAACCTACAATCGGATTTTCATTTAAAAACCAAACGGGGTGCGCATGCCAAATTTTATATTCAGCATCGTGTAATTCACTGCAAATAAGCTGTGCTAAACTAGTACAAATGGCTTTATCTGTTTCCGATAAGGAATTGTTGTAGTATTGAATTTCTGGGTTCATTTTAATAAATATTATTTTATTCCTTAGATTGAATTTCTATTGCAGCTGGTGGTTCAGCTTGATCGCGTTTGGAGTTGTATTTGTAAATACTATAATCATATATTTTATAACCATTTTCAGTTCTGATAAAAGAGATGTTTATTTTTGTCTCAGTATTGGTCATGATTTGTATTTCAAATACTGGATATTTCTCAACAATTAGTTGGTAGGCATTGTCTAGGTATTTTTCTATTGAAGTAATTAATTCGGAGTTACTGTAATCAATATGAAATAGAGTAAAACTTAAAATAGATATTTGGTTTTCGTTTAACAAAACAAGCGCTTTCCATAACTCATGATCTTGTTTCTTTTTTTTACTTTTTGATTTATTTTGTTGTAAGTTTAGAAATAAATAATCATTTATAGTATCCTTTCGAATATTTTTAAGATTCGTATAGATAAAGTCTTCAAATTCTTCCTTGTAACTAATAAAACTATAATATTTTTGATCTACGCCTGTAAAATTATGTCTAAATTTTGCTCTATTTTCTTGTTCTGTTATTTCTAAGGAGTATAAATTTAAGTGTAAATCATTGTCTCTAAAATTATCAATTAATACCTTGCCTAAAGTGTCTAATAACATTTCTTTTCCTCCTTCAAACGACCAATGATCACAATCACCTCCATGCTTTTCATGTACTTGTTTTGCACCTTTTTTTGCAATTACCAAACCATTATTTACGCGGCTTAATTTGTTGTATATAGGCTCAATTGTAATTTTTCCTTCTGCATTAAAAAGACCAATAGAATCTAAATACTTACCTGTTGAAAAGCGAATATGCCCTTCTAATTCCACATCATAAGTAAAGTCGAATACATACAAACTATCTAAACCGAATTTTTTACCTTTTTTATTTACATAATAGGAGGTATAATGCGAATCATTAGCATCATTTATAGCGATAATTTTTTCAAATTTTTGGTTTATTGTAAACGGACTAAAACGGGGCTTAAGCATAATCGTTCCTTGATTGTTTTTAAAGCCTATGGCAGTATTTTCTGAAATTTCTTGGTGAAAAGCATACCAATACTTGTCTTTTTGACTAAAAAGAGCCATAGGAATAAAGAAAAATAGGAAAGGGGTTAGTTTCATAGAAATTGATATAATTATAACAAACTTTCAGATAGTTTTCAAAATGAGATGATACATCAAAAATATAAATTTATTGGTTATATTACATATAACTGTAAAAACTTGAGACAATATTATTTTCTTTTATCAATCCATAAAAAAATCCTATTCTTTTTTAAGGAATAGGATAGTGAAATAAACATATTAAACCCAATTAATATTTCTCTTTTTGAAAGCCCCAATCTCTCATTTCTTGTTTAAAGGTATCTGGATAATTTGCTTTTAAAACATTAATGATAGCGTTTAAGGCTTTTCGTAAATCATTTTTTAAAGTGTTTTTATTACCTACTTGTATCGCAACACTACCATCCATAGTAGTAGCTTCATTTACTAAAGCGATGTATTGGTCTTTTATGGGTGTCCAGTAGGCGACACCATACTCTTTGGTAGCAAAATCATGTTCTGTTAAGGCATCTATCATTAAATGTAAAGCTGTAATCCTTCTATTTTGATCTTGCGGAAGTATATATTTATTGCCTTTGTGCTCAATACCAAAAGCTGCGTAGTAACTGGTGGCATTTTCTTTTTTGTATTTGTCTATAATATATCCTTTTACATAAGACAATGCGGTGTCTATACTTTTATCTAAGGTTTTTAAAGACTGCGTAATTTGGGGTCTGGTAGCTCTTTTTTGTAGGCGTGATTGTAAGATGTTGTTAAAATTAATGGCATTGGTTTGAAATTGTGCGGCATCATGCCATTGTAGTGTCAACCAATCGTTAGCCAACCATTTGCTACTTACCGTAGTAATTACGTTACCAAAATTGATATCGGTTGCAGGTACATTGCGTTTTTTAACCGATTTAACATTTTCCATGTTTGCTGTTGTTTGTGTCATAATTGTAGAATTTAATGTGATACATTTTATACTACAACTATCAAACGACGTGCCAATTTTGTAGTCTTAATAGTATAAAAATTACCTCTTTTTTATAAATGAAAAATTCAAAAAAAAACTAAAAGATTACGCTAAAAAGTGAAGTTGTAGCTATTATTGACCGATGGATATACTAAAAGATACAAGTGTTTTTAAACTACTTCCTGTAGGAGTATGCTCTGTTGCACTTGTAAATTTCAAAAATGCTGCAGGAGTATGCTTATTTGCACTTGCAAATTTCAAAAATACTGTAGGAGTATGCTTATTTACACTTGTAAATTTTAAAAATACTGTAGGAGTATGCTTATTTGCACTTGTAATGTATATCGGTTACTGTAGTAAATAATAAAACAAAGTCCGAAGTTTTTAACTTCGGACTTTAATTAGTAGTTATTTTTTTTATTGTTTTATCAATATCATATTAGTAGGTGTCTTGTAAGGTGTCTTATCAAAAGGTTGACACCAAATTGTCTCGAAATTAGTATCAGTTCTGTTCCAAGTTAATTGTTCGATGTTATTACTATTTGAATAATCGAGCGTAACTTTACCCATTATTGACCTGCCACATGATGCATTGGTTGGTTCATCATAAAAAATTCTAAGCCCATTAAAAAAAGCACCACTAGTGCTATGTACATATCTATTATCAGTGACATCATAGATTACTACACCGTTCAATTTATATTGATAATGTCCAACAATTCTATCTGTAAAAATGGTTATTTTTTTATTGCCTATAGGAGTTTCTCTATGAAATGTCTCTTTATAAAATTGAATTTTAAAATAGTGTGTGCCATCATCAAAAACCCAAGTTCCTACATATTTATTTAAGAGATTGTTTACATCTTTATAATAAACATGTTTGTTTTCATTAGGGTTAAAAAAAGTTCCAAGAGGTTTTTCTTCAAGAGTTTGAGCAAATGTTGTTGTTGAGAATAATAAAACTAAAACTATATATTTCATTCTATATATTGATATTGAATACATTAAAAATCAATTATACAACATAATTTTAGCTTATTTATTGTATTCAAATGTCATTTCACAACTATTTTCTTGAAACGTATGCAGAATGGATGCAATAAGTGTGTTATCGTTGTATTGGAATTTATCTGTATAGGTTTGTCCTTCTAAGCATTCGCTTCCACCTTCTTGATAATTTTTGCTTTTTTGTTCTATGAGTTGGTTTAAAGAGTTGTATATAAAATGTTGTTCAAGAGCAACTTCTTTTAAGCTTACTTTATATAATTTAAAATAAATAATTGTTCCCCTACTGTTAAGTTTTGCTTCACCTGTAGTAGATAATTTTCCATTGCGAAAGGATTCTTTTATTACAGTAGATAAGCTATCGTTATAGATGTAGTTAGCTATTGATTTTTGTAAGCTACCATTATAGTTATAATAAAAATTTTCTATAGATACAATTCTATCTTTGTTATCGTATTTAAAAAGTGTATAATCTGATTTACTATTAGTTGTTCTTTCCCTATTAAAGGAGCCTTTTTGCAATTTAATAAGTCGGTTTTTAGCATCATATTTTAAGCTTGTAATTTCTGGAGTATGGTAAGGTATTTTTCGCTCAAGGCTGTCTAAATCATATTGTATTTGCTGGTATATTTTGTTTGTTTTAGTTCTTTTAAAAACCTGCATACTATTAGGAATACCCGCATAGTAAAAAGTAGCAGCAATTACATATCCTTTATTGTTAAAAGCATATTTTGCTTCTTTATATTGCGTGGTACTGTTATTTGGTTTTGTATATACCATAACTTCTTTAATTCCTTTAGATACGATTACTTCAGGAGAAAAAAAATTGGAATACATTTCTTCATTTTTTAAAGTTGAATGCGAACAGCACTCACAAATAGTATTTTGAGCAAATAGAAGAACAGGTGTATTAATTAAAAAGAGTATTAATTAAAAAGAGTATTAGTAAAAATTTTTGAAAGTAGATAGCCGCATTTCTCATTTTGATTGTAAAAGAATAATAAGCTAAGATATTAATTCTATTTTGTTGTACCAATATAAATTAGGATACAAAAAGTCTAATTATTTTATGGTTTTGTTTACATTTCAGGGTAGGTATTGTCTTTGGCAACATTGGTTAATGTTACACTAAAGGGTTTTAGGCATTCTGAACATTTATTACCAGAAAGGGTTCTAAAACCATTAATTTGTACCAATAAAGGAATGTCGCAATTTTCCTGACTGCAATTGTCTTCCCAAGTCGAATTGATATGAAACCAAGTGTCGAAACCTACTTGGCAATCAATCGCTTTGCAATTCGTATACGTGACATCTATGGCTGGAATGATACGGAATTCTTCCCTTGGGTCTGGTGCCCAACCATAACCGGTTCCAAAACCGTATTGGGTATTTGGCTCTTGGTTTGGGGCTAAAACTTTTACATCTTTTGCTAGGCAATTGGTAAAAGTAATAGCCATGCCCCAAGCACTGTAGCCAGCACTTTGTAGATCTTGTGGTTGAATAGCTTTAATATTTTCTACGGTGCAGTCTTTTATGTTTGTTTTAATACCATATACTTCTAATCCGGTTGCTTTTGCACCGGTATTGGTTCCCCAACCATCAATAATTGCTTCTGCATGAAAACGGTTTACTTCCACATTGTAATTGAGAAAGATAGACATACCATGACAATCATCGCAACAACCAGTCATACCTACCGATTCGCAATCGTTAAATGTTAGGTTAGAAGAGAACCAAGGACAAAAACCAATAACAGTATGACCTAATGTTTGGGTTTTACCTTGATAATGAGAGGCAAAATGTTTGGCTTTGCAACCCGAACTAGTACTATTTTTGCAACCAATGTAACTGTACCCTTGCGTTGAACCATCATAATTGGTAAAATCGGTCATGGTACAGTTGGTAAGTATTGCATTTTCTGTTTCTAATAATTGAATACCTGCACAAGAAGAAGAGGTTACTTTAAGATCGCTTACGATACAATTTGTAATGGTAATGTTTTCCGCTGTATTAATGTGAATACCTCCTGGACTTACATTGGCTTCTGTGAGGTTTTCGTATTTTATTTTTTCAATGGTAATGTTTTCAATGAGTAATTCTGAAACCGATTGAGCGCAAATACCATACAAACTTGTACCAGAAATTGTTCCATTTACAATTTCGGTATGATTTACTTTTTTGTGTTTGTTTGGGTTTAAGAATACCGTATTTGGATTTAGTATTGAAATTCCGATACAATTGTTTGTACTCTCTTTATTTTCTACTTTGAGAGTAAATCCGTTTAAATCTAGGATTACATTGGAACACTGAATCGTAATAGCAGCCGTGTTAGGCAAAGCTTCCCAAGTAATATTATTTGAAAACGTATAATGTCCTTCTTTGTAAATAATAATTCCTGCTGAAGGGATGGTTTTAATTTCTGAAGTTTCTTGTAACCAAGCTTCCTGTAAGGGTTGTATCTTATGGTTTAACTCGTAAATATAAGGAGTAATATTGTATTTTTTAAATAATGCTTCTTTGTTTATTGTATTAAAAATATCATGAGAAAAAAGTTCTTTCACCATGTGGTGCGAGCGTTCTAATAGCATACTTATAGGTTTGGTTGATGACAAATCTATAGCATTTTAATAAGTTGGCTATAGGTAAAAATACCTGTTTTTTAGGATTTAGCAAATACAGCTTCGTAATTGAAGTTTAGGTTGATAATATCAAATCAAAAAACTTTCCATTGGCTAATAGTATAATTATTTTATTATTATATTCTCCTACCCATACTATTTTACTACTATCATCTCCATAGATTTCAATAAATGGTAATTCTTTTGTAAAACGGATTGAAAAGTCATTATTGATATCTATAGCACTTAGGTAAGTTTTATACTTTCTTTCATTATTTATTTTTTTAAAATCTAAATGTACCAAAAATAAATAATCATTGCTTAAGTGAAAGGCTCTTATGCAGTGATTTTTAAATTGACCTTTTTGCAAACGTTTAATATTGTTATTTGAAATATCAAAAAAATTACAGCCTATTCTATTAGCATCATATGTTTCTATAACAACCATTCTATTATTTGCTACTAGTATGGGATAGCCCATCACTAAATCAACTATTTCTTTTTCTACTATAGATTTAGGTATATCGGGATTGGAAACATCCATTATAAAAATGCTTTCTTGATTTATCCAATAAATTACAGTGTTGGTCACTAAAGCATAAGATCCACTTGAAATGTTTTCTTTTTGTATTGCAATAGTTGTTTTTGGATTGGGGTTTTTAATTGTAGGTAGGTCGGAAATACTGTATCCATCAGTATTGGTTAAATATATTTGACTGTATAGTTTATTCTTATACATGCAGCAAGATTCTCTACCTTCAATATCTTTTGAAAAAATTGTTATTAAATTGTTATAATCATTGAAGTCTATGATACATATTTCGCCATAACGATTATTTAATAGGAGTTTATTGTCTAGAAATTGAAAATTTGGATTATAAAATTTGCTGCCTAAATTAACATCGTATTCTTTTGTAATTTGAAAATGAGGATCTATTTTCCAAATACTTAAAACGGTATCTTCTTGAATTATGAAAAGTTTATTATTATAACTTTTTGCAAAATGAATATTTTTTCTGTTAGCATTTGGATTTAAAATATTTAAAAATTCTTTATTTAGTTTCCACATAATGTAAAGCGATATTTGTTGTTTATTTGTATTTTAACAAAAATAGGCTATACATTACTTTTAGAAATACTTATAAATAAGTATTTTAAACAAATCATTTTATATTTAGCTGAATAATTCCAGATGTTTTTTTCTTGCACTCGTAGCGCGTATTTAACCAAACTGATGAAGTAAATCTATTAGGGTACACATTGTTGTCCAACGTTTTTTTATTCCGTTTACATTGTAACTCCATATTCAATAATATTTCCATTGTAGTCAATTTTGAATACTTTTCCGCCACCAATTTTTTGAGATAATTCATTTGTAGTTTTCTTCACAAGCAATACATCGGCAGAGATAAAAACTGGGATATATAAATTGTCGTTTAATTTTAAAAACCTGTTTGTTTTTTTATATAAATCATTAGAATAAATACACGTATATTCTTTATTACAACTGTTTAAAGTCAAATAAGTTTCTTCTGTGCCATTTTCAGATTCAGATATTGTAATATAAAAATAATCATCTTTAGATTTATTTTTTTCTCCTTATATATTTCCGTTATTTTCAATGAAGCTTTTTCAGACAACTCATAAATAATTCGGTTATCAGAATCCTTTTTTTATCACAACAATTAAAGGTCAATATTATTAATATGTAAAATATACTTAGTTTTCTCAAATGTTAGGTAACGGTTTGTAGCTTTGCGTTCGGGCGGTTTCGGAGTACAAAACTGTCAACGTGTACTGTACTTAAATAGAAGCACAAAGCTCCAAGTTTGTACGTCAGCCTGCCTGACGTAAAACCGTTGCTATTGGTAGGTTTTATTTCTTGTTGATAATTCTGTTCCGTAATTTCATAAATGGTTCTTCTATTGTCAAATGTAGCAAATAAGCAAAACTTATGCACGTTATTATACAAATTAAAAGCATCAAATTGGTGTCAATTTTAAAGTCTGCCAATAGTTGATGTGTCGTATGAATTACTCCTTTATGTGTTAAATAAATTGCATAAGAAATTGTCGCAATAAATGTCGTTATTTTAGATTTACACTTAAATAAAAAATTGGTTGGGCTAATTACACTCATAACAATAGAACCAAAACCAATTGCAATTATTGGAAAACCAAATATTGAAGCATTAAAAGTCATTTGGTCATTACATAGAAAATAAGCGCTTGCTAAAATTAGTAAACTTACAATAAATAATAAGTTGCCATATTTTGAAATTCTATTCCATAATTCTGGCAAGAAAATATAAACTCCTGCAATGGCAACACCAACTAAAAGTCCATCCAACCGATTATATGTTGGGTAGTAAACGAATTTATACCAATACATCCAACTAATTTCATCATTTATTTTTGGAAGATATAAATTCTCAAAACTATAAATTCTAATTGCGAATCCAAAAATGAATAAAGTTATCAATATCCAAAATGATTTTGAAAACCAATTAAGCTTTTGAAGAACAAGTAAAATTATTGGCAAAAACAAGTAAAAATGTTCTTCAACGCAAAGCGACCAAGCATGTGAAAAAGTTCCAAAATCTTTTAAATTTAAACCAAGATTTTGCGTAAAAGTTAGAAATTTCCAAAGTGGAGGAAGTGCTTCCTTTTCTCTAAAAAATGGAAAGCAAAAATAAATTCCAACCGTTACCAAAAATGCAGGTACAATTCTGAAAAATCTTTTTAGAAAAAAAATCTTGAATGAAATATTTTGTCCTTGTTTTATTTGGACAAATAATTGTGAGGAAATTAAAAAACCACTTAAAACGAAAAACAGATCAACACCAGTCCAACCGAAAGAAGCTACATTTGGCAGCCATTCAGGTTGTCCATCGCTGATAATGAAATAATGAAAAAAGAAAACTAAAATTATGGCTATTGCTCTTAAATGGTCTAGACCATAAAATTTTTGCTGAATATTTTTGTCCAATTTATTCTGAAGGAATTTTTTGTTTGTTAATTTATTTTGTTGTTTTTAAACGCTGTTTTAATAAACTTAACGCTAACTTGTTTATAAGTGTGATAATTTATTTATATCGTTACAAATCTAAACAATTACCACTAAACTGCAAGAGGTATTTTATTCGTATTTAGGTACTTGTAAATTTTTTAAAACAGGTTGAGTTAAAGGTAGCAATAGTAACTATTTTATTTTTATGTATAAAAAAATCTCGATACATTTTTGTTGCATTACATTCCACAAAAATACTCGAATTGAGGTTAGTTGTTATTTGAACTATGGTTTAACTGATATAATTCCAGATGTTTTTCTTTTTGCTCACTTCTATAAAGGCTTTTCTGAGAGCTTCATGAACTGGTTTTTCCATCGCAGCATCTTCTTTTAAAAGTTGTATCGCTTTATGTCGGGCTAATTGTAGAATTTCTTTGTCTTTCACAATATCTGCAATTTGTAAATTTAAGACACCACTTTGCTGTTTTCCCATAATATCACCTGGGCCACGTAATTTCAAATCCACTTCAGAAATTTCAAATCCGTCATTGGTACGCACCATCGTTTCCATTCTAATTTTACTATCTTCACTTAGTTTAAAACCCGTCATCAAAATACAATAACTTTGTTCGGCACCACGACCCACGCGACCACGCAACTGATGCAGTTGAGATAATCCAAAACGTTCTGCGCTTTCAATCACCATAACCGATGCATTAGGAACATTCACACCTACTTCAATCACAGTTGTTGCCACCATGATATTGGTTTTACCAGCTGCAAAACGACGCATTTCTTCTTCTTTATCGGCAGGTTTCATTTGGCCATGAACAATAGAGATGGAATAGTGAGGCAAAGGAAAATCTCTTGAAATACTTTCATAACCATCCATCAAATCTTTGTAATCCATTTTTTCTGATTCTTGAATTAATGGATATACAATATATACTTGTCTGCCTTTGGCTATTTCATCTTTTAAAAAACGCCATACTTTCAAGCGATTACTATCATAGCGATGTACGGTTTGAATGGGTTTTCTACCAGCTGGTAATTCATCAATAACTGAAATATCTAAATCGCCATATAAACTCATCGCTAGTGTACGAGGAATAGGAGTAGCGGTCATTACCAAAATATGTGGAGGAATAGTAGCCCCACCAACCTCCCCAGAAGGGAGGCTTTGCAATACTTGTTCAATTTTATTTAAAACAGCTGTAGTATTTCCAATTACTTCTTCATTAGTAAATCTAATTACTTTGAATCCTAATTCATTTAATATTTCTGTTCTTAATTCATCAGCTTCTTTTTGCTCTTGTAATTGGTGATAACCACCATCAACTTCTATAATCAAATTCTTTTCAAGATTGACGAAGTCAACAATAAAAATATCTATAATATGTTGTCGTCTAAATTTATAATTCAGTTTTTTATTTCTCAAAAATTCCCAAAGTATAGATTCAGCTTGTGTAGCTTTCTTTTTATTGTTAATTTTTCTTTCTTTTAATAATGCATAAGCTGAGGGTCTAGCAGTTTGGTACTTTTGTAGCACTTTTTCTACTTCCTTCCTTTGGAAGGATTGAGGTAGGCTTCCTTTTTTCCATAATTTACTACGTTGTTCCACTCCAAAACGATGTTGCTCATCAATAATGGCTAAACCAAGGTTATTAAAAACCACTTTATCTTCTAGTAAAGCATGTGTACCAATGAGGATGTCTAAAGAACCGTTTTCGAGCGCTTCATGAATTACTTTTCTTTCTTTAGTTTTGGTTGATCCCGTTAAAATTTGAATGTTAATATTTAAATTTTTAGCTAGTTCGGTTAAACCAATGTAATGTTGGGTAGCTAAAATTTCTGTAGGAGCCATGAGACAACTTTGAAACCCGTTATCTTTAGCCATAAGCATACAAAGTAAAGCCACAATTGTTTTTCCCGAACCTACATCACCTTGTAGTAAACGATTCATTTGGGCATTACTTCCTAAATCGTTACGTATTTCTTTGATTACTCTTTTTTGAGCATTAGTTAAATCAAAAGGCAAATGATGGTTGTAAAAATTGGTAAAATTTTCTCCAATAGTTTTAAAAGGCAGTCCTTTAATTTTATGTTTACGAATGAGATTTTTAGTAATCAATTGCAATTGAATGAAAAATAATTCTTCAAATTTCAATCGAAATTGTGCTTTGGATAATAAATCTTGGTTTTTTGGAAAGTGAATGTTAAATAAAGCTTCTTTTTTAGAAAGCAATTTTAATTCGTCAAGTAAATAGTTCGGTAAGGTTTCAGAAAAAAGCACATGCGTTTCAATAAAGAGCTGTTGCATGAGTTTGTTAATCACTCGATTTGAAATGCCTTTGTTTGCTAATTTTTCTGTACTTGGATAAACGGGTTGCATAGCTGATCGTAAGCTCGATTTATGTTCTGCGATTAATTCCATTTCAGGATGAGCCATGTTAAAAGTACTGCCAAACTGTGTGACTTTACCAAAAATGACATATACTTCATTCAGTTTTAAACTTTCTCTGATCCATTTATGACCTTGAAACCAAACCAATTCCATTTCACCTGTATCATCGATAAAGGTAGCGACTAAGCGTTTACCTCTTTTTTGTTCTACCGTTTTAATATGGATGATTTTTCCAATAATTTGAACTTCAGAATTGTTATTTTGTAATTGATTGATTTTAAAATAGCGTGTTCTGTCGATATAACGATTCGGAAACAAATGAATTAAATCAGCATATTTATGAATATTGAGTTCCTTTCGGAGTAAATCGCCTCGATTGGGACCCACTCCTTTTAAATATTCAATAGGTGTTTCTAATAAATTCATGTTTAATGGCAATGTCAATATCAAAAATCAAATTCAATTTAAACTTCAGAAAGGAGATTAAGATTTGGATTTCTGGTTTCTATAATCAAAAGCGAAGATAAAGTATAATTTAAGAATAATAAAATGAATATGAAATCTTCGTTTTATAAAAACAGGTAAAACTACCTGTATGAGATTTTTTTAGAAGTTTTATTTTTATAAAAGTAAATTTTCATGCTCTAACAGACAAATAAGTCATTATGGAAACTAGTAAAAATACAACTTGTACTTGTCATTCTTCTTCTTGTCCTAATCAAAAGGAAGTACAAAAGAGTCCTTTTAAAAAAACAATGCAATCTATTCCAAGTTTTATTTTAAGTATTCTTATTGCTTTTTTTCCAAAATGTCCTGTTTGTTGGGCTATTTATA
The DNA here is from genome assembly GCF_004303025.1 of Flavobacterium sp. J27. Classification (GTDB taxonomy): domain Bacteria; phylum Bacteroidota; class Bacteroidia; order Flavobacteriales; family Flavobacteriaceae; genus Flavobacterium. Next base: position 438,722 of record NZ_PJQW01000002.1, on the reverse strand, counting down.
TGAGTATGTTAGGAAGTATTGGTATAACTGAGATTCCTTACATGAAGTGGTTACTACCCGTGTTTATAGTGTTTTTAGCCATACACTTAGGCTTGTTATTTCGAAAAATACCAAGTAGAGGTTATGGTCCTTTTATCATCAGTTTTATTGGATTTTCCATTATGATTCCAAGTAAGTTAGTTTTTAATTTACCTGAATGGATTACTATTACCGGAATGTTTTTGGTTATAACTGGATCATTATGGAACAATTTTAAAATGCCTTATCCTAAAATAATGAATAATAATTTATTTTATAAGGAGTAATATGAGCTTTTTTTGAGAAATATCATTTAGAAAATATAGATAGTTTTTTGCCAACTAAATGATAGAATATCCAGATTTTCAATACGAAAATCTGGATTTATTTTATTTCCTTGGTGCAATGGCAATTCTTTTCAAATCAATATTTAAGGTTTTTAAATTTTGATTCGCTTCCATTTTTTTACTTTTATCTGTATTAGGGTTTAATAAGACCTGATAATTGATAGCCATCTCTTTCTTTAAATTTTCAATTTTTATAATTCTATCTTTATCAGAATTAGCTATAGTTAAGGTTGCTTTAATGCTATCTAAGGCTTTATTTTGCTTGTTGATAATTTCCTGCATGGCATTTCGAATAGAATCTTCGTTGTTTTTTGGAGTTGTAATTAAATTTTCTAGATCATTTGTGTTTTGAGCAATTTCTTTGGTAATTTCTTCATTGTTGCCATTTGAAAGTTGGGTTACACTTTCTTGTAATTTCAAATTCTGATTAAAAAGAGGCAAGGATATAAAACCGTTTAGAACGACCATAAAAACAGTCATTAACATAAATCGCCAAATCATTTTAATGATTAAAGGTCTTGGCTCTTGATCTTTGTTTTGTTCAGCTCTAAGCAGAAAAAAAGTAAGTAATACCAGTAAAAAGCTAAAGCCAGTCATACCGTATCCTAAGATTTTTAAAACATCTAAATTTTCAAACATAATTATAGTATTTATAGTTGTATTGATACTACAAAGATGTCTTATAATTATAACAAAAATATAAGGAAAAAAGAGGTTTTTTGAAGCGGGTTTTTCCCCAATTTTACTCTATTTCTTTCTTTATTTTTTTTATTAACTCCTCTGCAATGGGTGTTTGTATGGTTTTAAGCTGTGCAATAAGTAGTTTTTTTTCAGCTAAGGAAAGTTGGGGTTCTGGTTTAATAAATTGTTTGGGATTGGCTTCATTAAAAAACAAGGTATCGGTCCATTCATTTCTAATACCGTCTATCACTAAATGAATGCGATCTTTCTTTCCTTTATTGGCTACAGAATGCGTGAAATTAGCATCAATATACCAACATTCCCCTTCCTTCATAATCAAACGTTCTTCATCTAAAATAAATTCAACATTTGGATTGGTAATTACAGGAATATGAATTCTAAAAACACCATCCTCATACCCCAAACAATGATCTGTATGCGGTTTAATGTAAGCTCCAGCAGCTAAACGCAAGAGTCTTACTGTAGTTTTTTCAAACAAAAAGGAATCTATTAATTCTTTCAGATAAATACAAGACAAAGTTATTTCCGTATAACTCACTTTTTCATTCCCAATATTCAGTGCGTTTATATTTTCTGATTTTCCACCTTGCGAAAGCAACGCAATAGAAGCCCATTCGCCTTCATAATCATTGGTATTATAATGATTGATCCATTTTTGTGCGAGTATGGTTTGTACTTCTTGTTGTAATTTCACAACATCGAATGTAAAAGGAAAGCGAATATGTTTGACTACATTCTCCATTGTTAATCTCTCATCCATTGTTTCATATGAGGAAATGGTTTTGTGTTGTTTTCAATTGCTTTTTCTGGTCCATAGGTTAAACCAAACCATTCTAATAAAGGTAAACCAATGAAATTATTTTCTTTGTAGGATTGAATCAACCATTCCGAACTTCCTTTATAACCATTGGAATGAAAAACGACATCGAGAGGAATTTCCAAATGAATGGCTGCAGCATACGACCAAAGCATTGCTCCAATTTCATCTCCTTGCGTAGGCCATTCTTGAGGCATATTTGGCGTACCAATTTTTTCTCGATCTTCAGCAGTGGTAACCGCTAAATGTCCGGCTTCATGTAAAATATCACCAGGATATAAAAGTTTGTTGTAATCAATTTCAATTCCTTTATTGGAAAGAGCTAAACCAGGTAAAAAAGTGTCATCTGTAAGTTCTTTTTTTAAAAGAGGAATGCCTATTTCAGACAAAAAAGAAGTAATTTTTTCAAGAGTAGCTTCCATAATCGTTTACATTAAATCACAATACCAAAACCCATAGGTATAAGGTGAATCTTCCGTTTTACAAACATCGTTTGAAGAAGAGTTGGTTGGTTCATATTTTCGATACACAATCTCACCTAATTCAAAAGGAACAGATTTTGAAAAAATAGGGCCGTCAAATGTAAAGGTATGAAATTCTCCGTTTTCACCACAAGGATCTACATTAGAAGGTAAATCGTTGATGAAATTTTCATCGATAACGCGGCCTACAAATTCTTTGCCTAAGTATTTTTCGTTGACACAAACAATAATCGTTTTAAAACCCAGTTCTAGAAATTCCTGAATTAGAGCTTTGGTATCTTTTTTCCATAACGGGAAAACCCCTTTAAAGTTGGCCAAAGCCAATTTATCTTCTCTGTATTTTCGTAAATCTTCTAAGAAAATATCTCCAAAGATAGAATATTCAATTCCTTTTTCTTTGAACCCAAGCAAAGTCTTACGCATGATATCATCATAGATTTCCATGGTTGGCATTTCTGGAATCATCATTTTGGTTAAGGGCAAACCCATAAGCTCCGCTTGCTTTTCCAATAGTTCAATACGCACACCATGCATCGAAATGCGTTGGTATTGCGAATTTACACTCGTAAGCAAGGTTTCAATTTCGTATTCGTTTTCTTGAAGGATTTTATATAAGGTTAAGGCCGAATCTTTGCCACTGCTCCAGTTAAAAATAGCTTTCTTTTTCAATTTTGGTATAATTATAGTGTAAACTTACAAAAATCGATACATTATTACACTAAGCTTTGTAAATTTGAAACAATTAATCCGAATCATGAAATACTTCTTTATCTTATTCTTTACTTTTTCTTTGTTTGCCCAACAAACCAAAAAAGTAGATTTTATACAATGTGATGCTTTGGTACAACCAAATTTTTTAGAAAAAACAATAAAAGGAGAAGTAACCTATACCTTTGAGGTTTTAAGTATGATAGATACGATTAGAATGGATGCTATTCGTATTAATTTTAAAGATGTTTCAATCAATAATAACGAAGTTGCCTATAAAAATTCTGATAAAGAATTATTACTTTTTGAAGGTTTTACCAAAGGAAATAACACCCTTTCATTTTCCTACGAAGCAAAACCGAAACAAACTTTATATTTTACTGGAGCAGGAGAAGATTTACAAATTTGGACACAAGGTCAAGGTAAAAATACCAGTTATTGGTTGCCCAGTTTTGATGATGTGAATGAGAAGGTGATTTTTAATCTTACAGTTGAATTTGATAAGGCTTTTGAAGTATTATCAAATGGAATACTTACTTCTATAGGAGAATATCCTCCTTTATCTTCAAGTAATAAGGTTTGGGAATACAAAATGCAAAAACCCATGTCTTCCTATTTAGTTATGCTTGCCATTGGTAACTTTGAAAAACAAACCACAAGGACAAAATCAGGAACTACATTAGAATTCTATTTGGATAAAAAAGATGTTTCAAAATTTGAACCTACTTTTAGATATTCCAAACAAATTTTTGAATTTTTAGAAAAAGAAATAGGAGTGAAGTACCCTTGGGAAGTGTACCGACAAGTTCCAGTGAGAGATTTTCTATACGCAGGAATGGAAAATACTACTTCCACGATTTTTTCACAAGATTTTGTAGTAGATTCGATTGGTTTCAATGACAAAAATTATTTGAATGTAAATGCACATGAATTGGCACACCAATGGTTTGGCGATTTAATTACAGCAAAGGAAAGTAAACACCATTGGTTACAAGAAGGTTTTGCTACATATTATGCTTTATTAGCGGAAAAAAATGTTTTTGGGGACGATTATTTTTACAATCAATTGTACCAATCGGCATTGGAATTAAAGCAAGCCAATTCCTATGATAGCATTCCTATTTTAAACGAAAAGGCGAGTTCGTTAACCTTTTACAAAAAAGGCGCTTGGGCCTTGCATGTTTTAAGAATGAATGTTGGTGAGAAAAATTTTCAGAAAGCCGTTCAAAATTATTTGAAAAAGTATGCTTTTCAAAATGTAACTACTGATGATTTTTTAGCAGAAATACAAAAAGTGTCAAACTATGATGTTGTTTCTTTCAAAAAGAATTGGTTAGAAAATTCAGTATTTAATTTAGAAGAAGCGATTGGTTATTTGGTACAAAACGAATCGGTTAATCAATTGGTTGAATTTGGAAAAACCAACAAACATTTATCGAATGAAGCTTTGTTTGACAAATTTAATACCATGATTCAATCCAAGGTGTATTATACAGTGAAACAAGAAATTGTGTATGAAACGCAAAACTTGACAGAAGCACAGCAATTGGATATTTTAAAATTAGCTTTAGCCACAAATGATACTAAAGTTAGGCAAGCCGTTGCAGAAGTACTTTCTCGTATACCATTTTCCTTTAAAAATGATTTTGTAACCCTATTAAATGATGCCTCTTACATCACTAAAGAGATAGCTTTATTTCGATTGTGGACTAATTTTGAAGCTGATCGAGACCGTTTAGTTGCTTTGTCTAAAGATTGGACAGGTTTGAATTACAATTTGAAATTAGCACATTTAACATTAGCCATTGTAGGTTCCAATGATAATCCAGTAGCGCGAGAAAAAGCTGTACATGAATTAGAAACCTATACGCAATTGCCTTATGAAGTTTCTGTACGCGAACCAGCATTAGAAACGTTAATTAAACTTGGAAAAATATCAGATACTGTCTTAGAAGAATTAATTAATGCTTCTTTACATCACAAGTGGCAATTTGTAAAATTTGCAAAAGATAATATCAGAGTTTTAATTTCCAATGAAGAGTTTAGAGAAAAATTTATACTTTTAAAGGATAAATTAAACGAAACTCAGAAAGAAAGAATCAACTATTTTTTAAAGGAAACAGCATAAATGAGAGCATTAGTAATATCGGGTGGAGGTAGTAAAGGAGCCTTTGCAGGAGGTGTAGCGCAATATTTAATTGAAGATTTACACAAGGATTATGATTTATATTTAGGTACTTCTACGGGTAGTTTGTTAGTTTCTCATCTGGCTTTACAAAAAGTAGACAAAATAAAAGAAATTTATACTTCCGTTAATCAAAATAGTATTTTTAGTAATTGCCCTTTCATTATTAAAAAAAGATACGGAGAAGACACAATTGCGATCAATCATTTTAATGTTTTTAGAAACTTTATCAAAGGTTCTAAAACATTTGGTGAAAGTAAAAACTTAAAAAAACTAATTCGCAAAGTATTCACTGAAGAAGAATTTGAGGAATTAAAAGGTGGTCCAAAAGAAATTATTGTTACGGTTTCCAATTTATCTTTGAATGTTGTAGAATACAAATCTATCAACGATTTTACCTACGATGATTTTTGTGATTGGGTTTGGATTTCTTGTAATTATATTCCATTTATGTCATTGGTAAGGAAAAATAATTTTGAGTACGCAGATGGTGGTTTCGCATCTATGATTCCAATTGAAGAAGCAATTAAAAGAGGCGCAACCCATGTTGATGCTATTATTTTGCAAAGTGAAACCAATTTATACAACCGAATGCCAGCTCGTGGTCCGTTTGGGTTATTAAGTAATCTTTTTGCATTCATGATGGATCGTATTGAGTATCAAAATATTAAAATTGGTAAATACGAAGCCAAACTAAACAATGCTACGATTAATTTTTATTTTACACCTACATTATTAACAACAAACTCTTTGGTTTTCAATAAAAAACAAATGTTAGAATGGTGGAAAATTGGTTATGAGTATGCTAAAACTAAAGAAATTGACCGTCAGGAAATTCCTGAGGAAGAATAAAACCTTATCTAAATATTTTATTTCTGAACTTAGGGAAAACCCTAGATTTTAAAATCTAGGTAAATTCCTATTCCATTGTTTTATTTGTTTTCTCAACTTGCAGTAGTTAAAAAACTATTCATATGAGAGCACAATTTTTATGTTTATGGATTGCGACATTATTTATGTCGTGCCAAAATACTACACAAGCACAAATGGAAGGAAACTATATTGGAGAAATTAATGGAGCTACGATTACACTTTCTTTAAAAAAGCAAAGTAAAAATGATTATGTAGGTACCATGCAAGACGAACAACAAACCTATGCTATTTCTGCTAAAATAGTAGATAATTGTTTAAAAGGAAATGCTGTTGAAAATAATCTACAAATTAATATTATACTATCAGGTTGTTTGCAAAGCAATCAAATTGATATGAGTTTTGATTTTAGTAATGTAGGTTTAGCACAAACCCAAAATGTACTTTTTACCAAACAAGACAATTACAATAGCAAAACAACACCTTCTCAAAATACCTCGTTTTCTCAAAAGAGTTCCAATAAGGAAAGAGATTTAAATTTAGTAGGTCTCTGGAAACAAGAACAACTTTACAATTCGGGTTCAGGGGATAATTATTTTGGTGGAAGTTTTACTCAGAAAGTTATTTTTTATGCTGATGGTTCTATTGCTGATGGAGGTAGTCAAGCCACAATGAGTGGAAGTGATTACTCTGGAAATTCGAGTTCAGGGTCTGGAGGTAAAGCTTCAGGAGTTAATTGGTCTACCCAAAACAAGCATTTATTTATTACAGTAACACAAAATGGACAGACACAAACAGTAGACGCTGGAAAATACTATGTAGAGAATGATAAAATGTTGATTACTAGTCAAAATGGAGGAAAAACATTGCTTATAAAAGTACAATAAAGTTTTAAAATGAGTATTATGAAAAAAAGTCTTTTAATTTTTTTAGGTTTTGCTTCGATTTTGAGCAGTTGCAGTAAAGAGGAAGTAAACAATCAATCCAATCAAAAACCAGAAGCTTTTGATTTAGTATCCGTGATTAATGGCGAATTAAACGTAGGCCTAAAACCAACATTTATTTGGGAACCAGCGCTAGACCCAGAAGGATTTAATGTAACTTACGATTTACTTTTGGGAACTTCAGAAAATGATTTACAACCGATAGCGTCTAATATAAATGGTACTTCATTCGTACCAACGACAAGACTACCCTTATCTGAAAATTTATTTTGGAGTGTAAGAGCTAATGATAATGTAGGAGCACAAACGCAAGCTAACAGTACTTTTAATTTTACCACCAGAAACTTAACAAATGGAACTTTAGCATTAAATGGATTTACCCTTTTAAATGAACATACTACAGTTGTATTTCAAGACAAACTTTGGATATTGGGAGGAGAAGATAATGGCGTTCGTAATTCTTCTGATGGTGTAAATTGGACAGTAATTAATGCGAATCCTCCTTTTGGAAGTAGAAAAAATCATTCATCTGTTGTATTTGATAATAAAATATGGGTTATTGGTGGAAAAACAAATACTACCAATAATAAAAATGATGTGTGGTTTTCTACGGATGGAGTTACTTGGACACAAGCAACTGCAGCAGCAGCATTTTCCATTCGTCAAGGCCATTCTTCTGTTGTCTTTGATAATAAAATGTGGGTAATTGGAGGACATCTAAATCCGTCACAATCTTTACATGATGTTTGGTTTTCAACAGATGGAATTGATTGGTTGCCAGCAACTAATAATGCCAATATTGCCTTTAAGCAGGATCATGCTACAGTAGTTTTTAATAATAAAATGTACCTAGTTAATGGAAATGAAGTTAGAAGTTCAACAAATGGAGGCACTTGGCAATTAGAAACAACGGTTACTAATTTTGGTAATCGTTCTCGCCATCAACTCGTGGTTTATGATAATAAAATTTGGCTAATAGCAGGTTTTGCAACCATTGATCGAAACGATGTTTGGTTTTCAAAAGACGGCATCAATTGGATTAGAAATGTGGAAAGTGCTAACTTTAATGATAGATCTGATCATACAGCAACCGCTTTTAAAGATAAAATTTGGGTTATTGGAGGGCTGAAACTGTTTGCTTCATCTAGTGAAGAGCCAAATAACGGTATTTGGTTTTTAGATTAATTTTTTAAATATCATTGTGCTATTTCACTTTGGTACAATGATATTTTATTTATTTTTACTTAAAAACAGAATATGCTTTTCTTTTTATGGTATGCCGCTTTGTCTTATCTGATATTATTTACAGTTATCAGTGGATGTATTTATTTTTTTACCAAAGAAAAAAGTTTTAAGTATTATGTTTTTTATGGTACTTTTTTATTAGCCTATTTAAGTACAAAAGAAGAAAGAATATATAGTTATTTATTACAATTTGTGAGTGAAGAATTACTATTACATTACAATTGGTTAATACAAGTTATATTTTATAGTTTTTATTTTATTTTTGCGTTGTATTTTTTAGATTTTCAAAAGTTTTTACCAAAGGTTTTTCAAAAAGTTCGTCTATTTTTATTTTCTGTCATCATTTTTTTTATTTTGTTGACTTTATTTTCAATACAATACCATTGGTACACTTTATTTTTTAAAACATTTACCTATTTGTTTTTACCAATAGTATTATTGCTATTTTTCTATTTTTTTCCATTAGCATTAAAACATTCAGATAAACATAAATATTTTTTATTAACGGGAATAATTGCTTATATTATTTTTGCACTGATAGCTTTTATATTAAGTTATCATCAATTAAGAGACTATCAACCTTTGCAATATTTTATTATTGGTATTATTATAGAAACATTTTGTTTTAGTTTAGGTTTGGCATATAAAATTAAATTGATTAATGATGAAAGTATAAACCAAAGAAATAAACAGATGAAAGCGAAGCATAAATTAGAAATAACAAAACTAAATGCTCTTATTGAAGGTGAAGAAAAGGAAAGGAATAGAATTGCTCAAGATTTACATGATGGTATTAATGGTGATTTATCTGCTATTAAGTTTCAATTAATGGCTTTTAAAAATAAACTCTCCAATGAAATTAACAAAGAGAATCTTGAAAAAAGTATTACTATGATAGACACTACATGCGAGCAAGTTCGAACCATTTCTCACAATCTTACTCCGTATGCAATTTCACAGAATGATTTATCGTATGCATTAGAACAATTTTGTAATAAAATGAATAGTCCTTTTCTTCTTATTGATTACCAATGGTTTGGAGGGGAATTATTATTGGCAAAAAATATTGAAACTAGTATTTATCGCATTGTTCAAGAATTGATTCAAAATACCATTAAACATGCAAAAGCAAAAGAAGTAACTGTACATTGTAATAATTTAGGAGAATACTTAAATATTACAGTAGAAGATGATGGTATCGGTTTTGAATCCCATGCACAATTTAAGGGAATAGGTTTTAAAAATATAGAGAATAGAATAAATTATCTTAATGCAAAAATGGAAATAGACTCGTCTCAACAAGGAACAACCATTTTAATAAATATTCCATTATTATGATTTCAATTGCCATTACAGATGACCATGCTATGATTATAGAAGGTTTAAAAGCTATGTTTCAATTAGACGTAAATTATCAAATCGTTGCTTCTTATCTTTCTTTGAAAGAAACAATAGAAAACATAGCCTCTGATCAACCTGATATTTTGTTATTAGATATTAATCTTAAAGATGGCAATGGAACTCAATCTTGTAAAGAAATTTTAAAATTAGTACCAAAACTAAAAATAATAGCTTTAACCAGTTTTGAAGATGTTAATATGGTAAAATTAATGCTTAGAAATGGAGCTAAAGGCTATCTCTTAAAAAATACTTCTTCTGAAGAAATAATAAAAGCAATTACCATGGTAATGGATAACGAAATTTTTTTACCAAAGGAATTGAAAAATCAAATTTTAAGCGAAACGATTGGCCTAGAAAAAAGAATCGATTTTTTACCAAAAATTACTCGTAGAGAAAAAGAAGTACTCGAGTTAATTGTTCAAGAATTTACTACAGACGAAATAGCATCAAAATTATTTGTTTCTACCAAAGCTATTGAAGCACATCGAAGTAATCTAATTCAAAAGTTAAATGTGAGAAACACGGCTGGCCTAGTTAAAATAGCTATTGAAAAAGGATTATTGTAAAAAAATAAAAAAAATATTTTTTTTGGGGTAACAAAGTAAAAGGTAAATGTATTTGTTTATATATAACTTTAAAAAAACATTTATCATGAAAAAATTAAAATTCATTCTTACGAGTATCATCTTTACAGCTTTGCTTTTAGTGAGCTGTGACACAAACGATGATGTATACATTCCTGAAGAAAATTCGAATACAACCATTAATTATGACTTTGGAACATCAGTTTCAAGAGATTTTATGGGACAAATTGTAGATGAAAATAATAATCCAATACAAAGTGTTTCGGTTAGTATTGGCTCATTACAAGCACAAACTGATGCAAATGGTATTTTTATTATAAAGAATGCTACGGTTAAATCTAAATTTGCCTATATAAAAGCCACAAAATCAGGTTATCTGATGGGTTCAAGAACTATTGTTCCTACTTCTGGAGTAAACCAAGTAAAAATGATGTTACTTAGTGCTACTGTTGTAGGAACTGTTAATTCTGGGGCTAATGAAAATGTAACTTTAGCTAATGGAACAAAAATTAATTTTGATGGTAATTTTAAGAAAGAAGATGGTACAGCTTATTCAGGAGCAGTAAGTGTTGTCTTGCATCATTTAGATCCATCTGATACAGATTTAGAAGTAAAAATGCCAGGTTCTTTATTAGCTTCAGATACTAATGGACAAGCTAAAGTTTTAGAAACTTTTGGTATGATTAATGTAGAATTACATGGTTCTGGTGGCGAAAAATTACAGTTATCTGGTACAGCATCTATAGAAATGCCTATCGATCCAGCACAAGCATCTTCATCACCAAGTATTATTCCATTATGGCATTTTGATGAAGAAGCGGGTTATTGGGTTGAAGAAGGTTCAGCAACTAAATTAGGCAGTAAATACATTGGTACTGTATCTCATTTTTCATGGTGGAATTGCGATGCACAATTCCCAACAGTTAATTTATGTTTAACGGTTGTAAATCCAAATGGAGAACCAATAGCAAACGTTCATGTAGAGTTAGTTCCTAATAATCAAACCTACCCAAGAACTGGTATAAGTGATAATAATGGTGAAATTTGTGGTTTAATTCCTGCGAATGAAACATTAACTATGAATGTGTTAGACAATTGTGGAAATGTAATTAACACCTCACAAATTGGTCCTTTTTCTTCAAATACTGTATTGCCAAATATTATCTTAACTGCTGGTATGGTACAACAAACAAGTGTAGAGGGTACATTAATACAATGTAATAATGCAGCAGTAACTGATGGTTATGTTTTATTACATTATGGTAATCAAACATTAGTAGCAGACGTTACTAATGGTAGCTTCAGTTTTAATACATTAGTATGTAGCAGTAATGATACCTTTACATTAGAAGCATATGATTATACTAATTTACAAACTTCAGGAGAAATAGCTTATACATTTACAACTCCTGTAACTAATATTGGTAACCTTATCGCTTGTACAGCAGTAAATGAATATATTACCTATCAAATTGATAACGACCCTGTGGTATATCTAATTGGTTCTATTAGTGCTGGTTATTCTCCAAATGGATTAAGCATAAGTATTCAAGGTAATGGAACGACAACTGGAGGGTTTTATTTGTGGGGTAACAATAATGTACCTGGTATTTACACGACGAGTACGTATCAAATAGAAGGTGGCGACTTTAATTATATTGGTCAGCAGACAACAAATACCGTTTCTTTTAATTTAAGTAATTTTGGAACAGTAGGTACTTACATTGATATGACTTTTAGTGGTACATATGAAGATTCTACTACTAATGTAACACATAGTATAACTGGTGTTATTCATGTTATTAGAGATAATTAATTGTTTAAAAAAGAAAAAGAAAAAAAAATCCCGAAGCAATTCGGGATTTTGTATTTAAAAAACGTTCTTTAAATCTTCTTTTATGTAACGTATTGCAATGGTACTAGGCGCTTCATTTTCAGTTAATTCAATAAGAATGGCTTCTCTTAACTTTTCAGCATTAGCTACGTCTTCCGATATAGATTTTTGACGAATCATTTGTATGGTAGAATTTTTAGCTTTATTAATTACGTCCCAAGTTGCAGCCGTCGTATAAATTTGCTGAGTTAAATTGTGTTCAAATTCGGTTTGTATGGTATGAATTAATAGAGTGGCATAATCATTTTTGTCGGTATTAGGAGGACTAACACGTAATAATAATTGAGCTGGAGTAATTCGTTCCAATAATAATACTAAGCGTTCATATGCCTGTAAACGAATTGGTAAAGCTTGTTTTTGATTTTCTTTTAATAATTCAAATCGTCTTCTGTTTTCTTCACTTTTAAAAAAAGAATAAAATAAGAAATAAGCTATACCACCTGTAATTAAAGCGGGTAAGGTATAAAAAGCTAATTCGATAAGTTTTGTACTGTTCATAGTGTTTAGGAGCTAATCTATTATTTACTATTGCTAAGGAAATTATTTGATTAAAAGCTTAGCATTACCTGTATTAATGGAACAAAATAAAACTAAACTTTCCCAAATTCCAAATATTAATTAAAATTCAATTGCAACAGGAATAAAAAATAGCAATACTGAATAAATTGATTGTGAAAACGAATAGAATTGATTTTTTCTGAAATTGAGTATTGCAGTTGATTATTGTATTGGAAAAACTTATTTTTGTAGATTCGTAAAACTATAAAAAATATCGTGATACAAAATATAATTTCCCAATTAAACGAAGCGCAACAAGCCCCTGTTTTGCAAAAAGATGGACCAATGATTGTAATTGCGGGTGCTGGATCAGGTAAAACTAGGGTATTAACCGTAAGGATTGCAAATTTAATGAGTCAAGGAGTAGATGCGTTTAATATTTTAGCACTAACATTTACCAATAAAGCAGCACGTGAAATGAAAAAACGTATTGCCGATATTGTAGGAAATAATGAGGCTAAAAACCTTTGGATGGGAACATTCCATTCTGTGTTTGCTAAAATTCTTAGAATAGAATCGGAAAAATTAGGCTATCCTTCTAATTTTACGATATATGATACGCAAGATTCAGTACGTTTGATAGGTTCTATTATCAAAGAAATGCAACTGGATAAAGACATTTATAAACCAAAGCAAATTTTAGGAAGAATCTCATCGTATAAAAATTCTTTAATTACTGTTAAGGCTTATTTTAATAATCCCGAACTGCAAGAAGCTGATGCAATGAGCAAAAAGCCTAGAATGGGTGAAATTTATCAACAGTATGTAGAGCGTTGTTTTAAATCAGGAGCCATGGATTTTGATGATTTATTACTCAAAACAAATGAATTATTAAATCGTTTTCCCGATGTTTTAGCAAAATACCAAGATCGTTTTCGATATATTCTAGTAGATGAGTATCAAGATACCAATCATTCTCAATATCTTATTGTTAGAGCCTTATCAGATCGATTTCAGAATATATGTGTAGTAGGAGATGATGCGCAAAGTATTTATGCTTTCCGAGGAGCTAATATTAATAACATTCTGAATTTCCAAAAAGATTATGATAATGTACGGATGTATCGATTGGAACAAAATTACCGTTCTTCTAAAAACATTGTTGAAGCGGCAAATAATGTTATTGATAAAAATAAAACAAAACTAGATAAAGTAGTTTGGACAGCAAATGATGATGGACCAAAGATTAAAGTGCATCGTAGTGTAACAGATAGTGAAGAAGGGCGTTTTGTAGCTTCTACTATTTTCGAACAAAAAATGCAAAATCAATTATTGAATAGTCATTTTTCTGTTTTATATCGTACCAACGCCCAGTCACGGTCTATAGAAGATGCTTTACGCAAAAGAGACATTCCATATCGTATTTACGGCGGTTTATCTTTTTACCAAAGAAAAGAAATTAAAGATGTGTTGGCTTATCTTAGATTAGTTATAAATCCGAAAGATGAAGAAGCTTTAGTGCGTGTAATTAATTATCCAGCCAGAGGAATTGGAAATTCTACAGTTGAGAAGCTAACCGTAGCAGCGAACCATTTTAAACGCTCTATATTTGAAGTAATGGAGCATATTGATAAAATTGACCTAAAGTTAAATGCTGGAACAAGAACAAAATTGCAAGATTTTGTTACAATGATTAAGAGTTTTCAAGTTATTAATGAAAATCAGGATGCATTCTATTTAACTGAGCATGTTACCAAAAAAACAGGTTTAGTTCAAGAATTAAAAAAAGATGGCACACCTGAAGGAATTACAAGAATTGAAAATATTGAAGAATTATTAAATGGTATAAAAGATTTTACAGAAGGTCAAAAAGAAATTGATGGAGCAAGAGGTGCTTTAGCAGAATTTCTAGAAGATGTTGCTTTAGCTACCGATTTAGATAAAGATACAGGAGATGATGATCGTGTGGCTTTAATGACGATACATTTGGCTAAAGGACTCGAATTTCCACATGTATTTATTGTAGGGTTGGAGGAAGATTTGTTTCCAAGTGCAATGAGTTTGAACACTCGAAGTGAATTAGAAGAAGAAAGACGCTTATTTTATGTTGCTTTAACCAGAGCTGAACATCAAGCCTATTTAACGTATGCCCAATCTCGTTATCGATGGGGGAAATTAGTTGATAGTGAACCTTCTCGGTTTATTGAAGAAATTGATGATTCCTATTTAGAGTACCTAAATCCAGTAGATCATGGTGGATATCGTTACAAACCTATGATGGACGTCGATATTTTTGGAGACATAGATAAATCAAAATTAAGATTAACCAAACCAGTTTCAAGTAAACCGCCAGTTCATTTAAATACAGAATCAAATCAGAAACAAAGCATTCGAAAATTAAAACCAGTTTCAGGAATAAAAACACAAGGCAATGCCAATTTATTTGATACAAATTTAGTAGTTGGAAATATCGTTATGCATGAACGATTTGGTAAGGGACAAATTATGAGTATTGAAGGAGTAGGAGCAGACAAAAAAGCTGAAATAAAATTTGATGTAGGCGGATTGAAAAAATTATTATTAAAGTTTGCCAAATTAGAAGTTATTGGATAATTTCTGAAAACTATAAACATAAAGCATAAACAAACAAACATGGCCGAATTTATTAAAATCTACGAAGACAAACCTAGTGAAGCTGCAATTAAAAAAGTAGTCAACATATTGCAAAATGGAGGATTAGTAATATATCCTACTGATACTGTTTATGGATTAGGTTGTGATATTACTAATTCTAGAGCATTGGAACGCATTGCTAAGATTAAAGGTATCAAATTAGAGAAAGCTAATTTCTCTTTTGTATGTAGTGATTTAAGTAATATTTCCGATTATATAAAGCAAATCGATACAGCTACATTTAAAATCTTAAAAAGAGCACTACCAGGACCTTATACTTTTATTTTACCAGGTAATAATGAGCTGCCTAAAGAATTTCGTAAGAAAAAAACAGTAGGTATTCGTGTTCCAGATAATAATATTGCGTTACAAATTGTAAAAACATTAGGTAATCCTATTGTATCAACGTCTATTAGAGATGAGGACGAAGTATTAGAATATTCTACTGATCCAGAATTAATTTTTGAAAAATGGCAACACAAAGTTGATGCTGTAATTGATGGTGGTTATGGTGATAATGTAGCGTCAACCATTATAGATTTATCAGGTTATGAACCAGAAGTTATTAGAGAAGGAAAAGGGAGTTTAGATATCTTATAACCATGAAAACTGTCATTTTATTTTTTTTAGTTGCAGTTAATACTATTTGTTCACAAGTTACAATTGAGGGTTTTGTTATAGATAATAATCAATTGCCTTTATTAGGTGCATCTGTTTACATTGATGGAACAACTATAGGTACAACAACAGATGATAAGGGGTATTTTATACTTACAGTACCAAGTACAATAAATTCGGTAATTGTAATTAGTTATTTTGGATTTATTACGCAATATATACCTATTGAATCCACTCAAAAAAAACTAAATATTATTTTATCGGAAGAAGTAAAAGCATTAAAAGAAATTGTTGTACAACAAAGTCCGTTTTCAAGAAAACAGATGCTTCAATTTTTTAGAGAACAATTTTTAGGAACTAATAAAGCAGGTTCTAATTGCGTTATTGAAAATGAAGAGGAGATTTATTTTGATTATGATAGTAAAAACTTTGTTTTTAAGGCATACTCAGACAAACCTTTATTAATAACAAATAACTATTTAAGTTATAAAATTAATTATCAGTTAGTAGATTTTCAATGTAAATTCTATAAGATAAGTTTAAAGACATCAGATATGCTGAGTTCGTTGTATGCTGGAACTTCATTTTTTACAGCAATTGAAAATGAGAAGAAGTTTTTAAAAAGAAGAGTCGCTTCTTATCAAGGTTCATCGTTACATTTTTTTAGGAATTTGGTAGCAAAAAAATGGGGAAAAGACGAATTTGTATTATTTGAAGGAAGTTTTATCACTAATCCAGACGAGCATTTTGTAATTTCTAAAGATAAAAATAATGCTTTCTATAGAGTAGATGTTACTAAACAAAATAAAAGTCTTACTAAAAAAGGGTTTGTGGCTGAATTTAGTATTCTATATGATAATAAAGAACAATCAAAAATAAGTTTCTTTACGGATACTTTTTTTGTAGATAGATTTGGTCTATTTTCAAATTATAACGCCATTTACTTTTCTGGTGATATTACCAAAAGAAAAATAGGGGATTTATTACCTTCTGATTATGGTTTATAAAAAAAACTTCTCAATTGTTTGAGAAGCTTTTTTATACTATATTTAATAAAATTATTTTCCTAATAATCTTTTCTTTAAGGTTCTATCTACACATCGATCTTCTAACCAGATACCAAATAACGCTTTTCTAAAATCTAACCCTTCAATTTCTCCAGTTAGTTTATCATTTATAAAAACATAGGTTTTAACATCTTCTTTAGAATATACAAATTCTAGATATCCTTTTTCTGTAACGTTTTCGAAGAAAGACATAAATTTATGCATTCTCTCTCTAAGAGGTTCAATTTCACTTTGATATGATTTTTCAATCCCTTCTTCAATTGCTTTAATTAGTTTTTCTCTAGTTACCAAAGAAGAAGTTACATATAATCTTGTAGCTATAGTTTCATCAGAGTCTAAAATCTTTTTTGGATCATCAGATTTTTCAGTTAGATATAATGCTTGAACATATAAATTAATCCACATTTTATCTCTAATTCCATAACCGTTAAGAACTAATTTAGTCTTACCACCAGAATCTCTTACTTTAATGTGTTTCTTAATTTTGATTCCGTCAACATCTAATTCATCTTGAGAAAAAGATGAATAGCTCACAAGAAAAGCTAATAACAAAATAATTTTTTTCATAAATTTCAAAATTTGGGATTACAAAACTAATTAATTAATAATAAAGATAACATTTTTTTAATTAAAAAAATAATTTTTCTTAACATGTTAGTTACAAAATTGATGCCAAAAAAAAAGCATGATAAAACTTACCATGCTTTTTTCAATACTTTTGATGTTTTTATTTTTTATCTCCGCTTAAATTTTTCATTTCTTTTTCAATCATATCATAAAATTGATCGATTTTTGGTAAAATGATGATTTTTGTTCTTCTATTTTTTGCACGATTATCTGGAGTATCATTTTCTACCAATGGAATATAGAAACTTCTACCTGCTGGTATTAATTGTTTTGGATCAACACCTAAATCATTTTGTAAAACTCTTACAATTGATGTAGCTCTCTTAACTGATAAATCCCAGTTGTCTAATAATACAGCATTTTTAATTGGCACATTATCAGTATGTCCTTCAACCATACATTCAAAATCGGGCTTACTGTTAATTACTTTAGCTACTTTAGCTAGAACAGATTTAGCTCCAGGACTTACTTCATAGCTTCCAGATTTGAATAAAAGATTATCAGCAATAGAAATGAAAACCACTCCTTTTTCAACATTTACATTGATATCTGGGTCATTCAAACCAACTTCTTTTTTCAAACTAGTAACTAAAGCTAAAGTTACACTGTCTTTTTTAGACAAAGCATCTTGTAATCTCGATATTTTTAAATCTTTCTCTTTTAAGCTTTCTAAAGATTTTTCTAAATTTTCTGCTCCTTTAGTGGTTAACACAGTTAACTCCTTCGAACTGTTAATTAAATCAGCATTATTCTTTTTCAAATAATCTAACTGATCACCCATGGCAGCTTTTTCAGTCAAACAATTATTTAATTTAACTGTTGCAGTATTTAACAGATCTTGGATTTCTTTGTTTTTATTCTCCAGTTCTGTAAATTTCTTTTTCGATACACACGACGAAAGTGTTAGCATTAATACGGTAGCAACTACTGTTATTTTTTTCATAATTTCAATTATTTTTGTACAAAATTAATCACAATTTTGTGTAATATTAAAATAAATATAGCTAAACTATTGTTAAAATAATTTGCTGAAAAAGTGTTGTTTTTTAATAAAAAAACGGATTACTATAGAAGATATTGCATAATAATCGCTCTTATTTTTGGTTTTTCTTTTTTTATAATTATGTTTTAGATGGCTATAAAAATGAAAATGAGCACGTAAGATAGATACAAAATGTTTGAGTTTGCCTTTGCATAAAAATTGTATCCCAGCTATTCCATCTAAAACTAATCTTAAAAATAGAATTGAGAATAATTTATTTTGGGGCAAATTCTTGGTAAGCATAAAGAGAGAATTCCTAAAATTTAAATAGGTTTTTTTCGGGTTTGTTGCAGCTAAAGTCGCTCCACCTACATGATAAACTACTGATTGAGGTGTATATTTTACAATGTAACCTGTGTTAAAAGCCCTCCAACACAAATCAATTTCTTCTTGATGAGCAAAAAAATCTTCATCAAAACCCTTTAATTCTTGATACACTTTATTTCTAATAAAAAAACAAGCACCAGATGCCCAAAAAATATTTCTTTCTGAATCGTATTGTCCTTCGTCTTTTTCTACGCAATCAAAAATACGACCTCTACAAAAAGGATAACCAAATTTATCTATAAAGCCACCAGCTGCACCAGCATATTCAAAATAAGCTTTGTTTTTAAAATCCAAAATTTTAGGCTGAATAATAGCTGTTTCTGGTTCTTCCTCAAATAAATTAGTAATAGGTTGCAACCAGTTTTCTGTTACTTCAATATCACTATTTACTAAGGCTAAATAGGCTTCTTTTATATTTTGCAATCCTTCATTATAGCCTTTAGCAAAGCCATAATTACCTTTGTTTTCAACTATCTGAACATCTGGAAATTCATTTTTTAAAACGGAAATTGAATCATCAATTGAAGCATTATCTACAACATAAATCGTTGCTTCTTCAGAATATTGAAGTACGCTTGGTAAAAATTGTCTCAGTAAATCGACTCCGTTCCAATTTAAGATAACTACGGCTATTTTTTTCATTTATAAAAATTGAAAAATTAAATATTTTAATAATGTTATTAACCCAAAAATGAATGTATAAGTAGGGTTGTTTCTCAGGTTGATTTTTTTGTTTTTATTTGACTTTTTCGTTCAATTATATTATCTATTTCATTCAAAGTTTTGAGGTATTATAATGTGGTAATTCTTTTAGAAAACGATATTTTTCATTTTCAAAATCCATTTGACAAAAATAATGATTTAGTCCATTGGTAACCATTAAATAGCTAGCTTTTAAAACTAAATTATAGCGAGCGATTTGATCAAAAGTGAGCTGGGAAATTGGAACTTCTGGTGCTTTGCATTCAATTAATAAAAAAATAGTTCCATCAGAATTAAAAACAACTATATCATATCGCTTGTTTATGCCGTTTACTTTTACTAATTTTTCTACATTAATATATGATTTTGAATATTTTTTTTCCTGAATTAAATACTGTAAAGTATTTTGACGTACCCATTCTTCTGGTGTGAGTACCACAAATTTTTTTCTAATTTCATCAAAAATAAAGGTTTTATTTTCACTATTTTTGAACCGGAAGGAATACGTTGGGAAATGTAATTGAATCATAGTACAAAATTAGCTAAATAAAATAAAAAGCCAACACTACTTGCATTATAGAATACAACAAAACTATGGATGAAGTCTTACAAATTATAAAAGAAATTAAATCGGGAAATTTTAAACCTATTTATTTCTTCATGGGTGAAGAACCTTATTATATTGATAAATTAACGGAATATATTGAAGATAATGTATTAACGGAAGATGAAAAAGGTTTTAACCAAGTGGTTTTATATGGTAGAGATACTTCTATAGAAGATATTGTATCCAATGCTAAACGCTATCCTATGATGGCGGAAAGACAAGTAGTAGTGGTAAAAGAAGCCCAAGAGTTATCTAGAAATATTGATAAATTAGAAGCGTATGCTGAAAATCCGCAACCTACTACAGTTTTGGTTTTTGCATATAAATACAAAACGTTAGATAAAAGAAAAAAAGTAACCAAACTATTGGGTAAAACAGGCGTTGTTTTCGAAAGTAAAAAATTATACGAAAATCAAGTAGGTGATTGGATTAAAAGAGTATTAGCAGGTCAAAAATATGCTATAGAACCCAAAGCGGCTGCTATGCTAGTAGAATTTTTAGGTACCGATTTATCGAAAATTAGTAATGAACTGGATAAGTTAAAAATTATTCTTCCTCAAGGACATACAATAACCGCAAAAGACATTGAAGAAAATATTGGAATTAGTAAGGATTACAATAATTTCGAACTTCGAAAAGCGATAGGAGAAAAAAATCAATTAAAAGCTTATCAAATTATTGCTTTTTTTTCACAGAACCCAAAAGATAATCCTATTGTGGTAACAACGGGTTTAGTTTTTGGTTTTTTCTCTCAATTATTGCAGTATCATGGTTTAAAAGATAAATCGAAAGCAAATGTAGCTAGAGTTTTAAAGATAAATCCTTTTTTTGTCTCCGATTATGATGTAGCT
The DNA here is from genome assembly GCF_004303025.1 of Flavobacterium sp. J27. Classification (GTDB taxonomy): domain Bacteria; phylum Bacteroidota; class Bacteroidia; order Flavobacteriales; family Flavobacteriaceae; genus Flavobacterium. The sequence continues at coordinate 417,513 of NZ_PJQW01000002.1, read as the reverse complement.
ATTCGTAATTATCCAATGAAAAAAGTAAGCGCAATAGTATCTTCCTTACGTGATATAGACGTAAAAAGTAAAGGAGTAGGGGCAAATTCAATTTCTCAACACGATCTTTTAAAGGAAATGTTAATTAAGATTTTTAATTAGTTATTTAACTTGAAATATTGAAAACTGTGCTTCAGCATTATTAAAAACGACTAAATTACTAGATCTAATTCCAAAATAAATACGATCTCCAGTATTTAGTTTCACTAGTGTTTGTGTATTTCTAACTGGTGGAGAAGTAACACCAATACCTAAAATAGTAACTGATAACGATTCATACGATTCGTCTGCAATAAGAGTGGTAGTTCCACCAGTATATTTAAAAATACCCACACCTAAATTAGATACATTGACTAATGATGTCATTTTTACATATACAGCTACATTATATATACCATTCATGGGAGCAACAAAATATTGATTTGTAGTATTATAATCTGCATTTTCATCAAATTCTAAATTAGGAAATGATATTTGGTTCCATCCACTAATTAAAGTTGTTCCAAGAACTGAAAATCCAGCTCCTCCAAAACCCTTTACAAAAGATTTTTCTGCTTCAACATATTCAATTCGGTTATTTGATGCGTTTAATGTAATAATTTTTTGTAGTGGAGTAGATAACTTTGGAACTGATTCGATTATGGCATCTCCGTTTATATGAAGAGTTGCTTTAGGTTCTGTTTCATTAATACCAACTTGAGCCAAACTTGGTAAATAGCTTAAAAAAAGTGTTGTAAGTAACAGTAAATAATTTCTCATAATAAAAGAATTAAATTAATACTAGGGTAATGGCTAATAACAATAGTTAATTAAAATTCTACTCGAGAAAATTATAGACCGTTTTTACTTATAACTTATAGCATTGGATTCATTAATTATTATAAAGTCGGAACGTCTATTAATAGCATGTTGTTCTTCGGTACATTTAACACCATTTGGACAATTTACTTTTAATCGAGTTTCTCCATATCCTCTAGCATCGACAATTCTGGTAGGAGAAATACCTTTAGATAATAGATAAGTTTGCGTGGCTTTAGCTCTATTGTCTGAAAGTGTTAAATTGTGTAAATCTGAACCTCTAGAATCGGTATGTGATTCAATTTTAATAATAACATTTGGAAATTCATTCATTAAATAATACACTTTATCTAGTTCAATTTCTGCTCTAGCAGTTATGTCATATTTATCTAAGTCAAAATAAATAGGATTAATTTTAACTTTTTCAATATCCCCTTCTTTAACCACTAGATTGTTATAATTTACTAAATAAACAATATTATTTTTCATTTCTTTTAAAGGAGTGCTATCGGTTTTTACGGTTATATTTTTGGAATTATAATCGGGTTTTGAGAAATTTATTACAAATTCAGAATCACATGGTAATTTTAATTCGTAAAAACCAACCGTATCAGTTTGCAAGGTTTGAACGGTATCACCAAAAGCATCAATTACTTTTACATCAGCAAAAGGAATGGGTAATTTAGTGGTTTCATCTAAAACATTACCAGCATATATTTGGTATTTTTCTGGTTTTTGCTTTATAAAATAATAGATGTCGTCATCTCCTTTTCCCATAGCTCTATTTGATGAGAAATAGCCTGTGTTTTCAGTAATATCATAGGTAAAAGAAAAATCATCCATATTACTATTAATGGGCTCACCCAGATTAAGTGGTGTTGAAAAAGTTGCGTTTGGACCTACTTTGGCTTCAAATATATCTAAGCCTCCCATTCCAAAATGGCCATCCGATGAAAAGTATAACGTATTATCTGTAAAATAAGGGAACATTTCTCTTCCAGCAGTATTAACCATTGGACCCGCATTAACAGGAGTGTTTATTGTACCATCTTCAAATATTTCTGCATAATAAATATCAGTACAGCCATAACCACCTGGCATATCAGAAACAAAGAATAGATATTTTCCTTGATCACATAAAGCAGGATGTGCGAAAGAATATTTTTCGTCATTAAATTTTAAAACTTCAGTTTTAATAATATTATCATCTTTTATTACACCTCTTAAAATTTTCATATTAGAACAACCTTCTCTATTTATTTTAATTTTGTTCTTTTTTAAATAATTAGAGGTAAAATATATTTTTTCTAAATCATTTGAAAATGCAACAGTAGCTTCATGATAATTAGAATTTAGATTTTCTAGAAAAGGTTGTACATTGGTTATTTCTCCCGTAGAAAGATTTTTTTCTGCTACATAAGTATTTAAGTAAGGTTGTTCATTCCAAGAATATATCTTCACATTCATTTTAGCGGTGTCTCTGGTAGAATAAAAAATAATTTTATTGGGACCATATTTTACTGCACCAAAGTCGGACATAGGTGTATTGATAGAAAGGTTTTTAACAGTATAAAGTGATTTCTCACTGTTAATACTATCTAAGTTTCTTTTTTGAAAAGCTAATGTTTTTAATTTTTTAGGATTATCGCTGTAATATTCTTTTAATATTTTATTAGCCGTTTCATTATCTCTGTTTGCTTTTAAACATTCTATATATTTTAGAAAGTTAACTTCGGCCATTGTCTTTTGTTGAATTTCATATACTTTATCAAACCACTTCTTAGCGTTTTGATAATCATTAATATAAAAATAACTATTGGCAATTCTAAAAATTGTCTCATGGCTTTTAACGTCTTCTTTTTCAATGACTTTTTGATACGATTCGATTGCCTTTTTATACTGCATTGTATTGTAATAGTTTGTTGCTTTTTCTAAATTAGATTGCGAAAACACACAAAAACTAAATACTAGAACTGAGAATTGGAATATTTTTTTCATAATGTTTTTTTTAGAAGAATCTTGGCGAACGAGCTAGTTTCGCTTTTCCGTTTAAATTAAATTTGAATATAATTTCATGAGAACCATCATTGTATTTTTGTAAATCAGTTACAGATCGGTCATAGGCATAACCCGCAAAAATAGAATTGGTTATTTGAAAACCGACTAGTCCAGAAACAGCATCTGTAAATCGGTAACCAGCACCTAAAGTTAACTTTTCATATAAAAGGAAATTTAAAGAACCATCATAAGTAACAGAGGAACCTTCTACAATTTTTGCTAAAAAGGCAGGTTTAAATTTTATTTTAGGAGATACGTTAAAAACATAACCACCTTGTACAAAATAATGTGTTCGTCTTCTTATTACTGATTCTTGAATGTCATCATATGATTCAGAAATGATAAAGTTTGGGATAGAAAGACCTACATACCAATTTTCATGATATAAAAAACCTCCAGTTCCAAAAATTAATCTGATATTATTATTGATATTATTGTTAAAAGCATTATCAGTTGCCATTTTATAGGTTCCTTTAGACCAATCTATATTTAATAAATTCATCCCTCCATTAATACCGAGCGAGAGTGTAGTACTTTCGCTTAATTGTATTCTGTAGGCAAAACTTGCATTAAAATATTGCTGACTTTGAGGACCAATTTTGTCATTAATAACACTTAAGCCTAAACCGGTATAATCACCAATTTTTCCATGTATACCAAGCGATTGTGTAGTAGGAGCTCCATCAATACCTACCCATTGTGATCGATGCAATAAAACGGCTTCAAGGTTTGTACTCGTGCCAGTATATCCCGAATTAATACTTATAGTATTATACATATATTGCGTATATTGAGGTTGTTGTTGCCCAAACGTGATAAAAAAAGTGAGCGAAAACAATACTACAGGAAGTGTCTTTATAAAGATTTTATAATTTTTTTTCATAAACGAAGTAGATTTTGTTTGTTGAATTATAGAAAGGATTTATTTAGCAATGTATAGCCAACCCGATTGCGTCATATTTAAATCGTCTATTTTTAAAGTGTAGAAATAGGTTCCTACTGGTAAGGTTTCACCTTGATTTACAACACCACTTACATTAGCAACACCATTCCAAGTATTTTTATACGAACTAGTTTCATAAACAATATTGCCATATCTATTAAATACTTCTAGTTTATTATTAGGATATTTCTCAATACAATCAATTATAAAATGTTCATTCTGACCATCATTATTAGGCGAGAATTCATTGTAAACGATTAAGCAAGAAACTTCTACTTCTGCAGTTGCATTATTATTGTCTAAATCTGTATCTAATGGATCAGAATCTATAATTGATGCAGTATTCGTGTAATTACCACTCGCGTTTACAGTAACTGTTACTTGTAAAACAGCACTTTGGTTTGCAAGTAAACTGTCTATGGTCCAAATTCCCGTAGAAATATTATAATTCCCATTAGTAGTTGTATTAGACACATAAGTATAACCAGAAGGAAGATTTTCAGAAACTTGTATATCATTAATATTAGATATCCCATTATTATGAACTGTGATGGTAAATACAACGGTTTCACCTATAGCTACGATAGCGTTATCTGCGACTTTAGTTATTGTAATATCGGAACAACTATTTATTGTGATATCTTGTGAAAATGAAGCAGTACCATTACAAAGTGATGGACTAGAATAGCTAACACTAACATTACCAACAGTAGTTTGATTCCAATTTACAGTAACAAAATCAGATGACACACTACCACCGGCAGTTATTGTTCCTCCTGTTACTGTCCACTGATAATCACTCATGCTACTTTCTGTAGTATAGGTATACTCATTGCTGTAGCAAACATTTGCAAAGTCTCCACTTATACTTGCTTGACTGTCAGTTGTTAAATTAACGGTAACTTCTAAACGAACACTACTTTCACAAGCTGCACCTACTAAAGCCGCATAATATGTTGTATTATCAGTAAGTAATGTTGTTGTAGCTAAAGGTGTACCACCAGTAGGAGTAGCATACCAGTTTACAGGTGACTCATTTACCTGTAAATCATTTACAGTTGCATTTTGAGAATTACAAAACTCTTGTGTTGTATTATTAGTTGTTGGTGTCATTTCATCACTAATCATTACTGTAACTTCAAGACGGATACTACTTTCACATGTTGCGCCTACAAAAGCGGCATAATAAGTAGTATTATTAGTTAATGATGTACTTGGATCTAAAGGAGTACCGCCAGTTAATGTTGCATACCAATTAATTGGAGATTCATTTACTTGAATATCATTAATAGTTGCATTGGATAAAAGACAAAATTCTTGTGTGGAATTATTAGTTGTTGGTGTCGCCTCATCTGTAATAGTAATTGTTACTCCTTTTAAATCTCCTGGAGCATTTGAACAGGAAGTTGTTGCATCTGTAATACTTACATAATATGTGGCTGGACTATCTGTAATGTTTAATCCAGTAATAGTTAAAACACCATTAGAGTCAATTGCGTAAGAAATATTACCCACCACTAATCCATTTGTGATTTCTGTAGTTGCATTGGCATCAAAATACCAATTAAAAGTTCCTGAAACGGTAGTACTTGATGGTGTTAAAACAACTTCATCTATAGCACAAATTGCATTTTCAGCACCACTCACATCAATATCGTTTGCTGTAGGGGTTTGGTTAACAGTAACAACAACTTCAACTCTTTGTGATTCTTCATTACAGTTTGGATTTCTTGCAGCAACATAAAAGCTAGTTGTTGTTGTTAAAACTGGAGTTGTAAATGCTTCTCCTGAATTTACAATAGCTATAGGTGTGCCACCATTAGGTACATCATACCAATATAATTGTAATGTATTTGGATCTGCATAAGCTACTAAATTGGCAATATTTCCAGCACAAATTGCTACGTTTTGCGAATTGGCATCAATTGTTGGAGCAGGAGGTACTCTTTCAATATCATATAAATCTAGTTTTTGGAAGATTGTGGTATTTAATAAAGAGGTGTATCGTAGCATAATTCGATCAACAGGCATTCCAGGTGTGTATGGAATAGTTACTATTTGATTACTCTGCATTAAATTAATGAGCTCCAGATTTAAAAGACTATTTAAATTTATGGAACTTGCTACAGTAGTACCATCATAAGCAGTAATATTAATATTATTGGCCACACCAATTGCTAATAAGGAAGGATCTACTCTTAATCTAATATTAAAAACATCATTAGTATTGGATAAACCACCAAAATAAACGACTTGCTCAATTGATGCTGCAACACTTAATACACCTAAACTTAGTTCAGAATAGGAATTTATATCTGTATCAATTGCATATTCAGGATTATCAACTCCGGCTCCAGCAAGATTTATTAAATCGAGATTAAGACCGTTACCATCATAGGAAGTATATAAAGGTCTACCACATTCAGAAGTTTCATCCATATAAAAAGCGCCATAAACATGAAGCTCTTTAACATTGTTTAAACCTAATAAAGAACCAACTCTATTGGTTAAACGAATTCTATTATAGTCAGCATTTGGGGTAATAGCTATGAAATGTTCGCCCGCAGCATTAATAACTACTTTTAGATTAGGACTTGCAAAATCATTTACAATTTGTGAATTTCCGGTTTGTATAACTGTATTATCTAATTTAGCTTGAATAGTAAATTCTTGGTTACCAATAATTACAATTCCTAAAACATCAGACAGTAAATTACCTAAACTTCCCCCTAGTAAAACATCAAACAAATTATCCTCAGCTTCTACTTTAACAAAAGTAGTTGTATTAGCATGTAAGGTTGTTGGAAATTCTAGTTCAATATGACCAGAGTAACTACCAATACCTACAGCAATTCCTGTACTTGCTCTAACTACTGCAAAGGTACTTTGGTTTTGGTCAATAGCATTTGCGCTATTATCAACATTGCTTTCAGAAACAATGTTTTGCGCATAAATAACAGATTGTGCGTTTGAAACACTAATGGAAAATAGAAAAAGGAATAGCGGAATAAATGTCCATTTTTCTAGACTGGTTTGGATGTAGTTTTTTTTCATAACTGTCTATAATAAATTAATAAATCAATTAATCGATTATGCTTTCCCCAAATAATATAAATTATTGAAAAAAAGCTTTTTGTACTTGAAGTTTAGATATGAAAAGAATCATAAAGAAACTACAGTATTTTATTACAGATAGTTGTAAAGAAATGTTTTTGTTTTTTTGCCTGTTTTGTAAATTTACAAAAATTATTGTTAAAACACTTGTTGTTTTACTGTAAAAAATGTTAAAAAAATAAAAGATATATAAATTCACCTGTATTTTGTAAGAAATATTGTATTGAAAATTATAATTAATTATATTTTTGATAGATTTTGTATATTTGCTATCCTCAAATTTAAAAAAGTATAAAATGGGAATGAATAAAAATACAGTATTAGCTTGGGCTACATTTATTATGATACTTATGGGATTATTATTAATTGGTTTAGGTATTTACCGCTATGCTGATGTAGCAGGATGGGGTTTTTCAGCAGTAGGAGTTGGTTTTTTTGCTATTGCTTGGGTTTTTAATGCATTAAAAGGAAGAGTATAAGTCTATTTCAAAAACAAAAATTAAGTAACAAACAATATATATGTCAGACGATAAGAAAGTAATTTTTTCAATGTCTAAAGTAAATAAAATTTACTCTAGTACAAATAAACAAGTTTTAAAAGACATCTATTTAAGTTTCTTCTATGGAGCTAAAATTGGTATTTTAGGTCTTAATGGTTCTGGTAAATCTTCATTATTAAAGATTATTGCTGGTTTAGACAAAAACTTTCAAGGAGATTTAGTTTTTGCCCCTGGTTATACTGTAGGGTATTTAGAACAGGAACCACAATTAGACGAAACTAAAACAGTTATTGAAATTGTAAGAGAAGGTGCGGCAGAAATTTATAATTTATTAGATGAGTTTAATAAAATAAATGATAGTTTTGGTTTGCCAGAAGTATATGAAGATGCAGATAAGATGCAAAAATTAATGGATCGTCAGGCAGAACTACAAGACAAAATTGATGCTGCTGGAGCTTGGGAGATAGACAACAAACTAGAAGTAGCCATGGATGCACTTCGTACTCCAGAAGCTAATACTCCAATTCAGTTTTTATCAGGAGGAGAAAGAAGACGTGTTGCACTTTGTCGTTTATTATTACAACAACCAGATGTGTTGTTATTAGATGAGCCAACTAACCACTTGGATGCTGAATCTGTACTTTGGTTAGAGCAACATTTACAGCAATATGCTGGAACAGTAATTGCAGTAACACACGACCGTTATTTCTTGGATAATGTTGCAGGTTGGATTTTAGAATTAGATAGAGGAGAAGGTATTCCTTGGAAAGGAAATTATTCTTCTTGGCTAGATCAAAAGTCTAAACGTATGGAACAAGAAGAGAAGGTGGCTTCAAAAAGAAGAAAAACCTTAGAACGTGAGTTAGACTGGGTTAGACAAGGAGCAAAGGGAAGACAAACAAAGCAAAAAGCACGTTTGCAAAATTATGATCGGTTATTAAATGAAGATCAAAAAGTGCTAGAAGAGAAATTAGAAATTTATATTCCAAATGGCCCACGCTTAGGAACCAATGTTATTGAAGCTCAAAATGTTGCTAAAGCATTTGGAGATAAATTACTATATGATAATTTAAATTTTACATTACCTCAAGCAGGCATTGTAGGTATTATTGGACCGAATGGAGCTGGTAAATCTACCATTTTTAAAATGATTATGGATGAAGAAAAGCCAGATGGTGGTAGCTTTAAAATAGGAGATACTGTTAAAATCGCCTATGTAGATCAGTCGCATAGTGATATTAACCCCGAAAAATCTATTTATGAAAATTTCTGTGATGGTCAAGAATTAATGATGATGGGTGGAAGACAAGTAAATTCTAGAGCGTATTTATCCCGTTTTAATTTTGGAGGTAGCGATCAAAACAAAAAAGTGGCAACCTTATCTGGTGGTGAAAGAAACCGTTTGCATTTAGCCATGACCTTGAAAGAAGAAGGCAACGTTTTATTATTAGATGAGCCTACAAATGATTTAGATATCAATACCTTACGAGCATTAGAAGAAGGTTTAGAAAACTTTGCAGGATGTGCCGTAATTATTTCTCACGACAGATGGTTTTTAGATAGAGTTTGTACCCATATTTTAGCTTTTGAAGGAGAATCTCAAGTTTATTTCTTTGAAGGAAGTTTTTCAGAATATGAGGAAAATAAGAAGAAACGTTTAGGAAAAGAGGTAACGCCTACTCGAATTAAATATAAAAAATTGATTCGAAATTAAAAATGTACTTTTCCTTTTTTAATCAATAATATAGAAAACCTATTTCATTTTGAAGTAGGTTTTTTTATGACTATTACTAATCTTATTTTTAAAATACTTGTCTTTAAGGATATTGAAAATAGCAGTACTTTCTTAATAAAGAAAAGAACAATTCTTTCTTTTTATAGTTTTTTTTATATAAAAATAGTACTTTTAACAAGTTAGAGAATATTTAAAATGGTCCAAACGCTACCCAATGAGTTATTTACATAAGATACTATTACCTATTTTATGCTTCGTTTTTTCAATTGTAACGTTTTCTCAAATACAAAATTCTGAAACTAAAACAATTAAAAAATACTTATATGAATCAGGGAAATATCTGCATTCTAGTCAACCAGAATTATCGTTGCAAAATGCAAAGAAAGCATTGGCATTAGCCATAAAAAAAAATGACGAATCTTCTATTGCTAAAGCGTATAATTTTATTGGGTTAAATTTCGTTGAAATTTATGATTTTGATAAAGCTATTGATTATTATAATAAAGCTCTAATTCATGCTGCAAATGCAAATAATGATACAATTAAGAGTTGGTTATACAATAATTTAGGAAACGTATATTCTTACAATAAGAGAGATGACGAAACAGGTATCAAATATTATTTACAATCTTTAGAATTTGCTAGAAAAGTAGATATTATCGAATTTACTTATAATAAATTAAATTTAGTAAATACCTATTTTGAAAAGAAAAGATATGAAGAAGGAAAAGTACATCTAAGTGAGGTAAGATCACATATAGATTCATTAAAACAAGAATATGAAGCTCAATTTTTTTATTACTCTTTAAATGGCGATTATGAAGCGTTTAAAGGTAATTTTGGAATAGCTGAAAATAACTTATTGAGAGCATTAGCTATTTGCCAATCAAAATACAAAAATTTTAATCCTGCTCACGAAGTTGGTATGAATAAAAGCTTAGCCGAATTCTACTTTAGTAGAAAACAATACGATAAAGCCTATAAATATTTATTAGCTACTGATTCTCTTCGTGAATTAGAAAATGAAGCACAAAGAAATGAAAAAGTAAAAGGGTTAGTTGAACAAATTGAAAAAGAAGAAGTAAAGCGAGATTTAATTAAGATGGAAGCAGATAAACGCGTCCAAGATCAAAAACTTCTGAATATCAAAATATTAATTATATTAATTGGTGTTATCTTTTTAACAACACTTACTATATTGTATTCTCAACTAAAATTAAATCGAGTTAGAAGAAAATCGAATGAAGAATTAAGAGAAGCTAACGAAGAACTAAAAATAGCTAAGGAAAAAGCAGAAGAAGCTTCTAAAGTAAAATCACAATTTGTTTCAACCATTAGTCATGAATTAAGAACACCTTTATATGGAGTTATAGGGATTACTGATATCATAGAGGTTGAGCATCAAGAATTAGAAAATAGCCCTCATTTAAAAGCGTTAAAATTTTCAGCAAATTACTTACTTTCATTAGTAAACGATATTTTAAAAGTATATAAGTTTGAAGAAAATAGAGTGGTTCTTGAAAATAACTTATTCAATTTAGAAGACAAATTAGAAACGATAAAAAATTCGTTAGATAATATTGCTTTAAAATACAATAATGATCTTCTAATTAAAGTGGATAAAAAAATTCCAGAATATATTATTGGTGATAGTATCCGATTGTCGCAAATTATTTTAAACTTAGTCAGTAATTCTTTAAAATTTACTCATGATGGAAAAGTAACTATCTCAGCAGATTTAGTTAAAGAACAAGATGGTTTAATTTTTATTCAATTTAAAGTAATAGATACAGGTGCAGGAATTCCAGAAGAGTATCAAGATAAAGTATTTGACAAATTTGTCCAAATAGATAGAAAAGAAGATGATTATCAAGGTACTGGATTAGGACTAACTATTGTGAAAAAATTAATTGAATTATTCAAAGGAGATATTCAATTAGAAAGTAAAGTTAACAAAGGAACTACAGTAACATTTACGATTCCTTTCGAATCGGGAGAAAATAAAGTAAATGAATTTGTTAACAATATTGAAGTAGATTTATCGTTGCCAAAAACCTATAAGATATTAGTTGTGGAAGACAATAAAATTAATCAAATTGTTACCAAAAAATTATTGGAAAACCACAAGTTTCAATGTGAAATTGCTGATGATGGCTACTTTGCATTAGAATTGCTCGAAAAACATCAATTTGATGCCATTTTGATGGATATTAATATGCCTAAAATTAACGGTTTTGAAACTACAAAATTAATTCGTCAGAAAGGAGTTACCATTCCAATTATTGCTGTTACCGCTTTTGAAAAAGAAGAAGTTCAGCTGAAAGCCAAACAATCGGGTATAGACGATATTATTGCTAAACCATTTGATGCTAGAAAATTATTCCAAATGATTCGATTGCATGTGAACAATAAAGAAGAATAAAATTTCTTCAGGTTAATACCATCTTTTTTTATTCTTTTTCGATCCATCTGATTTTCTGGAATTATTGCTTTTGTTATCAGATTTGGATTTGTTTTTATTTCTATAGTCGGGTTTTGCACCTTCTTTTTTTTCTTCTTCTTCTTTCCAAGGAAAAGAATGATTTTCAACTACTTTTACTTTAATCCGAATTAATTTTTCAATATCATTCCAGTAGTTTTTTTCATCTTTACCACAAAAAGAAATAGCAAGTCCTGTATTACCAGCTCTACCCGTTCTTCCTATACGATGCACATAGGTTTCAGATATATTTGGAATATCAAAATTAATTACAAAAGGTAAGCTTTCAATGTCAATTCCACGAGCTGCAATATCTGTAGCAATCAAAATTGGAATTTCTTGATTTTTAAAACTTTCTAAAATACGTTGTCTGGCACTTTGCGATTTATCTCCATGAATAGCACCTGCATCAATACCTTTTTTCTTTAAAGCTTTAACAATATTATCTGCACCATGCTTTGTTCGGGTAAAAACCAAAACATTTTTTAAATTTTCTTCTGTAATGAGTTGGTATAATAAATTCCTTTTTTCCGATTTGTCAACAAAATATACTTTTTGACTTACTTTTTCAGCTGTACTAGAAACAGGAGTAACGGTAATATATTTTGGATTATTTAAAAAGGTGTCAGCTAATTCTCTGATAGCCAAAGGCATTGTAGCTGAAAATAACAAAGTTTGTCTATTATCTGGAGTAAGCTTAATTATTTTTTTTACATCATTTATAAAGCCCATATCTAGCATTTGATCTGCTTCATCTAAGATTAATTGATGCATGTGATTTAAATCAATAAATCCTTGCTTATATAAGTCTAGTAAACGTCCTGGTGTAGCTACAAGTACGTCAATTCCTTTTTTTAATTGATCTACTTGAGGCACTTGATTTACACCACCAAAAATAACTAATGTTTTAATATTGGTATACTTCCCATAAGTATCAAAACTGTCACCTATTTGTATGGCTAATTCTCTTGTAGGAGTAATAACAAGTGTTCTAATACGCTTCACTTTTTTTGCCGAACCTACAATTTTATGAATCAGCTGAATTACTGGAATAGCAAAAGCGGCTGTTTTACCTGTTCCCGTTTGTGCACATGCTACTAAATCTTTTTCAGCTAAAATTTCAGGTATCGCTTGCTCTTGAATAGGAGTAGGTTTTACATAGCCTTCTTCTTCTAAAGCTTCTTGTATATTGTTTATTAAATGAAGTTCTTTAAATGTCATTACAAAATTTTTGTACAAAGGTAATTAAAAGAAAATAGAGTTTTGCTATTAAAAATGGGATTACAAAACTTTACTTTTTATAAAATCGGTTATTAAATAAGCCATTAATTTTCCAGTTAAATGATTGTTATTTGTTAAATCTAGATCTGGTGCTCCTTCACAAATATGCAAATAAGCTGCGTTTTTATGTTTCCCAAAGTAATGAATGTATTCTCTTGCTTGCTGTACACTAAAGCCACTCAAAGTCATGGCGCTAGAGTAAATATGAGGAATGGCATCTAAATCTAATTCAATTCCAAAAGGATCTTGCTTTATAAAGGCTAATCCTTCTTCTAATTGAGATGCAAAGTTTTTTTGTTTTCTCACTTCAATTTCTTCATAAGAAACATATTTTAACCTCGTATCTTGCTCTTTTATAGAATTGAAAACGCTTTTAGAAACAAAATTTTCATGTAAACCAAAGACAAAATATTTTTTAAGAAAACCTTCTTCAAATGCATAACTAAAACCATTACCAGAGTGCCTACCTTCTAAAATTCTAAAATCGGTATGAGCATCAAAATTAATAGCATTTACCGGCTTCCCTTTTGCCAATGCTAGTCCTTTTATATTTCCGTAAGCATTGTTATGTCCACCACCAATTACAATAGGAATTTTATCGCATTTTATAATTTGATGAATAATATGCGACACTTCTTTATCTATTTTTTCTACTAATGTAAAAAGCCTCTTTTTGTGTTCTTTGTTTGATATCTTTAGTTCATTTGCTTCTTGAAGTTCTTCAGTAACCTCTAAATGACCTAATACAATTATATTGTTTCCTTTACAAAATTTATTATGTTGTACATTTACCAAGCTTTTTAAAGCACTTTCATAAGCAGAAGCTGTTCCCACTCTTCCTAAATTTGCTTTGACACCAATGTCTTCTGGAATCCCAAAAACAACAAATTGAGCATCACATTTGGATATAAATTCCCAAATATTTTCATTTGATGGGATAGTTATTACTTTTTCACCTAATTTTATTTCACCACTTCTGTGATGGGTAATTTTGGCCAATTCCTTAACGGTTAATAAGTTGATCTTTTCCATTTTTTTTAAAAAAATTTCACATCAAAAATACTATTTTAATATAACTTTCGTTCTAAGATTGAATAAATACTTTATAAATTGTACATTTGTTTAAAAAATTAAGTAATCACCAAAAATTTATGGAAGAAAACACAAACACAAAGAGTAACTCAGGTTTAAAAGCGGCAATAGTTGTATTAGCATTATTGTTGTTAGGTAGTATCGGTTATATTTATAAATTAACCTCTGATAATAAAAAACAGTTAACAGAATTAACTACTGAAAAAACAGCTTTAGAAGACGATATCAAAGCTAGAATCGCTGAATTAGAGGCAATGTCAGGAGAAAATACTGCATTAAAAGGCGAGATTGATGAGCAAAAAGAAGAAATGACAAAACTTTTAGAAGAATTAGAAAAATCTAAAGGTGATGCCAAAGCAATGGAAAGATACAAAGGAGAGTATTTCCGTTTAAAAAGAGAAATGGATAATTTGGTAGCTGAAAACAAATTATTAAAAGAACAAAATGTTTCTTTAACCACTTCTTTAGACAGTACAAATACTGTTTTAGAAGAAAACAGAAAGTTTACTGATACACTTTTAGTTCAAAACAACAACATGACTAAAACTATTGAAAAAGCATCTAAATTAGCAGTACTAAACTTAAATGTATTAGCTGTTAAAGAAAGAAGTTCTGGAAAACAAGTAGAAACAACAAAAGCAAGTAGAGCAGATAAATTAAAAATTAGTTTTGTAATTGCTGAAAATCAAATTGCTTCTTCTGGAGATAGAAAATACTATGTTCAGGTGATGGACACTAAAGGAAATATCTTAGGGGAGAAGAAAACAATTCCAATGGGAGAAGATCAAACATTAACATATAGTTTTATTACTACTGTTAAGTACGAAAATAAATCGGTACAAGTTACTGAAGAATTAGCAGGAGACAACTTTGAAGCGGGTACATATTTTGTAAATGTATTTAGCGAAAAAGGTGAAAATGTTTCTAAAACAAGTTTTGTTTTAAAATAATACCTGTTACTTTTAACAAAAAAAACGGAACTATAGTAGTTCCGTTTTTTTATTCTGCTATTTTAGATTGATATCGTTCATAGGTTTTTTCTATAATGCGGATCATTCTTTTTCTTAAATTATTTGGTTTTATAACTTCTAATCCATTGCCAAAACCTAATAATAAACGTTCTAACTCATAATTTGGTATTAAAAATAAATGTACCACAATACTCCCGTCTTCATGAGTTTCAATAATTCTTTGGCTATGATGTAAAGGTTTTGTGATGACATAAGGAGCGTTCATTTGATCAATCCAAAGCTCAATTTTCACAGGATACAAACCTTGATTAACCGTAACACCCACAATATTTTTATAATATTCTTCCGCATTAAATTCCTCTTCTAAAAAAGACAAATTAAAGTCATAATCGATTTTTTCGATACGATCTAAAGCTAAATTGGTAATGGGTTGGCTAGCTTTGGTTCTACCTACTAAAAACCATCGGTTATTAAATTCTTTTAGCAAAAAAGGATGAAAAGTAAGTTGTTGGGCTTCTTTAGATTTAAAGGATTTGTACGAGATGATTAAAACTACTTTTTTAACGATAGCTTGATAAATTTCATCTAAAAAATGCAAGCCTTTTAAATTTTCATTTTTATCCAAATGAATTACAGGTTGTGTATGCGATTTTTCAGCGTAAATTTTATCTTCTAAGCGTTGTAAAATGTCAGATACATCATGAAACAAAGAAAAATCTTTAAATTGTTTTAGCATAGAAACGGTTTCTGTTAAAACATTAATGTCGGTTTCTGTTAACGGAATATCTGTAATTGAAAAATCATCTTGTGCATAATGATAATATTTTTTATCATATACTTCGATTGGGGCATTGTAACCTAATTTTTCACTACGCATCATCTGAATATCTAATTGAATCGTCCGTTTACTTACAGATGTTTCTTTTCCTTCATATTCATATAATGCTTCACTACAAGCTTCAATTAAATCATCTAATGTCCATTGACGGTATTTGTTTTGAAGACATTTGTCTATTGTTTTATATCGTATGAGTGCGTTTTTATTTTGTGCCATAGTTTAGTTCAGTTCGTTTACTTGTGTTTAAAAAATTTAAAACGTATTCTTATTCCGTCAGTTTTAGTAATCTTAATAGAAAGAAATACAATTGAAATTATATTGAGATTTTTTTGTCATAATAATAAAAGTATTTCTTTTTTAATATTTTCTCTTGCTTTTGTTTCATATTGTGTTCTAAAAACTTCTGTTTGAAAAATGAAATCCCTTTCTAAAAAATGTTGTAGCGCTTTTTTACGTCCAGGGTTATAAAGAATATTAGGATAAATTTTATATTCTTGCCTAATTTGTTTAGAATAAATGAAGTATTCCTCCCAAGGTGAAGCCAATATTTGTAAGTCAAAATCAAGTAACCAATTGATAGTTTCTTTTTCCTGATGTTCATGCAATTGAGTTGCACAAATCATTTCAAAAACTAATTCTTTATCAATTTTAGCAAATTCTGGAAGTAGTTTTATTGCTAATTTTGCGCTTTCAAGCTCATTATCTTTTCGTGTCACTTTATAAATAATATCATGATAGAAAAGTGCATATACGATTTCATCGGAATGTGTTAATTTATCTTTATCTCGTTTATAAAGCGTCATCATATTTTCCAAATGAGTCAAATTATGATATTTTCTATTTTTAGAAGAATAAGCTTTTTCTAACGTTTCCCAATGCTTGTTAATAGTAAGCTTATCAAATCCTATACGTAACAATAAATTATGAAAAATGGCGTACAAAGACATGTTTTTTAGTAAAAATACAATTTATTTTTTACTACGTATAACAATTACGTAGAAATAAAATCATTTTATGAGAGCGTAATCTACCTAAGTTGTTGAAAAATATTAATTTTGTGATTAAACAATAGCTTAAAAAGAATTTATTGTGTTCCTTCATAAACATCCTTACCTCCCTTTTATTCAACCCGATACAGAAAAATTAATTGTAGGCACTTTACCACCTCCACGATTTTCAACAGGAGTGTTATTGGAAAAAGATGTCGATTTTTGTTACGGCAGTTATTATAATTCGTTATGGTTGTATATCGATAAAATACATAATTTGAATCTTAAATATGACAATTCAACAGAAGCCATAACGCAACGAAAAGAATTCTTAATGAAACATAAAATTGGAGTTTGTGATATAGTTGAAAGTTGCGAACGTACTAAAATTGATGCTTCAGATTTAGGCATGAAAAATGTTATTTTGCGTAATTTAATTCTGTATTTAAATGAATTTCCTAACATCTCAACCTTACTTTTTACTGGGGGAAATAGCAAAAACGGGCCTGAGTATTTTTTTAGAAAACAACTTAAATCTTATGGTCAGAAATTGGAATTGATTTCAAATGAAATACCCAGAATACATCAATTTGTTTTACCCGTTGCAGAAACTTCAAAAGAAAAAACGGAAAGAATAATCAAAACAGTTTCCTTAACATCTGTTTCTGGAGCTGCAAATATTTCTATTAGTAAAAATCCTATATATCAATATTTAAAAAGTAAAAACTCAAACTTTAATACTTTTGATTTTCGACTTTTGCAATATGCTGAATATTTTAACTAGTAGTACGTAAAATAATTACGTATTTTGAATTTTACCTTTGCTAAATAGTATAGAGTAAAAAAATACAGTTTATAAATCATGAAGTTTGATAATAATGTCTAAACAAATCAATAGAGGAAAAGAAGCCAAAGATGATTTCTTTTTTGAAACACTAAAATTTAGAATTGCAATTCATGAAGCAACAAAAGATATGCATTATCTGTTAACGCGTGGTTATTCTGAAAAAAATGCTTTGTCTTTAGTAGGAAATCGGTATAAATTAGCCAGTCGTCAACAAAAAGCTGTGCAAGGCATGAGTGCTTCAAACAAACAAGTAATGCTTAGAAAAAAGAACGAAATACAATATGAAGGTTTAGCCTGTAAAAAGTTAGTGATAGATGGGTTTAATTTACTTATTTTATTAGAAAGCGCCTTATCAAACGCATATATTTTTAAAGGACTAGATGGCTGTTATCGTGATTTATCTAGTGTGCATAGAAATTATAAAATGGTTAATCAAACGGAACAGGCAATTAATTTAGTATTCAATTTCTTTAAGGAAAGTAAATTATATAATATTCAATGGATTTTCGATAAACAAGTTTCTAATAGCGGGAGAATAAAAGCAAAAATTGAAGCTGTGGCAGTATTTAATAATTTAAATTGGAGTGTTTTTTTGGAAGACAATGCCGATAAAACTTTAATTGAAAGAGATGCAATTGTTGTTTCTTCAGATAAAATAGTATTGGATCATGCTAAGTTATGGTTTAATTTGGCGGGCTATTTAATTGAACAAAAACTAACTTCTAAAGTAATATTTAACAGTAATTTAAAGATCTGATAAAGATGAATACTACTAGTTTTCAACAAAAAATTGAAGCTCTTCTACTAGAATCAAAAGCTTTTTTTTCTTTAGAATGGAAAAGAAAATATGCCGCTTTTTTGCAAGAGGAAATCCTTCATTTTTTTTCAATAGAATTGGTAAAACGCTTTTATGAAATCCCAAATAATTCTAGACAGCCTTATTTTGTTGATGAAATAGTGCATAACTATCCTGAAATTGTATCTCAATTTAAAACCGTTTTTATCAATGAAAATAATATAGATGTAAAAGAGATTTGTTATCTAATCGAAAACACTCCTTTTTCAACAATATTATGGTTAATGGGACAACGAATTACTTCAGCAAGTAAACAAGACTTTGAAGCTATTCCACCTCTTAAAGCGGTTCTTTTAGAAAGTTGCTTTCAACCTTTAAACAGAGAAACAACTGTGGTTGTAAAAGCATGGGAAAAACACGTAGGACGTTATCCTGAAAGTATTTTTGAAAAACTAAAAGGTAACCAAAAAGCTAAAGAAAGTAAAATTAAGATTCAAATTGAAATTTTCTTTGAAAAAACAACTTGGTGGAACATTTTTTATCATTATAAGCATGGTTTGGTTTATGAAATCCGTTTAGCAAATGGTCAGGGAATGCGTTGGAGTAGTAATGGAAAACAATTTATTGGTTTTTTAGAACAATTTTTAAATGAGTAAATAAATGAAATACATAAAAGAAGGTCAATGTAAAAAATGTAATAAAACTACTAAAGAATTTTTAACAAAAAGAGAAATGGTTTTTGAAGAATTGAGAGAGACAAAGTTTGATTGTTCCTTTTGAAATTCAAATATTTTTCTAAGAACAACCTTTGGACCAATACAATGGTATGATGAAATACTTTTTGATGAATTGGGTAAAACTGAAGGGCTACACTTTTATTCTCAAGATGAACATATAATTTTGGCAGAATTAAAACATTTGAAGCTATTGCTAAGTGGAATTGATAATTCAGATTTTTTACTTTCAAAAAGAGCAACGCTTTTAGAAACCTTATGTGTTTTATTATACGATTATAGTTTTCCTATGGAAGAGACAATTACTAAAGAAGAAGAGAATGAACGAGAGATTATAGCTTTAAAGATAAGACCAGAGTTGCTAAAAAGAAAAGAAAAAATTAAAAAATTAGGTATCGAATATGGTTTTATTGACGATTATATCAAAGAAGTTGTTTTTCCACAATTAGATTTATAATGTAAGGGGTTGTTTTTGTATAAAAATTATCTAGCGCAAAATAATTGCGCACTATATTTTGAAGATTTGTCAAATTCCAACAAATGAAAAATCTCTATAACAAAGGACCATATCGAGGTTATGAACGTGCTAAACATTTGCGTCCTTATTGGAAAAAAATCGCTAATAGAAAATGGCGTGCTACGGAAGAAGTAGTTGTAGAAGAAGCCATTGCTTTAGAACAAAACGACGCAAATGCAATTAGAAATCCTGTAATCAAAAAGAAACCTAAGAAAAGTATTAAAGTAAAAATAAAATTTAAAGAACATAATGACAAAATTTCCTCTGTTTATACCAGTTATAGATCTTATAAACAATTAAACGATGCGATAAAGAGGAATAATGTTATTACAGTATTATTTAAAACTAACAAGAAAACGCCATCTGGAAGGCATTACCAATATGAATAATTATATAGATATAGGAATCAACTTAACGAATAAGCAATTCCAAAATGATAAAGAAACTGTCATTAATAAGGCGATAAGAGCAGGAGTTTCAAAAATAATTCTTACCGGAACAAGCGTAAAAGGTAGTCAAGAAGCCTTTAGAATTGCAGAAGATTTTCCTAACATTTTATACAGTACAGCAGGCATTCATCCACATGATGCTAAAAGTATGGATAACCAAAGCATAGCTAAACTTAGAAAACTATTAGAAAATAAAGAAGTTGTTGCAGTAGGAGAGTGCGGACTCGATTTTGATCGCGATTTTTCACCTAGAATACAACAAGAGCAATGCTATAAAGCTCAATTAGAATTAGCCTGTGAAATACAAAAACCACTTTTTCTACATGAAAGAGCAGCTTTTATTCGTTTTATGGCTATTACAAACGATTTTATATCGCAATTACCTAAAGCAGTAGTACATTGTTTTACAGGATCAATAAGTGAGGCAAAGGCTTATTTAGACAAAGGTTTTTATCTCGGTTTTACAGGAGCAATTACTGATAAAAAAAGATTTGCGCATTTGAAAGAAGTACTTCATTATGTTCCAATGGATAGAATTATGATAGAAACTGATGCTCCCTTTATGCTACCTAAAAACATTTCTAAAACAAACTTAAGAAAGGAACACCAAAGAAGAAATGAACCCGCATTTTTACCTTATGTAGCTGATTATTTGGCTTTAATTAAACAAATTGATGTTGCTGATTTAAATGAAATAATAGTAAAAAACACACTTGATTTTTTTGGTTTATAAGTTATCTTTGCCAGCATTTAAATAAGAACAAGATTATTTTAAAAAAAGCTGTTTTAAATTAACACCTACTATTAATCTATGAAACTAAATTTACTTTCTTTAATAATACTTGCCAGTTTCAGTCAGTTTATAAATGCACAATTCACAGGAGCTAAAATCTATTATGAAGGTGAAATAGGAGTAGTTTCATCATTTTTTATTAAAGATAGTGAAGGGAATACTACTCTTTATGAACCAGGTGGATTAAATTTTAGAGGAGGAATTGGACTTCATGATGAGGAAAACATTTTCTTTTTAGGACTGCATAGTGGTATGGATGCTAATTTTAGACATACAACGGGTATTTTACCTGTTTATTTGAATAGCAAATTAGCTTTAGAAATAGATGATGAAATAAAACTTATTTTTTCTTTTGGTTATGGGAAGAGTTTTCAAATTGGTCCTGAAAACTTACATGGATTTTTAAGAAAATATACTATTGCTTTAGGAAATATAACTAAAAATGATAATCTACAAAGTGTATTTATTGAAATCGTAAACCATGGTTATAACTTTCCAGATGATGGTACTCCTGTGGTAACACTAAATTTTGGGTATACTTTTACATTTTTATAAAATGTGCCTTCTTTAAATCTGATATACTTTTTTTAGAATTTTTTTTTTTAGAGTAAAGAGGTTATTATGATTTATTTTTTAAAAATATATTCGAAAAACAAATGAGTCCCTTTATCTACTGTTATAATTTCAAATATTCCACCTATGTTTTTCATTCGTAATGTCATATTGGTTAATCCATTGCCTGTTTTCATTGATGGGGAAATACCAATACCATTATCTATACAGTCGATTTTAAAATGAGTGTCTGTTTGATAAAAACGTAGTGTTATCATAGTGGCTTCACTATGTTTATAAATGTTGTGAATAGCTTCTTTAATTACTAGAAAAAGATTTCTTCTAGCGGTAACAGGTAAATTAGTATTAGGATTAATAATTTCTGTATGAATCACTATTTGAAAATTTGTTTTATCTAAAAAACGCTCTGCATAAGTAGAAGTATAGTTTACAAAGTTACCAATTGTATCATTTTGAGAGTTCAAACTCCATAAAATTTCTCTCATGGCGACATTCATGTCTTCAGAAGTAGAAATAATAGCTTCAATATCTTCTGTATAACTATTGGTAGGAATTTTATATTTTAAAAACTCTGCCTGTAATTTAATTGCCGAAATTCCAGCACCTAAATCATCATGCATATCTCGAGAAATGCGCTCTCTTTCAATTTGAATGGCTTTTTGTCTTTCCAATTCTTTTTGTAATAATTGATTCTGAAATTCAGTTTCTTTAATTTGGGTTTCCTGTTTTTGAATTAATTGTTTTTTGTTATAAATAAAAACAACCATAATAATAAAGCCTACAAAAAGAAGCATTACAATTACAGCAATGATAAAAACCATTTTTATGTCGTGAGGTAGTTCTTTCATATTCTACAAAAAAGGCCTCTTAAAAATAAAAGATATGAAAAAATAGTGATTATTTGAAATCCAAAATTAATTTGAATTAAAAATTCAGGATCATTATTGTTTAACCAATACATGGGAATTAACCTAAAAAAGAAAAAAACAGCCCAAAAGAGTAGTGAAAAACTAATCCAGAATGTTTGTTTTTTTAGAAGAGAATTTTCGTCAGTATCCATAATTTGAGTTAATAACCAAGAAAGAGGAAAAAGAATATAAACAAAGTTCATCACAATTCCTGCATCGGTAGAGTAGTTTCCTTTTGCTTTAAATAAAATAAAATAAAAAGCAATGAGAAGAGAAATAATACCTATAATGTATATGCTATTTTTATTGTTTTTTATTTGGTTTCCAAAATAATAAGTAAAAAAAGAAATAAAAAATATAGGAGAAGAGTAGTATAAAGAGGTAGGAATTAATCTAACATAATGAGCAATTTCAATAAAGACAACAAATAAGAAATAAATAAATAACAAGTTTTGCCTTGAAACTTTATTTATAAAAGAAACTCCAAGGCAAAACAGAATAAGTATGAAATAAGTAATAGTTAACACATTCTTAACAATGATTTTGTCCTACAGGATAGGGTGGACAAAGTTGAAAGGTGTCGTAATGTGTAGTTTGAAAAGTTGTATCAGGATGAACTCTTCCATTAATTTTTTTACAAAAATGCATCATTAAAGTTAATCTATTATTATTAAAATTGCAATCTTCTATAATACCTGGTATAAACACAATATAATTTTCTTCTTTAAAATCATAATTTGACAAGACATTAAATGGAATAGTTACTTTTCGTGTATCAATAACATTTTTATTGCCAGTAAGAATTGTAAAATTATAATCTAAATCATTACCAAGATCATTATCAAATTTTTCTATATAATTTTTATATAGAGTTTTTGGTTCTTTTTCTAATTCTATTTGCGGATCTATTTCTACTAAATTTTCATTGACATTATCAATCCAATAAGCTTTATTTTCAATTATCAAGGCTAATTCAAACGATTTATCAATTTGAACAAATCTTAATGTTATATCTTTTTGATTTTTAATTAAATTTTCAAAAAGTGTAGATTTAATTACGAAAATTTTAGCTAATCTTGTATTATAAAAACTTCTATTAAATTTATCCCAATAGACTTTTGGCTTAGGTAGAGGTGAAAAATTAATATCTTGTAATAAGTTTATATTATTTTTAAAATTACTATTTTCATTTTCTTTATTAACTAAACTGTTTGATAATTTCTGTATTTCAGATAAATGATCATTGTTTAATACATTATTTATATAATTTTTTTCAATAAGATATAAAATTTCATTCAATTGTTGGTTGTATTCCATAATTTCTAGTTTTTGTGGTTTAATTTATTAATTGCTTCAATTTTGTTATTTACCTGCAACTTTCTATAAATATTACCAATATGTTTTTTAATCGTGTCTTTTGCAACACATTTTTTATCGGCAATTTCTTTATAAAGTAGCCCTTCTGCTAGCAATTCCAGTACTTCTCTTTCTGTTACAGTAAGTAACGCAATACTTTGAACGGTTACTTTAGATTCTTGAAAATGTTGTAAAACACGTTTGGCAATGGCAAAACTCATAGGTGCACCTCCTAAATGTGCTTCTTGTATCGCTTGAATTATCTTTTCCATGGGTTCGCCCTTCACTAAATAACCACTAGCACCAGCTCGTAGAGCAGAGAAAATTTTTTCCTCGTCCTCAAAACTGGTACACATGATAAATTTTGTTTGTGGCATGGTTTCGGTTAATTGGAAAACAATATCAATACCCGATACATCTTGTAATTGAATATCCATTAGAACCACGTCTGGCTCTGTATTTTCCAATTCTAATAAAGCTGATTTGCCATTGTAAAACTGGGCTACGCATTCCATATCTTTTTGAAAGGCAATGATTTTTTGCAACGCTTGGTTGTAATTTTTATCATCTTCTACTATAGCTACAGTTATTTTCATGTCGTTTCATTTTCATTACAAAATTGAAGAATAAGTTTCTCTCGTACAATTACCCTTTGGGGTGATTTTCATAAAAATTAAGCTAAATATACAAATCTTATTTTAATAAAAAACTTACAAAAAAGGATTTATAAAAATTCCATAAAATATTACCCCAAAGGGTAATGGTTTGATATACTGTTCTATAAATACCTTTGAAACACCAACCAATTAAATAAAAATATGAAAAAATTAATTTTTAATCATAAGATATTATTTCTTATAACAGTCTCTTTTTTATTCACTAGTTGTAGCTTGTTTAGAAAGTATAATAAGATTTCAGCTAAACCAGAATCACACTTTTCTAATAATGTTATTGCACAAGATACCAGCTTACTTTCTTTTGATTTAAATGTGGATTATAAATCCATTGAAAATAAAGTAAATGAGCAGTTTTCTAAACCTATAAAAGATAGCGAAACGGGAGCGTTTGACAAGCAATATCAAGCTAAAACTAAAAATCCGCTATATGATCCAACAGAATGGATTAAGACAAAAGACCCTTTATATCATCCTAATAAATGGATTAAAGTTAGAATTTTTGGTAAAACAATTAAAACCAAAGATCCTTTATATCATCCTAACGAATGGATAAAAACGAAGAACCCTTTATATAATCCTAATGAATGGATTTATGCAGATGTAGTGAGTATTACCGTTGGATATCAATATGATTACTCTATTGTAAAAAGGGAAAGAATTCGATTTGAGAATATTGGTAATGATATGTTGCGAATAATTATACCATTAGATATTACTGGAAGTGTTGGTTTCAGAGGAGATGGAGCTGAATTATTTTCCTTAGATGAAAAAAAAGTTAAAGCAAAAATCGATTTTTATGTAGATACCAAAATTTCTTTTAATTCTAATTGGTGTCCAATAGTAAAATCTAAAATAAGTCATCGATGGATTTCAGATCCAAAAATTGAAATAGTTGGTGGAGTATGGTTAAACTTACAATTACCTGCAAATTTAGCTTTAGATGATATAGAAAAAGAATTAGAAAATGAAATTGCTAATAAAATAGAATGTGCAAAGCTAACTTCTGAGATTAAAAAATGGATCAAACCATCATCCATTCAATTAACTAATGTATCAGATCAATTGTATTTAAATGTAAATCCACAAAAATTCTATTTGTCAGATTTAATGATTGATGATTCCAATATGAATATAAAATTTGCAACCAAATTAATGGCAGGTGTAAGCACTCAAAAGTTATATAATAATGAACCTTATGAAATCCCTCCTTTAGAAAAATACGCTTTTGAAAAGAATCTAATTGCCTTAACCGTTCCTATTTCTATTCAGTATGAAGTATTGCAAAATAATTTGAATACGATGCTACAAAAAGAAGGTTTAGAATACGCTAATGATAAGGTTAAAGTGGAAGTACAGGGATTTGAAATCTATCCGAGTGGGCAAAGTGTAACTATAGGAGTAAAAGTAGATGCAAAAATAAAAGGAAAACTTTTATCAACCAAAGGAATGCTTTACTTAACAGCTAAACCATCTGTAGTAAATAAACAATTTGAACTTAAAAATATTGAATTTAGCACTCAAGTAGACAATGATTTATATCCTATTTTGATTACTTTATTTAAAAATAAACTGACTAATTATGTGTACACAAAAACAAAAAGAGATCTTAAACCAGATTTTGAAAGAGCAGAAAATGTGATTCAAATAAAAATGAAGGAACAATTACAAAAAATGAATAATATAGAAATAATTACTAACGATATGATTTTTGATATTCCTTACATTGCTATTCAAGAACACGATTTTGTTATTCCAATTAGATTAGCAACTGGAGTTGTAATTAATGTTAAAAACATTTGGTAACAATATTTCAATTATATCTTAATAATTAAAGGCCTGTTTTTATCTAATTTACACCTCTGCGTAAAATTATTGCGTAGAGGTTTTCTTATTTTGTATTGTCTAATAGCAAGTTTGTATTGCTTTGAGAATAGGTTAAAAGCGTATTATCAAAACAATAAATACTTAAAAAATGAATCATATTAAAATTCAAAAACTATTAGCAGGGGAAACCATCGTTTCTCGAGAAGCAGGTAATAGCATGTTACCTATTCTAAAGTCCAGACAAGCTGTTCGATTAGCACCCGCAAATTGGCAAGAATGTCAAGTAGGAGATATTGTGTATTGTAAAGTAAGAGGTGCTGTGTTTACCCATTTGGTAAAAGGTAAAAATGAAAGAAGAGGCTTGCTTATTGGAAACAATCATGGTCATATTAATGGCTGGACAAAACAAGTATACGGAAAAGTAATTGAGATTCTCAATAATTGACCGTTTTTTAGTTTGAAATAATCGCACTAATATCATAAATTGTCTTATAATCTAATAATACAATCAATGTAGATAAAATCATTGAAACCTCAATAAATAAGTGGTAAAAACCTAATTTTTTACGTTCCTATACGTAAAAGTTTAGGTTTCTAAGATAAAAATTTTGGTTATTTGAAGGTTTACAAAAACAAATCAGTATATTCAATGTATAAAAAAGAACGATTCACTTGTATTTATTATTATAATGGAAAAGAAAACGCAAGGTTTTACGCAAGAAATCTTTTTACAAGTTATATTAGCTTTAAAAGAGGATAAATTGCCTTTAGCAACAGCTTTAATTATGAAAGAGTTACATTGTTCTATAAATGATGCTAAAATAAGAGCAGAAGAAATCAAGAAAGTGATATTTTTGTAAATAATAAATATTTTAAATGAAAAGAAATAAAATAAAAATACTTTTTATATTTTTTAGTTTGTTAGTGAGTAACTTATTTTCTCAAGATTTAAAAGATATTAATACATTAGATGATGCTCAAAATTTTATTATTCTAAACAGAGATGTAAAAGCAAAACTTAAGCGTGTTACGCTTAGTAAAGGAAGTGACAGTCTAGCACTATTTCTTGATAAAATTCAGGAATTAGAAGATTTAGGTAAAGCTAAATTATTAGTGAATAAACCAATTAAAGCTATAAAATTAAATTATGTTTTTTTTAACGGAAAAGAAATTTCAGTAAAGGAAATTAATAAAAGAAGAGCAGAAGTATTGTATATGTACAAAAAAGGAGTTTCTTCTGATGAATTGGTCCATCAATTTACGATGGATAGAAATATAAAACCAGGTGGAAATTTTGGTTGGATTGATGAAGACTTAGTGGATTCCGTTTTTATTTCTGAAGTAAAAAAACATAAAAAAGGTGATGTTTTTATTATTGATGTGCCTAAAAATGAATGGTATTATGTTGTCTTTAAATTATTTGATGATAGACAAAAACATTTAATTCAATATATTGAAATAGAGTAGTCGATTGTATATTATTTGTTGGTTATGTTTATAGGAGAAAAAAGGTTTATAATAAAGAAGCAAGATAAGCAAATTGGTTATTACGCTGGTTTTTCGTTAAATTGTATTTTTGAAACTAACGAAAATACAATGTTATTAGTTTCTTTTAATATTGAACAAATAGAAGAACAATGGAAAGAGGCCACTTTTAATGGAATTAGAACGTTTTATAAATTTTACAAATCTCATTTTAATGGCATTTTACAAATCAATATTCATAACATTTTTTGGTTTCCGGTTGATACCAAAGATGTAATTATAAACTATACGATTATACGAGTACTTTGCTATTGGTTTCAATTAGATTATTTGCCTATTTTATGCCAACCTCAATACGAATCTCTTTTCTTTCTTAATAATTTACAGTTTAAAAAAAATCAAGATAATAGAGTTGATTTTTTAATTCATTAATTAAAAAATAAAAGCCGTCTAAAAAACAGCTTTTATCGTTTGGTTAAAGTTATATTGGTAGCTAATTAACGATTATTTTCTTTACTAAGGTTTGCAATCCATTATTTATTTTTAATAAATAAATCCCTTTTTGTAAGTAATTTGTTTTAATTTCTATCTCTTGCTTTCCTTTATTTTGTTTTTCATTGTATATTGAAATCACTTCTTTACCTAAATAATCATATAAATTAATAGTTACATTTGAATTTTGAATTAAAGTATAATGAACAGTTACTAAATCTGTAGTTGGATTAGGGTAAATAATTACAGTATTTAAGCTTTCTTCAAATGTTGAATTACTTAATGCAGAAGCCGCTTCAAAAGCCCCAATATCAGATGAAGAACCTTGTGGGCGAGATATTCCATCATAATCTGTTGTGGCAAAAATTAAATTATTCCCTCCATTAATAGCAGGACTTGTAGTTTCTACTTTAAAATTACCATTATATAAATTAGGATTAATAAAAAGAGGATCAAGTCCTACTTTATCTGTACTATTAGTGTAACTTATTTGATTATTTATAGCATTGAAAATTAAATTGTTTCCAAAAGAAAAACCAGTAGATGCGGCATCTAAGAAATTGGCACGTTCTGTTTCACGAGCATACATTATATTGTTGTACACCTTAACATTTGTTGCGCCTTGTACTGTAATTTCTCCATCGGAAATAACAGGAGACCTTCCATTCATATAACAAGTGTTGTTGATAATATCTATACCATTACTATGGTAGGCATGAATACCTCTTCCACCATTATGATGTACAACATTATTTTCAATTAGAGTTTTTCCAGAGTAAGCAGGTTTACTAATAGTAGCATTATTTTCTGAGTCAATTATAATTCCATTTCCATCATAAATAACGCATGGTCCAATCCATGGTATATATAACTCGTTTCCATGAAGAACATTATTTCTTATAATCATAGAATAATTTTGTTCTGTATGATTATCATAGTTTACCGAATTAAGATTTGAAATGCCACTAGCACCATATATTGTATACCAAGAATTATCATAGATATGATTGTTTTCGTAAGTTAGATAATCTGCTTGAAGTGCAGCAATACCACCACCACAACATTCATATATCTCACAATTACGAACTATAATATGATGTACTAAAGCATCATTCGTTCTGCCATCTATGGTGATTCCATTCCCATTAAATTTAGGATCTGGTGAACCTGAAGGGTTTCCGCAACTAGCAGGTTGATTCAATGCATCAGTTAAATCTATTGTTGCTGCATTTCCTCTTATTCGCAAGCCATCTATGATAATATCATGAATTCCTTCTCCTAAATGAATTGCATGCCACTGGAAATCATTCATTTGTAAAATAGGAGTATGACCTGGATAGTTTTTAAAAGTGATTGGGTTAGTAGTTGTACCCGATGCTCGCAAGGCTAATATTGCAAAGCCAGAAGCGGTATATGTTCCATTCATTAAAAAAACTGTATCTCCGGGTTGCAAAAAAGTGGTATTATAAGAAAACCATGTTAAGGTTTGTTTTGCAGTAACTTCCGTTAGACCATTATATGAATTATTTCCATTAACGGGATCAATGTAATAGTTTGTAGCAAAGATTGTTTTTGATATCAATAATAAAAATAAAAAAGAAGTTAATTGTTTTTTCATTGGTTTAGTTTTACAAGTTTGTTTAATTAGTGGAATACAATTTATTTCATAACTATAGAGGTAAAGATGGAGAACAATAATCTGTATCTCACTTATTTTTAAGTTGTTTGTTTTTATAAATTTGGACAAAAGTATATAGGGAAGTATTTTTTTAAAAATAGTTGTCAAAACAATTTGTAAATTATTCCATAACAATTTGTAAATTATTTTATTAAAATAGAGAAAATAATTAGTTGTAAAGGATTCATTTTTCAAATATTATAGAATAGAATGAGTAAGTGTTTCTTAAAAAACTGTTAATCAATTACAGAGAATCTTTCTTGTTTGTTAAAAGAAAAGGTAGAAAAAATGTAAAGAATCATAAATTATTGTTTTTCAAATAATTAATATAGAGATGTGTTTTTTTGGTAAGAATTTATTACTTAAATTTAAGTAGTAAAAAATTCAAATAAACACAAATCATGAAAAAAAGTACCTTTCAGAAATTGGCTCTAGCTAGTTTCGCAGCACTCTTATGGTCGTGTCAAACACCAGAAGAAAACACTACTGAAGAAACAAATGCAAATGCAACTACTAAATTAAAACCAGAAACAGATCGTGCCTCAGCTGCCTCATGCGGTACTATGTACGCTTTAGTTTTATCAGCAGGAACAAGTACTCCAGTTCCAGGTGGGTTAACTTCTCATATTTACAAAGTAGATGTGTGTACATCTCCAACTGGCTATAATTATTTATCAACAATTAATATTGGAGGAACACCAGTTACTAGTGTAACAGGACTTTGTGATATGCCAGGAACACCAGGTTATGCTTGGGCAGTTACTGGTGTAAATTCTAATTTTCCATCGAGATTATTAAAAGTACAAATTATATCTGGTGCAGCTGTAGTGGCAACACCTACAGCAGCTCCATTACAAGACATAGAAAATTATGGCACTACTGGATTATTCTTAGCTATAAAAGAAGGTACTTCAACTGTTATGCGTGTAAATGTAAGTACAGGTGCTTGTACTCCTTTCTCTTCTGCATCACCTACAAATCAGTATAACGGACTTACATTCTTTGGTAATAAAGTACATGTAATTTCTGGTTTAACAAATATAATGTGTCCTCCTAATTATGGTGATATTTTTGAATATGATTTAGCCGGAAATTTAGTAGGACGTTATTCATACAAAAACCTTCCTGCAAACAATATCTATACTATGAAAGAATTAGGTTTCCATTATGATAATTGTTGTAAAAGATGGGTTGTGGGTAGTTCAACTGGAATTATATCAAATAACTTTGATATTACAGCTTGTACACCATCAAACCCAACGTTCTTGTTAAATACAGCTGCTACTGGACAACCTCACTATGCTATTTACGATTTTATGTTAGAACCCTAAATAAGTCATTGAACTTATAGCTAATAGTAAGGCCATCAATACGATGGCCTTTTTTAATTATAGTTTAAATGATGATTAAGTTTGTGTTATCAGTATATAGGAATAGGCATGAATTGTTATTTTTGGTTCGTTTTGTAAGAAAAAGGTAGTATTCATTTTGCCAAATTAAAATCACAAAACAACCCATGTATGAAAATATTTTATGCTGTTCAAGCTACAGGTAATGGACACATTAGTAGAGCTACACAATTATTTCCTTATTTACAAAAATTTGGCGAGATTGACTTTTTTTTGAGCGGGAGTAATGCCTCCTTAGATGTAAATATTCCAATTGCCTACAGAAGTAAAGGCTGTAGTTTATTTTACAGTAAATGTGGTGGTTTAGACTATTGGAACATTGCTAAAAAATTTAAGCCGTACCAAATTTATAAAGATGCTAATCAATTGCCTTTGCATCAATATGACATTATTATTAATGATTTTGATGCTGTAACTGCCTTAGCATGTAAATTACAAAATGTACATTCGGTTCAATTTGGTCATCAAGCAAGTTTTTTATCTGAAAATACACCTAGACCAGATAGCAAAAGTAAAGTAGGGGAGTTTATCTTTAAAAATTATGCTCCTGCACCTCAAAATTTAGGGTTACACTTTCAACCTTACGATTCCTTTATTCATCCACCAATTATTAAAGATGAAATTGTACAAGCGACACCCACTAATCTAGGACACATTACCATATATTTGCCTTCATTTGACAAAGATTGTTTAGAAAAAGCTTTCCAATCGTTGCCTCATGTACATTTTCATTGGTTTTTAGACACGGTTAAGGAAAAACATACTATCCAGAATATTACTTATTTTCCAGTAAATCAAAAAGATTTTAATCAAAGTTTAATTCATTGTGAAGGTATTATTACGGGTGGTGGTTTTGAAACGCCTTCAGAGGCTTTGTTTTTAGAAAAGAAATTACTTTCCATACCCATTAAGTCTCATTACGAACAAGAATGCAATGCAGCCGCATTAAAAGCGATGGGTGTTCCTGTAGAATATGAGGTAGAAGATGATTTTAACCAAGTGATTGAAAACTGGCTAAATAGTACAATTGTATATCCAAAAATGAAAGCCAACAACATTCCCGATACTTTAGCTTATTTATTTGACACTTATCAGAAAAATTAATGTTTTCTTCTGTTTAGATTCTAATCATTAGTATATAGAAAATAAAAAATCCGAATTAAAAATTAATTCGGATTTTTTATTTTATTTCTTCTTGGTTATAAAATCAAATTGTTCATCTTCGTCTATGAATTCTAATTCGGCATCTTTTTCCCAAATTTCCATTTCACAAGGCTTACAATTAAATTTCAATTTATAAGCATTTTCACCATGGGTTAATGTTAAAGGTTCAACTACTTTTTCTCCCATAGTATCACGTTGAAAACGAGCACATTTACCCAATTCATATTTAACGCAATATTTGGTCACCATTACTCTAGATTTTCCTGGATCCCATTGTAATTCGAAAGCTTTCTCTATTTCAGTAACTCCATGACGTTTATAAAATTGTCTCGCCAAACTATTAGAAACATTATAGGTAAAATCTAATTCTTCTACAGGATAAGGATGGTTTGTTGGCTTTATTTGAAATTCTTCTCTATGGTATTCTTGAATTCTGATGTCGATTAATTGTTCTAAAACCGTTCGTCTAATTTCGTTTACTTTTGAAATAGGTAAAAACCAATTCTTTGAAAACTCAACTGCAATATTCTCAATCATAAATGGAGTATTCCCTGTTTTGACTAGATTGGATTTAATATTCGGAATAGTATGATTACCATTTTTTGCTGTTTCTTTTTCAGTTTCTAAAGTAGCAATACTAGTATGTCCATCTTCATCAGTTGCCACAAGCATAAAACCGTCTTGCGTTTCAGTAAACACTAAATCAACACTTATTTTTCTAACAGCACTATTTTCTTTTTCAACAATTTTGTTAAACTCTGCATCTGAATTTCTATAAATTTCAGTGCCTACAGGTAATGTTTTAAAAGTATTAGGAACTACAATATTGTTGATGATAATATTAATTTGAGTTCCATCTGCTTCTCCTAATTCGTTAATAAAGTACAAACCATCACCATTGTTTAATTTGTCGGCATTTTCAATTACATACCCATTGGCTTTCGTTTCAATCAGTTTACCAATGTATTGTCCTTGCGATTTTGGGCTTTCCCAACTACCAATTTTTGCTTTTCTTTGGTTCACAAAATAATCAGTATACCCTCTATTGAAACTACGATCCATTTCTGGTTCAAAATTATAGAAGGTTTTACCTGATGACGCTTTTTGAAAGTGCTCATTATCTTCTAAAAAAGCATCTAATTTTTTACGCAAAAATGACGTATTATTTTTTACATAAACCACATCTTTTAAACGCCCTTCTATTTTAAATGAAGTAATACCTGCTTCAATTAAATTTGGCAATTGATCACTTAAATCTAAATCTTTAATAGATAATAAATGACTATTTGAAATAAGTGTTTTACCTGTACCATCAGTTAAATTGTAAGGTAAACGACAGTTTTGAGCACAAGATCCTCTATTGGCACTTCGCTCTCCACCAGCAATACTCATATAACAATTACCGCTAAAAGAGACACAAAGCGCACCGGAAACAAAAAATTCTAATTCTACATCAGAAGCCTCATGAATTTCTCGAATTTGATCTAAGTTTAATTCTCTAGCTAAAACCACGCGTTGTATTCCAGCATCTTTTAAGAATTTAACATGTTTTGGGTCTCTATTATTAGCTTGTGTACTTGCATGAATAACAATAGGAGGTAAGTTCATTTCTAAGATAGCCATATCTTGAATAATAATAGCATCAACACCTATAGCATACAATTCATGAATTAATTTTTCACAAGGTTCTAATTCTTTTTCATATAAAATGGTATTTAAAACCACAAAAACCTGTGCTTTAAATAAATGAGCATACGCCACCATTTCCGCAATATCTTCTACCGAATTGGTAGCATTAGTACGTGCTCCATATAAAGGCGCTCCAATATATACTGCATCTGCTCCTGCATTAATGGCCGCTATTCCTTGTGCCAAGTTTTTGGCTGGAGCCAAAATTTCAACCTTTTGTTTCATAATTCAAAAATGCTTATTTTCCAAATAGTATTGGAAACTGCAAAATTATAAAATAGTTGAGAAATAATGGTGCGAATTTTTAAAATTCAATATTTAAAATGGAATAGTAAGGTTGAATTGTCGAATTCATGAATATTATTAAAAAAATAGCATCTTTGCATTTCATTTATATGCCCATGTTATTTCCAGAAATTAAAAGTAAATTAGGTGAAGATATTTGTATTGTTGTTTACCCCGATAATTGCAAATGGAACTATATTGTAGATTGTGGTGAAGCGAGTCTTTTAAGTGTAAAAGATTGCCTAAAAACGCGTGCAATTTTTATTTCTCATACTCATATAGATCATTTTATAAATTTTGATCAAATTATGAGACATCAAATAGGCACAAAAGAGCGTTACATCATTTGTGGTCCTAAAAATATAGCGTCACAAGTACAAGCCAAGTTAAAGTCTTTTACATGGAATTTAGTAGAAGCGGATGCTGTTGTGTATGAAATAAGAGAAATTATTTCTGAACATAAGATATTAGTTTATGAATTAAAACCCGCTGAATGGGAATTAACATTTTTGTATGAAAGAACAAGTTTATATAAAGATGAAAGGGTAGTGGTAAATTTTACAATTTTAGATCATAAAACAGATGTTATTGCCTATCATTTTAAAGAAAATGATTCGGTTAGTATTCTCATTTCAGAAGTTCCTTATCAACCAGGAAAATGGATAACAGAACTCAAGCAAGCGTATTTATCAAATAATAGTGATGAAATTATAATAATTGAAGAAAAAGAGTATTTAGCTAACGATTTGTTTCACTATTTAAAGATTGAAAAAGGAAACACTTTAGGAGTTATTTTAGATCATGCATTTCATGAAGAAAATCATGCAAAAATAAAGCAATTATTTTTTAATTGTGACTTAGTTTTAATCGAGTGTTTTTATAAAGATGAAGATAAAGAAAAAGCATTATTAAATTATCATAGTTATGCTTCTCAATCGGGTAAAGTTATGCGTAATGCAATGGTTAAAAAAGCAATTCCTATTCATTTTTCAAGAAAATATGTAGAACAAGATATTATTCAAATTGAAGAAGATTTTTTAAAAGAGTTTCAGGTAACTATAAATTAAGAATAGATGCAGTGTATTATGTTTATTGGAATTCCAGCTAGTGGAAAAAGTTCGTTCTACAAAGAAAATTTTTTTAATAGTCATATTAGAGTTAGTTTAGACTTATTAAATACAAGAAATAAAGAAACTAAATTAATAGAATATTGTTTTACAACGCAATCTCAATTTGTAATTGATAATACTAACGTTTCTAAAGAAGAGCGTGCAAAGTATATTACGCTTTTAAAAGAAAAAAAATATAAAATTATAGCCTACTATTTTGAATGCAGTTTGAAAGATGCTTTGGAGAGAAATGGGCATAGAAAAGAAAAGATTTCAGAAATAGGTGTAAAAGCGAAATACAACCAACTAGAATTGCCTCAACTTAATGAAGGTTTTGACGAAATGTATAAAGTGAGTTTGAATAATGATTTTTTTAAAATTGATAATTATGAAATTTGAAGCATTGGATGCCAAAATGAGAAAGAATGAAAAACTTTTTGATCAATATGTTTTACCTGAAAATTATATTATAGTACGACTCGACGGCAAAGGATTTACAAAATTAACAAAAGAAACATTATCACTAGAAAAACCTTTTGACAGTAAGTTTCATGAAGCAATGATTGCGACGACGAAACATCTTCTTACAATAGGCTTTAAGGTTATTTATGCTTATACACAAAGTGATGAGATTTCTTTGTTAATCGATAAAAATGATAGTACTTTTAATCGAAAAGTTAGAAAAATAAATTCAGTATTGTCTGGGGAAGCAAGTGCTTTTTTTAGTATGTATTTTCAACACTTGGCCGTTTTAGATTGTAGAACGATTTGCGTGCCAAATAAAGAAATGGTTTTAGATTATTTTTCTTGGAGACAAGAAGATGCTCATAGAAATTCTCTTTCTTCTTACTGTTATTGGACTTTGAGAAATCATGGGGTTGATTATCTTGAAGCTTCAAAAAGACTTGAAAAAACTTCTACTGCACATAAAAACGAACTCTTATTTCAACATGGAATTAACTATAATGAATTGCCTTCTTGGCAAAAAAGAGGCGTAGGTTTATACTTTAAAGACGTACTTAAAAAAGGTATAAATCCAGTAGACAATACAGAAATTCAATTTATTAGAAAAGAAATAATAGTTTCTTATGACTTACCGATTAAAGAGGCTTATCGAGATTTTTTATCGCATATAATTTATAAAAAACGAGATTTATACTAACCATTTATTAAGTATAGCTTCTAAATCTGTTTTGATGATAGGTTTTGACAAATAATCATTCATACCCGCTTCAAAACAACGTTCTCTTTCATGAGCTAAAATACCTGCAGTAATGGCAATAATAGGTGTTTTTTTACCTTGTACTAATTGTCTGATTTCTTTGGTTGCATCATAACCATTTTTATTAGGCATTTGGACATCCATTAATATTAAATCGATAACTTCATTTTGAAATAGAGAGACAGCTTCAACACCATCAAAAGCTTCTAAAATGTATATATTCGGATTTATTTTTTGTAATAATGTTTTCGCCAATAGCATATTTACTTTATTGTCTTCAACTACTAACACTTTAAAACGTTTTAGAACTTCTGTATCTGAATTAGTATTATGATTTAAATTCTTTTTTAGCGCATTAGAATGGAGGTCGTTTTTAGGAATTTTAGTCACTTTTATAGTAAAGAAAAATTTACTTCCTTCTCCATATTTACTCTCCAGTTCTAACTTACTACCCATTAAAGCTAATAAT
The DNA here is from genome assembly GCF_004303025.1 of Flavobacterium sp. J27. Classification (GTDB taxonomy): domain Bacteria; phylum Bacteroidota; class Bacteroidia; order Flavobacteriales; family Flavobacteriaceae; genus Flavobacterium. Next base: position 380,200 of record NZ_PJQW01000002.1, on the reverse strand, counting down.
TGATTTGAAATAGCTAAACCTAAACCAGTTCCTCCAAATTTTCTACTGGTAGAAGTATCTTCTTGAACAAAGGAATCGAAGATTTTTTCATTATTGTCAATTTTAATACCAATACCTGTATCATTTACCGAAAAATGTAAAACGGCAGTATCATTTGAAACTTTGATTGGAGTAATATTTAATTGAATTTCACCAAATTCAGTAAACTTTAAAGCATTACTTAATAAGTTCATTAAAATTTGTTTCAGGCGGACCAAATCGGCCAGTATAAATTGTGGTACTTCTTTATGTCGGTTGAGTACCAAATTTAATTTCTTTTGATGCGCTTGGTATTGAAATAAATCGACTACTTGTTGTGTCAATTCATACAAATCTACTTCCTCAATATTTAATTCAAATTTACCCGATTCAATTTTTGAAAAATCAAGAATGTCATTTACAATTTTTAATAGGGAAGAAGCCGATTCGTTAATTGTAGACATATATTGATAATGGGTTTTCTCTAAATTAGATTCCATTAATAAATGACTAAAACCAATAATTCCATTTAGAGGTGTTCTAATTTCGTGACTCATATTGGCCAAGAAATCAGTTTTTGCCTTGTTGGCTGCTTCTGCTTGATCTTTTCCTTTTAAAATTTCAATTTCCATTAACTTTCGTTCTGTAATATCTATAAAACTAGAAACAATTTCTGTAATCTGACCTTTTACATTTTTTACAGCGAAAGCATTAAATAATAGCCATGTCGTCTTTTTTGATTTAGCTACACCAAGGATTAAATTTTTAATAGGATTTCCACCTTCTAATAATTGATGTATAGGATACTTATTTTTATCCATTAAACTGCCGTCTTCATTTAAAAATATCCAATTAGAAACCAATTTATCAAATGGTTTAATATTTAATAATTCAGCAGCTTTTACATTGTTCAATAAAATAGAACCATTGATACCTTGGACAATAATTCCAGCATCTAGATTGTTTAAAATTTCTTGATAGCGTTCTTTACTTTTTTGTAGCTCAATTTCAGATTGTTTGGCAATAGTAATATCTCGGGAAAGACAAATAAAATGATTTTCATTAGCATTACTTTCTTCCATAGGTGCAATAGACAATTCAAACCAGTGCTTGCCACTAGGTAAATGCAATTCATACTGTTTACCAGTTGAAAATCCTTTGTTGATTACGTCTTCCATTGCTTCAGTAAAACATTTACCAGCAGCTTTTGGTAATACTTCTGCCAATAGTTTTCCGATAATAGCAGTAGTAGAATGCGATAATAAGTTTTCTCTGTGCGCGTGGTAATTAAAAATGCGTCCTTCTGCATCAATTTCTATTAATAAATCGGGAATAGCATCTATAATAGCTTCTAGTTTTTCATAGGATTTTTTAAACTCTTCTTCCACTCTTTTACGTTCTGTAATATTTGTGGTTGTACCTACATAACCTACAACTTCATTATTTGCATTTTTTTCTGGAATAGCATGTCCCATAACCCAAACGATAGTACCGTCGGGTTTTATAAAGCGATATTCTGAGAGTGATAAATCCTTATGTTCAGTCGCGGTTTCCCATCCTTTTTGTAACGATAGTCTGTCTTCTTCATGTACTGCATCTAACCATCCATTACCTAATGCTTTTTCGTAAGGCATTCCTGTTATTTCTGACCACCTAGGATTAACATAAGTGGTAAAACCAGCCGCGTCAGTTCGGAAAATACCTACAGGTGAAATTTCGGTTAAGATATGATATCTGTTTTCACTTTCAATCATTTCTTTTAAAGCATTCTTCTTAATTCTTTCGTTTTCAAAAACTTCTAGAGCAAATGAAACATCTGAAGTGGCTTCTTCTACTAACGCAATTTCTTCTTCATCGAAATAATTGACCTCACTGGAATAAAAACAGAAAATACCTACGGTTTCTTCAAATTTTCTAATTGGTAAAATCATTAACGATTGAAAATCTCTTACTAAGGCTTCTTCTCTCCAAGGTTGCATAATCGAGTCATCAGCTACATTGTTGATTACGACATATTTTTCTCTTTTTAGCGCTTCACAACGAGATGCAATTACATTTTGGTTATTTTCTAAAAGAATGGTTTGCATGGCTTTTACATATCCATTGTCTTCACCCGCAATTACTTTAGGTTCAATTTTATCTGAACTTTCATCTTTCATGCCAATCCATACCATTTTAAATTTACCAATATTTACAGCTATAGCACAAGCCTCTTTAAATAAGGTATCTTCATCTGTAGCACGCACAATCATTTGATTCATTTGACTAATGAAATGATATAAACGATTGGCTTTTACTATTTTTTGTTTGGCTAAAATTCGCTCTGTGATGTCGGTTGCAATACCATGACAAATTACCGTTCCTTCCGCTTCCACAACAGGTAACGAATTAACTTCATGCCATACTAATCCTTTTTTAGGGTGAAAGTAACGATACGTACAATTTAGAGGAACTAATTTTGTTTTTGTTTCGGTAACACTATCTATTACATATTGTAAATCATCGGGATGAATTAAAGCAAAAATCTTGTTTGGATTGTCTTTAATATCTTCATGAGCAAAACCATATATTTCTCCCACAGCTTCACTAGCATAAGGATAAGTTAATGAACCGTCTTTATTTTGTCGCATGGAATAAATTAATCCAGGAGAAGTTGCTGCAATCTTATCAAACTTTTCTTTTTCTTCTGTAATAATTTCGAAGATTTTTTTCCGTTCGGTAATATCTCTTAGGATTACGATAATGCCATTAATATTACTATCATCAATACGATTGTTAATAATACCTTCTAGCCAAATATAATTTCCATTTTCATGTTTTACTTGTAGGGTAACATTAATAGCTGTTTTAGGTTGATCTATGGATAGCTGAATCATGTTATCTACATAATCGAGATAATCAGGATGAATATAGCTTAGTAGTGGTGCATCTATGTGCGACTCATCGGTCCAACCTGTAATTAAGGCAGTAGATTTACTTCTGTATAATGTATTTAAATTTTCGTCCATTAGAATAACAATACTATCGTTGTTATCTAATAACGCATGGTAGATATTCTTGTAAGTATCTTCGTTTTCTGCCTCCGAATTTATGTTGCTCTTTTGGGCTGCATGAAGTCTTTTAATTTCTTCTTCTTGTTCTTTCGTTTTCTTTAGAAGCGCTTCGTATGCTCTTTCTATATCTCTCATGCAATTCTTTTATTTTACTACCTCTAACCTAAGTAAACGACAAATTTATAACAATCTAAAAAACGATGGTTATTAATGATAATGTTTTAAAAATACTAATTTTTTGAATTCATAATATAAATTAATGCTTAAAATTAATATTATTTACTCTCAAGTTAAAAATCACTTATATTTTTTCATTTTTTGTGTTTTCAAAAAGTATGCCTTTTTTATTAAAAATGTAGTATTTTACTGTATAAATACTTGTTGCTAATTTATAATTCATTTTAATTCAGTGAAATAGGTTATAAAAAATTTGGCTTTAAAAAATATAAAAGAATCATTTTTAAAATTGGTTTAAAAAATGAAAATCAAGATAACGAATAACACTCTTAACTAACATATTAGAACTTATTTTGAATTGTAAAACGATTAAAAATAAATATCTGACTGTTAATTTGTTACGTCTTATTTTTTAATAACAATATCATATTGGCACAAACTTTGTTTGTGTTGAAATAGAAAACTAAAACAAACGAAATGAAAAATTTTAAACGAATTATAATTATTGCCGCACTAAGTTTTTTTATAAAGACAACGGCACAAGTAAGGATAGGAGGTAGCGTAGATATTAGTATTAACTTACCTATGCCAAAAGTAATTATTGTAAAGGAAGAACCTAAGCCTATGCCTGCTCCCAAAGCTCCTAAAAAACAAAAAGTATATAAACCGAAAAAACAACATTGTGAAACCATTCTTTACAGTTTAGGAACTATAGTAAATCATACCCATCGTTATGGTAGAGTGGATTTAGTTGTGGTGGATGCATTTATTGAAAATTTAGGAAGAGGACTGGAAAGAGTAACTTATTTGACAAATACTAGAGAAACTCTTGAAATAGTGATTCGTACAAACAATCCAAATGATTGTAATTACCATTATAATACAAATCCACATTGTACTACTAATCTCATTGTTTCAGTTGCTTTAAACAGTGTTGAAATGCCTTTACATAACGGAAGTATTTCTTTACAACCTGGTGAAAGTATTTATTCTGTTCTTAACTTAAATAGTGTTTACGAAGGTAGCTTTAATGGAAGCATTCAATTTTAAGTATCTATTTTGTACATCGTAAAGCCTCTTATTCAAAAAAATGAGAGGCTTTATTTTTTGTTAACATCACAAGTGAAAGCATAACTTTTACATCATATCTTCTAAATCTTAAATTAATCGTGGTTTAGTTACTTTGCTGGAAACAAATAAACTATCATGAAAAAACAGTATTTTTTTAAGAGCAAAATGCGCATATTTCTAGTTGGCATTTTTGCATCTATTGCAGTCGTTAGCTGTACGTCATCTGATTTAGAAGATGAAACGACAAAACCAATCGAAACAGAAGTAACCCAAAGACAAACCACCGCATTTTATGACAATTTAGTGTTGCGTTGGGCACCTGTACATCATCAAGATGTAGATAATGCAGGTTGTGGTTCTATGAGTGGAAGAGGCGATTATATTACAGCGATTAATTTTGATAATGATTGGGTATCAACGAATAATTGGAATAATATTGAACCTAGTAAAGGATTTGCTCCTACAGCACACTGTTATTATTCGGTTGTAGAAACCAATACACATTATTTTATACTTTATGCATTTTTTCATCCAAGAGATTGGGCAAACATTTGCTTCTTTGGTTTAGACTATCACGAAAATGACTTAGAAGGACAATTATCAATCGTTAAAAAATCGACAGCAAATAATGGTTATGGAGAATTTTTAGGAATGGTAACTGTGGCACATTCTGATTTTTATTCTTTTACGCCTTCTGGTAGTCCGTTACAAGCCAACCATGAAAGTATTGATGGCACTGTTTCGTATGAAAATTATAACAATCAAGCACATCCTGTTACTGCTCAAGAATCAAAAGGACATGGGTTAAAGGCATGGCCAGCCTATAAAATTATTGGAGACGGAATTACATACTATCCCAGTCTAACTACAGCAGAAGTACCTGCAAATAATGATGATCGTGATGTAAAATATAAATTAGTTAACATTTTTGAAGCCAATGGTTTCTGGGATAGACGATTTAACACTGCTTTTTTAAACAATGCCAAATCATTTCCTTCCACACAAGGTTCGGGCAATGCAAACACACCATGGAACTGGGATGATAAAGACGATAATCCAGGTGTAGGCGAATTAGCAACAGATCCAGCAAAATTAGTGGCAGATTATTTTAAAAACTTAGGCAATTTTAGTACCACATATACCTTAAATCCATACAAAGGTATTAATTAGTTAGTTAAATGGGTTTTATTAAAAAGGGCGTTTGAGTTTTCAAACGTCCTTTTTTATACTGAAAAAAAATTAGTCAATTAAATATACGCATTCTAATTCTGCACACATTGTACCAAATTTAATGCAATTTCCATATTCATCTTTGCATTTCATTCTTCCACCTTGAATTGTTTTTAATTGCTTTTTTTCTAATGTTGTAACGCCTTCTAATTTTAAAATTTTCTGAATCATAATGTATGAAATTTGAATGTTAATAGCGGTAAGTTACATAAAACATTTTTTTAAAAATCTTAAATTCAGTATTTTAACTATGTTTATAGAAAAAATGTAATCTTTTATAAAAACACTAGAAAAGCACTGTTTTTTTAAAAAACGGCACAATTTTTATGGTTTCTTTTGGTTTTAACTCGGCTTCTTTTCGAGAATAATCACTTTTTTTAGGCCTATTTAGCTATCGTAGCAAAGCAAAGGGTACCACAACACCGAACAAAGCCCGAACAAAACTCGAACAAGACTGTAACAAAATAGAGAAACAATAGTATGGCTAAAATAGAAGTAGAAGGCACATTCTCCAGAAGAATAGGAAATTATGTTATTTATGAGTTAAATGGGCAAATGATTATTAGAGCCATTAGTGGCTTTACTACCACTGCTTTACAAAAGGGGAAAAAATATGAAAAATGCAGACAAAATGCCCATGAGTTTGGAAAATTATCCTCTCAGTGCAAAGCCATTCGGGTGGCTTTAACCGGTATTTTACCGAAAAGTAACAATTTAGAAATTGTGAATGCGTTTACCAAGAAAATGCGAGCGTTACTTCCTTTTGATACTGTATCAGAAAAAGGAAAACGCCTATTGGCACAAGCCATACAAACACCTGAAGCAAAAGAAGCGTTGCAGTATTACCATTTTAATCCCATGAGCCAGTTGGATTTAGAACCAGTAACCATACAGAATGGAACGCTTTCTTTTTCAACAACAGCGCTGATTTTTCCGATGCTTTTTAATTGCATTGGTGTAAAAACACATTTTCTTTTTTTTGATTTTGAAACCAATGAAAGTTGGTTGCACAGTAGTACGATTTCCTTTTTTAAGAAAGCGAAAATACCTAAAATAGTAAGTATCTCTTTACCAGACCCACCCAAAGAGGGTAGCGGTACTCTTTTTACACTAATAGAAATAGCCTTTTTTAAGTACAATAAGATTGCTTTTTTACCTTTAGAAAGCGATAGTAGTAAAATAGTTTTTTGGGCTGCTGTGGAGTAATTATATGAGACCAACTTGTCATGCTGAACATATTTCAGCAACTTAACTATATTGATTTTTTCGAATGAGACCTTCTCAGGGTCACTATATGGTGTGAATCATTAAAATTTAACCACAACGATTAACCACCAACCATCAACCACAATTTCAAAATAGGTTTGAGAAAAATATCCTTCTTTTTCTTATATTTAAAGAAATATTATATAAATTCTTCTGAAAAGGTTCTAGAAACAGCAAGAGAATGGTTTGGAGAAGAAAATGTAGTACCAATTGAAAATTTTTAGAATAAATTAAAAAAACGAGCATATTTCAAAATAATTCCTATATTTGCCTTATTATGAATACACAAAGACAACATATGGCTATGCTATCAAAAGATAGTAACTACCGTTTAGTAGGATCTTTTCCTGCTAAAAAAGCTAGGCCGTTTCATGTGTATCCTATGGTTTAAGAATTTACATTTATACCAACCAAAATACCTAAGCGTCCTTCAAAAGAGGGCGCTTTTTTTGTTTAGCTAAATTGGAATTAGGAAATAGGAGTTTGGGAAGGGTTTAAGGCATAAAAAAGTTAAAAATAAATTAATAATGACGTTGAAACAAACCAAAAACATTGGTAAACAACAACAAAATGAAAAAAAATATAAAAAATGTTTAATGCGTAGTAAAAATAATACAAAATAAAACTTGAAAACTAAACAAATGAGAGACAGTCATTTGACCATTTTCAACGTATCTGTTAGTAAACGGACAGGATTTTTTTTGTTTAAAAATAAGCATAACAAACTGAAAATCAATAAAATAAATTAAAAAAATATTTGGAATTTATTTTTTTTTGACTTTATCTTTGCAACGGAAATTTTGATAAAAACAAAAATTAAAAGCTATAAACTATTTAATAGTTAAAAAGTAAAAAAGTAAAACATGGCATCATTTAATTTACAATATAAAAACATATTAAAAATGAATATTTCATCAACAGTACTAGTGTCTTTTGCTGTAATTACACCAAGTTTCGACTTAGGAGCAAAAACAGGTATGCGGGTGCATCAATATAAACAATAAGAAGTTATTCTTAATTTGTATGTGAAGCACCTTTTAAAGGTGCTTTTTTTATGCCTTTAACTGGGAGAGTAGGTAAATATTGGTTTGTTACACCCGATTGCTAATCGGTTTACTCACAAGGTAATGAGGGTTCAATTCCCTTGCTCTCCGCAACAAACGGGTTTCGTTTAAAAATACAAGTAGTCTTTAGAAAGGACTTAGGCTTATTGTGGTAATGGTAACCTTCCCGACTGTCTCTCGGGAGCTACGAGTTCGATTCTCGTATAAGCCGCTTAGTTTGGTTAAGAGTAGTTAGTCCTTAGTGATTAGCAGTACGTCAGTTCGAGTGTTTTTTAGAAAATGCGAACAGCAATTTTTTTAAAAATGTATCGAGAACTAGTTTTAAAATGAAAACTTCTCGATACGCTTCGCACTCGAAGTGACGTAGATGGAGAATATTGATTTGTGATGTAATGGGTTAGCATAAGAGACTTTGACTCTCTTTGTTCGGGTTCGAATCCTGACAAATCAACAAAATGCTATAGCTCAAAAGGTAGAGCAGCAGCAAAGTATGCTGAAGATAAAGGTTCGATTCCTTTTGGTGTTTGAGATTCAGGATTTAGGAATTGATTAAGAATTGGTCAAGTGCTTTTTAAAAAATGTATCGAGAACTAGTTTTACTATGAAAGTTTCTTGATACGATTGATATACTGACTCTTAAAAATAAAAACACACATCAAGAATAATAAAAATTATCATTATGAAAACGTATAATAGAATAGCTTTAATAGGTATAGAACCTGAAGAATATGAAGTAATACGAGCGAATTATACCGGAAGTATTATTTGGCATTTAGCGATACCCAAAATAGTAGTTAAAGATCAAATTTTATATATAGAAAAAACCAATGGAGTAGGGATGTTACCAGTAGATAAAGTGGTGTATTATGGGATTTATGATGATGATTTTGATTTTATTTCTGGTTTAGCCATTTGGAACGGACCTTGTTTCCCCAATGCTATGGGTATGTTAGATTGTCGCTTTAAGATACCTTGCTTAATTAAAGCTTTGTCATTGTCACAATTTAGTGCGCCTAGAGGATTTGTAAGTGCTGGAGCAACGGTAATAACAACACAGGATACGGTAGCAAAATGGGGAAATTGGCATTGCGGAGAAAATAAACATCGGTTCACTGGCGAATGGGAAAGCGAACATACAGCTTCTATTGAGCCTTATTTTGAAGGAGAAGCCGTTCGTATCATGGTTATGGGAAATAAACATTGGCAAATTAAACTAGAGGGAACTACATGGTTAAAGTCAATTCATCCAGAAACGGCCACTTTTATGCCTGTTGATGCCGATTTATTAGCAGACACAATGCATATAAAAAAGGCGTTACAAATGGACATGATTGGAAACGATTATATTGTAGCTCCTAATGGTCAAAAATACCTTTTAGAGGTCAATCATATTCCTAATATCACTCGATTTGAAATAGTTAGAGAAGTATATTTAGAAACTGTAATTAATTGGATAAATGAATATCAACTGTTTAATTATAAAGAATTTATTCATTACGCAGAATAATTGCGTATGTAATTTAAACTTTTGTATCAGAAAATAAACGTTCTTTTTTTAATTTGTAAAAACAACTTGTCTTTGCTATGTACCCCTTTCTTTTTAACAAGAAACAAGACCAAAGACCTGATTTAGCAAACGTTATGCAAACTGTTATTTTGCTTTTCTATTACATTGGAAACCTTAGTTTTTACCATATCTAGAAAACCATTTTAGCACTTTTAATAGCTTTTCTTTTTCCGTTCTTGTTACGCAAAGGCAACTTGTTTTTTACATCACTATAAGATAAAAAAAGAGAAAAGATAGATATAAAAATCATGTTAGATAAAATAAAACAAATTTCAATTTCTTGTTTAAGTAGTGGTACAAGAAAATTAAATGAACCTTTTATAACATAGAAACCTTTGAATTATTTCGAGGTTTTTAAAAAAACTTAGAAATAATGAGAAAAGAAAATACAAGTTCAAATAAAACCGAATTACTTGCCATAGTGCATATAATACAAATTATAGGTTTAGCTTTCAGTTTAATTAGTTTAATTTCTTCCCAAGCAAATTCGGAACAAAATAAAACAACTAAAAACGCTTTTTTGAACAATATAAATCAGCATATGGCTAAAGAAAATTTGCAAAATAATACTAATTCAAAGCAAAAAGAAGTGAAAGTAAATCTTGATTCAATAATTAGAGAAGTGATAAAAAAGAAAAAATTGAACAAAAATGCAATAAAATGAAACATCATTAAGAGCAGTGAAACCATTGGTTTTGTTACTATGTAAAGAGTAAATAAGATGATGTTTTTTAAAAACTTAGAAATAATGAGAAATGAGGAAAACAACATCGAAATAAAAGAAGTAATCAAAACTATACTTCTAATTATAAAATGTATTGCAGCTATTATCAGTTGCAATTCTTAAAAAAGAAATAAAATGAAACAAAATATATTTTTTACATCGGATCATCATTTTGGGCATACCAATATTATAAAGTATAGTGAACGTCCTTTTGCATCGGTAGCAGAAATGAATGCAGAAATGATACGCAGATGGAATGAAAAAGTAGGAAAAGAGGCTATTGTATACCATTTAGGAGATTTAAGTTTAGCTTCAACTGAAGAAACAAAAAACATTCTAAATCAGTTAAATGGTAAAATATTTTTAATAAAAGGGAACCATGATAAAGCTACCTTAACTTATCCCAAACGATTTGAGTGGATTAAAGATTTTTATGAATTAAATGTAGCAGATTCTGAAGCTCAAAATGGAAAGCAAAAGATTGTTTTATTGCACTACGCAATGAAAGTGTGGAGAAGTTCATTTAGAGGTACTTGGCATTTATATGGGCATTCTCATGGTCATTTACCAGATGATGAAACCTCACGTTCATTTGATGTAGGAGTAGATTGTCATAACTTTTATCCGCTATCCTACGAAGAAGTAAAAAGCATCATGCTTCAAAAAAAATGGAAAGCTCCTTTTGAAGGAGAAATTAGAGACTAAATTAATACAAATAGAAACGAATATTTTCGTTCAATTTAATACAATGAAAACAACAGATAAAATAATTATAATTGATTTAGAAGCTACTTGCTGGAACGGACCTGTTCCCAAAGGGCAAGTAAATGAAATTATAGAAATAGGAGTTTGTGTTTTAGATACACATACAGGAAACATTAGTAAAAATAAAGGGATTTTAATTCAGCCAGAATATTCCACTGTGAGTCCTTTTTGCACAGAATTAACTACTATAACATCCGATTTATTAGAAAGAGAAGGCGTTAGTTTTGACGAAGCCATTGCTATTCTTGAAGAAGAATACCAAGCCGATACATATACTTGGGCTAGTTATGGACAGTATGATTTAAATATGCTAAAGAAACAGTGTCATTTTAGAAAAATAGATTATCCAATGGGTAGCCAGCATATTAATGTTAAAGAATGGTTTAGTGACGTGAGAGGCTTACGAAAAAAAGTAGGTATGAATGGTGCGCTGGAAATTTTAGGTATTCCCTTAGAAGGCACCCATCACAGAGGGGTAGATGATGCAAAAAATATTGCTAAAATTTTGCATTGGTGTCTTAAAAATAGCTGATTAGTCTGTAGTATTTTGTAGTGCTATAATAAAAAAACTCTTGATGTGTCTTTACCGAAGTGTTTTAATTAGAGCTATTCCTTTGGTAAAGGTCTTTTTATTAATTTAAATTACATGTATAAAAAGAAGGAATTCTTTTATATTTGTTGTATTAACCCCAAAGAAATGATTGTAACAATAGATGTTCATTATAAAGCAGATTATGCTAAAACTGTTTTGCTTTTTTTTGAAAATTGGCAAAGCGAAACACCTACAAAAGTAATCACTCACAATACAGAAGATGTGCTACCTTATGAACCAGGTTCTTTTTATAAAAGAGAGTTACCTTGTATTTTAAGTGCCTTACAAGAAACCACATTAGAAGCAATCAAACTTATTATTATTGATGGGCATATTTATGTTGATAATGAGGGTAAATATGGGCTAGGTGGTTATTTATTTGAAGCGTTAGACCAAAAGTTTCCTATTATTGGTGTCGCTAAATCTTCTTTTCAAAGTAACAAAGATACTGTGGTAGAAATTTTCAGAGGCGAAAGTAAAAACCCTCTATTTGTTTCTGCTATAGGGATTGATAAAGAAGAAGCTGCTCATTCAATACAAAATATGTATGGTGCGTATCGTTTACCACATTTATTAAAATTGATGGATCAAATTACGAAAGAAGAGTGAGTAGTTGTTATGAATAGAACAGAGATGAGAACAGAAACGAGATTTGAAAATTTGCAATTTAGAGAGAATTTAAAACGCTCTTTAGCAACAAAACTTAATCTAACAGAACTTTATTCTGGAAAACAAACTATTAGAAATGAGAAAGGTTGGAGAGATAATGAAATAAGTATAGATTATATTTGGATAGTAAATATAAGTAGATCATTTGTAGGATGGGGAGGATTAGTAACTATCAAATTTGAAGAGAGTCATTTTCGTAAAATTAATAATCCTGAAAAATTAGTTCAAGGTATTTTTCTTTATGATGGAAAAGGAGAGATTACAGCGTTCTATTTTGAAGAGCAAACAAAAGAATTTAATGATCCAATATTTAATATCCAAAATTTAGAATTATTTACTGCAAATAAAGGAATAACTCTCGATGGCGTTTTCTATGAATATGAAATTATTGCAACAAATATACATACTTGTATTACTGTAAATAATCCTAATAATAACAATTGGAAGTTTTGGGAAAATGAGATTTGGAAATTAGGAAATAGACTTTCTCAAGAATCAAAGAATAATGAAATGATGGTATTATTTAAATAAATGGGATTAAATTATCTTAAATTAAGAAAAAGAACCTAATGACCAATAGAAAAACACCCTTTTTAGATACCATTTATCATTTGCGCACGAGAGAACACGGCATTATCTATGACAAGAAATTAGATATTAGCTCGGAAGAAGCTAGAGAAGTAATTGAATTTCTACAAGATGAGTATGAAAAAGAAAGATTAAATTACCCATTTATAGCTCCTTCATTTGACGAAAAGGCAGCTTTGTGGGCTAGTAAAACGGTTTATTTTGCGATACAACTAGTTTTAAACAGGAAAGATACCGAAAGTAAAATAGATAGCTTATTTCCGATATATAACAATCAATTAACAGCTTCTGCCATGCTTTCTACAGATTTATGTTTGCGTTTTTTACCTACTATCTTGCTTCAGTTGCAACAGATGGATGCAGAAGATCCTTTACTTCCTGTTTTGGAACACTACTTAACGTTATTTTCCTATTCAGCGATTGGGTATGATTTAGACATTGAACAAGCAGACACAAGCTTAATTGAATCAGATGCCTGTTTATTGCAATTGTATTTGGATAGGTTAGTAGAAAAAAAAGATAGAAATAGAGCCAATCACGAACGATTAAAACCTTTATTATTAGCGAATATGGGTAATTATAAAACCTTTTTTTGGAACGAATTATAATATAAAAATGAACACACTAGATAATTTAAACGCCCTTTTAAAACATATAAAAGAAACCTTCATTGGTAAAAATGAAATTGTAGATTTACTTGGTATAAGCTTATTAGCCAGAGAAAATGCTTTCTTATTAGGACCTCCAGGAACAGCCAAAAGTGCCATTGTAAGAGCCTTGTCAAACGGCATTGAAGATGGAAAAAACTTCGAATATTTATTAACTCGTTTTACTGAGCCTAATGAAATTTTTGGACCTTTTGATATTCGAAAATTAAAAGATGGGGAATTAGTTACTAATACAGAAGCGATGATGCCTGAAGCTTCAATGGTCTTTTTAGATGAAATTTTTAATGCTAATTCGGCTATTTTAAATAGTTTATTAATGGCATTAAATGAAAAGATATTTAGAAGAGGTAAAGAAACCAAAAAATTGCCCGCTTTAATGTTTGTTGGAGCTAGTAATTTATTGCCAGAAGACGAAGCGCTGAATGCCTTATTAGACCGTTTTTTAATTCGTATAAAATGTGATTATGTAGATCCAGATTTGTTAAACGAAGTACTTTTAGCCGGTTGGAAATTAGAAAATAATACACGTGAGAATGCACCAACTATTGCCGCAGATGACATCCGTTTGCTACAAGTAGAAACTAGAAAAGTAGATTTAGCACCCATAAGGAAAGAATATGTTGATATAGTTCATTCTTTGAGAAATGCAGGTATTAGTGTTTCCGATCGAAGGGCGGTTAAAATTCAAAACCTAATTGCAGCTAGTGCCTTTATATGTGGCAGAAATAGTGCTATTTTATCTGATTTATGGGTTTTAAAATACATTTGGGATACCGAAGAACAAATGGAAGTCTTGGAAGGTATTGTGAATCATATTATAGAGAAAGATACTAGTGAAAAAGCGCATCCGCAAGCCACTTATAATAAAGTTCCTGATGCTGAAGAAGTAATGAAAGAAGTAAAATATTTATCAGATAAATGGACCAATACTACCTTATCTTTTGAAGAACAAAATATTATAAAAGATAAGCTTCGTTATGTACAAACACGATGCGATTGGATTAAAAATCCTGAGCAGAAAAAATTTGTTCAAGATGAAATTGAACAATTATGGCAAAAAATGCTTAAAACTATGGCATGATGTATTATTTGGAAATAGAAAAAAAAGATTTAGAATATTTAGCTCCTATACGTCATTGGAGTCATCTTACTTTGGCTTTTTATAACGAAATTGTCTATATAAAAGGATTTACTCCTGCTCAAATTCAGGAAGCAACCTTAAGTCAAATACCGAACAGTATTATCTATGAATTAAAGGAAAATCTGTTATTTCGAATTGGTAAACTGGTTCCAAGTAAAAAAATAGCATCAGCTTTGTTATGGATGCCAATTTGTAATGCTTTACCTATTGTTTTACCAAAATATAACATGAATTATTTTGGTATTCAGGAAAAGATTAAGTTACAGATGATAAAAAGTGATCATGAACAACAAGCCTTTGGTTTAATTACAAAAATAGATGCCGTAAAAGGTTTTATTGAAACACTACCACAAGTTCGATTGCAAAACTTAAAATGGGTACTTATTGAAGACAGTGTGTTATTTTTAGGAACACCTTTATTACCCATTTCTGCACAAACATATTGGAAAAAAGATAATTTTTTATTCCCAACGGGTTACACGATGGAATTTGATATTTTATTTCCTTTTATAAAAGAGCAATTATGTCCTGAGCATGATCAGCTTATTTTGTTTCAAAACAACAATACATATCTTTCAATACCAATAGAAGCTTGCAAACCTTTGACTATTAGTTCGTTTAGACTAACGGTAAATGATTAAAAATAAGAAATGGATTTTAGTAAATATTACCAACCCCATAAAGATTACTTTTGGCGTTGTACTAATTCTGCAGATGAATTAGACGACAACTATTCAATTATTGAAATGTTTGACGGTTCTACAATTGCTTATACCAATCATGTTGTCGAAATTTTAGAATTACTTTCAGATGAAAGTATTCCGCCTTTTGGTGCTTTGTTATTAGCTATAATTGCAACAAATCAAAATAGTGAAGCTACTTTAGTTAAGTTACATCATTATGCAAAAAGTAAGGAGCGAACCAGTGAATTTCCCAACGCTAATTTGTATCGCACAGGAGCTGCTTTCGACTTTTTAAAGATTTTATCTGAATTACCTGAAATTTACAAATCTGGGGATCAACGTATTTTGCTTTTTAAAACTATTTTTGAAAAATGTCATAATAGAGTAGGAAGTCAGTTGGCAAAAAAAATAATTTATGATTTTAAAAAAGAATCTAATACCTTTTTCACACAACAAAACGAAATTTCCTTTAATGAGGCAACTTTTGTAAAAGATTTTAGAACCATAGCGTTATTAAAGCAAACATATCCAACAAAAGAGTCATTATTAAAAGCCTTAACAGCTTTACCTGAACTAGATAAAAAAGAGGAATTAATTGAAGAAATAACTTCAGAATCAGAACTATCAAATAAACCTACGGATTTTATTGACGAATTAATTCAGGAGATGACAACCTTTCATGTAGGAAGTTTAATTCATCGTATTTGGTCAGGTTTAAATATACCTTTTCATCATAATGTACCTAGTCAACAGCCAATGGGAGGCGTTTCGGATTTAACTAACAAAGGTGATTTTGATAGATTACTATTATCAGAATTTGCTAATGATGATACCTTATTTTTATCTCGTTTGGCAAATAATGAAGCACTATTTATTCAGAGAGAAATTCCTCCTCAAGATAACAAGAAAACAAGAATCCTTTTAATAGATGTTTCTTTAAAAAATTGGGGAAACCCAAAGACAATAGCTTTTGCAACAGCTTTAGCCATTATGAAACATCCAAAAACCGATATTGAGTGTGTGGTTTATGCTTTTGGAAACAATTATATCAATTTAAACTTGGATTCTGTTTTTCAGGTTACCCAAAGTTTAGGACAGTTGAGTAGTGCATTAGATGGTACAGAAGGATTACAGCTTTTTTTAAATAACGAATACACTAGTTTAGGAGAAGTAGAATTATTTATTTTAACCACTTATGAAAATTTGGAATCTATTTCATTTCAAAATGTTCTTAATGAGAATTATGACAAAATAAATTTTATTATAACAACAGATGAAGTGGGATCTATAAATACATATAAGATAAAAAATAGAGTTCGTAACCATGTTAAAACAATTCAATTACCATTAGATGAATTATGGAGAAATGTTCCTAAACTTAATACAAGAAAAAGAATAAATCGTAATGGTTTAAGTGGAGTACCTATTTTATATCCGGTGGAAAGGACCTATCAAAATATTTTTCATTATGAAGAAACTTTTTATCTTTTTTTGAACACGAACTTATATGAATTTGAAAGTAAAGAATTTAAAAAAGGATTTGAGAAATTAGGAAATCATATTCCTTTTTATTTAGGAGAATATGCTATTTTAAAAAAGAATGCTAATTTAATTTTAGTTAATTGGTTACATGAAAAAAATACTATTCAATTGTATGATGTAAATCAAAAAAATATAATTACAAAAGAAATAGCAATTCATACTGAAGAAATAATACGACCTTTTACCTTTCAAGAGACTATTTATATAACTGATGGAGAACATTTTTATAGAATAACAGATACTTTTGATTGTATCGTAACTTCTGATGAAACCGTAAAAGGGTATTTTAAAAATTATGAAATAAGAAAACGACAATTTGTATCTGATTATAAGCGAAATAATAATAAATATACCATTTTTAACAACCTAAAGTCGGTAGAAATAGATCATAATTATACGTCTAGTTTAGTAATCAATGGATATCATATATATTCTAATACTTTTATTTCTTATTCAAAAGTAAATCGTGGAGCAAAGAACATACGATTGGATAGACGAGTTTCCTTAATTTTAAAAAAATATGGAGCCAATAGAGCAAAATTGGTACAATATTTTTTTACAGTTATGAATTTAAAAAAATCTGAAATCAATTTTAAAGAGATGTTTCCTATAAGAGAAAATTTAACTTTTGAAGAAGCTGAAAAAATAAAAATAGATTTAGAAAATTTAGGAGCGACTTGTTATATAGAAACGACACATTTTGTTTCTTCTGATGGAAGTAGTATTACAGTTAATAATGGTATTTTAGAATTAAAGAGTAGTGATACCACTATTCCTAAAATATTTATACCATTTGTAATTGAAATGCCTTCCGCATTAGCCACAGATACAGTATTTACTGGTAATCCTTATTTTCTTCCAGAGGGAAGCAATTTAGAAGTCATTGAAACTCAAAATTTTCACGACAAGTATTATATCTCTTTTATACAACATATTTTAGATCATGAAGTTAACATTACAGCCTAATAAACAAAATAAATATCCTTTATCGGGTATTCTTATTAAAGGAAATTCTCCTTTGATATGGTTGTCTTGTTTGCAAGAATTAAATATTGAAATTAGTTTGTATTCTTCTTACGCCATTCCGAGTAAAATTGCCAATGAATTATATGGATGTTTGGTGGTTATGCCAATTGATACCATCAAAAAGACACACAAACACCAGTATGTACAATGTTATGAAGGACAAATTTTTATTCCAGGTTTTTCGGTTCTTTTCCCTTTTATAACAAAGGATGAGATGACTACAATTTTTGGAGAAAACAAGCATTTTCTACATCCAGAAATAGGTTTGGTAGAACTAACTGAAACCATAAACTGGATAGATTTAGTAGCCAATACGCGTAAGATTAATGTAAAAATTAAACAACCAAATACTAGTGTTTATATTCCTAAAAAATTACAATCACTGCATGTAGAATATGATGAAGAAGCATTGTTAGAATCTCTAGAAAATCCGTTAACAGACGAAGAAAAACTAGACAATTTGCCTTTTAATATGAAAAAACTGATGGAAGGAAATAAAAAGGAGATGGAAAAATTTTTAGCATTTATGGATAAAAACCCAGAATTAGCCATGAAATATGCTATTCCTCTCGACACCCTTGGAACAGCTAGAGGTAATCAATTAGGTACATTTAAATTTGGGCATGGTTTTTTTAATGATTATCGTGGTTTTTCAGGATTTTTTGGTTTTTCAGATTTTACATTGAACAGTAAAAATACATCACAACCATCTAAATCATCTGCTGTTAATAAAATTACAATGGTGCTTATTTCTGGAATAATTATATCGTTAGTCTTTTATTTGATTTATTTTTTAATACAAAATAATATTAATTCATTTCAAGAATTATCATTAAAATCCGCAGATAATAAGTCGTCTGATATTTTTGTATTATCTGTTTTTGGAATTGCAATTGGGTTGATCTTATTTCGTTTGTTTCAGCAATCGAAACTTGATTTAAGTGGAAATATTGCACCCATTTTTAAAATACTGATGCTAATTATTTTAATTTTTACAGTGTATTATTTATTGAGTTATTTCTATCACACTTTTGGTCTTTTTAATTGGCATGTACTATTGGTTCTTATTTTTATAGCGATACTAATTTATCGTCTTTTTAATAGAGATGGAATAATTTTTAAAGAAAAAAATGAAAAATAATAAATCTTTTGAAGATAAAGTATTTGATGTTGTTTTCATATTATTAGTCATTCGACTATTTTATGCTTTGTTTTCTGCTACATATTTAACAACAAGTGATTTTTTCTTATCACTTTTTGGCGCTGTTTTTATTGGATTCTTATTACTCGTTTTTCTAAGAGCATTTTCAAAAGAATTTAATTTTGAATCAAATTCTGCAACAAAAAATAATTCGGGATCGAGTGCTCTTTTAGAGCATAATGTTTTCAACACAATTGAAAAAAAGTATCGCGATTTAGCACAAGAGTATACTAACAATAAAGAGCATAAAAAAGCGGCTCATATTTATATGAAACTGTTAAAAGATAATTTTGCAGCAGCAAATGTTTTGTATGAAGGAGAATATTATTTAGAAGCAGCAACAATTCAACTAAAGTATTTAAAAAATAAGCCTAAAGCGGCAGATTGTTTTGAAAAAGGCAAAGCTTATCATGATGCCTTAAACCTTTATAAGGAGTTGAATTATTTTGAAAAGACAGGAGATATGTATGTTTGTTTGAATAATAGGGTAGAAGCCGATAAAGCATATAATCAAGCTGTAGAAGAACATACTAATAGTAAACAATTTATAAAAGCATCACAATTGTTGAGAACTAAATTAAAAGATAAGAAAGCAGCTCAAAAGTTACTTTTAGAGGGTTGGGATAAAAAAATACAAGCAAATGAATGTTTAACCACTTATTTTCAACATTTAGGAAAAGAAAAAAAAATGGAAGAGGAAATTCAATTAGTTTACAATACAAAAACAGATGTAACGAATAAAGAAGTCTTTTTCCAAGTGATAAAAAAACAATTTGGTAGAAACAAAGAGACAAACAAAACGATTCGAAATATTTCTTATGAAATTGTATCGCAATATATAGATAGAAAACCAGACATGGCAACCGAATTGAATTACTTGAACACACAAAATACTATTTTTACTAAAGACGTCTTAAAATATAAATTACTTCAAAGAAAAAACACTAATTTGTAATTTAAAATCTAAAAATCATTAGAAATAGTGATGTCTTATTTCAATAGAAATCTAAAATTTGCTGAAATAATTTATATAAATCATTTCAGCAAAAAGAGATACTATGTTATCAGAACAAATAGACACAATACTTCGTTCATTTCAAATAAATGATGATAAGGTTGCCCAATTAAAAGAAGAATATCAGCTTGAAATTGATTATGAAAGTCTGTCTCGTAATTTTGAATTTATCATTCAAATTAATAAAGAAAAAATTACAGAAACTAAACTAGGTACATCGCGTTTTGGTGGTGAACCCGATCTGCCTAAAAAATTTAATTGGCCGAAAAAGCAGTACTTTTATGCACAGATTAATTTTCAAGAAGTTGCTCTTGCTGATCTTGAAGAGGCATTACCTAAAACAGGGATACTTTATCTTTTTGCTGATGAAACTTGTGAAAATTCAAGTGTGCTTTATGTAGAAAACACGAGTGAATTAGTACAAACCGCTTATCCATTTAAACCTAAAAAAGCGCTTCATTCTTTAACGAATGAGGTTTACCAACTTACTTTCAAACCAAATTTTTACTTTGCTTTTCCAGAAGTGTTAAGCAGTTATCATAGTTTCAGAGAATTGCACGAAGCGTTAGCAGTTTCTTTTTTAGATAAAGTAGCCAAAACAATGGGACAAGAAGAATTTGAGTTTATTGGAAGTCATTCCAAAAGTCGTTTTTTTGGACGCCCATTTGAAGAAGAATTATTAAATGATGAAATGTTTGGTTTTGATGAAGATTTTGAATTTGATATTGAAGATGAAGATGTTGATTTTGAGGAAGCTATGAATGAAAGCCATTCTTACTTTATGTTGCAATTAGAACATGAAGATGGTGGTTTATATGTAAGTTTTAGCGATAATTTTAAAGAAATGCAAAAGAATAATGGAATTGTACAATATATAGGTACTTAAAGACAGTTTTTGGTTGTTAGCTTTAAAAGCCCTCAAGAAATTATTTGCGAGGGCTTTTATTTTTAGTGTGTTGGTTTAGCAGCGTTATTACTCTTTAATAAATTTTTTGATAGCTTTTCCAGAATCTCCATTTAAAATAAGTGTGTAAAAACCTACGGCTAATTTATTTGTATTAACAGAAAGTGTATTATTTGAGATTCCAATTGTTTTTTGAATTAAAATTTTACCTAAATTATCTACAATAGTGTAGTCATGAATAACACTATTATCGGAAACAGATATAAAAAGTGTTTCTTTTACTGGATTAGGATAAAGAGTTACTAAATTAGAAAAAGTAGGGTTTTCAATGCTCAAACTACAATTAGTATCCCATTCCACAATCATGGGTAACCCTTGATTACTACTGCTACTATTTGGGCAAAATTCTGGTGCTGCCACAACATAATAACTTCCTGGTTCTGTAATTACATAGGAAATATCATTTGCTCCTGGAATAGCAACATCATCTTTATACCACTGAATATTGGTATCATAAGGACTATTAATCGTGTTGTTGAAGCTACCACCTTGGCACAATAGAAAATTACCGTTATTTCCATCGACAGATACCGTTGAATTCATTTCATTATAAATTACCAAACTAGTCCAAGCATAGCTATCAATTTGAAT
Source organism: Flavobacterium sp. J27 (assembly GCF_004303025.1). Taxonomy (GTDB): domain Bacteria; phylum Bacteroidota; class Bacteroidia; order Flavobacteriales; family Flavobacteriaceae; genus Flavobacterium. Next base: position 358,585 of record NZ_PJQW01000002.1, on the reverse strand, counting down.
TTCATTTGATTCATATGTATTTCCTCCTGAGGTAACCACTACTTTTAAAAGGGCTTGATCATAGGTGTACCAATCATAGGTGAAAGATTCAGAAGTAGCTCCAGCAATAGCAGTATAAGGGTCTGAAGTAAACCAATATTTAAAATACCATTGATAGGTATCGTAAGTTTGATTGGTTACAGAAGCCGTTCCATTAGTCCATGGACAAAGCATTACGTCTCCTTGAATTTGTGGATTTTGAGCAACTAACGCATAAGTGCAACTCAAAAAGAATAGTAGTACATTTTTTTTCATAACAATTTTTTTAAATGTGTCTTACAAATGTAACAAGGCTAAGCATAGCAAGGGTTTTGTAAAGCGTGACAAATTGTGACATTGTTGTAAACAAATTGTGACATTTACTAAAAAAGTAATGATTATCTATTAAAAAGAATTAAATACTTAAGAGATATACATTCAAAGAAATGGTGTCGGGTAATGCTAATCTTTTTTCAATTCTTTCTTTTCTTTTTCTGCAAGCCACGGGTGTAATATTTAGCATATTGGCTATTTCTTTGGTGTCCAAATTCATATACACATATGATAAATAACGAATATCTGTAGCCGTTAAATCGTGGTGCTTTTGGGTTAATCGTTGAATAAAACCTTGATTAACTTCATCAAAGTGGCGAACATAATTGTCCCAATCGTCATCTGTTTTTAAATGCTCTTCCAAAGCTTTTATATTCTTGATAATCGTTTCGTTTTCATTTATATTAGGTAATGAAGTAAATGATTTTATAATATCTTGTAACAATTGGTTTCTTCCAGAAATGTAAAGAGCTCTCGATAAGATTCTTTGGTTTCTAATTTGAATTTCGTTTTTCAAACTTTCTTGTTCTAAAAGCGCTGTTTTTTCTTTTTCAACTAATAATGATTTTTCAGCTATTTCTTTTTCCAATTTAAAAGCTGTTACTTGTTGTTCTCTCTTTGCAATAAGTTCTTTTTGTTTAGTTTTTATCGAATAATTTCTAAAAATCAATAATAAAATAATGAGCGCAAAAACAATGATAATAAGAATAGTATAAAAGAGTTTTCTTTCGCTTTTAAGTCTAATTTCTTTTTCTTGTAGCTTATCTTTATAATTTTGAATCTGAAATTTAACCTCACTACTTTCAAATAATTTTCCATTTTTTATTGTATTCAATTTTGAAGTAGAAAGTGTGATAGAATCTTTATATTGAAAAGCTATTCCGTAAGATGTAAGCTGGAAATAAATGGTTGCAAACAAATCGTATAATTCTATTTTTTTTTCCAAATCTGGTTTTTCAGCAACAGTATGATTTGCCCATTGGAGTGCTTTGGCTAAATTATTTTCTTTTAAATAGCATTTAGCAATAAGCAAAGATAGTTCGATACGGTTATCGTTATTAGGTTCGTTATTTAAATTTGTGAGTAATTTTTCAGCTTCAGATCTCGATTGTAGATTATTTCCTTGTAAAAAATCATTTTGGTATAGACCTACAAGAGTAGGAATCTTTACTTCTGGAATAGTAGCAAATTCTAACGCTTGATTTAAATGTTTTCTGGCTTGTGATAATTGCTTCTGTTCATTTGCTAAGAGTCCTAAATTCATGGCATACATACCCATTTTTAAAGAATCTTTATATTTTTCAGCTAGAATAAAAGCTTTGTTGAAATAAGCATTCGCTTTTGCATACTTTTTTTCTTTACTGTACAAAATGGCAATGTTATTTAGAACAATCATGAGTTGGGTATCGTCTAAATATTTACTGGCAATTTTATAACTTTCGAGGTGTTGTTTTAAAGCTTCTCCATAATCTAGAAGCATATAATAATTATTAGCAATGTTGTTTTGTGCCAGAAAAAGCTGTTTGTACCATTGGTTCTTTTGTGCCATTTCTTTCGCTTCGGAAAGCAATTCTAAAGAAGCAACATGATCTTTTCTAAACATTAATTGCACACCTTCTTTAATAATAGAATCACATTGTTTAGTTGTTTCCATACCAAACAATTGCATTTGCCCAAAAAGGCAAAAAAATGTAATTATAAAATAGATTTTAGTTGTCATTCTTTTAAATTCAGCTCAAAAATAATTCTAAATTTTAAAAAAAAGATATAGTTTAGAAATTATTCATAAGCTGAATTATTTTTTTATTGGCTCACAATTTGATAAGCAGTTTGTAATGCGTCCCAACACATCTCTTTGGGTATATTTTCTAAATGGATTATTGTCCAGCCTTGTTTTCCCCATTTGTTAGGAACTGGTGATAAATAAATAGGGTTACTACAAAACACACTTTGTTGTATTTCATTTAGTTTTATAGTTGCCTTTTGATTTGTAACATCTAGTGTTGCAAAAATTTTGTTTTTTACTCTAAAACTTTTTTTTTCAAAATGAGGCGCTTCTGTAACTTTATCAAACGATAAACAGGTATGGATAAACTCAGTTATTGATACACTCATGTTTATGGCGTTGGAAATTGACTCATATCCATGTAAAAAATTTCCCAGTTGTGTCCATCAAGATCTTCAAAACTTCTTTGAAACATAAAGCCATAATCTTTTGGTTCTGCAAATTCTTTTCCACCTGCTTGGATTACTTTTTCAGCCATTTCATTTACAGAAGAGATATCTTTTAATTCTAAAGATAATATAGCAGCAGCGGTTTTTGATGTGTCTGCAATTTCTTTTGTTATGAAGTTACTAAATTTAGGTTTGGTTAGTAACATCACATAAATTTCGTCACTAAAAACCATACAAGCGGCTGTTTCATCTGAAAATTGCTTGTTATTTGTAAAACCGATAGCAGTATAAAAAGCAACCGATTTTTCTAAATTACTGATAGGTAGATTAATAAAGATTTTTGATTTCATAATTTATTTATTTTTAATGTTATCAATTGCATTTTTGATACAATTTTGTAATGCATCTTTTTTAATTTGAGTGTCTTGTAAATCTGAAAAATATAGCAATCTTCTACCGTCTTTGTATTGACCTTCTAGTATATTTGAGGGGTCTTCAATTTCAGCACCATTTGGAAAGACCAAAATAATCTTATTTTTAAATAAATTAAATACTGCAATATCTCTTTTATATTCTTTTGGATCAAAATCTTCCATTTTACCAGCAAAGTAAAAGGAAGGATGGTTCCATTTAATTCTTTCTTGTATTTCTGGATGAGCTTGCAAAATGAATTGTCTTATGTTTTCAACTATAACAGCCGTTTCTGTATTTAATTGTTGAATGTGTTGGCTTACTTTTTGATTATCAGTATGTATTGCTTTAGTTTCTTTATTTTTCGACATATTTTTTAAAATTATCTAAAATATTTTGCCAGCCAGTTTGTTGCATTTCCATAGGATTCTGATTTTCAGCTTCAAAGGTTTCTATAATTTCAATAGAATCGGCAATAGGAACAAAGATTATCCTTACAATGCGTTTGTCTTCTAACGTGTAGGCAAGCAATTCATTGGTTTTTACTTCTGTGTAAGTACCCGAAAAATCGAAACTAAAACTGCCGTCTTTTGCAGCCATAGTTGTTACAAATTTCCCGCCTGTAACAAAATCATTTTCTGCTTTTGGAGTATGCCAATCTTCTGAAGCACTGCACCATTTTGTAATATGTTCGGGCTGATTCCAATAATCCCATATTTTTTCAATTGGAGCCTTTATTTTTGTGGTTATGGTAATGCAATTTCGCTCCGATACTTCTTTTACTATGGCTAAAGCTTTGGGAAACACATCATCAAAATAAGTAGCATATTCTTCAACCGTATTTAAGTTAACTACTAAATGAGTAGTGCCATTTTTTTCATTAAGTAAATATTGTTCTTTCGAATTGCTCCATTCCGATGCCTTTTCATCATTTGGTAGTTCTTTAAAATCATCAATTTCACCTAAATGATTAAAAGTCATTTCTACATTGGGTTTTAAAGTTGTAATATTGCTATACATTCCTTTTCCTCCAGGAGAATAAAAGTGTATGCGACTGCCTTCTTTCCAATCTGATTTTGCATAAGAACCGTGACAAAAAACACTTGTCCATTGCGTGTAAGTTAAATCATTCCATAAAACGTCCCAAACTTTTTCAGCTTTAGCGTTAATTGTTACTTCAAATTTTTTTGCTATCATGTTTTGTTTTTTATTTATTATTATAAGCTTCTTGTAGTTTCTCACAATCAATTTTCTTCATTTGCATCATGGCTTGTGTAACCTGTGCAACTTTTTCTGGATTTTTGTCGTTCATCAATTGAGGTAATATTTCGGGTATAATTTGCCAAGATATTCCAAATTTATCTTTTAACCAGCCACATTGACTTTCCTGACCTCCATTTTGAAGAAATGCATTCCAATAATAATCCACTTCTTCTTGATCTTTGCAATTTATTACGAAAGAAAAAGCTTCATTAAAATCAAAATGATGTTCCATCGGACTTTCCATAGCGATGAATTTTTGGTTTGCCATTGTGAATTCTGCAAATTCAACTTTTCCAGCAGCATTAGGATTACCTCCATCAAATTTACTTATAAAATGGATTTCTGAATCTGAAAATAAAGAAGAATAGAATGTAATCGCTTCTTCTGCCTGACCAAATTTTTCATCGACAAAAAGAAGTGTAGGAACAATTTGTAATGGATCACCATCTAGAAATAATTGCCAAGACAAACCATATTTATCATTTACCCAGCCGTATTTTTTACTCCAGGGATATTCATCTAAATCCATTAAGATAGTGCCATTTTGCTTTAAATTATTCCATATTGCATCTATTTCATCACTATTATTTGATTTTATAAATAAAGAAATCGCATTGGTAAACTTAAAAATGGGTCCACCATTAAGTGCATTACATTCTAAATTATTGAGCTGAAATACGGTAACTAATGGGTTTGTACTTTCTATATTAGAATTAGGGAACACAGAAGTGTAAAAGGTTGCAGCTTCATTTGCCTGAGCATCGAACCACAAGAAGGGTGTTATTTTTTGTTCTTTCATTTTGTTTAAATTTTACAAGTTAACTGTTTTTCCTTTGAAACTAGCATAAATAGCCATGGCATGTCCGTGTCCTAATTCAAATTCCTCTTTCAGCCAATTGGTAATTTCAGTTGCTTTTACTGTTTTTACAAGAATGCCATTTTCTATAAAACCTTTGTTTTCAGCTAATTGTTTAAAATCATACGGACTTTTTCCTGTTTTTGCTTTAATGTTATCGATGTACGCTTGAAAAGACATATTACTTTTGTTTGTTTAGTTTATGATAATAAATGTAAGAAATAGCCAAAACAAAAAGAACAATTAGAGGGAAAAAGGTTTGTATTCCAAAACCATCTATTGCAGCATGGCTAATTATAGCAAAAATGAAATTAAAAGTAAAACCTGCATAAGCCCATTCTTTTAGTCGGGAAGGAATTTTTGGTATAATTAAAGCAATTACTCCCAAGATTTTAAAAACAACTAGTGCATTTCCAAAATAAGCAGGATAACCCAAATGCCTTATTCCTTCTTTTGCTAATTCAGTTTGTGACGTTAATGCAGGCATAACACCTTCAAAAAGACCAATTAGGATAGTTGCTGTCCAAAATAATATTTTTTGTTTTTTCATGTGAAATGTATTTTTTGTTAGGTAATTTTAGAATGATAATTCATTGGAATTCAAAAAAAGAATTTTAAAATTATTTACCTTTTTACAACGATAGGTTCCCTTTTTAAGCGTAATGTGTTCCATTTTATGTTCGTTTTTTTCATTCGGAAATAGTTTTGTTGCTACTGCTTTATAAGTAATACCCCCTTTTGAATTGATATAAGAGAGACCAAAATAACTCCTATTGGAATTATAGGTTACAAAGGAATGTAGCTCTTGATGGGCTTCTAAAACGCCATCAGGAAAAGTGTTCGCAGTTACGCAAAAGGCATTGCTATCTGTTTGTAAATTAAAGTATTCCATTTTTAGTTGCTTTCAATATTCCAAAATTAATGAGTTCTGTTATACTAAAAAAGGTGTAATTATGACAATACCATTGGTTAATTGCGACAATAGTTTTTATATTTGTTTACCAACAAACAAATCATGAAAACAATAAGTATTTTAGTTCCTAAAACTGCTGTTACAGCTGCTATAGTTGATTCACAATATCTTTTTACATCTATTAATCAGTTTTTTATAAAAGATGGAAAAGAAATTCCTTTTAAAATACAGTTAGTTGGTGAAACGAAGACTGTTCTTTTAAATCATGGCACAGTTGCGATACATACCGATTTTGTTTTAGATGATAAACCGCAATCCGATTTAATAATTGTACCACCTATTGGTCAGAATGTGGCTGATGCTCTAGCACAAAATGAAAAATTGATACCTTGGTTAGTTCAGGAATATGAAAAAGGAGCAGAAATTGCTAGTTTGTGCATTGGGGCTTTTGTTTTAGCTAAAACTGGATTGCTAAATGATAAATCCTGTTCTACGCATTGGATGTACGTAGAAACATTGCAACAATTTTTTCCTGAAGTGAATGTCGTTAATGATTTAATTATAACTGAAGAAAAAGGATTATATACTAGTGGTGGAGCTACTTCTTATTGGAATTTATTATTGCATTTAGTAGAAAAATATACCGATAAAGAAACAGCTGTTTTAATCTCAAAATTCTTTCTTTTAGATATTAATCGAAGAAGTCAGAATGCATTTACTATTTTTAAAGGACAACGTTCCCATAACGATCCAGATATTTTAAGAATTCAGGATTATATTGAATCTGAGTTTGATAGAAAAATGAGCATTGAAGAGTTGGCTACCTTTAGTAATTTAACTCGAAGAACATTAGAGAGACGTTTTAAAAAAGCGACCAACAACACGATAATAGAGTATGTGCAACGTGTTAAAATTGAGGCCGCAAAGAAAGCTTTAGAAAATGGATTAAAAACCATTAATGAAGTCATGTATGAAGTAGGATATACTGATAGCAAATCATTTCGAGAAATTTTTAAAAAATATACGTCTATGTCGCCCATGGATTATAAAAAGAAATATAATTTGAATTAAATACTCTAATAATATTCTTTTTGTATAATATTCACAGATAATACGGAATTAGCTTTATGCATCGATTGCAAAAGAAAAATAGCATATTAAAAGCTAATTCCGATTTTTATAAAATTTAATAATTTCCGTTTAATAATTGGCCACCAATAGCTGATTTGGCTTCAATATTTAATTTTTTCATCATTTCATAAGTAGTACAAACTGCTGCAGAGGTAACAGGAATACCACATTCTTTCTGAATTAAATCAATCGCTTCCAAAGAAGGCATTTGTACACAGGCAGAAGCTACTAAAACATCTACATCTGTTAAATCCAATTGCTTGTAAATTTGCAAGAGATTCATTGGATCTTGAGCTGCCACTTCTAAGTTATCAGGAATTTCCAAAGCAATGCTTTCTTTTACTTTAATACCTTGATGTTCAATGTAATCGACTACTTTGTCTGTTAATGGCCGCATATAAGGTGTAATAATCGAAATTTGTTTCGCACCTAAAACCTTTAAACCATTAATTAAAGCACCCGCAGAAGTTACAATAGGAGTAGGGAAGTCATTAGCAACCGTTTCTTGATGTAAATTAACTTCTGAGACGCAATGATAGCCTCTTCCCATACTCATTATAGCTACTAAGCAAGCATATCCCATAACATCTACATGAGCATCGGACAATTCTTGAGCGCACTTTAAACTCATTTTATCCATAGCTTCCAGTTCTTCTTTAGTAACCTTTTTCATACGCATTCTGCTGCTATGAAAAGTAAAACGTTCAGGTAAAATAGTTTCTCTGGAACGAAAAATAGCTGGTATTTCCGTTTCCATTGTAATATTTGATGAAGGAACAATTTGTCCTATTTTATATTTCTTAATCATTTTATTTTTGTGCAATTAATATTAAATCTGTAGTATAAGTTCCATCTTTTTCAGGGAAATTTTTACGAATTTCTGAAATAATTTTAAATCCCGATTTATGCAAAGCTTTAATTAAATAAGTCTCTTGATGGTAATAAATATAGATTTCGTCTCCTGTACTTCCTTTTTTATATCCCGATTTTCTATCCTCATTTTCTTCCATTGTACTTAAATATAAGATTCCATTTTGATGGAGACAAATGGATGCATCTTTAATTAGTTGGACAGAATCACTTTCTGAAAGATAGGGTAATCCAAAGCCACACATTATACCATCAAATTTTTTATTCAATTGTAAAAAATGTCTGCAATCTAACAATTGAAAATCGGCAGAAGGGTTATTCTTTTGCGCTAATTTAATCATATTTGGAGCTAAATCGGTACCTAAAAAGATAAAGTCAGGTCGTTTTTCTAAAAGATATTTAGTAATATTACCTGGTCCACAGGCCAATTCTAAAATTTTTGGATTTTTCTTTCCAATAGATTCACAAAATAAATCAAAAGTATCATTATACAAATCGAAATTCATGAATCGTTCTTCATAAAGATTTGCATAGCTGTTAAATACTTCAATTGCTTTTTGTGATTTATTCATAATTAATTTTATTCTATTTCTTTTACTGTGTTTTCTATAAATCCAATTTTTTCAACCATACATTTTACAACATCACCATCTTGTAACCATTCTTGTGGTGTTCTTCCTGCGCCCACGCCAGCTGGTGTTCCTGTTGCTATAATATCACCAGATTCTAATGTAAAAACAGTACTCAAATCTTCAATTAAGTCATTGATATTAAATAACATAAATTTAGTATTAGAATTTTGCTTTTCTACATTATTAACGGTTAAAGACAGATTTAGATTGTGGGGATTTTCAATTTCGTCTTTGGTAACCAAAATAGGTCCCATGGGAGCAAAAGTATCTTGCCCTTTAGAAACGATCCATTGCCCAGAACGACGACAATCTCTAGCAGAAATATCGTTAATTATAGTATATCCAAAAACATAATCTAAAGCATTAGATTTTGGAACATATTTTCCTTTTTTTCCTATAACAACTGCTAATTCCACTTCCCAATCCAATTGATTGGTTAATTTTCTATTCAGTAAGACATTTGTATTTGTAGCCGTTACTGTAGTCGGTGGTTTTGAAAAAATAACGGGTTGTTGTGGTAATTCTTTTGAAGTATCTAAAGTTCGTGCGCTTTCTGCTACATGTTCTGTATAATTTAAACCAATACCGATAATATTTTTACGAGGTTTTGGTATAGGAGCTAAGAAAGTAACTTCATTTGCTGGTAAACTAATTTCTTCAAAATCGACAGCTCTAGTTTCTGCAATTAGGTCGGTAATTTCCGAAATGACTTCAAAACCTAAATCGATTAAATCGAGCATATTGTCTGGTAATGGAAAATTGGAAATGTTCCCAAAATCTTCCATATCAACCACTAAATTATCATGTAAGAAGCCTAATCTTGGTTCTGAATCTTTGGTTTGGTAGGTAAGTAGTTTCATTTTTATTAATTTTTTCCTTCGACTGCGCTTGGGAGCACAATGTTATTTATTTAAATTGATTTTTTCTATTGAAATTGTTATTGCAATTGTTGATGTCCGTTATTTTCTAAATATTCTTTGCCTTGATAAAGACCTAGTTTTTCAATGACAGGTAAATCATTGAAGTTGAACAAACAAGCATCTTCTGTTTCCGATAGATTATGATGTTCATGCCATGCCCAACTTGGAACACAGAATATATCTCTCTCTTTCCAGTCAAATCGTTTGCCATCAATTATGGTATATCCTTTTCCTTTGGCACATTGGTACACAAATGAACCCGTATGCTTGTGTGCTTTTCCTTTAAATCCAGCAGGTAATAATTGCATGGCTGCACCCATAGTTTGCATAACATGTCCGCCTGTTAAAGGATTAGAATATTGCATAAAAATACCATCAAAAGGATTTATTATATTGCTTTTTGAAGCTTCAACCAAAGCAGGATAGACTTTAGACCAAGAAAATTTGAATAAAGGAGAATAGGGTTTGTTCCAAACTTTATCAGCTGGAATGATACCCGCAGTACCATAATTTATGGGTGAATAATTTAAAGGTACATCCAAAGGTTGTTTGCCATCAAAAACAGCATAATCGTTTGCTTCTAAAGCATTCACTAAGGGAATATCTAAACCGTCTTGCCAAATACAAGTCTTTCCATTGGCATTTACACCATGTTCATGCCAAGTCGAATTAGGTGTAATAACAAAATCGTTAACTTCAAAAGTAATTTTATTGCCATCTACAACGGTATAACCACCTTCTCCTTCCATAATAAAGCGTAGGGCAGAAGCTTTGTGTTTATGAGCAGATGTAAACTCACCAGGTTTCGTAACTTGAATTCCAGTGTACAGCCAACCTACTGCTGCAGAAACGTCTTTTCTTTTGTCATTCACTAAATATACCACACGTCTTCCAGCTTGTTCAGGGGTAACCAATTCTGAGGATTGTAGTACTAATTCTCGTAAATCATCATATTTCCAAAGCATAGGAACCGAATTCGATTTAGGTTCCCAAGGTTCAATATCATTGGCAACGGTCCATAAAGCACCAGCACCAAGATTTTCAAGCTTTTTGTAATAAGCCATTAATTCGGGTGAGTCTTGTACTCTTGCACGACCATATTGATCGTCTGAATGGTTTTCGTTCATAATTTTTTATTTAAAATTATTTTTTAAAATATTTTTAATTTGAAGTTCGTGTCTCATCACATGTACAATAGCATGTTCCATCATTTGTTCTATATCATAATATTGTTTCCAATTAGTATGTATTTTTTCATTTTCTTCAAATCGTTCTAAATCTCTGTCATAAATTTCTTCAAATACGATTTCTGTTTGTGTTATTAATTCATGCAAATCTTCACGATATGCTTGAATAGAAGAGCGAATCATTCGTTCTGGTTTTAGAAAAGGAACCTTTCGATACACTTGAATATAATTAAGATAACTATAACCAGAACTTACCACATGAGCTAAAATATTCTGAATAGAACAACAATCTTCATCTTTTTGGTTGTTATTAATAATCTGAATTAGTTCTTTTTCAGTGATTTCAGTTATTGTTCTGATTAATGATTCAATAGTATTTTTATAAACGATTAAAATTGCGTTTACAGCTCCTCGTTTTTTCATTTTTTATAAAATTCATTAGCTTCATTAATGAATGTAATTTTTTTTGTAGGTGCCGTATTTACTCGTAAATCAAAAATATCAAATCGATTATAGTGTCCTAGAATGTCATGCATCTGTTTTGGCTGTATACATTTTGACAAATCAATTTCGGCATAAATAATACCTTCATCATCAATTAAAGGTTCGCCAATTACAGCACCATTCGGACCAATAAAACCAGAGAAAGCCGAATTTTTTCGTGTTAAAACTTCGTCTACATTGGGCACTTCTTTACGTAAGACTTCTTTAATTTCTTCAGAAATTGTGGAACAAGATACAATAGTGAATAGTTTTCCTTCAAATGAATGTGCTGCTGCTCTTATTTTAATTGCTTCTGCCATATTATAATCTGGTGGAGCAACTGGCAAAGAAATATAATTAGCAATATGAACTAATTCACCTTGTGCTAAAAGTGTAAAACGCGCTAACGTATTAGTGTTTTCTCCACAAGCTAGTGTACCTAGAGGACCTACTTCTGTATCATATACTTTTAAAGAAGAACCATCACCAGAAGTCCATGTTAATTTTTCAGCCCATGTAGGTACTAATTTTCGGTGTTTACCAATGAGCTTACCTTGGTTGTCAATAATAATGTTAGTATTGTAAATTTCGCCAAAAGAATCACCACGTTCATTTAGTCCAATCACGATGTGAATATTATAGTCTTTAGCTGCCTGAAATAAAGGTTTCATCGTTTCGTCTTCAGTCTTTACTGAAGTTTTATATAATTTTTCATACCATTCACTTCCTTGAACAGGTGTCATAATCCAATTCCAATAAGGATAACCAGCAATAAACACTTCAGGAAAAGCAATTAGTTGGGCACCATTTTTACTAGCTTCCTTAATAAAGGAAATCGCTTTTGTTATTGTTTTTTCAGCATCTAAAAAAACAGGAGCCGTTTGTACTGTTGCTGCTTTAAATTTTTTAAAGATCATTTAAAATTATATTTAATTTTTGTTTGGCTTCCTCTTTTTTAAAATAGATTGCTTTAATGACTTCTTCTCCGTTTTGGTTTAGATAGCCATAAGCACCTGCTACATTTTTAATTAGAGCATATTTTCTATTGTCTTTCTCTTCTTTAAAAGGATAAATTTTAGAATAAATAGGAGAAACTAATTCATTTCCATTTCTATCAATAAATCCATAGGTGTTTGTAATTGTTTTTACCAATGCCCAATCTTTTTGATACACATCGTAAGGATACACTTTTTTATAAGTTGGTAATTCTTGTGAAAAACTTATATTGAAAGCGAAAAAAGCGATTAATACTAAAATTCTCATGATATAATATAATTATTAATTTTTTGCTTTATAATTTCATTAAATGGAGCTGATTTTATGCTATTTCTGTCTTCTGAAATAGTTACGTTTACCAAAGTAACTTCTCCTTCTAAAACAAGTTGTTCTTTGTTGTTGATAAATTGGAAACCACAACTAACCGAAGATGATTTTAGTTCCTTTACCCAAAGTTTTTTGTTTAAAATTTCGCCTAATCGTGCCGCATTTTTAAATTGCACTTTTAAATCTACCGTAGGAATACCATTGGTGTCATGCATTTTTGAAAAAGGTCTTTCTAAAGCTTCTTCAAACCAATCTTCCACTAAATCGTTTAACATTTCTAAAAAGCGGGGATAAAATACAATTCCTGCATAATCGATATGCTTAAAGCGTATTTTTTCTTGTTTTATAAAGGGTTTATTCATTTCATCTAAATTATGAGATTCTTCATTTTGTTCAGAATGACAATGAGAAAATCACTAATCACTCTTTATTAATTACTATTAACTAATTCATTTCAACTTAAATCGTTGTATTTTTCCCGTTTCTGTTTTGGGTAAACATTCCCTAAAATGAATTACTCTAGGGTATTTATAAGGAGCAGCTACTCCTTTGAACCATAATTGAATAGCCTTTGCTAATTCATCTGATACTTTAAAATTATTTTTGAGTACAATGTGGGCGCATACCAGCATACCTCTTTCGGTATCAGGTAGTCCTACAACAGCACACTCTAAAACCGCTTCATGTGTTAAAAGTACGGATTCTACTTCAATTGCTGCTATATTATAACCAGAAGATATGATCATGTCATCGCCTCGAGCTACAAACCAATAATAACCTTTTTCATCCTTTTTAAAAATATCGCCTGTAATGTTCCAACCATCCACAACATAAGCTTTTTGTTTTTCTTCCCGATTTAAATATTTACATCCTGTAATGCCTCTCACAGCTAATCGGCCAGGTTGATTAGCAGGTAGTTCATTACCTTTTTCATCAATTATTTTTGCTTCGTATCCCAAAATTGGTAAACCTGTTGCACCAGGAATTCTATTTTCTTCATTGGAAGAGATAAAAATATGAAGCATTTCTGTAGCACCTATACCATCAATTATTTTCAATCCAGTAGCAGCGTACCAATCTTCCCAAACTTGAATAGGTAAGGTTTCTCCAGCTGAAACACATCTTCTTAAGCTAGAAACATCATATTCTGATAGTTTTTTAGTTAAGATTCGCCAAGCTGTAGGTGCTGTAAAACAAATGGTAATTTTAAATTGTTCGATGGCTTGCAATAATATGTCAGGACTTGGTTTTTCAATTAAAAATGTTGATGCTCCAAAATACATAGGAAATAGTACCAAACCACCTAAACCAAAAGTAAAACCTAATGGCGGGCTTCCTGTGAAAATATCCTCTTTTGTTGGTTGTAGAGAATAATTTGGAAACGCTTCACAAATATTCAATATA
>NZ_PJQW01000002.1:314972-344656 GCF_004303025.1 Flavobacterium sp. J27 | reverse complement strand
CTTTATGAAAATGGGCTGTCATTTTAGGTAATCCAGTAGTTCCAGAAGTAAATCCTATAATACAAACATCATTACTTTTTGAAGCATAGTTTTGAAATGTTTTGGGCTTTGTTTGCATTAATTGTTCCAAATCGTCATTATTGTAAAAGCACTTCTGTTTTAAAAAAGGAGAAGCAACTACATTGAGTTCGTCTGCCAAATCGCTATCAGATAATGCGATACTGATTTCGGCACAATCAATAATTGTACTAAGTTCTTTTGCGCGGAGTAGTGGCATGGTTGCAACGACAATTCCACCCGCTTTAATGACAGCAAACCAACAAGCCACCATCATAGGGTTATTAGCGGATCTTAGTAAAACCCGATTACCAGAAACTAATCCTAAATTATCAATTAAAACATGAGCAATTTGATTTGCTTTTTCATAAACATCTTGATAGGTCCATGTCTCTTCGAAAGTGCGAATGCAAATAGCATTTCCATTGCCGTTTTTGATATGTATATCTAATAAATTTTCTACGCAATTTAAATTTTCAGGTCTTTTAAACTGAGGTAAATCCAAAAAAGAATACTGAGGAAGTAACTCTTTAGAAGGTAAATTATCGTGTGCAAAATTATCAATATACGTTTTCATTTTAAGCGTTTAAAAAGTTAACAATGGAACTAAAATAAAGTTCGTAAGCATCAAGCCAACCATAATGTCCGCAGTTTTCCATTAGTACCAATTTAGAAGTTGGAAAGGCTTTGGCAATTTCGGAAGCTGTTGCTACAGAAATAATATCGTTTTTACCTTGCAAAATAAGAACAGGTTGCTTAAAATTGGTAAAAGCATGAGAGCAGTCGTATTTAATTTCTATCAGATTATTAAAAACTAATGCATTTATTTCTGTATTTACTTGAGTTAATCTCTCAGCAATAACAGGAGCTTTAGATTTATCATAGACATAGGCGAAAGCAAGATATTTAGCACTTTGTTTGGCGGTTACAACTGAATGATCTCCATTTGTAATCTTTCTTTGATAATAAGCAAGACTATCTAATTGTGTTTGAGTCAAATTATTTTCTAATCTTTCCTCAATATTTGTTGTAAAATTCATGTTTACACCACCAGATGAGGAAAAAATAAGCTTATCAATTCGTTCTGGGTATTTTGAAGTATAATACGTTGCCAAAATACCTCCAAAAGAGTGACCTAAAATAGTCCATCTTTCGATTTTGAGATGTTTTCTTAAGTTTTCTAAATCTTCTACCATAACATCCATAGTAACAGTTTCTGAATTTATATTTTTAAGCGTTGATTTTCCGGTTCCTCTTTGGTCATAAATAATAGACTTATAGTTTCTTTTAGCTAATTCATTTGCTAAATAACTAAATCCTTCAGAATTCATACCAGGACCACCATTAATTATAAGTATAGGCTTACCCATACCCAAAGTTTGATAATATAAATTGGAATCATTACTTTGAATGGTTTCACATACTTGTGAAAAATTTAGAAAAGGAATTAGGAATAAATAAATAAGTAGCTGTTTCATTATGATTTCTTATTACTTTTAGGTTTTAATGCCTTTTTCATTGCTTCTGTTTGTTTTCTTTCGCTTCCTTTTAAAGGATATAAATGAGATACTCCCATGAGATATGGATTTGGTATTTCTTGGTCTTGAAACCCTTCATAAGCTTGTGCATTTCTTACAAAATAAGGATCTAATAGTAGCGGTCTACCTAAAGCAACTAAATCGGCTCTACCATTTAATAGTATCGTGTTAATTTGGTCAATATCCTGAATATATCCAGCTGTAATGGTAGGAATAGCAACCATGTTTCTAATAGTATCAGAAAAAGGAGTTTGCCACATTCTGCCTGTCAGTGGTTTTTGATTCGCTACGGTATTACCTGTGGAAACATTAATAATATCTGCACCAGCCTTTTTAAAAGCATTTGCGATATAGATTACATCTTCTTCAGTAATTCCGTTTTCTGTCCAATCTGTAGCGGAAATACGAACAGAAATTGGTTTTTCAATTGGAAAAACAGCTCGAATAGCATGAAAAATATGAAGTGGAAATCGCATACGATTTATGATACTCCCGCCATATTCATCTGTACGAATATTGGTTAATGGAGACAAAAAAGAAGCTAATAAAAAACCATGATGTGCTTGTAATTCAATCATATCAAAACCAGCTTCATGAGCGTTTTTTGTTGCTTGAATGAATTGTTCAGTAATTTCATGCATATCTTCTGTATCCATTTCTTTTGGAACAGAAGTATTTTCTGTAAAAGGAATAGCTGAAGCTGATAATACATTCCATTTTTCTTTTAATTCTTCGGTTTCCCAAGGCTTTTTAGTAGCTCCTTTTCTTCCGGAGTGTCCTAATTGAATGCCTATCTTACATGAAGTATATTGATGAATGAAATTGGTTATTTTTTTCCATTCATGGACTTGTTCTTTAGTGTAAATACCCGCACAACCTAAAGTAATTCTACCTGTTTCAGATATCGCAGTCATTTCTGTGAGAATCAATCCTAAACCACCTATAGCACGAGAAGTATAATGTTGGAAATGCCAGTTGTTTACTACGCCATCAATCGCAGTATATTGCCCCATCGGACTCATAACAATACGATTTTGTAATACTAAATCGCGGAGTTTAAAAGGAGTAAAAGCAGCAGGCATGTTGACTGTACTTAAGGCAACGTTTTGATTTTTAACATTGCTATTAAATTCTTGTAAAACTTTATCTGTAAAGGATGTATCGCGAATGCGTAAGTTTTCATAAGTTACTTTTTTAGATCGAGTCATACAGCCGAAGGCAAATTGATAAAAATCATGCTGTATGTGTCTATCCATATTTTCAAACCAATCTAGCGATACATTAGCTGCATATTGAATCATTTCAACTGTATTTCTTCTGGTTTTTTCATAAGATTCAAAAGCTGTTGTAATCGCTTCAGGATGTGCTACAATGGCATCAGATAAAGCAATGGCACATTCCATGGCTAATTTGGTTCCAGAGCCAATAGAATAGTGGGCTGTAGCTTTGGCATCGCCTAGAAGAACTATATTATCTTTATACCAATTTGTATTAGTTACATGTGGAAATTGTCTCCAATGTGATTTATTGGTAATCAAAGCATGACCTTCTAATTCGTCTTGAAATAAAGCTTCTAGTTTTTGAGTAGTATCTTTTTCGTCATAAGCATCAAATCCTAATTTTTCCCAAGTTTCAGGTGCACATTCAAAAATCCAAGTACTTCTTCCTTCTTCGTACTGATACGTGTGTGCAGCAACTGTACCCATGGGTGTTTTTTTGAAAAAATAGGTAAAAGCATCTAATGGTTTGGTCGAACCCATCCAAACAAATTTATTCTTCTTCAGTTGGATTTGTGTACCAAAATGATCCTCAAACTGACTTCTTATTGTACTACTAATGCCATCACAAGCTACAATAACGTCTGAATCTTTAAACGGTTCTAGATTTTCTATATTAGTTTCAAAGTGTAAACGAACGCCTTCTTGTTCACAACGTAAGTGTAATAATTGTAATAAAGTTTTTCGGGAACATCCACAAAAACCATTTCCAGCGCTACTCACTTGCTGACCATCTCTTGCTATAATAATATCATCCCAATATGCAAATTTGCTTCGTATCAACTCATAGGATGGCATGTCTTTTTTTAAAAATTCGCCTAAGGTTTCATCAGAAAAAACAACCCCAAAACCAAAACTATCATCTGGTTTATTACGCTCATAAACATCAATTTCGCAATCAGGTATTGCTTTTTTGGTTAATATTGAAAAATATAGTCCACCAGGACCACCACCTACAACTGTTATTTTTAATTTTTTAGCCATTTTAGTATTGTAAAATTTGCTTCTAAAATTGTATAATTTTTAAATAAATGTGTTTCTTATTTTCTCTTTATAGAAAAAATTTCTCCTAATTTTCCATAATTAGAACCCGCTAATCTCGCAATAGGAGTGTAGGTTTCTAAATTAATTCTATTATTTTCCATTAGAATGGAATCATCGATATGCATCGTAATTATTTTACCAATAACCACACAAGCACCACCTTTAGAATCATTATCAATAAAATAATGGTGTATCATTTCACATTCAAAATGAACTAAACTATCTTTAACTCTTTTGGGTAGTACAGCTACGGAATCAATAGGTGTAAGGTTAGCCAATTGAAATTCGTCTATTTCAGCTCCTACACTTTCTGAAGTAAGATTCATTTGCTCTACTACATTTTCAGTAACCAGATTTACTACAAACTGTTTGTTTTCGAGCACATTATTCAACGTATCTTTATTGGTGTCATTATCTCTACGGGTAGAAAATATAACACAAGGAGGATCGCTACTTACCATATTGAAATAGGAAAAAGGAGCCAAATTGTTAATGCCTTTTGCATCAATAGTTGAAATCCATCCTATAGGTCTTGGGATAATAGTACCCGTTAGAAGTTTGTAAAGAACCGAAGGATCGGTTTCTTTGGTATTGTATTGCATTAGTGTTGTTGTTTTTACAAATTAAGTAAAATTTATGCTATTTTTTTAAGAATATATAAATAATTACTAAAAAATATTAAATACATAGTGTTGTTTACAGTGCCTATAACTATAATGAGATTATTTCTTTAAGTAAGTTTTTGAAAATGAACCAACAAACATATAATAGTAGAGTTTATTTTTAAATAACCATTTATTAATGTAAACTGTTTTTAAGTTACTAAGATATTTTTGTAAATTTGAAATAATACAAACAAACATTTTAATAACATGAAAAATTTAAAAAGAGCTGTTTTAGCGTTAGCCTTAGTACTATTTATTTCTTGTGATAAAGAAGAAATAAACGAAACGAATCATTTAGATTCAAAAGCATTACAAACTAAAGAAGCTACGGCGAGAACAACTGAAGTACGTTTTGATGTATACATTAAATTAGTTACACAATCAGGACAAGAAATACCTGCAAGTACTTTACCAGGTTATGGTGCAACAAATTTAGAAACAGGAGATTTCTATTATGATTCACAATATGAGCCAGGTTTATTTGAAAGTTTGCCAATTGGTACGTATCGCTTTATTGCTAGAGATGGTTATTGGGATGGTGCTTCATCTGCGATTGTAGATGTAACTCCAGAAAACGAAGAGCCAGAAGGATGGATTTATGCAACCTTACATTATTGGTCAGAATAATTAAATCCAGATTTAATTAATACAATGCTAAAGGGAACTAAACATAATTAGTTCCCTTTTTTATTGAAAAAGAGCGTTATGTTAGCTTTCTAACAATAAATAACATACAAATGATGTATTTTTAAGGTATAAATTTAATTGTTATGTTAAAAAAAATAATACTATTGTTACTAATTGTTTTCCTAAATGGTTGTAATAAAGAAGATGATGTAAGTAACGAGCAAATAACACAACCACAAGCTTTGAGCAGTGGAATTTTTGAACCAACCAGCGGAATAAATGTAATGGGCAGTGCTACCATTTATAAAAATGGGACACAAAGAAATGTTACATTAACAAATTTCAGTATTTCCGAAGGACCAGATTTAAAAGTGTATCTTTCAACTACAAATGTACCTAATACTTTTATCAGTTTAGGCGATTTAACTAGTGCCACTACCTATACTATTCCACAAGAAACAGATTTAAATGTATATACTTATGTTTTAATACATTGTGAAACCTATAATCATTTGTATGCTATTGCTTCATTAGAGGAATAATATAGGGTTACATTAGTTCCTTAAAGATCTTTTTAATTAAATTAATTTCTTCTATATACATCGTTTTTTTTCTTGTAGCAAAATGTAAGGTGTTTTGTAAAGGTGTTTTTCCATGCCAAATAAGTTGGATTTGTTCGTTTTCGATTTCCTTTTTACACAAAAAATCAGGAACCACTGCTAAGCCTTTACCACTACTTAGACATCGTACTATAGAGTTTAAATTAGGTACAATATAATTGGGACGAAAATCAGCAGACTTTCCAAAGTTTAATTGCCAAAACCGTCTTAAATGTTCCATGTCTCCAGTTGTGCCATACCACTTTTGTTGTTTTAACCAATTTTCAGTGGCAAAAACATCATTTTTTGCTAAAATGGCTTCTAAATCATTAGTGTCTATTTCATTTCCTCCCACAAGAATAATAGTTTCTGAAGAAAAGGCCTCATAATCGAGTGTATTTTTGGCTACCATTTGAGGAGTAATAATCAAATCTAAAATACCTTTTTCTAGATTTTCTATCATTTCTGGGTATTCTCCAAATTGAATAATTACGTTAAAAGGTAAGGTAGATATATACTGTTCTAAAGTAGTTTGAAAGGTTTCAAAACACATACCAATACTAATAGTAGGTGTATGCTTTTCAGTACTTCTTTGGAAAATTTGCTCGGCTTCTTCTAATTTACATAACGCATCTAAAGTAAAGTTATACAATACTTTTCCTCTTTCGGTAGGTACCATTTTTCGTCCCGTTCTATCAAAAAGCTTATAACCTACATAATTTTCTAACGAACTTAAATGTAAACTTACACCAGGCTGAGAAATAAATAAAACTTCTGCTGCTCCAGTTAGTGTTCCTGTTTTGTATACAGCTTTAAAAGTGCGATACCATTCTAGATTTACCATTTTAACTATTATAATTATAATACAAAGGTATTAATTATCTTATTTTTATAATAGTAAAAGCCTCTGTAAATTTGTACTGTAAAATTAAATGAACACAAAATGACAAAAATATTTATTATTAATGGAGGCCAAAAGTTTGGTCATTCAGGAGGCAAATTCAATGAAACAATAGCCAATGAGACAGCTACATTTTTTCAAAATAATGCAAATTTTGAAGTAAAAACTACTGATATCAATACTATTTATGATCCAGCAGAAGAAGTAGCTAAATATGTTTGGGCTGATGTTATTATTTATCATACGCCAATTTGGTGGTTTCAATTGCCATTTGGTTTTAAAAAATATATAGATGAAGTTTTCACAGAAGGTCATGCCAAAGGAATTTATCTAAGCGATGGTCGTTCTTCTGCAAATCCAACTATAAATTATGGAACAGGAGGGATGTTACACGGTAGAAAATACATGTTAACCACGTCGTGGAATGCTCCTAAAGAAGCGTTTACTTTACCAGGTGAATTCTTCAATCAAACCAGTGTAGATGACGGACCATTATTTGGTTTCCATAGAATGAATGCATTTACAGGAATGACTTCCCTTGAAAGCATGCATTTTCATGATGTTGAAAAAAATGCAGATGTTCCAAGAGATGTAGCATTATATAAGGCTCATTTATCGAAACTTTTTTTAAATTAATTATGAAAGTCTATATCACAGTCGTTTTAACAGCAAAAGATAATACCAGTGAAATATTAAAACAACAGTTACTTACTTTAACTGCGTTTTCTAGAAAAGAAGCAGGTTGTTTACAATATGATTTGCATCAAAATGCTAAAAACTCTAGTGTATTTGTATTGCATGAAGTATGGGAAAATGAAGCTATTTTAGAAAAACACAACCATCAAAAATATGTACAAGCATTTTTTTCTTTGGCTCCTAATTTACTAGAAAAAGATCCCGAAATTATAGTAACACATCCTTTAGCATAAATTTAAAAAAGGAGTTCTATATACCACGGAACTCCTTTTTAAATTATAACACTTTTTTTACCAAATAGTATACTATAATAAAAACGATAACAGTACCAAAACATCCGAATTTTGTTTTTTTAGCAGCAAAAAGAGCAGCAAAAAAGGCAATTAAATTTTTCATACAAATTATATTTAAGGTAAACGAAATTCTGGATTATAAATTAAACCAATTAGATTATCCCAAGGATCTTTTACAGTAGCAACCATTATTTCACCACCTACATTTTGTGGAGCTTCATCTGAAGTAGCACCATTAGCAATAAAAAAATGATAGCTTTCTTCTATATTTTCAACACCCCAAAAACAACTCACATTAGGTACTTTAGCAGAAGGTAGCTCTTCGGGCTGAAGACCTAATTCGTAACCTCCAATATTGAAACCAATGTAATAAGGTTCGTCAAAATAAGGTTGGGTTTGAAATACTTTACTATACCACGCTTTGGCTTCTTCTAAACGAGCAGGATTAATTTTGTAAATGACTGTGCGAAGTCCTAGAATTTTATTTTTCATTATTTATTCGTTCATTTGTGTACTAAGATAATGAAAAACAATTTGTTTGGTTCACTAATAATTCTAAAAGATTACCTATTAGGAATATAAATTGAATTTAAAAATAGTAGAACGTGTTTTTATAAAGATTTTTTTACTACTTCGTAATGATATTCAGAATAATATAAAGAAACAAAATTTTCATAACTTAAAATAGTATCTTTAATCTGATTAGAATAATTTACAACATTGTATTCCTCATTTACTTTTCTAATTTCAATAATTTCATTGTAATGATGATAATATAAAACAGGATAATCTGTTCTGTATTTTAGATTTTTTAGATAACTATATTGCGAACTTGCCTCTGTAATTGAAGCATATTTTTTTAAATATATATTTTTCTTAGATACTGGATTAAATTCATAGACTAAAATTTCTTTGGATTGAGTTCCTTGATAAAAATTCAAGTATTTTTTATTATCAAGATGAGCATATAATGCTTTGTATTTAATTTCTGAATCAATTTCTTCGATTCTTTTTTCCAAGTATTCTGAAATAATATAATTACTATGAAATATCATTGAAGAGGTAATTCTAGATGGAATTCCTTTATCATTAAGTGCAGGCTTTATTTTTTTAGATTTATTTAAAATGTCTGCATATTCATTAACTAATTTTAAAGTTTTTGCAATAGTTATAGTATCATAAGGATGCTTTCTATTAATAAGTTTTGTAAAATGTAATTCTCCTTCTTTATTAATTTCAAAAAATAGAGTAATTTTTTTATTGTAACAAGGTTCTATTTTGTCTAATTTTGAAGTTATTAAACTTCTATTAAAATCTTTTATGAGCTTTTTTTCTGAACAAGATTGAATGTCTTCAAAACTAGAATTAACAGTGTCGCAATCTTCAAAAATAAAAGGTCTTTTTAAAGAATTTGTTTGTGAATAATTCCAGCCAGTAAGCAATAAAGTGAGTAAAAGTAATTTTAATTTCATAGGTAGGGTTGATGTAAAACGTATTGTTGAACTTCACAATAATTATACCATTAAAATATTCAAAAGAATTAAATTCTAATTTTTGTCTTTAGAAAATTTCCTTTTTCATCTAAATTTAATTTATCATTACCCAGTAAATAATAAATGCCATTCTCTATTTTTATTCTACTTTTAAAACCCTCATCATCAGTAATGAAAGCATTTGTTTTGGCAATTTGGTGCCAACTCTCTTTATAAAAGGAAAAGACAAAAATATTGTGCCACCAACCTTCATTTGTTTTTGAAAAGACAATAATTTCGTTTGCTTCATCATGGTTTAAATCATCAATAGGAGTTATAAAAATTCCTAAACATCGATTAAGTTGTATCTCAGGAATCTTTTTAGAGAATGTTATCGTTACATCTCCTAAGTATTCTATTTGATTGGTGTCTAATTTTTTTTCTAGCATAACAAATGCAGAATCGGGTATTTTATCATTATTAATATTACCTATTGAAAATGAATGAATTTCTTTTGAAACTAATTTTTCATCTGTTTGTTTACTTAAATTTTTATCAATAAAAGCAATGACTTTTTCAAAATAGCCTTCGCCATCCACTTTCCAAACATTTAAATGGTTGGCCTGATCTATTTCTAAGAATTCTTTTTGTAAACTAGGAATGGCTGCATAGTTTTCTTTGGCATATTGAATATGAATTCTTTGGTCTTGGTTACCGTGAACTAATACAATTGGTTGGGTAATCTTTTCACAATAGGCAATAGGTTTGGCTTCTTCAGGGTTAAAATTGGCTATTTTTCCAGCACGATGCACTAAATAATGGGTGAGTGGTTTCCAATTAAAGCCCAAATGAAATCGGAAATAATCATGAGTAATGGTTTCAAAATCGGTAAACGTACTTTCAATTATCCCATAAGCTATTCTTTTATCGCTACCCATAGCTTGTAAACCAATGGCACCTCCCAATGATTGTCCCCAAATACCAATAGGAGTTGTTATTTTTTCTTTTTGAATTAAATAATCAATTAATTTCGAAATGTCTTTTTTCTCTTTTACACCAAAAGTACAATGTGTGCCACCACTTTGTCCGTGCGCTCTTAAATCAACGGCTACAGCATGGTAACCTAATAGAGACAAGCGTTCACTTAACGCTACAAAATGTTCTTTTCTTGAACGGATACCGTGTAGTAAAATTACAGTTCCTTTGGTAACCGTATCATTGGAATAGGTTATGTAACAGGATAGTGGAGTACCATCAAAAGAAGGTATTTGCAATGCCTTTCCATTTAACGAACTATTTTTAAAACTTTCTGTAGTTTGTGGCGGTTGTTTGCTTTTAAAACTTACAATCAGTGGATTTTTAATTTCGGTAATAAACCTTGGAACATAAAAATGCAAAAAAAGAAACCCTAAAAGCACTACAGAAATTAGACTTAAACGAATAACTTTTCTCTTTTTCTTCATTTATGAATAAAGTAATTTAAGATAATAATTTTTCTTCAGTCATTGTTTTTATGGCATAATCAGTTTCAATAGGACCACTTTTTAAATATCCTGGAAGCATAATTAATCTTTTTTTAATCTTGCCTTTTTCATCTTCAAAAAATACTTCAAATCTAGTACGTGTTATTCCATTAACGGCTTTTTTTAAACGAACTTCTTTAATTTTATCTCTTTCAATGACAGAAGTTGTAGAATTGTTTATACTCGTTACTATACCATAAATAAGTATAATTCCAAACAGAGCTGAAACCACCATTTGTAAGGTGTTATCAAGTTCGTATCCTTTGTATGCAAAATAAAAATTTACAAAAGCAATAATTGTATAAATAAATAATATTTTTCCTATGTGGTTTTCAGGACTTGTTTGCAAATTACTAATACTAGCATCTTTAGTAAGTACAATTTTATCTGGTAAAATATGGCAAAAACCAGTCTTAGTTTTGATTTTTTTTTCGTCTGCCATTACATAATTTAATTTTAAGTAAAAATAATATAATTGAATAAAAATAATATTTAATTTTTCTTATTCTCTTACTTTGCCTAACATAATTCCTAAACCAACTCCATAATAGCTTCTGTCTTTGTTAATTTGTGCCATAGGTGAAAGCGAAAGTCCAAAATATTTAGAAACAGGGAACTCAATTTTCGGACTTATTATTAGACTTATTGTATTATATTTATAATAATCATAGGTGTAATTTTCATCTAAATTAACTGTAATATTATTGGGTATGTACTGCCAGTTTTCCGGTTCCTCAATTACAGTATATCCTATTCCTAAAGCTACGTTAGCTCTAATCGTTCCTTTTTGATTTAAATTATAAATTTTACCCAATTCTACTTTGTAAGTGGATAGATAATCAAAAGGATAAGAAAATGATAAAAAACCTAATCCTCTACTGTAATCGTTTGGTTTAGATTTTGGATCTCTTATATTTCTAGTATAACCCACTTTTATGGAATATCTATTTTGGATGACATAATTCAAAGTCCAATCGAGTCCAAAATAGTTTCCGATATTTACTTCAGATGTGACATAATATGTGTTTTCGGTTGCATTTTGAGCTTTCACTGAAGAAAAAGTTAGCACTAAGAAAAGGAGTAAGAGCATTTTTTTTATCATCTTGTATTCTAAATTAGAAAAATACTATTTATTAGACCAAAAATTAAACGAAGCTAAATTAACATTATGATTTGCTTCTTTTAATTTTTAAAATTATTTCAGTCTCAAATAATTTTAAATAATATTCCTTATTCTGAGTGAAAAACTGAAACCCTAATATTGAATAATTATTTTCTTTAGAGCCTACCATAATCTCATCATTTTTCAAATTGTAACTCCATTTTGTACCACGAGTCATTTGTTTAATTTGGGTTACAAAATCATTACTTTTGTTAAAAGTTATGCTAAAATTAGTATTACTATTAAATTCAATTTGTGCTCCCTTAAATGCACTAAATGTCTCCATTACCTTCGGGTTATTAATAGCTTGTAAATTTGGAACTTCTATAACTTCCCATTTCCCAATAAACGCTTTTTCTTTAGAGGTTTGAGCATTTACCAAATTGAACAACAAGAAGAAGAAAATGATACTTTTTTTCATTATATATTAATTGACTTTTTTTACTCTTAAAGTAAAGAATTTTGACAAATATAATTTAATTTTTATGCTCGTTGATTAAAAATGTTTTCCGTACCCCATTTTGCCATTTCAGCGAGTACAGGAGCCATACTTTTCCCTAATTCTGAAAGGGAGTACTCTACACGTGGAGGCGTTTCATTAAATTGTACTCTAACAATTAAATTATCCTGTTCTAATTCTTTTAATTGGTCGGTTAATACTTTTCTTGAAATAGAAGGTATTCTTGTTGCTATTTCTCCAAATCTTCTTGTATCTGAACGCAAGCAATATAGAATTACAGGTTTCCATTTACCACCAATTAATTCTAACATAGCACTTACCGGACAAGCTGTATCTATTGTTTTTTCTTCTTTAGTTACCATAACGTTACCACTATTTTTACCGTTACCAATAGGTAACTAGTTACTTTTTAAAACTTTTATTAGTTACTTTGTGTAACAAAAATAATAGTAATAATTTATAAATACAAAAAAATGATTTTAATAACAGGAGCAACAGGTAATTTTGGAAAAGCAACGATTAACTTTTTATTAGAAAAAGGGACTCCATCCAATGAGATTGTAGCCTTAGTAAGAAATGAAGTAGCTGCTACAGCATTAAAAGAACAAGGGATAAAAATAGCGCAAGGTAGTTATGATGATTATGCTTCACTTACCAAAGCGTTTGCAGGTGTAGACCAATTGTTACTTATTTCTGGAAACGATATTGAAAATCGTCTGCAACAACACATAAATGTGATTAAAGCAGCCAAAGAAGTAGGGGTAAAGCAAATCGTATATACTAGTTTTCAACGTAAAAATGAAACCCCA
Source organism: Flavobacterium sp. J27 (assembly GCF_004303025.1). GTDB lineage: Bacteria > Bacteroidota > Bacteroidia > Flavobacteriales > Flavobacteriaceae > Flavobacterium. The sequence continues at coordinate 331,533 of NZ_PJQW01000002.1, read as the reverse complement.
TCGTCACCACTTTGGGTAGTTGCCGATTCACATTTACAAACAGAAAAAGCTATTAAAGAGAGTGGTATACCTTACACTATTCTAAAAAACAACCTGTATTTGGATTTCTTGCCAGGATTTATTGGAGAGCAGGTTTTAGAAAATAAGACGATTTATGTACCAGCAGAAAACGGAAAAATTAGTGCTGTTTTACGTGCAGAAATGGCTGAAGCTACGGCTACTATTTTAGTTACCAAAGGACATGAAAATAAAGAATATGATTTTACCAATACAGAAGCCCTATCGTACACCGAAATAGCAAAAATTATTTCTGATGTTTCTGGCAAAAGTATTACTTACGTTTCTCCCTCTGCAGAGGAATATCAAACTACTTTAAAAGGATTTGGTTTACCCGATGAAGTAGTAGGTGTATTCTCCAGTTTTGCTGTAGGTCAGGCTGAAGGAGAATTGGATAAAGAGAGTACCGATTTAGAAAATATACTACAAAGAAAACCCGTATCGGTTCGTAGTTTTTTAGAAAAAACATACGCTTCTTAATTTTAATTTAATTCTTTTATACTATTTGAACTAAGTATTGGTGTGTCAATGCTTAGTTCTTAGTTATTTTAAACAAATTGAATGCTGTAAATAAGGAAAAATTACTTCTTTTTACAAGTCTTATGCTATTAGGAATAATAGCCAAAAATAAACTCACCAAAACAATTATTTCATAGTTAATATCGTTCCAATGTAGATTTCTATAACCTTCATCGCAGGCTGTACATTCTATAATTTTTAAATGCGCTTCTACCGTTGAAATTCCTAGTATAGCTACTGCAAAAATAAGAATACTCATACTAATTTTTTGTAGTAGTTGTTTGATATTTGTGCTATAACCATCAAGAGCTACAACAATCATAGCTAAACCAAATAGATTATAATAAAGAGCACTGGAAAAAAAGTGAAAATCTTTACCAACAAAATTAATTTTATGAAAAGTAGTTGCTACAAACAACGTTTGTATGATATGTCTAAAAAAAGAATCTGTTAAAAGCGCTAAGGTTATACCCAAAATAAAGGCAATGATAGACAAGATTATTTTTTTGAGCATTATATTGTGTTTAATTTCTTTATTTTTTGAATCCATTAAAAATACCCCTTATTCATACAACCCTAATCTCGTTTTCAAATGTTTCACTTCAGCGGATAGTTGGTCCATTTTTTGTAATAAATCTAAGACAACTTCAATACCTTCTTTATTGATATGCAACTCATTGTGTAAGCGAATGACTTTTTCAATGTAAACCAATTCTTCTCGGTGTAAATATTTATTATTTTCATACACTACGGTTTGAATAAGACCGAAATCTTCCAAATCATCAATTAAATGCGGTTCAATTTGACATTCCTTACAAAATACTTCTATAATAATTAATTCTTGTGTGTTCATGATGTTTATTTTTGAGCTAATTGTTGGAATAACTCCCTTTCTTTCTCAGAAAGATGAGTAGGAATAGCTATCGTATAAGTAACATATAAGTCCCCAAAACTGCCTTCTTTTTTATATACTGGAAAACCTTTTCCTTTCAAACGTACTTTTGTTCCGTTTTGAGTTCCTGCTGCCACTTTGAGTTTCAATTTAGTACCATCAAAGGCAGTAATGGTAGTTTCACCACCTAAAACAGCGGTATATAAATCCAAGTCATGATTGAGATATAAATCTGAGCCTACGCGTTTGAAAGGTGTAGTATTTACAATCGAAAAGGTAATGTATAAATCTCCTTTTGGGCCTTTGTTCATTCCTTCGCCTCCATAACCATTTATTTTTATGGTTTGTTCATCTTCAATACCCGCAGGAATAGTAATGCGAATACTTTTTCCATTAACAGTGAAGGTTTTTTGATGGGTTATAGCTGCTTCTTTTATATCGAGTTGTAAAGAAGCATTAAGATCTTGACCTCTAAATTTTACGCTACTGCTTTTTGAACCAGCCGATTGTCTACCAAACATCGAAGAAAAGAAATCAGAAAAATCTTCCCCATTAAAATCGGAAGTCGTGTGATGTCCTGTATTTTGAGAATATTGACGTTGTTGTTGTTGCTGGTATTTTTCATATTCTTCGCCATGTTCCCAATCTTTGCCGTATTTATCGTATTTCTTACGTTTTTCAGGATTCCCTAAAACTTCATTCGCTTCATTAATCTGCTGAAATTTAATTTTTGCATTCGCATCATTAGGATTTACATCTGGATGCCATTTGCGGGCTAGCTTACGATAGGCTTTTTTAATGTCTTCTGTAGAAGCATTTTTATCTATTTCTAGAATTTTGTAGTAATCAATAAATTCCATAAAAATTCCCTTTTAGTAATTTAATATTTTAGATACGTAAATTTACAAATAAAAGAGAGGTGTATTTTATGATATATATCAGTATTGTTATAAAATTATAAGTTACTTGTGTCTCTTTATATTACTTTTAAAAGCTTTCTACCTGTGATTTTTTCCAGAAATACAAAAATTCTTGTGGGGTAGTGCGTTCTTCTAACAAACATCCTTTTTCCAATTCTGGATAAAGTTGAGAAAATGTAGCTACTTTATTACTATCAATACGAGTGGTAACACAATCTCTGGTAACATCATCTGGATGTGCAATTCCTGCGGAAGCCATTAAATCGACAGCACTTTTTACCGTTTCTACTTGATAACGAGCTACCCGAATACTTTTTTGTTCTGGTACTAAACCTCTGGTTAATCTTGGGTCTTGTGTAGCTACACCTGTAGGACAAGTATTGGCATGACATTCCAAAGCCTGAATACAACCAAGGGCAAACATCATCCCTCGGGCAGAATTACACAAATCGGCACCAATGGATAAATTACGAATAATATCAAAACCAGAAATAACTTTTCCACTGGCAATAATTTTAATTTGGTCTTTGATACCAAAACCATTCAAACAATCGTATACAAAAGCTAAAGCATCACGAAGAGGCATGCCTACATGATCTGAATATTCTGGTGGAGCAGCACCTGTTCCGCCTTCACCACCATCGACTGTAATAAAATCGAAATAGGTTTTGGTGTGAACCATGGCTTTACAAATGGCTAAAAATTCGGTTTTATTCCCAATACATATTTTCATACCAATAGGTTTTCCTCCTGATTTATCTCGTAATAATTTTAGAAAATCCATCAACTCTAAAGGCGTTGTAAAAGCAGAGTGAGAAGGAGGAGAAATAATGTCATGTCCTTTATCTACTAAACGAATAGCTGCAATTTCATCGGTTACTTTTTCTTTAGGTAAAATACCACCGTGACCAGGTTTGGCACCTTGAGAAAACTTAATTTCAATCATTTTAACTTGTTCCAAAGTAGCTCTTTTTTCAAATTGATCTACGTTGAAAGTTCCGTCATTATTTCGACAACTAAAATAACCTGTTCCTATGTTCCAAACCACATCACCACCTTCTAAATGATACGGAGAAAGTCCGCCTTCACCAGTATTGTGATAAAAACCACCTTCTTTAGCACCATGATTTAGAGCCAAGACAGCATTTTTACTCAAACTACCATAACTCATGGCACTAATATTGAACATACTGGCAAAATAAGGTTTTACACATTGAGAGGAACCTATTTTAACTCTTGGATTATGATTTAATTCTTGAAAAGGAATCGCTTTGATACTATGATTTATCCATTCATATCCTTCAGAATATGTATTTAATTGTGTTCCAAAAGGTTTGGCATCTGTTTCTTTTTTACTTCTAGAATACACCATACTGCGTTGCAAACGATTAAAAGGTTTTCCTTCTGTATCTGTTTCAATAAAATACTGACGCATTTCTGGGCCTAAATCTTCTAGTAAATAACGCATTCTACCTAATAAAGGAAAATTGCGTTTTATAGTGTGTTTGGATTGATACATATCGTATAATCCCATGAGTATTAAAGGAATAAAAATAGCTAATAGTAAACTAAATTTCCAATCGACATAGATTAAAATAGCGGTAATAGCTAACACAGTAAAACTGATAACAAGGAAAGCTTTTCTCATGTTGTATTTGTCTTTTTTTTAGTAGTCATTCAAAAATAAGTTTTTTTGATTGTTTTTAAGTAGTTAGTAGGCTACTTTTTTGAAAATATATCCTAATATAGTCACATTAAAATACTTATAAATGATGATTTTTTGCTTTTAAAAAGCAGTTATTTTTGAAGCCTATTTATCAAAAACAAACGATTGTTAATGAAAAAATGTAACATTCTGTATTCTTTACAGTCCTATCATTATCATTTATCAATCAAAAAAATCAAACATCATGAAGTATTTTAAAATGGTTGTTTTGGCACTTGCTTTTGTAAGTTGTCATGCACAAAACAAAGGAGTCATTGTAAAAAAGGAACTTTTCAACGATTTTTCAAAATTACCTATTTATGCTAAGTTAACAGAAGAAGAAAATGGGAAAAGAGTTTGGAAAAAGACGTATCAATATATAGATAGTATTGAGGTTCATAACATTCAATATTTAAGCGATGGTTTAAAAGTAAATGGCTTATTAATTACTCCAAAATATTTGTCAAAAGCCCCATGTGTAATTTTTAACAGAGGAGGAAATCAAGACTTTGGAGCATTGAATATAATGGCTGCTTTACGTTTAGGAAAATTAGCCAAAGAAGGTTATGTGGTTATTGCAAGTCAGTATCGTGGTAATGCAGGAGGAGAAGGTAAGGAAGAGTTTGGAGGAAAAGACGTAAACGATGTTTTACAACTCATTACCGTTTTAGCTGAAGAGAAAATTGCAGACACTTCAAGAATAGGCATGTATGGTTGGAGTAGAGGCGGTATGATGACTTATCGTGCTTTAACTAATACAAATAAAATTAAAGCAGCTGTGGTAGGAGGAGCTTTGGCAGATATGGAAGCAACTATAAAAGACAGACCAGAAATGGGAACTAAATTGCTCCCTGAATTAGTTCCTAATTTTAAAGGAAATGAAGCGGCTGAAATTAAGAAAAGATCTGCCATACAATGGGTAGAAAAATTTTCAAAAGAAGTACCTATTTTACTACTCCATGGAAACTCAGATTGGCGCGTAAAACCAGAGCAAAGCTTGCGTATGGCACTAGCATTTACAGAGCATCGTATTCCGTATCGATTAATTATGTTTGAAGGTGCCGATCATGGTATTTCAGAATTTAGACAAGAAGTTGATGAGGCAGTAGTATCTTGGTTTAATAAATATTTAAAAGAGGAAGCTACTTTACCTAATATGGAATATCACGGAATGTAAAAATAAAAGGCTTTGAAAATAATTTCAAAACCTTTTTATTAAAAATCAAGCTCTTTTGTTTCTTGATATTTATAATTGGATGGGTTTTCTAAAATTATTTTTTTCATTTCCAAAGCATTAGCCTTATCATTTGTTTTGAGATATAAGAGTAATTGGTACCAATATCCTTTAGAATGTTCCATGAAATCGGAGAGTTGAGCTATTTTTTGAAACGTAGCAATTGCATTTTCATTTTCGTTTAGTTGATCATAAGACGCTCCAATATACAAAAGTGCATAAGGATACCATTTATCATTTGGAGCAATTGTTTCAAAGGATTTAATCGCTTGTTTGTATTTTTTTTCTCTAAATTGTTTTTCACCTTCAGAAATGGTGGTTTCTACATCACTTTTTACCGTAAAAGAAGGTAATTCATTCCAATTGACTTCTTTTTCATAATAATTAGGTAAAGACGTTTTATTAAAAAACAGCATCAGTGTTGTTATAGTTACTGCTATTGTTGCTGCAATTGCATAAATAAAACGAGGTTGTCTTTTCTTTTTGGTTACCAAAGTAGGAACCGTATGTTCTAAACCTATTCGTTTTATTTTATCTGATAATTTTTTATTTTCATCAGATTTTAATTTTTCTTTTACTAATTGTAATTCAGAAGTATACCAATCATTTTCAACCTCTTTTGTATTAAAATCATGGCTAGCAAATAATTGTTTTTGAATCAAAACTTCTTCTTTCAGGTTTTGATCCTCTTGCATTCTATTTTCAAAAGCTATTTTTTCAGCTTCCGATAATGTTCCTTTTAAATATTGATCAATTAAATCGAATGTATCCATAATTTTAGTTTGTTCCCCATTTAATTATTTTCTGAAACTCTTTATCTCCTTTAATCAATTCCATTAATTTAGTTCTACACTTAAAGACTCTTTGTCTTACCGTATTTACCGTTGCATAATCATTAGCTTCAGTAATTTCTTCATAACTTAAGCCATTGAAATAACTACTTAAAATATCTTTACAATTTTCAGATAAAAGATTAAACTTAGCAATATAAAACTCAAAGCATTGCTGTTCTAAAATAAAAGCACTTAGATTGGTTTCTTTTTCCTCTAGTGTTAAAATGTCTGTTTTTATTACCTTATTTTTTAAGTTTTTTTTCCAAATATTTTTACAAATAACAAAAAGATAGGCTTCAAAAGATAAGATAATTGATCTTTTTTCTTTTTGAGTAACAATAATATACATCAATGCATCGTGAAAAACGTCTAAAGCATCATCCGTATTACCTTTATTCGATTGAATAAAAGCATGAACTTTGGGATAAATTTTAGAATAAATCTCTTTGATAATAGCGTCATTGCCATTAATCAGTGCAGTAATATATCGATCTGTATTTTCCATTTTAGAATAAGGAATAGCAATTAAGATTCTATTGTTTTTTTTAATAGACTTTGTAAAAATTACGACAAAGATGAAAATATACTACATTTATAATGTATTTGTCATAATCGAAGTAAAAATACACAAATATTTTACATTGTTTCTATTCTAAATTTAATTAGAAAATCTCTTTGATAAAAAAGTGTTAAAATATTTTTTAGAAAAATAGGGTAACAAATTTCCTTATGAGGCACTATAATATAAAACTTAAAAAACATACAATGAAAAATTTAAAAAACTGCCGTATTTTTTTGATTCTAATTTTCTCTTTATTTTCTTGTTCTGAGGAAACTGATTTTAATGATGAAATAATCTCAACAAATGAGATGCCAAAAGATATAACTGATACAAACCGGTCAATTACAAGGAGAGATATGCCTGTTTATTTGAGAGATCGTTTGATTGTTCGATATGCACCAGGAACGACATCGAGTGAAAAAGCAGATTTAAGAGATATTTATGGCGTTACCAATTACAAAATATGTGAACATTGCTCGGATGATACTATTGAATTATGGATGTTTGGGCTAGGCATTGATATTGAACCTAAAAAAACAGCAATAGAACAAGGAAGTGATGGTGGTATAGAATCTGCTATAATCGATGTAGATTATGAATTTACTTTTGGTATAGATATCAGTAATCCAGATTTAGGAAGCTTAACAGATTATAGTTATTCGTCGTATATTAAAACTAGTAACGACGGCATTACAATTGCAGTATTGGACACAGGTCTTGCTCCTACAATAGGAGACGATACTTCATATGTTTTTACTGGGCCATTTTTATATAATGCTTCGGGTGATGGAAATGCAAATGTGTATTCTGGTTGGGATTTTGTAAATCAGGATCACAATAGTTTTGATGATAATAATGGAAGACATGGTACTGTAGTTTCATCTATAATTACAACAATACTAAATGAGAGTTCACCGGCTGTTCCTCATCAAATTATGCCACTTAAAGTATGCGATGAAAACGGAAGAGCCAGTTATTTCAACTTCTTATGTGCTACAAGTTTTGGACTAGAACATGCCGATATTTTACAAATGAGTTTAGGCTGGTATGAAGATGGTTTTGGTGATTTTTTAAATACTATTATTGCAGCTATTATTGATGAAAATCCAAATGCTTTAGTAGTTGCTTCTGCAGGAAATTTAGAAAATAACAACGATATTTTAGCTCATTATCCTTCAGGATATAGTCACGAGAATATTATAGCAGTAGCTGCTGCAGATAAATTAGTTAATTTTGATGCTTCTTTTAGTAGTTCCAATATTGCTTCGTTTTCAAATTATGGTTTAGAAAGTGTAGACTTCTTTTCTAAGGGTGAGAATATTCCATTTTTAGGATATGAAATGAGTGGTACATCCTTTGCAGCTCCTGTTGTAACAGGTGTGTTAGCTAGATATAAATATAATCATCCTAGTTATAGTGCTAGTGAATTAAAATATCAATTGAACATATCAGGAATTCCTTGTCCAACAAGTTTTAATACTGCCAAAAAAGTACTATATAATAAGATTATTTTGCCTTAATTTGAGTAGTCGTAGTAAACAAGCAAAACTTATAAGCATTTAAAATTATTAGTTTTGCTTGTTTTTTTATACATTCATGGCAAAAAAAGCCATGCCAATACTTGTAAGATACTATTGCTGTTTTTTATTATTTTATTCTTTGCATTCATTTACACAACAACAAGTTTCGGATGAGATTGCAATAATTTTGAAAAATAACGTAGATACAAAAGAAATATCAGACCAAGAAAAATTAGATCAATTACTTTTACTTCTTTCTAAACAAAAAAAGACAGTTGTTACACCCGAAATGGGCGAACTATTAGCTACAATTGGCAAACAATATTATATAACCAAACAAAATAAACAAGCTATTCTTTATTTTAAAAAAGCAATTCAAATCCAGCTAAAGTATAAAGAAAATAGTCTTAAAGAATTAAATAAAACCAGACATAATTTAGCCTGGATGTATGCATATGAGGGCTTAGATAAAGAACGTTATCAAATTTTACAAGAAATAATAAAAGATAATGGATCTGATAAGTATACTTTTAATGCTAAAATTGATACTGCTGTCTTAGATGCTAATAAGGGTGATTTTTATCTTGGTATAGCCAAATTAAATGTTTTGCTTACTCAATATGATGCAATTGATAAAGTGGTTAAAATCAGAACTGTTATTGTATGGATTTATGGAAAAATGTATGAAAATGTATTTTCAAGTAAACGAAATTCCGATTTACAAATTGTTAAAAAACACCATCAAGAGATTGAAAAAAATTTTTACAAGACCAATCTATCCGAAGATATTTTATACAAAGCTTATAATAATTTAGCTATAGTTTATGATGCTTTTGGCGATTTAGAAACTGCCTTGGATTTATATTTAAAAGTAAAAAAATATTATCAAGTAGAGGACGATGTCTACAAAAAACTGAGTGTTCTAAACAATATTGGATTATTATATGCTAAACAAAAACAATTTAAATTAGCGCACAACACATATAAGGAAATTATCAATAAAGCAGAAGACGCTTCACAAATAGCAACTGCTTATGACAATATGGGCTATTTTTTACAAGATAGTTCAGCAGAAAAAAAACTGTTCTATTTTAAGAAAGCGATTCAAATACTACTAGACAAAGAAAATGTTCCTTTTGCTTTGCCTACATTAGAAGAAATTAGAAATTCAGATTACCAACAAGACATGCTCGTTTTCTTAGTAGATTTAGCCTATTTTTATGTTGCCGCCTATAAGGAAACCAAGGCTAAAGATTTTTTATTTCAAGCAAAAACTACTTTGTATAGAATTGATGAATTGGTTTCTTTATTGCGTTATGAAAGTAATACAGAAGAATCTAAATTGTTTTGGATAGAAAAAGGAGTAAATACTTATTTATTAGCTGTAGAGGTTTGTTATTACCTCAATTTACCCGAAGAAGCTTTTTATTTTATGGAAAAAAATAAAGCGTTACTTCTACAAGAAAAAATTAAAACATTTCAAGCGAAATTAGCATTTGAAATTCCAAAGAAAATTCAAGAAAGGGAATATAGATTACATTATGAACTAGTTGCTTTAGAAAAATTATTTCAGCAAAACACGGCTCATAAAGAAGTAAAAGAAAAATATGCATCTAAAAGTGAAGAGTATCGAATTTTTATGGATTCTTTACAAACAAATCACCCTCAGTATGTACAATTAAAAAAAGGAATTGAGACCTTTCCTTTACACAAAATAATACAAACTACTACTACCCAAAACACCAGTTTTATAACTTATATTTTAAATGAAAAGGATGGTTATGGTATTTTTTGTTCCAACACTGAAACACTATTTTTCAAAATTGATGATGTTGCTAACTTACAAAACAAGTTGCTATCGTTAAAGCAATATATGAAAGAACCTCTACTAAATAAAGAAGAGATAAAACATTTTAAATCAGTAAACTATGCCGTTTTTAAAGCCTTATTTCCTTTCAAAAATGCCGATTTAAAAATAAAAAATAAAAATCTTATTATTGCTCCAGATGAAGCTTTATCAAACTTACCTTTTGAGGCCTTATTAACTTCAAAAGATGAATTTTCAAAGAATTATTTAATTCAAAATACAGCCATTTCCTATTTGCAGTCTTTTTCAGTTTTAGAAAAAATAAAACAACACCACACGATACCTGAAAAAAAAATATTAGCTATAATTCCTGAAAACTTTAAAAATAAAAAATTACAACCATTATTACTTTCAAAAGAAACTTCTTCACTATTAAAAGAATACAATTCCGTTACTTTTTTTAGTAATGCTGAAGCTACAAAAGAAAATTTTTACAATCATAGTAGTCATTATGAAATTATACATTTAAATACGCATGCAGGTATTGATTCTGTAACACAAACACCTTGGATTGCTTTCTACGATGATAAAATGATCTTAGATGAATTGTATGGTTTAAATAGTTTGGCCGATTTAGTTATTTTAGATGCTTGTAAAACTAATGATGGAGAATTTGCCTCAGGTGAAGGGGTACTTAATTTATCCAGAGGTTTTTTTTACAATGGTTCAAAAAGTGTTCTAGCTTCTTTGTGGAATGTGAATGAAAAAGCTGGGAATGAAATAATCCAAAATTTTTATTCAGGTATTGCAACAGGTGAAACAAAAATAAAAGCGTTACAAAATGCAAAAAAGAAGTATCTAAATTCACATCAGCTTGCCGAATTATTACCATATTATTGGGCTTCATTTACGCTCACAGGTACAACAAACAAACTCTCTTTACATAAAACAAACCGTTCTATTCCTATTATAATTACAGTTGTAATTCTTCTTTTTTTAATTGTATTTATTATAAGAAGAAATAAAACGAAATAGCTTTTTAATAATTCCATCTTAAAGGCTCAGTTTAAATTAATTTAAACTGAGCCTATTTTTTTGGGTAATGAATTTTAAAATTGGATACATAATAGTAGATCGATCAAAAGGTGTAACCCGAAAAACCTATAAAAAAAGAGTAGGGAACAAATAAACATTTACACAATGAAAAAAATTATTTTGATTTTAAGTTTAAGTACAGTTTCCTTGACAATAGGGCAGGAAATTGGTACAACAAATGCAAGTTTATTTTCATCCACTCCTGGAGGTGCAAGAATTTTAAATGCTCAAGGTAATACTGCAGCTAATCCTGCTATTGGTTTTCATTCTACAGCTTCAACTTTAGGAAATCCAAGAAATGATGGTGGTGGTGGAAATGGTATTTTTAGACCCTTAGCAAATACTATGGCTTTTTCTACAACAAGCATTGAAAGAATGAGAATTAACTCTTCAGGTTTTTTAGGAATAGGTACCACTGCACCTTCACAACGATTACACATTATAGGAAATGAATATGTTGAAAATGGTAACCTAACCGTTGGTATTTCTCAACCCTCTAATACATTTAGCAAATTACAAGTTCATGATGGAGCCATATTAGTTTCTGGAGGTAATGGTGCTGGAGGACCTATGATTTGTTTTAGTGATGATGTTACCAACACAGCCTATCCAAACGGCAGATGGGGAATAGAATATGTAACTAATAAAGGATTGAATTTTTGGAAACCGTGGAATCCAACTACAGGTGGCGGAGGTAATTACTACATGTTATTAAAAGATGATGGTAGAGTTGCAATAGGAACAGAAAACACTCCAACAACAATTGGTGCAGCTAATTTGAATGCCTACAAACTTTATGTAAAAGGAGGGATTCTTACCGAAGAAGTAAGAGTAAGAACCGGTTGGGCCGATTATGTTTTTGCTAATGATTACCATTTAAAACCATTAGCTGAAGTAGAGAATTTTATTACTATAAACAAGCATTTACCAAATGTGCCTTCTGCAAAACAAGTTGAAGAAGAAGGAGTAAGTTTAGGAGAAATGGCAAAAATTCAACAAGAGAAAATTGAAGAGTTAACTCTTTATATTATTGAACAAAATAAACGTATCGAAGCTTTAGAGGCAAAAATGTATAATAAATAGATTCATGGTTTAATCTTTAAAATTTTAAATTATGAAAAAAATAAAAACAATATTATACTTGATTCTTTTAAGTATATCATCCACATTTTTTGGGCAATCTCTAAAAGTAGGAGAAGAAATCTTTGAAAGTTATGAGTCTCCACATCCATATAATTCAAATATAGGAGTTGGGCCAATTGTTTGGAGTCAAGAAATTGAATACCAAGACGCTACTTATATTGCGGTACATTTTAGTAAACTTGAACTAGCCGAAGGTGATTTTTTGTTAGTTAGATCTCCAGATAATAATAAATATTGGAAATATTATGATAAAGGAAATTATAATGAAAATAATCCGAAAGAAGGTTTTTGGAGTATTCCAATATATGGTGCTAAATTAATAATAGAGATTCATAGTACTAATAGTAGTAATTATTATGGTTATACTATTGATAAATATGCTAGAGGGTTTACAGAAAAAGAAATTAATGCAGAAGAAGGAGATCAGGAAGCTTTATGTGGAAATGATGATTCTGTAAATGCAAAATGTTATCAAACATCTGAACCAAATGTATACAATAGATCTAGAGCGATTGCAAGATTATTGATAAATGGTACAAGTGCTTGTACGGGTTGGTTAATAGGTGATCAAGGGCATATTATGACAAATAATCATTGTGTAGGGTCGTCCAGTGTTGCCAATAATGTTACTGTAGAATTTATGGCAGAAGGAAGCAATTGTTCTTCAAATTGTCAATCTTGGTTTGCGTGTGGTGGTACAATAGAAGCTTCATCAACTTCATTAGTTCAAACCAATTCTAATTTAGATTATTCTTTATTATCACTTCCAACAAACGTTACTGGAACATATGGATTTTTACAATTACGTGCTTCTGGAGCTTCAATTGGAGAACGAATGTATATTCCACAACATCCACAAGCTTGGGGAAAAAGAATAGCTTTACTGTCTGATCATCCGAATGATGCTTCCGATGGATTTTCACATGTTCAATCCTTAAGCGAACCGAGATGTTTAGGAACTGGGAATGACATAGGATATTATGCAGATACACAAGGAGGTTCATCAGGCTCTCCTGTAATAGGCTATAATGATCAGCTTGTAATTGCTTTGCATCATTGTGCAAATTGTCCTAATAGAGGTGTTCCAATCCAAGAAATCATTGCTAATTTAGGTACTAATTTACCCAATAATGCACTCGGTTGTCCTACAAACTTGGTGGTTACAACTAATGTAACTACTGGTACAGATACACAACAAGCAGCATCAACTATTTTTGCTACTAATACAATAAACAATAGTGCTACTGGTATTTATCATGCAGGAGATGAAGTTTTACTATCAGATGGTTTTACATCAAATAATGGTTCTATTTTTAGAGCTTATATTGAAGGGTGTTCTAATAATTTTGTAGCAAAAAATGTGAATAATGTCACTTATGAAGTAAATAGTCAAGAAATTGAAATTTTAGAAGAGCAAATTAAAATAGCTCCTAATCCTAATCATGGAGTTTTTAAGATTCTATTTGAAACACATCATAATGGAGAAATTGAAATAGTTGATTTATATGGACTAACCATTTATAAATCAAAATTTACAAATCAAAAAGAGATATTCATTTCTATTCAAAATTCTTTAAGAGGAATATATCTAGTTAGAATAAAAACAAACAGCGGTTTAAATGTGATTAAAAAAATCGTGAAAGAATAATATCTTCTAATGTATCATTATAAAGGTTCGATTAATATAGTTATATATAGTCGGGCCTTTATTATTGTATGAAACTTTTGAAAAAGTATTTTTTTTTAAAATATTATTAAAAATAAACTATATAAAATTAATATTAAATATTTTTTTTGTAAAAAAAATACAAATAGTATAATTAAATAATGCTAATTTAATATATTTATGCAAAATTTATATATATGGATGTTATTACTTGCCCAAAATGTAATGGATCAACCCTTGTAAAAAGCGGAATTATTAAGGAAAGACAGCGCTATTTGTGCAAGCCTTGTAATTATTATTTTACTGTTAATAAATTAGGTAAAAAAATAGATGATTATTATGTAACCAAAGCATTACAATTGTATTTAGAAGGCTTGAGTTATCGTGAAATTGAAAGAATTATAGGGGTTTCACATGTATCTATAAGTAATTGGGTAAAAGAATATAAAGTTAAAAAACCACCACATCCTAACTATCATCCTAGTTATAAGATACTTAAGCATAATGAGTTAGTTGAATATTTAAAATCGAAAGAACAACTATCAGGTGCAGGTATGATTATAACTGAGCTTGGTGATAAATTCATGCTTATAAAATGGGAACGTTTTAAAGATTAGCTATACTACTTTACATTTATATATATAGTTTTTTAGATTACAAAAAATAATTTCAAAATTTGATTGAACAAAACAAATTAAAATCAAATTTTAAATTATGAAAAAAATACTATTTATTACTGCGTTACTTTTTTCTGTTTTAGTGTTTTCTCAAGGTTCCCCAGATTATGAAGGTGGACTTAAAGTTAAAATCAATGAAGATGGTACAAAATACTTTAGAATTATTTCATGGGCACAATTTTGGGCACAACATAATTCAGATCGACCTTTAGATGCCAACGGTAATGAGCAAGCTGATTTAAATTTCAGTTTAAGGAGAGCACGTGTTTTAATGTATGCTCAGATTAGTTCAGACTTCTTGATTTTAACTCATTTTGGCTTAAATAGCTTAAATGCAGATAATATGAGTCCGACCGGTACAAGAGATGCTTCACAATTGTTTTTTCATGATGTGTGGGCGCAATATAATTTAAATAAAAATCATGCTATTGGTGGAGGTTTACATTATTGGAATGGAATTTCTCGTTTAAATAATCAAAGTACTTTAAACATCATGACTTTGGATAACCAAAGACAAGCATGGGCTACTTTAGGTTTATCCGATCAGTTTGCAAGACATTTAGGGGTTTACTTAAAAGGTTCTTTTGGAAAATTTCAATATCGTGTAGCTATTAATGAGGCTGAAACAAATAATTTACAAGCTACTGCTGTACCTGTAAATGATGGTTCAGCAATCTATTCAGGTCGTCGCTTATTAGGCTCAAAAGAAGCAGGTAAAGCTTATTCTGGTTATTTTGATTACGCTATTTTTGATGCTGAAAGTAATTTTTTGCCTTATAAAGTAGGTTCTTATGTAGGAACTAAAAAAGTATTTAACATAGGTGCTGGTTTTTTTGTGCATCCAAGCGGTGCTGTAATAGCTGATGGTGCAGGAAATTTAAGTGGAGAGGATGTTACTATTTTTGCTGCTGATGCCTTTTATGACGCACCAATAGGTAGTAATGGAGGTGCTATAACAGCTTATGCTTTATATCAAAATTCAGATTACGGAAAAAACTTTACTTTAGGAACTACTTACGAAACTGGCTCTTTAATTCACGGTCATTTGGGTTATGTATTACCTGTTCAAACCAAAACTAAGTTTCAACCTTATGTTTCTTTTGATTCTAGACAAATAGATGCTTTGGATGATGATGCTTCTCAATTTGGTATAGGAACCAATATTTATTTAAGTGGACATAATTCTAAACTTACCTTAGAATACCAATCTTTAAAATATGCTCAAAGTGATGCTGTAAATACCATCACATTACAAGCAATGATATATCTATAATAAACCTTAAACTAATTATTATGACAGAAAAACAAAGACATGCAACAGCATATTGGAAGGAAAACTTAAAATACCTTCTTATCCTATTGAGCATTTGGTTTGCCGTTTCCTATGGAGCAGGAATACTATTTAAAGATGCTTTAAATGAAATTAAATTAGGTGGTTTTCCATTAGGCTTTTGGTTTGCCCAACAAGGATCAATTTATGTATTTGTGATATTGATTTTTGTTTATGTTCGATTGATGAATAAACTAGACAAAAAATTCGGATACGACGAATAATTTACAATTAATAAAATAAAAAATAAAATATCATGAATGTACAAATTTGGACTTACATCATTGTAGGCATTACATTTGCCATATATATAGGAATCGCGATTTGGTCTAGAGCTGGATCCACAAAAGAATTTTATGTTGCCGGTGGAGGTGTTTCTCCATTAGCAAACGGAATGGCAACAGCAGCCGATTGGATGTCTGCCGCTTCTTTTATTTCCATGGCAGGAATTATATCTTTCGCAGGATATGATGGTGCTGTATATCTTATGGGATGGACCGGAGGTTATGTATTATTAGCTTTATTATTAGCTCCTTATTTAAGAAAATTTGGAAAATTTACAGTACCAGACTTTATTGGTGAACGCTATTATTCAAATACA
>NZ_PJQW01000002.1:314370-314962 GCF_004303025.1 Flavobacterium sp. J27 | reverse complement strand
CGAACAGTTGCTGTCGTCTGTGCTTTAATCGTTTCTTTTACTTATGTTGCTGGTCAAATGAGAGGAGTAGGAGTTGTTTTTTCAAGATTCTTGGAAGTAGAAATTGAGACAGGTGTTATTATAGGAATGGTAATTGTTCTTTTCTATGCTGTTTTAGGTGGAATGAAAGGAATTACCTATACACAAGTAGCACAATATTGTGTATTGATTTTTGCTTTTATGGTTCCTGCTATTTTTATTTCCATTCAAATGACAGGAAATCCAATTCCTCAACTAGGTATGGGGGGCGCTGTAACTGGAGGAGAAAATGTTTACTTGTTAGATAAATTAAATGGATTATCCACAGAATTAGGTTTTGCTGAATATACAAATGGATCAAAATCATTAATAGATGTATTTGCCATTACTTTAGCGTTAATGGTAGGTACTGCTGGTCTACCACATGTTATTGTTAGATTCTTTACAGTTAAAAAAGTTAGAGATGCACGAAAATCAGCAGGTTGGGCATTATTATTAATTGCGATTTTATACACAACAGCTCCAGCAGTTGCGGTATTTGCAAAAACTAATTTAATTGAAACAGTTAGTGATA
>NZ_PJQW01000002.1:231146-314360 GCF_004303025.1 Flavobacterium sp. J27 | reverse complement strand
AATTATGCAGATATGCCGAAATGGTTTACCAATTGGGAAAAAACAGGCTTATTAAAATATGAAGATAAAAATGGTGATGGTAAAATCCAATATTATAATGATAAATCTAAAGATGAAGCCTTTTTAGCCGCTCAAGAGGCAAAAGGGTTAAAAGGAAGTGAGCTAACTATCGATAATGACATAATGGTTTTAGCAAATCCAGAAATTGCACAATTACCAAATTGGGTTATTGCTTTAGTAGCTGCTGGTGCTTTAGCTGCTGCTTTATCTACAGCTGCCGGACTTTTGTTAGTTATTTCGTCTTCTGTTTCCCACGATTTAATTAAAAAAATGGTAAATCCAAATATTTCTGAAAAAGGAGAATTGTGGGCAGCACGTGGTGCAGCAACAGTAGCTGTAGTCATTGCAGGATATTTTGGAATTAATCCACCAGGATTTGTGGCGGCTGTAGTAGCATTGGCATTTGGTTTGGCAGCCGCGTCATTTTTCCCAGCAATTATTTTAGGTATTTTCCACAAAAAAATGAATAAGGAAGGCGCAATTGCAGGAATGATTGTCGGTTTATTATTAATGCTATTCTACATGCTTAAATTTAAATTTGGTTTATTCGACGGAGGTAAAGATGCCGTAGCTGGATTGAAAGAAAGCTGGTGGTTTGGAATCTCTCCAGAAGGTTTTGGTACTATAGCTATGATAGTAAACTTTATAGTTGCTTTTGTAGTAAATAGTTTTACCAAAGAACCACCACATGATGTGCAAGAAATTGTAGAACACATTCGAATTCCATCAGGTGCAGGTGAGGCAGTAAATCATTAAAAAAATAAAATATTTTATTAAAAAAACGCTGTAAGAGTTTACAGCGTTTTTTTTCAGTTTAAAAGATAAAATTGTATTTTTAAACAGATAAAAGAATGAAATGAAAAAAAGACACCAGCAAAAACTAGTTGTATTAACTGTTTTTCTTTTTTTAAGTTTTAATATTCCCTTATTGCTATTATTTGATAGCAGTGAACCTTTTTTGGGAATTCCCATATTTTATATCTATATTTTTTCCATTTGGACTTTTTCAGTTATTGTTTCTCTCATTATAGTGAATAGATATTATGAATAGTGTTGTTTTAATCTTAATTCTGTTATTATATCTTACCTTTCTTTTTTTTATTGCACATTGGGCGGAAAAGAAAGAAAATTTGAAATGGGCAAATAATCCTTATGTATATTCGCTTTCATTGGCTGTATATTGTACTGCTTGGACTTACTATGGTAGTATTGGTGTAGCAGCAAATTCGGGATTAAATTATTTAACTATTTATATTGGTCCCATAATAATCATTCCTGCATGGATTATTATTCTAAGAAAAATTATTCGTATTTCTAGGTTAAATAATGTGTCTAGTATTGCTGATTTTATTTCGCTGCGATACGGTAACAGTCGTTTTTTAGGCGCTTTGGTTACCTTGATTTGTTTAGCTGCAATTTTACCTTATATCGCTTTACAATTGAAAGCCATTTCAGAAACATTCCATGTTGTAACTAAAACTCCAGAAAATTCTTTAATAATATTAGATACTACGACTTATGTAGCAGTAGCTTTAGCATTATTTGCTTCTTATTACGGAACTAAATATGTAGATGCCTCCGAGAAAAGGAAAGGAATTATAACAGCAGTTGCTATGGAAAGTATTTTAAAATTAATTTTTTTCGTACTTATTGGCTTGTATGTAACCTATATCATTTATGATGGGTACGAAGATATTTACCAAAAAGCATCCATTTTAGAATATTTTCATGAAAAGAATACTATTGGAAGCATAGAAAACGGAATGAATTGGTTCTTTTTGTGTATGCTATCATTGTTTGCGATTTTTTTATTGCCTAGACAGTTTCATGTTTCTGTAGTTGAAAATAATAGAGAAAGACATATTAAAACCGCTTTATGGGTGTTTCCTCTATATTTGTGTATTTTTAATATTTTTGTTTTTCCTATTGCTTGGGGTGGAAATGTACTTTTTTTGGGAGAAGAAAAAAATGCTGACACTTTTTCATTATTAATTCCTCAATATTATAACAATACTTTCTTAACCATACTTGTTTTTCTAGGAGGTTTTTCAGCTGCTATATCCATGATTATTGTTTCTAGCATTAGTTTATCAACAATGCTCAGTAATAATCTTTTAATTCCATATACTTTTTTAGGACGTTTAAAAAATGAAGCTCAGGAAATTAATAATAAAAAAATTGTAAACATCCGTAAAGTAGGTATTTTTTTGTTAATCATTATTGCTTATTTAATTTATCGCTTTTTTGCTTTAGATTATAGTTTGGGGTCTATCGGACTCGTTTCCTTTGTAATTATTGGCCAATTAGCTCCTTCCTTTTTTGGTGCTTTATTTTGGAGAAGGGGTTCAAGTTTAGGAGCAAAAAGCGGAATTATTATCGGTTTTTTGGTTTGTTTATACACACTTTTAATTCCGTATGCTTATGGCTTAACCAATACAACAAACACATTTATAGCTTCTGGTTTATTCAATATCGATTTATTAAAACCCTTAGCGTTGTTTGGATTAGACTATTTATCTCCCATTGCTCATGCCTTTTTTTGGAGTATTTTATTTAATACAATGGCCTATTTTGCTGTTTCAGTAAGTTTTAAAGGAAATTATAGAGAAAGAAACTATGCAGAAATGTATATCGATATTGATAAATACAGTACTAATCATGAAAATGCATTTGTATGGAGAGGAACTGCGTATACTCGGGATATTGAAAAAGTATTATTAAAATTTTTAGGAGAAGAGCGTACACAAAGAGCCATGACTATTTTTAATACAAAATACAATGTAGATAAGAATCAAGAAATGGCTGATGCACGTTTAGTAAAATTTGCGGAGAATCTTTTAACAGGGCATATTGGCACTGCTTCAGCTAAAATATTAATTTCAAGTGTAGTGAAAGAAGAAAAAATTACACTGCCCGAAGTTTTAAAAATTTTAGAAGAATCAAATGAAAATATTCAAATTAATAAAAAACTAATAGAAACTTCTACTGAGCTGAAAAAAATTACAAATCAACTGCAACAGGCAAATGAAAACTTAGTAATAAAAGACAAACAAAAAGACGATTTTTTAGACACTGTTACACACGAATTACGCACACCTATTACCGCCATAAGAGCTGCAAGCGAAATATTAATTGATGATGATGACATTCCTGAAGATATACGAAAACAATTTTTAACTAATATTATTTCAGAATCGGATCGATTAAATCGTTTAATTGATAAAATACTTGATTTAGAAAAATTAGAAACGGGTAAACAAAAATTAAATTTAAAACTAAATGATTTTTGGAAAACAGTAACAGAAACGATAGAACCGTTACAACAGTTGATAAAGAATAAAAATATTAGTATCCTTATTGAAAATAAAAATTTATTCTTAATCATTTATGATGAAGATCGAATGATTCAAGTTTTAACCAATTTAATCTCTAATGCCATAAAATTTTGTCCCGATGAAGGAGGAGAAATTAAAATTCAACTTGAAGAAAGAGAACATTTTTATGAAATAAATGTAATTGATAACGGTAAAGGTATTGAAGCAAAAGAAGCTGAAATGATTTTTGACAAATTCTATCAATCTGAAAATCAAAACATAAAAAAGCCTCTTGGTAGCGGATTAGGTTTAGCAATTTGTAAACAAATTGTAGAATTACATCAAGGAAAAATTTGGGTAAAAAACAATGATAATACTGGAGCATGTTTTACTTTTACACTTTTAAAATAACCACTTAATAACGGCTAAAATAGCATGAAAAAAATACTATTAGTAGACGACGAACCGAATATTATTATGTCATTAGAATATACTTTTAAAAAAAATAATTTTGAAGTATATATTGCTCGTGATGGTCAAGAAGCATTAGATATTTTAAAAAACCATATTCCAGATGCTATCATCTTAGATGTTATGATGCCTAATGTAGATGGCTATGCTACCTTAGAACAAATTAAAATGAATCCCGATTTAGAACATTGTAAAGTCATTTTTCTATCAGCAAAAAATAAAGAGACTGATATACAAAAAGGATTAGATCTAGGAGCTAGTGCCTACATGACAAAACCTTTTTCTTTAAAAAAACTAGTAGATAAGGTAAAAGAATTAATAGAATAATAATATTAATTACAACTATACTAATTTAGCAATATTATCTTTACATCTTCTTAATAGAATTACTATATTTACGTAACAATAAAAAAATAACAACAAATGAGCTATTATAAAATAAATGACTTAGAGAATTATTTTAAAATGTATAAGAAATCGGTTCGTGAACCAAGAAAGTTTTGGGACAAAATTGCTGATGAAAATTTCAGTTGGTACCAAAGATGGGATAAAGTTTTCGAATTTGATATTGAAGAGGCTCAATTTAAATGGTTTACAAATGCAAAAGTTAATATAGCTAAAAACTGTATTGACCGTCACTTGAATAAAAGAGGAGATAAAACAGCAATTATTTTTGAACCCAATAACCCTGATGAAGAGGCACAACACATTACGTATAATGATTTGTACGTTAGAGTAGCCAAAATGGCTAATGTTTTAAAAGCACAAGGGATAAAAAAAGGAGATCGTGTTTGTATTTATCTACCTATGATTCCTGAATTAGCCGTATCAGTTTTAGCATGTGCTAGAATTGGAGCCATACATTCAGTTGTTTTTGCAGGTTTTTCTTCAAGCGCATTATCAAGTAGGGTAAATGATAGCCAATGTAAAATGGTGATAACCTCAGATGGTGGTTTTAGAGGAAATAAGACCATTAACTTAAAAACCATTGTAGATGAAGCCTTAAAAGATTGTCCGAGTGTTGAAAAAGTCTTAGTAGCAAAAAGAACAAATGAAAATGTAGCGATGAAAGAAGGAAAGGACTTGTGGTTGCAACCTCTTTTAGACGAAGCATTAGATAATCATGTAGCTGAAATTATGGATGCAGAAGACCCATTATTTATTTTATATACTTCTGGTTCTACAGGTAAACCAAAAGGAATGGTTCATACTACTGCTGGTTATATGGTTTACACGGCTTACACATTTAAAAATGTATTCAATTATGAAGAAAATGATGTGTATTGGTGTACCGCAGATATCGGTTGGATTACTGGTCATTCTTATATTGTATATGGTCCTTTATTAAATGGGGCAACTACAGTTATGTTTGAAGGGGTACCTTCATATCCTGATTTTAGTCGTTTTTGGCAAGTTATTGAAAAACATAAAGTCACACAGTTTTACACAGCACCAACAGCCATTAGAGCATTAGCAAAAGAAAGTGTAGATTATGTAAAAGGATTTCCATTAAGTAGCTTAAAAGTAATTGGATCAGTAGGAGAACCTATCAATGAAGAAGCTTGGCATTGGTATAATGATCACGTAGGAGGAAAAAGATGCCCTCTTGTTGACACATGGTGGCAAACAGAAACAGGTGGTATCATGATTTCTCCAATACCATTTGTAACGCCTACAAAACCTACCTATGCTTCCTTACCATTACCCGGAATCCAACCTGTTTTAATGGATGAATTGCGCAATGAAATTGAAGGCAATCAGGTTACCGGAAGTTTGTGTATCAAATTCCCTTGGCCATCGATGGCAAGAACAATTTGGGGCGATCACGAGCGTTATAAACAAACTTATTTCTCAGCTTACCCAGGGAAGTATTTTACAGGTGATGGCGCATTGCGAGATGAAGTAGGGTACTATCGAATTACTGGTAGGGTAGACGATGTGATTATTGTTTCCGGACATAATTTAGGAACAGCACCTATAGAAGACACTATTAATGAACATCAAGCTGTTGCTGAAAGTGCAATTGTAGGTTTCCCACATGATATTAAAGGGAATGCTTTATATGGTTTTGTAATCTTAAAAGAATCCGGAGAAAGCAGAAACCAAGACAATCTTAGAAATGAGATTAATAACTTGATTGCAGATAAAATAGGTCCAATTTCTAAATTAGATAAAATACAATTTGTAAGTGGTTTACCAAAAACCCGTTCAGGAAAAATTATGCGCAGAATTTTACGTAAAATTGCAGAAGGCGAAGATGGTAATTTTGGAGATATAACTACGTTACTAAACCCCGAAATAGTAGAAGAAATTAAGAATGGAAAAATATAAACTACATTCCTAAATATAAAGTAAAAGGTTGTTTCATTTTAAGCAACCTTTTATTCTGTTTATTAGTTAATAACTTTAATCCAATGAAAATAGAAGAGGTAGCGTATCCGAAAGAATCGTTATTGTTTCAAAAAAATAAAGATTACGATTATGTAGATAGTTTTCGAGGAACTATTGTAGATAAACAAAATAAAATAACACCTTTAGATCTTTTAAAAGCTTTTTTTAGTTCAGGCCCAAAATGGATTTCTAATTTGTTTGCATTACGAAATAAAATAGTTGCTCTTTTTGGATTAAAAATAAGTACAAATGTTACTGATAAAGAACAATTAATAGCTTCTTTAAAAGGAGTACCCAATGAACAAATTGGACTTTTTAAAGTCTTTGAATCCAATCAAAATGAAATCCTAATTGGGGAAGATGACAAACATTTAAACTTCAGAGTTTCCTTGCTTTTAAAATCTTTAGAGAACGATGCTTTTTCAAAAGAAATCTATATTACAACAACCGTTATTTATCATAATAATTTTGGAAGACTCTATTTTTTACCTGTAAAAATTTTCCATAAGAAAATTGTACCATCTATGTTAAAATCAATTATTGCAGAAATAAAAAACGAAGTAATAATCTAACTTTTATGAAAGAATCAATTGTAGCAAAAATAGTAAAAGATACTTTATCGGATGAAGTAAGTATTTTATTGCATCAACTCAATCCTGATTTAGAATGGACTACTATTAAAGAACGACAAGAACAAATGTTTCAGTTTCCAAATTACATTTGTTTTGGTTTATATCTAGATAATAAATTAATTGGAATAACTTGCGCATGGGTAATGGTTCGTATTTATTGCGGAAAACAAATTGAAATAGACAATGTTATATTGGATAAATCCTATCATTCAAAAGGATATGGAGCGGTTTTAGTGGAATTTATTGAAAAATGGGCTATTGAAAACCAATGTAATACCATAGAATTAAATACCTATGTACAAAATTCTAGATCTCATAAATTCTATTTCAATCAAGGCTATTCTATTTTAGGGTATCACTTTCAAAAAAGAATATTAAAATAAATTAATACTATAATTTGTACAAAAGATAATAGTAAAAAAGGTGGTTTTCGTTTAATTTTTAGTAACTTTCTCCTATTATTTTTGACCACTTTATTTATTAAAATAATACGAAAAACTAAAATGTCACCATCTAAAATAAAAAAATTAGGAGAGTTAGCTTCAACTGCGATTTGTGGAAATGATATTAGTTCATCTGTTCTTTATGTTTGCGCACTATCTATATTCTATGCCGGTCAGTATGCTTGGATTACCCTTTTAATTGTGGCATTTGTATTATTTTTATTTCGAAAAATATATGGTGAAGTTGTGGGTGCTTTACCATTAAATGGAGGTGCTTACAATGCACTATTAAATACAACCAGTAAACAATTAGCTTCTGTTGCAGCGACACTTACCTTATTGTCTTATATGGCTACAGCTGTTATTTCTGCTAATGAAGCCATGCATTATTTACACCATTTAGTACCACAAATGCCTGTTCTTTTAGCTACAATTGTTTTATTAGCCATTTTTGCAGCCTTAGTAATTGGTGGTATTTCAGAATCTTCAAAAGTAGCTATCGGAATTTTTATTTTTCATTTAACCTCCTTAGTTATTTTAACTTTTTTTATTATTAATTATTTTATTTTTAATGGGTTTCACCAATTTGTAGAAAATTGGAACTTACCCACACAAGGCAGTATTGTAATGGCCGTTTTTTTTGGCTTTTCAGCCTCTATGTTAGGTGTATCTGGCTTTGAAAGTTCGGCTAATTTTGTCGAAGAACAAAAGAAAGGCATTTTCCCTAAAACGTTGCGTAATATGTGGATTGTGGTAAGTATCATTAATCCATTAATGGCATTTTTTGCCTTGAGCATTTTTTCTATGAATATGTTGCAAAGTGATGCATTTCAGAATACATTATTAATTGAAATGGGGCTATTTGTTGGAGGAAAATGGATTGGTACTCTAATTGCAATTGATGCTGTTTTGGTATTAAGTGGAGCCGTTTTAACTAGTTATGTTGGTGTTTCTGGCTTATTAGAACGCATGACACTCGATCGAATTTTACCAAATGCGTTACTTAAAAAGAATAAAAGAGGTAGTTCGTATCGAATCATCGTATTGTTTTTTATTTTAAGTGTTTCTGTATTATTAATTACTAATGGAAATGTAAAATTATTAGCAGGTGTATATACCATTTCATTTCTTTCGGTAATGGCATTATTTGGTTTTGGAAATGTTTTAATGAAACTTAAACGAGCAAAATTACCTAGACCAGAAAAAGCAAGTTGGATTGCTGTTTTAATTGCAATTTCTGCAGTATTAATAGCGCTAGCAGGTAATATTTTGATGAAACCAAAAGACAATCTGCCAAGTAATATTCAGGTGTTTCTTCCTTATTTCTTAGTTACCATTGGTTTTATCATTTTTATGCTTCGAAGAATTATTATTTTAAAAGCTATTTTAAGTGTTTTTAAATATTTTAACAACAGTATTATTAATCTAATTAATAGTATTATTATACAAGAATTTGTTTTCTTTACCAAAAATGACGATTTAGAACATCTGAATATTGTGATGTTATATATTAAAGAAAATGAACAAACCAAAAGAATTAAGATTGTAACTGTGGTAAAACCAAATGAAACAGCTTCAGAACGTTTAAAAAATGACATTGCATTTTTAGATAGAGAATATCCAGAAATTAAAATCGATTTTATTGAAATTGAAGGGGAATTTGGGCCAAGATTAATTAACGAATTGTCCAAAAAATGGAAAATTCCAGTAAATTTTATGTTTATAGCTTCACCAAGTGATAAATTTCCTTATAAAATTGAAGAATTAGGTGGTGTGCGGTTAATTATGTAATTAAATGTCTAATTTTCGTTTTAATTTTAAAAAAAGTAATGCTGTAATATAAGCATCTCCTGAGGAAGTGTGTCTAGCAGTTTTCCTGATGTTATAAATATGACAGAGTTCATCCAAAGAAGTATGCTGTTCTTCAGGTAAATATTTTAATCTTTGATACATAATATCTGTATCCATATACTGATTTTTTAATCTACCAGCGTTTAATCTTGTTAAAGCTTCATTAATCATATCAATATCAAATGCAATATGATGACCTACTAATGTGGCGTTCTTTATAAAATCTAAAAAAGAAACGATTGCTTCTTCTTCAGTAATTTTTTCTTCTTTCCCTTCTTTTAAAATACCATGAATGGGAACACTTTCAGCATTAAAAATAGATTGAGCAATAAAGCATTCATAATAATCATTAATAACTATTTGATTATTTACAATTGCAATGGCACCAATAGACAGCATTCTATCCATATTAGTATCCAATCCTGTCGTTTCACAATCAAAAACAACATATCTTTTTTCATTGCTTTTTACTTCAAAATGAGTAAGATATTCTTTCCAATACTCAGGGTAGTTTTTAATAATAGTGGAAAATGGCCATTTCATATTAGGTAAAATAAGTTAATTTAAAACGGTTTTTGATTATTTCTTGTACATCATTAATAGGTTGAAAATCATTTTTAAGTTTTACTTTATCTAATTTTGTTAATTCTTTTAAATTCAAATACCTACCATCAGAAGCATGTGCTAAACCTTCTTCAGTTCTAAACTTTAATAACTCCAAAAAAGCTTCTTCACAAGATTTATATACAATCTCATTTTGAGGTTCAATTTCCGCTAATTTTGCAAAACGCAACGCTGTATTATTTATATTTCGTATGCCTACACTTAAAATTAAAATTCGAGCAGCATCAACAAGTGGAAGCAATGCTCTTGATTTAATGTCAAAGGTATCTTTATGTTCTCCGTCATTTTCAACTAAAAATTGTCTAAAAAAGCCTAATGGAGCAGGGTTTTCTAAAGCATTAGCTCCTAAATATGCATAAAATAATTGATTGTCATGGGTTTCTTTTAGAATCGTATCGGTTATAGCATGCATTAAATTTTCATCTCCATAAACTAAATCATAATCAAAAAAAATGGTACACATTAAAATTCCTTTTTCTCCTGGTGAATGAATCCAACTATAAAACTGACTTTGCCATTCGCTCACCGATTTGCACCACATTGGATTACTAGCCATCATATTTGCTGGGCAAAATTCATATCCAATCTTATTTAGTTTTTTGGTAACAATATCGGCTAAATTCAAAAAATAATTTTTTACTTCATCATAACGTTCATCACTAACTTCTTCAAAAATCAAAGCGTTATCTTGATCTGTAAATAATAATTGCTCTTTCCTACCTTGACTACCTACATTTAACCAAGTAAAACGAGTAGGAGGTGAAATACCTATTTTTTCAACGGCTTGTTCAATAGCTCTTTTAGTAATGGCAATGTTAATTTCACCTACAATCGAACAAATATGATAAATAGGGATATCTTTATCTATTGAATGCTGAATTAAATCGGTTACTTTGTCTCTTATATTTTTTAAATCGGTCGTATTTTGTGCTCTTCGGGTTTGCCTTAGTAAAACTCCAGGATTGTTTGCCTGTGCCACTACAATGTCATGCTCGGAAATTATTCCTTTAATCTCTGAAAGATTGGTTCCATCTTTGGTAACGCATAAATGACCTACATTGTGTTTTAACATCATCATTTGCGCCTCTACAACCGAAATATTTTCAGCCACAGTAATAACTGGAGATGACATTATTTTTTCTATCGTAGTATCAATAGGATAAAGACCCGTTGCTATTTTTGATCGTAAATCTTTATCGGTTAAGATACCAACAGGTAATCTGTTTTCATGAATAATAATACTTCCAATTTTTTTACTAGACATCGTTTGTGCTACGTGTCTTACAATATCTAATGTAGAAGCAGTTACTGGATTCTTAGTGTAATGAATAGGCTGATAATACTGAATTTCATTTGAAGAATCATCATAAATTACATTTTCTGAAAGTAATTTCCCTTTATTATTTTTATCCAATGGATTTCTAGTATTTGACGCAAAACTTTGCAATAAAAACTCTAAAACTTTAGTGTTTTTAATCACAATTGGTTTGAAAACATCGATTGGAATGGCGTATACAATAGACTCTTCACGAGCTTTAGCATTCATTAAATAGTTATCCTTTGCAAAAAAGGGACGCAAACCTATAACATCACCTTCATCACATTTATCTATTAAAACATCATCAGAATCTGAGGTAATACTCAATCCAATAGCACCAGAAGCAACCACATAAAAAAAATCATGTGTATTATCATTTACCTTAAATAAATAATCATTTTTTTCTAAATATAAAACTGAAATATTTTGAGCTATCTCTAATAAATTATCTTCATCAATACTTTTAAAAGGATGAAATTTCTTTAGAAAATCATGTATTCTTTCTGCTATTGCATTTTTCATAAACTAAGTCTCAATTGAACAATTAAATATAGGCATTTTTATGTAACTTATTATTTCTAATATAATATTTTTATAGAATCAATTCTTTACAGTTAATTAGAGTAGCAGTTGATTTAAATGATAAAAAATGAGATTATATTTTATAGTATCTGTTAAAAAATGAGATTATTTTTTCAAAAAATTATTTTTTTAAGAAAAATATATTACTTTTACGTAATCGATTACGAAAAAAAATTAAATGATTACAACAGATTTTAGATACGCAGCACATCCAGTAGATGCTAGGAAATATGATACTGATGAAATAAGAAGACATTTTTTAATTGAAAATTTATTTCTCCCTGATGAAATTCGATTAACATACTCCATGTATGATCGGTATATTGTAGGAGGGATAATGCCAGTCACTAAAAGCCTACAATTGAAGACCATTCCTTATTTAAAATCAGAAAATTTTTTGGATAGAAGAGAAGTAGGAATTATTAATGTTGGAGGAAAAGGAAAAATAAGTGTGGATGGAAAAGAATATGAATTAAATAAAAAAGAAGCTTTATATATTGGGTCTGGAGCAGTCTCTGTTTTGTTTGCTAGTATGGAAGAAAAACCAGCTTTATTTTACATTAATTCTGCACCAGCTCATAAACATTTTCCAACTAAAAAGGTTACCAAAGAAAATGCTGAAATTGTGCATTTAGGTGAAGAAAAATATGCTAATAAAAGAATCATAAATAAACTAATCGTAAACAGCGTGGTAGAAACCTGTCAAGTTCAAATGGGATTAACAGAGCTATTAACAGGTAATGTTTGGAACACAATGCCAGCACATACGCACAATAGAAGGATGGAGGCTTATTTTTATTTTGATTTGGAAGAAGGACAAACAATAGCTCACTTTATGGGTGAACCTGAACATACAAGACACATATTCTTACAAAATAATCAAGCTGTCTTATCTCCAGAGTGGTCGATACATTCGGGTTCTGGAACGTCTAACTATTCCTTTATTTGGGGAATGGCAGGTGAAAATTTAGACTACGGAGATATGGATATTGTAGCACCTAATCAACTAAAATAAGATGAAATTATTTGATCTAACTGGAAAAAGAGCCTTAATAACTGGTGGTACTCATGGATTAGGTATGGCTATGGCGGAAGGTTTAGCTAATGCAGGTGCTGAGTTAGTGATTACTGGAACAACCTCTTCTAAAATGGAAGAAGCTTTAAATCATTATAAAAGCAAAGGATATATTGCATCAGGCTATTTATTTGATGTTACCAATGAGTTGGATGCAGCTAAATACCTTTCTATTATAGCTAAAGAATTAGGCGACATACATATTTTAGTTAATAATGCTGGAATAATAAAAAGAGAATTAGCGGTTACTATGCCAGTTTCCGATTTCAGGAAAGTAATTGATGTAGATTTAGTTGGGCCTTTTATAATGTCTCAATTAGTCGTTAAACAAATGATTCAACGAAAAGAAGGAAAAATTATCAATATCTGTTCTATGATGAGTGAATTAGGTCGTAATACGGTTTCTGCTTATGCTGCAGCAAAAGGAGGGTTAAAAATGCTTACGCAAAATTTAGCTACCGAATGGGCAAAATATAACATCCAAGTCAATGGAATTGGACCAGGTTATTTTGCCACTTCACAAACAGAACCTATTCGTGTAGACGGACATCCCTTTAATGATTTTATTATTAACAGAACTCCAGCTGCACGATGGGGAAATCCTGAAGATTTAGCTGGAACTATTGTTTTTTTAGCTTCAAAAGCTAGTGACTTTGTAAATGGTCAAATTGTATATGTAGATGGTGGCATTTTAGCAACTATCGGTAAACCTTCAAACGAAGAATAATTTTATAAAAATGAATACTAAATTTATACACGATAATTTTCTATTAGAAAATAAATATGCAGAAGAGTTATATCATAACTACTCTAAAAACCAACCTATTATTGACTATCATAATCATTTATCTCCTCAATTAATTGCTGAAGATCATATTTTTGAAAATATAACTAAAGTTTGGATTAATGGTGATCATTATAAGTGGAGAGCCATGCGTACATTAGGAATTAATGAACAATTTATAACAGGTAATGCTACCGATAGAGAGAAGTTTCAACAATGGGGAAAAACCGTTCCATATACTATGCGAAATCCTTTGTATCATTGGACACATTTAGAGTTAGCACGCTATTTTGACATCTACCAATTATTAAATGAGAGAACAGCAAATCAAATCTATGATGAAGCAACCGAAAAAATAAAAACTAATGCTTTTAGTACCCAAAATTTATTACGCAAAGTAAATGCAGAGTTTGTTTGTACTACAGAAGATCCAATTGATAATTTAAATTACCATAGACAATTAGCAAAAAGTAATTTTGAAATAAAAGTGAGTACTGCCTTTAGACCTGATAAAGCTATTTTAATATCAAATGAAGGTTATAATGATTACTTAGATACTTTGGCTACTGTTTCAGGAATAGAAATTAATTCGTACACTAATTTATGTGAAGCGCTTCTAAAAAGAATGCATTATTTTAATGAAAACGGCTGTAAACTTTCTGATCACGGCTTAGAGCATATCTATTTTGAAAATTTTACAGAAACTGAGATTGATTCTATTTTCAAAAGAAAGCGTCAAAACGGTGTTTTAAATCAGGAAGAAATTTTAAAATTTCAAAGTGCTATTTTATTGTTTTTATCAGAATCTTATTATGAATTAGGCTGGGTGCAACAATTTCATTTAGGAGCTTTACGAAATAATAACACACGCATGCATCGCATTTTAGGGCCAGATACAGGCTGGGATTCCATTGGGGATTATGCACAAGCTCAAAAATTATCGGCCTTTTTAAATGCTTTAGATAGTAATGATAAATTGACAAAAACAATTATTTATAATTTGAATCCATCTGATAATGAAGTAATGGCAACAATGATTGGTAATTTTAATGATGGAAGTATAAAAGGGAAAGTGCAATTTGGATCGGGATGGTGGTTTTTAGATCAAAAAGATGGAATGACTAAACAATTGAATGCCTTATCCAACATGGGGTTAATTAGTTGTTTTGTAGGTATGTTAACCGACTCTAGAAGCTTTTTATCTTTCCCAAGACATGAATATTTTAGAAGAATTTTATGTAACCTTTTAGGAGATGAAATTCAAAGAGGTGAATTGCCAAATGAAATGGAGTGGATTGGTAAAATGGTAGCCGATATTAGTTATCATAATGCCAAAGAATATTTTAATTTTTAAAAGCATGTCAAGTACAACACTATTTTTTAATGATGATAGTATCAGTTGGGAATATGTAACCGATAAAATACAAAGAAAAATAATGGGTTTTGATGAAAATATGATGATGCTAAAAGTTCAATTTGAAACAGGTGGCATTGGTACAATACATTCGCATCCTCAT
The DNA here is from genome assembly GCF_004303025.1 of Flavobacterium sp. J27. Classification (GTDB taxonomy): domain Bacteria; phylum Bacteroidota; class Bacteroidia; order Flavobacteriales; family Flavobacteriaceae; genus Flavobacterium. The sequence continues at coordinate 299,298 of NZ_PJQW01000002.1, read as the reverse complement.
ATACAAACGACTTATATTACGGAAGGTGTGTTTGAGGTTATTATAGCCAATGAAACGAAAACATTACAAGGTGGCGATTCTTTTTTTATTCCATCCAATGTTATGCACGGTGTGATTTGTAAAGAAGCAGGAATTTTAATTGATGTTTTTCACCCTATGAGAAACGATTTTATTACTAATGAAAAAAAGAAATGAATAAGGTAGTTAGTTTTGGAGAAATTATGTTGCGTTTGTCTACTGAAAGACATTTGCGATTCAGCCAATCGAAAAGCTTTGCTGCATCTTATGGTGGTGGTGAATTTAATGTTGCTGTTTCGTTAGCGAATTATGGTATTGAGGCAGAATTTGTAACTCGCATTCCAGACAATGAAATAGGACATTGTGCCTTAAAAGAAATGCGTAAAATGAATGTTACTTCTGAAAATGTTCTTTTTGGTGGTGATCGATTAGGTATTTATTTTTTAGAAACAGGAGCGGGAAATAGAGGCAGTAATGTCGTTTATGATAGAGCTAATAGTGCAATTGCAACCATACAACCTGGAACTTTTGATTGGGAAAAAATTCTAACGGGAAAAACATGGTTTCATTGGAGTGGTATTACTCCTGCAATTTCACAAAATGCCGCTGATGAATGTTTGTTAGCTATTAAAACGGCTCATAAATTAGGACTAACTATTTCTTGTGATTTAAACTATCGCTCTAAATTATGGAAATATGGTAAAACTCCAGCTGATATTATGCCTGAATTACTTCAATATTGTCATGTTATTTTAGGAGATATAGACACAGCTTATTTTATGTTGGGAAAAGAAAAAGTAGCTCCAAACTATGCAGATGAAAATACATTACCTAGTTTATATGAAAAGCTTTTTGATCATTGTACAAATTTAAAAATTGCAGCGACCACCTTACGTTATTCCATTAACGCATCTCATCAAAAAATTGGAGGTATTTTATATGATGGGGAAAAAATTTATAAAGCAGCAGTTAAAGAAGTTACACCAGTTGTCGATAGAGTAGGTACAGGTGATGCCTTTATGGGAGGATTAATTTATGGATTATTGAATCCATCCTTTGAGAATCAAAAAACATTAGAATTTGCGGTTGCAGCTTGCTGTTTAAAACATACAATTGTGGGCGATTATAATTTAGCTACTTTAGAAGAAATAGAGCATATTATTGAAGGAGATGGTTCCGCAAAAGTATCTCGTTAAATAGCTTTAAATTTAAAAAGATGATTACATTAAAGAAAATATCACATTTAACAGGTTTTTCAATTTCAACGGTTTCTAAAGCCTTGAATGATAAAGATGATATCAATCACGATACCAAAAAAATAATTCAAGATTATGCTTGTAAAATCAATTATAAGCCTAATAAAAATGCTCTAGCGCTTCGAGGTTGTAAATCTTATATTGTAGCGGTTATTGTACCTAAAATAAATGACTCAATTTATAGTGATATTCTTTGTGAATTAGAATTAAGTGCTTCAAAATTCGGATATCGAATTATGTTATTTCAATCTTTCGAAGAAATTAATAAAGTGACCGAATATTTGTACGATGTAAATGATGGAAGTGTGGATGCGGCAATCGTTTTTTCAGCATTTGACGAAAAAATTATCCGTTATAAACATGCTCCCAATAAAAATATTCCAGTAGCGTGTATACAAATTCAAAAAGAAGAAAGGAATAGCGTGTCTAAAACCTATTGTTTATCCATTTTCGAAAATTTATTAAAAAATATAAAATAGTTATGGCTCAATTTACTCGTATTGAAGTATTTCAGAAAATGAAAGAAACGGGCTTAGTACCATTGTACTATAACGCAGACATTGAAATTTGTAAAAAAGTAGTAAAAGCTTGCTATGATGGTGGTGCGCGCTTATTTGAATTTACTTCAAGAGGTGATTTTGCACATCATGTTTTTACAGAATTAATACAATATACTACAAAAGAATTACCAGGAATGATTTTAGGTGTAGGCTCAGTAACGGATGCAGCAGCAGCATCTTTATATATGTTATTGGGAGCAAATTTTATTGTAACTCCTGTTTTAAGAGAAGATATTGCAATCGTTTGTAACCGAAGAAAAGTTTTATGGTCTCCAGGTTGTGGATCTTTAACAGAAATAGCCAAAGCAGAAGAACTAGGCTGTGAAATTGTAAAACTATTTCCAGGTGATATCTACGGTCCCAATTTTGTTAAAAGTGCTTTGGCACCCCAACCATGGACAGCTATTATGCCTACTGGAGGTGTTTCTCCAAATGAAGAAAACTTAACCAGTTGGTTTCAAGCTGGTGTTACTTGTGTGGGAATAGGTTCTCAATTAATTTCAAATGAAATTATTAATAATCAAGACTATACAATACTTACCAATCAAGTAAAAAATACTTTGGCAATCATTCAAAAAATAAGAAAATAATACTATCAATTAAAAACATAGAGCTAAATACAAAATATTATGAGTGAAATAACTCCAAAAAAGACAACCCATTTTAGATGGACCATTTGTGGACTTCTATTTTTTGCAACTACGATAAATTACTTGGATAGACAAGTACTTTCTTTAACTTGGAAAGATAGCATCGCTCCAGAGTTTCATTGGACAAATAACGACTACGGAAACATAACTGCATTATTTTCAATATTTTATGCTATATCCTTGTTGTTTGCTGGTCGTTTTGTGGATCTTATGGATACCAAAAAAGGATTTTTATGGGCAATAGGTGTTTGGTCTGTAGGAGCTTGTTTACATGCTTTTGCAGGTATAGCAACCTCAGGATACATTACAGGAAGTTGGTTTGTTGGTTTTCAAGAAGCTAAAGATAGTATTGCAACCATTAATGATACAGGATTAGTAATATCAGTAAGTGTTACTTTATTCATTTTTTCTCGATTTGTTCTTGCTCTAGGTGAAGCGGGTAATTTTCCTGCTGCCATTAAAACAACAGCTGAATATTTTCCTAAAAAAGACAGGGCTTTTTCTACTAGTATTTTTAATGCTGGAGCAACTGTTGGGGCTTTATTAGCTCCAGCGACTATTCCGTTTATTGCAAAAGCTTACGGCTGGGAAATGGCTTTTATAATTATTGGGGCTTTAGGATTTGTTTGGATGGGATTTTGGATATTTATTTACGAGAAACCTGAAAAACATCGGCGAGTTAGTGCAGCTGAATTAGCATATATACAACAAGATACCATTTCCGATAGTAAAATAGAAGGATATGTTCCGGAATCTTCTAAAAAACCATCTTTACTAGAATGTTTTAAATACAAACAAACTTGGGCATTTGCTTTTGGAAAATTTATGACCGATGGTGTTTGGTGGTTTTTCTTATTTTGGACGCCAGCATATTTAAGTTCAGTATATCAAATGGATTCCACTGAAGCTGCATTTCCACTATTTATTTTATACACGATTACGTTAGTTTCAATTGTAGGAGGTTGGTTACCAACCTATTTTGTAGATAAAAAAGGAATGAATCCTTACGAAGGAAGAATGAAAGCCATGCTAATTTTTGCTTTTTTTCCACTATTAGCATTGGTAGCACAACCTTTAGGACATTATACCTATTGGATTCCTGTCATTATAATTGGTATTGCTGGAGCAGCGCATCAAGCATGGTCCGCCAATATTTTTACAACTGTAGGCGATATGTTCCCTAAAAAAGCCATCGCAACTGTAACTGGAATTGGAGGTCTAGCAGGTGGATTAGGTTCTACATTAATCAATAAAGGATCAGGAGTATTATTTGATTTTAGCGAAAACACAAACATGGTATTCCTTGGATTTAAAGGAATCGAAGCTGGATATTTCATTATTTTTTCTATCTGTGCAGTATGTTATCTAATTGGTTGGATGGTAATGAAAACTTTGGTTCCGAAATACAGTCCGATAACTGATTTATAAATGAACCTATAATTACTTTATAAATAAAAAGTAAATTTTAAAGAAATGGAAAATACAATAAAACAAAAATTAAATAGAGCAAGCATACAAGAACCAATTTCTTTTCCTATCAAAGTGGTACAGTTTGGTGAAGGTAATTTTTTAAGAGCCTTTGTAGATTATGCTTTTCAAAGATTGAATACGGAACTCGAATTTAATGCTGGTATTGCAGTGGTACAGCCCCTTGCAGGTGGTTTAGTACATATGCTAAATGATCAAGATGGATTATATACTTTATTCATGAATGGCGTGAAGAAAGGAGAAAAAATTCAAGATATAACTTTAATTAAAAATGTAATAAAAGGGATCAATCCTTACACCGAATTTAAGAGTTTTATAGCTTTAGCCAAAGAAGAAGAGTTGCAATTTATAATTTCAAATACTACTGAAGCAGGAATCGAATTTGTAGATAGCGATTTATCAACTATGCAACCTCCGGCTTCTTTCCCTGCAAAATTAGCCATTTTATTGCACGAAAGATTTCAACATTTCAAAGGTGATTTTAGCAAAGGAGTAACCATTATACCTTGTGAATTAATAAATTATAATGCAGCTACTTTAAAGAATATTTTATTGCAGTATTGTGATTTATGGAATTTGGATAACGCATTCAAAACATGGTTATTAGAAGCTTGTACTTATCACAATACTTTAGTTGACAGAATCGTTCCGGGTTATCCAAAAAATGAAATAGAAGAATACAATAATAAACTAGATTATTCCGATAATTTAATTGTTACAGCAGAACCTTTCTTTCTTTGGGTAATTGAAGGAGATGAAGCTTTAAAACAAAAGTTACCATTTCATAAAACCGATTTGAATGTGAAAATTGTGGAGGATATGCAAGAGTTTAGAACCTTAAAAGTTCGTATACTAAATGGAGCCCATACAGCCATGGTACCTTTCTCTATTTTATATGGAAATGAAACAGTAAGAGAAACAGTAGACGGTACATTTACAGGAAACTTTGTTAATGAAGTAATCGGTGAAATTAACACTACGCTTGACATGAATCCTACTGAAATTGCAAATTATGCAGAAGAGGTAATGGATCGTTTTAGAAATCCATTTATCATCCATAAATTATCAGATATTGCCTTAAATACGGTTTCAAAATTTAAAGTAAGAGTGTTGCCAAGTCTATTAACATATGTTACCAATAATCAAGAACTACCTTTACATCTCACTTTTTCATTGGCTTGTTTAATCCAATTCTATAAGGGCGATTGGAACGGAAAAGCTTTGCCAATTAATGATAACGCTGAAATCATATCCTTTTTTAGCACACTTTGGGATACTAATGACTTACCTAAAATTGTTCATGCTACTTTAGAAAATGAAGATTTTTGGGAATATAATTTACTAGAAGTAAAAGGATTAGCAGAAGCTGTTTTGTCAGCTCTAACCGAAATTGAAACCAATGGAATTGAAATTGGCTTTCAAAATTTTAAAATGAAATTCAATTCTTAAGAAGGTAATCATGCAAAAGCAATTAATTAAAGTACATCCTTCTGACAATGTTATTGTTGCCCTTGTCGATTTAAATGAGGGTGAAAAAGTAACTTTTGAAGGTACTACAATTACAATTACAAAATCAGTGAAAGCAAAACATAAAATTGCGTCACAAGATTTTGAAAAAGGGGATAGAATTATTATGTATGGTGTTTTAGTGGGTAAAGCCAATACTCCAATTAAAAAAGGTGAAGTCTTAACTACGATTAATGTTACGCATCAAAGTGAAAAAGTATTCGGAAAAACAGGTTCCATTTCTTGGATTGCTCCAAATATTGAGAAATGGAAAGATAAAACCTTTCTAGGATATCATCGTGAAGATGGACAAGTAGGAACAGAAAACGTTTGGTTGTTTTTTCCTTTGGTTTTTTGTGAAAATAGAAATATTGAAATTTTAAAAGAAGTATTCGAAAAAGAACTTTTAAAACATAAAGTTAATAAACATCAGATGTTGTTGCGTTCTTTAGTAAATAGTGGTGCATCTGCTGACGAAGAAACGATTACTGAGAATGTTTTTGAAAATATTGATGTTAAATTTATTACACATCAAGGCGGGTGTGGAGGCATAAGACAAGATTCTGAATTATTAGCCAAATTATTAGCAGGTTATGTAAATAATCCTAATGTTGCTGGTGCTACAGTATTGAGCTTAGGTTGTCAAAATTTGCAAATTGAAATTTTTAAACAAGCGTTACAAATCATTAATCCTAACTCTAAGAAACCTATTATTATTTATGAACAACAAAAAATGGGTACCGTTGATGAAATGTTATCAGCTATAATTAAAGATTCATTTGAAGCTATTAAGGAAGCCAATAAAATAGAAAGAAAATCAGCGCCTTTATCTAAACTAAGAGTTGGTTTAGAATGTGGTGGTTCTGATGGTTTTTCAGGTATTTCCGCTAATCCAACTTTAGGTCATGTTTCCGATTTATTAGCAGCTTTAGGTGGCACAGCTATCTTATCTGAATTTCCTGAATTATGTGGTGTCGAACAAGAACTGGTAAACCGTTGTGTAAAAGTGGAAAAAGGAGAAAAATTTCTAAAATTAATGAAAGCTTTTGAAAAATCAGTTGTAGATGCTGGTTCTGGTTTTGATATGAACCCTTCACCTGGAAATATAAAAGATGGTTTAATTACTGATGCAATGAAATCAGCAGGAGCAGCTAAAAAAGGAGGAACTTCTCCCGTTTGCGATGTTTTAGACTATGGAGAATATGTTACCACAGCAGGATTAAATTTATTAAATACACCAGGAAATGATGTAGAAAGTACAACAGCTATGGTGGGTTCTGGTGCTACTTTAGTTTTGTTCACTACAGGTTTAGGAACACCAACTGGCAACCCTATTGCACCTATAATTAAAGTTTCATCCAACTCAGAATTAGCACAAAAAATGCCCGATATTATAGATATAGATACTGGTGCCATTATTAGAGGAGAAAAGACTATTGAAGAAATGGGAGAGGAAATGCTCCATTTTATTATTGATGTAGCCAGTGGAAAAACAATTACAAAAGCTAAACTTTTAAATCAGAATGATTTTATTCCTTGGAAAAGAGGAGTTTCACTATAAATTATTAAAGCCGTTTAACAAATTAAACGGCTTTTTTTTATGCATTACTACTAGTTGATTTTCTAATAATTAACTCAGGTTCTAAAATAACTTTCTTTTCAATTTTTACTTTTTCTGTATTATTTATTTGTTCTAAAAAGACTTTGGCAGTCATTTTACCCATTTCTCTTGGAAACTGATCTATCGTACTAATAGATAGTTCCATAAATTTGGTAAAAGGTTCATTACTAAAGCCAATAACAGAGAAATCTTCTGGTATTTTAATCTCTTTTTCTTTTAATTGTTGAATTGCACCTAAAGCAGCAAAATCACTCGCTGAAAATAAAGCATCAGGTGGATTTTTCATAGAAAGTAATTTTTTAATCGCTTTTTTCCCATCTTCTAAATTACTTTCTGTACGAACTACATAATTTGGTTCGTAATCGATATTGTTATCTAACAATGCTTGTTTATAACCTAAAAACCGATCCTTGAAAATTTCGATATTGGTATCACCCGAAAAATGAGCAATTTTAGTTCTACCTGTGTCAATTAAGTGTTGTGTCGCTTTATAACCTCCATTAAAATCATTAATTGTAACTGAACTAACATTGCTTAATGATTTTTTTCTATCAAAAAATACTAAAGGAACATCTTTTTTTAAAATACGCTCAAATATAGAGTTTTTACTACTAGAAGTAGAAATGAGAATGCCATCTACTTGTGCGTTTAATAATGCTTCAATATTATCGACTTCTTTCACTTCATTACCATCGGTTTGGCAAATAATGATATGATAGCCATGTGGATTGAGTTCTTGTTCAATTCCTCTAATAACAGAACCAAAAAAATTACTATCTACACGAGGTACAATAACACCAACGTTATTGCTTTTCCCACTTTTAAGTGCAAGTGCTAATTTATTTTGTTCATAATTCATTTTCTGAGCAGTTTTTAAAACAAGCTCTTTTGTCGCTTCACTTACATCATTTTGATTATTAAGTGCTCTCGATACAGTTGCTGCAGTTATATTTAATTTTTTAGCAATATCGTAAATGGTGGTCTTTTTCTTCATCTATGTTTAATGCGCTTTAACTAGAGTTAATTTAAAAATAGCAATTTTTATAAAGGTTAAAGAAACACAAAAATAACCATATTATTACATATAGCAATTATTTTTTAATCTATCAATATGATAATTATTTTATACAATTATTATACATTGAACAATTATTTTCTGTTTTTTTTATTTTTTATGAAATTTTACTTGTTTAGTAATTGTCTTTTATTTATTTTCGTAATCGATTACGGTAAAATATTTTTAATTAATTATATAAAAATGAAATTTTCATTTACCCAACAAAAACTAATCTGTCTGATTCTTTTTATTTTTATAATAGAATCTTGCAATCATAAAAAAGAAAGTACTCCTGTACTTAAAGAAAAAAAACATACAGATATTTTAAATGATATTTTGAAGAATGTTACAGAACCTCAATTTAAATCAGATGTTTTTAATGTAGTCGATTTTGGTGCAATAGCAGATGGAAAAACTTTGAATACTAATGCAATTGAAAAAGCAATTCAAAAATGTTCGAGGAATGGTGGAGGAGTTGTTTTAATACCAAATGGTAAATTCTTAACTGGAGCAATTCACTTAGAAAGTAATGTTAATTTACATTTGGAAGACAACGCAGAAGTTTTGTTTTCAACAAATCCTGATGATTATTATCCTCTAGTACATACTTCTTTTGAAGGGATTGAGCTTCTTAATTATTCGCCTTTAATTTATGCCTATCAAAAAAACAATATCGCCATAACGGGTAAAGGAACTTTTAATGGTCAAGCCAATGAAACTAATTGGTGGCCTTGGAAAGGTAGTACTTCAGAAGGATATTCTTATGGATATATTGATGGGCAACCGTCTCAAAAAGACAGTTTAAATTTACCCACATTAATGCACATGGGGCAAAATGAAGTGGGTTTAGATCAAAGAATATTTGGTAAAGGTCATTATTTGCGTCCTAACTTTATTGAACCTTTTGAATGTACTAATGTTTTAATTAAAGATGTTACCATTATAAATGCTCCTTTTTGGATTATTCATCCCATAAAATGTAATTCAGTAATTGTTGACCATGTTGCTATTACGAGTCACGGACCAAACAATGATGGTTGCGATCCTGAATATTCTAAAAATGTTATTATCAAAAATTGCACTTTTAATACAGGTGACGATTGTATTGCAATCAAGGCTGGTAGAGATGCAGAAGGAAGAAGAGTAGGCATTAAAAGTGAAAATATAGTAGTCCAAAATTGTAAAATGATTGATGGGCATGGTGGTGTTGTAATTGGTAGTGAAATGTCTGCAGGTATTCAAAATGTATTTGTGCAAAATTGTACTATGGATAGCCCTAACTTAGAAAGAGCTATCCGTATTAAAACTAATACCAGAAGAGGTGGTATAGTCGATGGCGTTTATGTTAAAAATTTGAAAGTTGGAGAAGTGAAAGAAGCACTCTTAAAAATAAATTTAAAATATAGTATTTACGAAAACCAACAAGGGAATTTTATTCCAAAAGTGAAAAATATTTTTTTAGAAGATGTAACGGTTAAAAATTCAGGAAAATATGTAATTCTAGCTGATGGTTTAGAAAACTCAATAATTGAAAATATACATTTTAAAAAGGTATCGGTTGATACTGTTCAAAATGATTTTTCATTAAAAAATGTAAGTAATATAACGTTTATAGACACCTATATAAACAAAAGAAAAATAACCAACAACCCTAATTAAACTAAATTTTATTATGAAGATGAAAATTTTATTAACCAATAGGCAACTCTATTTAATTGCGTTGTTCTTATCCTTATTCTTATCTCAAAATGGATTTGCTCAAAATGGAAAAATTAAAATTACTGGAGAAGTAATAGATAATTCAGACAAACTGCCTATTCCAGGTGTTAATATTTATGAAAAAGGAACAAAAAATGGTCAATCTACAAACTTTGATGGTGTTTTTGTTATAGAAGTAAGTAACCCAAATGCAACACTTGTATTTAGTTACATAGGTTATGAAACAAAAGAAGTACAAGTAAATGGTCAAAGTAAACTAACAGTTAACCTTGTTCAAGATACAAAAAAATTAGATGAAGTTATTGTTATTGGTTATGGTACATCTAAAAAAGCAGATTTAACAGGTTCTGTTGCTTCTGTGTCAAGTGAAGAAATACTTAAAAGACCAGTAACCAATGTAGCTGAAGCTTTAACCGGTCAAATAGCTGGAGTAAAAATTTCTGCAACAGAAGGCGCACCAGATGCTGAAATCAATATTAGAGTTCGTGGTGGTGGTTCTTTATCACAAGATGCTTCTCCATTGTATATTGTTGATGGATTTCCTGTTACAAGTATAAGTGATATTTCTCCATCAAATATTGAAAATATAACTGTATTAAAAGATGCTTCATCTACAGCTATTTATGGTTCAAGAGGGGCTTATGGTGTAATATTAATTACCACAAAATCAGGAACGAAAGGAGATAAAATTGAAGTTACCTATAATACGTTTACTGGTTTTAATAAAATACGTAAAACGCTTGATATAAATAATTCGAGAGATTATGTGAATTGGCAATATGAATACGCTTTATTAAGCAATGATCTTACTTCTTTTGAAGATTATTTAGGACCATGGTCAAATATTAGTCAATATAATAATACCCCAACAACTAATTGGCAAGATAATATTTTTGGAAGAACAGGAATTGTACAAAATCATGATTTAGGAATTCGTGGCGGTTCTGAAAAAATAAATTATAATTTCAATTACACGCATTATAATTTAAAAGGAATTATGATTGGTTCTGATTATAAAAGAGACAATCTAGCCCTTCGATTAAAAAGTAAACCAAATGATGATATCAATTTAACGTATACTGTTCGTTATTCAGATACTGAAATTAATGGAGGTGGAGCAAATGAACAAAACGAAAAATCTACCGCAGATTCACGTATGAAACATTTTATAGGCTATGCTCCATTTGAAATAGAAGGTGTAACTAGTAGTAGTACAGATGAAGACTTAGCCAGTAACTTAGTAAATCCATATGTTACTGTTGCAGATAACAATAGACGTCAATTGAGAAGAAACTTCAACATGCTTGGAGGCATTTCATGGAACATTACTGATAAAATTCAATTAGCAACAGATTTTGGTTTAGATTATTATAAATTTTCAGATTATCGTTTTTATGGAAAAAGCACCTATTATGTAAATAATGCTCCCGCAGTTGAAGATCAAGGTATGCCAGCTTTAATTTTCAGTAATAGAGAAGATAAAAGATTTAGAAACGCCACAACTTTAAATTATGATTTCAAAGAATCTTTAGGAAAAGATCATAGCTTAAAAGTATTATTAGGTGCGGAAACAATTAACTTTAAATCCAATACTTTAACTAATACCATTCATGCATATCCTGAGTTTTTTACATTTGAAAATGCAATCAATTTAACGACACAAGGTGTTCCATTTTCAACTGAAAATTACAACTTACCAGAAGACAAACTATTATCTTTTTTTGGTAGAATTAATTATGATTTTAAAAACAGATATTTATTAACTGCTACTTATAGAGCCGATGGTTCTAGCAAATTCTTAGGTAAAAATAGATGGGGATATTTCCCTTCTGTTGCTGCCGCTTGGAAAATCTCAGAAGAAAATTTCTTAAAAGAATATGACTGGTTAAATCTGTTAAAAGTAAGAATTAGTTATGGTAAAGCTGGTAACAACAATATTCCTGTGGGGCAAACCATTCAACCATTTCAATCTTCGGTTACATCTTGGATAAATAATGTAAATAGCTATTGGGCAGCATCAAATGTTTTGGCAAACCCAGACTTAAAATGGGAAACGACTACTACACAAAATTTAGGAGTAGATTATGAAATTTTTAATGGAAGAATTAGTGGTACTTTTGATACATACAAAAACTTAACTAATGATTTATTAATTAATTTCCCAATTCCTGGAACAGGGTATAATACGCAATACAGAAATATGGGTGAAATTCAAAACAAAGGTATTGAAGCCTCATTAAATGTAGATGCTATTAAAAAAGACAAATTTAATTTAAGTTTTGCATTTAATATTAGCCTTAATAAAAACAATATCAATTCTTTAGGAGATTTAGATAATTTCGGAGCACCTTCAAGATGGGCTTCTACAGCTATAAATAATGATTTTCTTGTAAATGTAGGACAACCTTTAGGCTTAATGTTTGGTTACCAAAGTGATGGTCGTTATGAGGTGTCTGATTTTGACTATGCTGGAGGAACTTATACGCTAAAAAGTGGCGTAGCCGATGCTTCTTCAGTGATTGGAACTACTGTAGTACCAGGTTCAATGAAGCTAAAAGATGTTAATGGTGATGGTGTTGTAAATTTAGATGATAGAACTGTCATAGGAAATGCAAATCCAAAACATACAGGTGGTATCGTTATTAATGCTAATTATTCTAACTTTGATTTTTCAGCGGGTTTCAATTGGAGCTATGGAAACGATATTTATAATGCTACTAAAATTGAACATTCTACTGCAACACCTAATGGGGGACAATTTAGAAATTTATTAACGACAATGGCTGAAGGAACACGATGGACAAATATTGATCCTGCAACTGGAAGTTTAGTTACTGATCCTACTCAATTAGCTGCCTTAAATGCCAACACTACCATGTGGTCGCCATTTTCTAATTATGTTTTCTCTGATTGGGCAGTTGAAGACGGTTCTTTCTTAAGATTAAATACAATAACTTTAGGATATAGCTTACCTCAAGATATGTTGAAAAATATTGGTATATCAAAATTAAGATTATATAGTACAGTAAGTAATGTATTTGTATGGACAAAATATTCAGGTTTTGATCCAGAAGTATCTACAAGAAGGCAAACTCCTTATACTCCTGGAGTAGATTATTCACCATATCCAAAAAGCAGACAACTTCTGTTAGGATTAAACTTAATTTTTTAATAAATAAAATATTGTAAAATGAAAAATAAAATAGTCGCTTTTGCAATAATCATAAGTTCATTTTTAATTTCTTGTGACGATGATTATCTCGATTCTCAAACGCTATCAACCTTAGATGAATCTGTGATTTTTTCAACACCAGGATTAGCACAAGGTGCTGTAGATGGTATAAAAGTTCCATTTGGTGAAACCAATTCTTACAGAGGAAGATTTTTACCTTGGTATGGAATGAATACTGATATTGAATGGTATAATGCTTCTGAATCTACATCAAACGATAATGCTACTTTGTGTAACTATAATGCCTTACCAAATAATACGCAAATGAATACTTCTAACAATGCTTGGGATAAAATGTATCAAGGTATTGAAAGAGCTAATATTTGTATTCGAGGATTGCGTACCTATGGCAACCCTACATCAGGTTCGGAATTAGGTTATTTATTAGGTGAAGCGCTTACTTTGAGAGCAATTTATTATGCTGATTTATTAAAAGCTTGGGGCGATGTACCCGCTCGGTTTGAGCCTATTTCTTCTGAAACTTTATACTTGCCAAAATCGAGTAGAGATGTTATTTACAAACAATTAATTCAAGATTTAGGTGAAGCTTCCGATTTAGTTCCTTGGCCAAATGGAAATACTGCTACTTCTAGTGTAGAACGTGTAAATAAAGCTTTTGTTAAAGGATTAAGAGCTAGATTAGCTTTAGCAGCGTCTGGTTACCAACAATATCCTGATGCAGTTAGAAGAAGTAATGATCCAGCACTTTCTGTACAAAATATGTACACTTTAGCATTCAACGAATGTAAATCGATTATCGATAGTGGAACTGCTCATTTAGAACCTACATTTGAGGGCTTATGGAGAAAATATAATGAAGAAAATACTCAGGCAGGTGGAGAGTCATTATGGGAAATTCCTTTCTCAGCGGGTAGAGGTAGAATGTTGTTTACTTTTGCTGTCAGACATACAAACAATGATCAATATCATTCAAATGGAAATAACAGAGGGGGTCAAGCTGGACCATTACCTTTCATTTTTTATGATTATGATGAACAAGATCAACGTAGAGATGTAACCTGTGTGCCTTATTTATGGGGACCGGCAACAAATAATTTTGCAAAACAACAACTAGGCGCTTTAAATAAATGGTATTTTGGAAAATATCGCTATGAATGGATGAATAGAATTGTTACTTCTACAAACGACGATGGCGTAAATAAAATATATATGCGCTATGCTGAAATTTTATTAATGGCAGCTGAAACGGCAAATGAATTAGATGGACCTAGTGCTGCTGCTCCGTATTTAAAGCAATTACGAATGAGAGCCTTTGATGCGTCTCAGCATGCTGTAAAAGTAGATGCGTATGTAGATGCCTTAGGAAGTAGACAACAAATGTTTGATGCGATCGTTGAAGAACATAAATTTGAATTCACAGGAGAAATGGAGCGCAAACAAGCTTTGATACGTTGGAATTTATTAGGTACAAAATTAAGCGAAGCGAAATCAAAAATGTTTGATCTTCAGCAAAGAGTAGGAAATTATTATGATGTTCCTTCTACATTGTATTATAAATATGCAGCAGACAACGAAACCTTAATTATTTATGGTTTAAATAGAAATGAAACTACCGTACCTGGTCCAGATTACACTGCTTATCAATGGGATAATCTTACCGATTCTAAAATTAATGCATTATATAGCTCTGCTACAAATCCAGATAATAGACAGTATTGGCCTATTTGGCAAGTGTTCTTAGACTCTAGTAATGGAGCTCTTGTAAATGATTATGGGTATTAAACCTATAGATTTTCTTTGAGTTAGTTATAGTTTATAATTTGTTTTTACCGAATAAACATCATCCTTTTTTAGAGGTTAAAGTATTTATTCGGTAAGGCAAATTATTTTCAAAACCAAAATCATTTGTTTTCTGTAAACAATTAAAAAACAATCAAATACAATATTATGTCAAAAAAAATACCTTTTTTATGGCTTTGCTTTGTGCTCTCCATTTCACTAAGTCAATCACAAAATATTGATGTTTGGGATTTTGGGGCTACACCATTAGATACAAACAATTACAACAATCATTTAGATGAAACAACTATTAATTCTTGGTATGATGGAACCATAGCTCCAGGTAGTACAAGCATTAATTTTCCAGTTAGTTTTACAGTTGGTAGTTTATCTTGGACAGGTAATAGTGGTGATAGATTGAGAACTACCAATACAAATTTAACCAGATATGATGCTAACATTGCAAGTGTTAGTAATTTTTCTGGCAGAGTGTATTGCAATGGAACTCCAAATATGACGAATGGAATTCCTACCAATAGATTTATGCAACTAACTTTGAATGAAGACGATGAAGTTAGTATTATATCAAGAACTGATGCTGGAGGTTCTTTAACTTTTATGGATGAAAATAATCCAACCTCGCAAACTGATATTTTAAATTTAACTGCTACAAGTGGAGCCACTACTGAAGCAAAATTTGTAGCTAAAAATGCCAGCTCCTTTAAAATTTATGTTGCAGATGGAAAAGCTAGTTTTTATAGAATTTATAGAAAACCCGCTATTTATACTACAGTTTCTGGAACTATCGACCTATCTCAAGCAGCTGCCATACCAAATAATTATACCATTGTTTTTACTAATCTCGCTGGTAAATCTTGGGTTTCACAAATGAATGCAAATGATACCTATCAAGTTAATTTGCCACAGGGATTTAGTTATAAAGTTAGTTTAATGGATGCCAATGGCTTTATCATTACAAGTGGTGATATTTTAGACCTTTCAACTGTAATTAATCCTACTCATACACATGACATTACTATTCTAGAAGTCTCTTTATATGAAGTAACGGGTTCCATAATTGGCTTAGGTACAAACATAAATGACCTAGAACTATTATACACCGCTGATCCTTCAAGTAATACGGTATATGTTCCTTCACCACAAATTAACTTTTCCAATGCTACTTATTCAGTACAACTTGAAGCTAATATTGCCTATTCAATTTCTTCCAATGGAGTAAATGACTATGTATTGGATACAAACACAATTACTATTTCAAATTCAAACACAAGTTCAAATATTACTTTTTCTCCAAAACCAACGTATCCAATTTCAATTACTACAACAGGATTAACAACTACTGAAGAAAACAATTTACAGCTTACTTTCTCTAACTTAAATGAGCCAAATTATAGCTATCAATTTTCATCAATTAATGCAATAAATTTGAGAGATGGTGTTTATTCTATTGCATCAAGTGGTTTAGATCTTTATCCGGTACAAATGGCTTTAAATTCTAATCTTGTTGTAAATGGTAACGGTACTTCAAAGAATATAGTTTTCGAACCAGTTACTAATTGGCCTTTTAATGACCAAATTATAACAACTTCTAATACAGCATATAAAGGATTACTTTTTTCAGGAAACATTTCCAATTCGATGGGTCAAGGACATTTAATTGCTCAAGCCGGTTCTTCAATACAAATACCTGCTAATGTGGGAGATAAAATTACAATTAAATATTATTATGCTGCTAATTTTTCAATTGAAAACGGAACTCCAATTAGCACTATAAATTCAACTGGAACAACTTCTACGACAGATAGTCTAACATACACTTACACTGGTTCAAATTCTGGTTATATTACTATTGATATCAATGCAACTACTTATTTCACTAATATTGAAGTAGGAGAAACAATACCGTATAGTTCAACAATTACAGTTGGGGTTAACAAAGATTTTGCGACAATCAATGAAGCATTAACAGCTGTTTCTCAAATGGAAAGAACAAACGCTGAAAGAGTTACTATTCTTATAGACCCTGGAAATTATGAAGAAATGTTGGTTATAAATCAACCCTTGGTCACTTTAAAAAATGCTGCAACTAATCCTAGTATAGGTCTTTTAAATGCAGGAGTTGACATTGAACCAAATGCAGTGAGAATAACTTCATATTATGGGCATGGATACACTTATTATAGTATGTCAACTGATCAAAAATGGCATCAAGATGTTTTAAATGTAAATATTCAAAATGGATATGCCTCTTATCAAAATGCTGGTGCTGGAACGACAAATGGTTCCTACTGGAATGCAACTGTAGTTATTGCTGCTGATGGTTTTGAAGCAGAAGATATCATTTTTGAAAATTCTTTTAATCAATATATTTCGAATAAAGAATCTCAAGATGTGGTTCTAGCGTGGACAACTGGAAGTCTAGGAAATAGACCTACAAATGCTGGAAATACTGCTGTTCAAGATAGAAGTTTTGTTGAAAGAGCTGCAGCTATTGCAATAAAAAACAATGTACAAAAAGTAGTTTTAAATAAATGTAGAGTAGTAGGTAGGCAAGATTCTTTTTATGGAGGTACTGGTGCAAGAGTAGCTGTTTATAAAGGAGAAATGATGGGTGCTGTCGATTATATTTTTGGAGCTATGGATGTGGTATTTTATCAATCTAAACTAAGCATGAATGTAAGTGATACTTCAAACGATGCCGCTTATATTACTGCTGCTCAACAAAGCTCAGGGCGTGGTTTTTTAATGTATGAATGTATCATTACAACCGCTCAACCAAGTATAGAAACGGCTTCCGTTTATAGAGCAAAACCAGGTTATTTTGGTCGTCCATGGCAAGCCAATACTAGTGAAGTAGTTTTTTACAATACTACTATTGAAACGTCTAACTATCCAGGTTTTGTTGGAAACTCATTGATTATGCCATTAGGTTGGCAAAATACACTTGGGGGTAATTCAAACGGGATGTATGAATATGGAACAATAGAACAATCTGGTGTAAATAATACTCCAAATAGAGCTTCTTGGTCAACCACTTTAAATACTCCTTACCTAAACGATGGTACAGAAATTACTACTTTCAACTTTACTAAAGGAAACGATGATTGGGATCCATTCCCTCAATTAATAGCTGATGATTTATTAGGAAATACTTCTTTTGGGCAAAATACAACTATTCATGTTAGTTCGTTTAAAAATCTAATCAAATTAACAAATATTAACGCTCCCACTAATGTGAAAATTTATGCACTAAATGGCGCATTGATACAGTCATTTGAAACCAATTCAGATACACAAATAGAAATGAATCAAGGAATTTGGATTGTGTTAGTAAAAGATGGTACAAATCATCAATCATTTAAAGTTATAACTTTTTAAAATTAAAATATGAAAACTTACCTTTTAATTTTCTGCTCCTTAATTTATTCTATCAGTTCTTTTGGACAGAATTATTATATGGCAACACCGCAAGGTTTTGGTGCAAACACAACAGGAGGAGGTAATGCCACACCTGTAACCGTATCAACTTATACCGCTTTTAAAAATGCACTCTTATCAACTTCTCCTGCAAATGCTGTTATTTTAGTATCTGGAACCATAGAATGTGATTATACAAGTGTGCAATTAAACAATAAATCAATCATTGGATTACCAGGAGCCAAATTAAGAAACATACAAATTACTGTAGGTAATTCAACAACCTCTGCGGCCAATTCGGGAATATTAAATATCAAACCAAACTCTAATAATGTAATTATAAGAAACCTTATTTTTGAAGGACCAGGAGCTTACGATGTAGATGGGAGAGATAATTTAACCAATGAAGGCACCAATATATGGGTAGATCATTGTGAATTTCAAGATGGGATGGATGGTAATTTTGATAATAAAGGAGCTGCAGATAATATTACTATTTCTTGGTGTAAGTTTACCTATTTAAAAGCACCAATTGCTGGTGGTTCAGGTGGTTCCAATGATCATCGTTTTACTAATTTAGTAGGATCTTCTGCTAGTGATGTTACAGCAGATGGTCATTACAGCATTACCTTTCAAAATTGTTATTGGGCAAATGGTTGCAAAGAAAGAATGCCAAGAGCACGTAATGCAGAATTACACTTGCTGAGTTGTTATTACAATACTTCTGTAGCTAGTGCAAAAGCAATTGGATTAGGTGGCGGAAATAATAATTCAACATGTTATGTTCAAAATACAAATTTTGCCAATATTACAAATGTGTATACCTATTACAGCGGAGATGGAGGTACGGTTGCTATTGCCTTTGATAACTGTATGAATGGAGCAACAAATGTAGGTTCTGTAACAGTACCTTCTTATAGTACCACACCAGTTCCGGTAAATGAAGTTGAAAACTTATTAACTGACCCTACTTGTGGTGCTGGAGCTACGTTACAAGTCTCCGCATCAGGAATTATTTCACCTAGTAATTGTTCGACACTTTCAAACCCAAAAATAAATGAGCAAACCATTCGTTTTTTTACATCTATGATTGATAAAAATATTGGAATTTATTTTCCTTCGTCAATTACAAATACATTAGAAGTGGTTATTTATTCTTTAAATGGACAAAAAATTAAAAGTTATCAATATAAAAATATTTTAGCAAATGAAATCTTAAAAATTAATATAGAAAACTTAGAAGAAGGCGCTTATTCCTGTAATATAAAATATGATAACAAAATAGAATCTTGGAAGTTTATCAAAAACTAATTTAACGCGACTTTTATAAAACTTTAACGTGATAATTTACAACTAAAATAAAAAATATTTTAAATTTACTTAATCGATTACGAGACATTAAAAATATTACTTATGAAAACAAAACTACTTTTTTTAAGCATTTCATTGTTACTATATTCTGTAACAATAATTGGGCAAACCAAAACTTGGGATTTTGGTAATGATGAAACAACTTGGCCTATAGGTAATGGCTATAACACAAACACAATTGTTGATAATTTAGGAATTGAATGGAACGTTAATAGTCCAACAGCTAGTAATGTAGGTGTGATAGAATCAAGCCCAAAAACTTTTACAGATGGGTACGTTGGTGCAAATAGATTTAAACTAAATGGAGCTGGATATAGTGGGTCTACATTTCAAGTTATGCCAACACAACGTTATGTCTATTTTGCTACAGCAGGTAATTGTACTATTAAAGTTTGGTTTAGAACTGGTGGTTCGGGAACAAGAACATTATATATAACTGATGGAACTTCGACAATAGGTTCTCTAGGAAGTAATGTTTCAGGTGATCCATTAATTTTAGAAGCAACGTATACAGGAAGTGCTACTAATTTATATATATACGGAGATCAATCTAATAATCTTTATAAAATTGAAGTAACTGGTGCCTTAGGAACTACTACTTTGGATACAGATATATTTAAAAATGGATTAAATGTAAACGCTTATGCAACGAATAGTCAAATTTTCATATCAAATATTATTTCAAATACTCAAATTAATATTTATACATTAACAGGACAATTAGTTAGGTCATTAAATACCTCTACAGATATAAATTTTGAATTAAATAAAGGTTTTTATATT
The DNA here is from genome assembly GCF_004303025.1 of Flavobacterium sp. J27. Lineage (GTDB taxonomy): Bacteria > Bacteroidota > Bacteroidia > Flavobacteriales > Flavobacteriaceae > Flavobacterium. The sequence goes on along the minus strand of NZ_PJQW01000002.1, from coordinate 278,859 downwards.
GTGAATGTTGTATCATCAGAAGGGAATAAAAAATCTTTTAAAATAATCATTTAAAGTAAGATATTCATGAAATTATTTGTTGTGCGAATACTTAAAAATAGCATTATCATGATGTTTTTCAGCTTGATAAACAGTAACGCTATGTTTTTATTTGCACAACAAGTGATTCAAAAAGATACATCTTACACCATTCATTCTGAATATGCAAAACAAAAAAGAACATATCCTGAAATAACTATTGTTAAACCTGATACAAATAACAATGTTATTTCTGAAATTCATAACATCGTTTATAGTAGAAAGAATAACAGACCTTTGCATTTAGATGCATATTACAATAAAAGTAAAGAGAAATTAACTGCTGTTTTTTTAATACATGGAGGAGGATGGAAATCAGGAAATAAATCCATGTTAGAACCTTTAGCACAATCCATTTGTAAAAAAGGATACCAATGCTTTAGCATAGAATACAGACTTTCTGATGAAGTACAATACCCTCAATCTATTGATGATATTTTGGAAGCCATAACCTTTGTAAAAAAACAAGCTGCAAAATTTAGTATTGACACTTCAAAAACAGTGATTTTAGGCTGTTCTTCTGGTGGTCAAATGGCAAGTCTAATTGGAACTAAATTTCCTGATAAATTTCAAGCAATTGTTAATTTAGATGGTGTTTTAGCCTTTCATCATCCTGAATCAAAAGAAGGCAAATTAGCTGCTCAATGGTTAGGCGGAACTTATGAAAAAAAACCTGAGATTTGGCAAGAAGCATCCGCACTTTCTCATGTTAATGAAAATACACCGCCCATTTTATTTGTTAACAGTCAATTTGAACGTTTTCATGCAGGAAGAGATGATATGATTCAAATTTTAAATCAATATCACATTTACAATCAAATAAAACAAATTGAAAATAGTCCACATACTTTTTGGTTGTTTCATCCATGGTTTAATGAAACCACCATTTGTATCACCCAATTTTTAGATAAAATTTTAAAATCAAATCCATAAAATGAAAAAGATAACAGTTCTAACAGGTATGCTATTGCTACTGAATTTATCCGCTTGTAAAAAAAATATCGAACCCGAAACTACAATAGAAGAGCAACCCAAAAAAGAAGCAACTGAAGTAAAAACTTATGCCGAAATTTCTATAAAAGAAGGTGGTCATTGGGAAGGAAGAAAATACTTAGAAGGTACATTTAAAAATGTGGACAGTGTAAAAGTTCCTGCTGCACATACCGATCATTCATGGTATATTCGCTATGAAGGACCAGGTTGGGAAAGCAATAAAATTGGTTACCGACTCTATTTAGACTGGAGAAATGCAATTGATATTTTTGGTAAAAAGACAGACACCATGGTACTTTCTAAAGTTGGTTTAGATGGCTTCGATTCTTACCATGAAATGCAAAACTGGGGTTCCGATATTTTAAAAGCGGGCAAAGGTTTAGGTATTGGTGCTATTGGTCGTTATATAAATAAAGAAGTATTGCATTTCAATGAAGTAGATTCTACATTTGCTAAAGCTGAAAATTTTGATACTAAATCTGGAGTGAAAGTGAATTATTTTGGTTGGAAAACCAATAATCAAAAAACAAATCTTACTTCTAATCTAAGCATTTCAGCAGACGAAAGATACACAAAACACACTATCCAAAGTTCTGAAGCACTAGAAGGAATTTGTACTGGTATCGTAAAACTTAGTGATTTACCGTTACTTCAAAAAGAAAGTGAGAATAAAAAATGGGGATATATAGCTACTTATGGTAAACAATCTTTAGTACCAGATAATTTAGGAATGGCTATCTTCTATAAAAAAGAAACTATAAGCGAAATAACAGAAGGTAATTACGATCATGTACTTGTTTTCAAACCTACAACTTCAGCTATAACCTTTTATTTTTTAGGCGCTTGGGAACAAGAGGGCAATGGAATTCAATCTCAAGAGGAATTTTTATCTTATCTTAATCAAAAATTAGCAGAATTAAACGCTACAGATAAATTAAAATAAGAATGAAAAATAATTTCAACTACATAAGCAAAATCATAGGTTTATTTTCAATTGGATGTCTTTTATTTCAATGTAAAACGGAAAAAAAAGAAACCGTTTTAACTAATTCTGAAAATAAAACATATACTATTTCAGACACCTTAAAATGGTCAGAACGAATGGCTTTAACCCTTATGGAGCAACATCCTAAAGCCTATCAAATTGACGATAAAGAGGAACCAAAATGGGACTATGTACATGGTTTAGTATTAACCTCTTTTGAAAAATTATATGAAAAAACAAAAGATAAAAAGTATTATGACTACATTCAAGGTTATGCGGATGCAACAATCGATAGTTCGGGTGTAATCGCTTCTTACAAATATGAAAACTTCAATATCGATATGATTGAAGCGGGGAATATTTTATTCAATTTGTATGATACTACTCAAGATGATAAGTATTTGAAAGCCATGCAACTTCTTAGGAAACAATTATCAGAACATCCTAGAACTACAGAAGGGGGGTTCTGGCATAAAAAAAGATATCCTTCTCAAATGTGGTTAGATGGTTTATTTATGGCAGAACCTTTTTATGCGCATTATACAACAAAGTTTGAAAATGGAACGAATTTAGACGATGTTGCAAAACAATTCGAACTCATTCAAAAACACGCATATGATTCCAAAACAGGCTTATTGTACCACGGTTGGGATGAAAGTAAAAAAATGGACTGGGCAAATAAAGAAACAGGTACTTCACCCAATTTTTGGTCACGTTCTCTAGGCTGGTATGCAATGGCATTAGTTGATGCTTTGGATTATTTTCCTGAAAATCACCCGAAACGAAAAGAATTAATCGCATACTTAAATCAATTAGCAAAAGCTTTAGCGAAACAACAACATCCTTCAGGTTTATGGTATCAAGTAACGAATCTAGGAGATAAAGAAGGGAATTATTTAGAAGCATCTGGCTCTGCCATGTTTGCGTATGCTTTTGCTAAAGGAGCTAATAAAGGCTATTTACCTATCGAATATAAAACTAAGGCTAATAAAGCTTTTGATGGTTTAACTGAAAAATTAGTAAAAATTTCTGAAAATGGTAACGTTATCATTACACAAGCTTGTGCTGTTGCAGGTTTAGGTGGTAATCCTTATCGAGATGGCTCTTACGAATATTATATTAACGAAAAAAAGAAAGATAACGATCCTAAAGCAACAGGACCTTTTATTTTAGCAGCAATTGAATTAAATCGATAAAATGAATTATAATAAACAAAAGCATATTGCAACCTTTATACTAGCATTTTTTGTTTCCCTAGTAAGTGGTCAGGTTTTAAATAAATCATGGAAAGATATTATTCATAAAAGTGAATCGGCTTGGTTTAGTACTACTGAAGCAAAAGAAATAGCTGAAAATGTGCTTTTATATCAAAGAAATATTGGGGGTTGGCCCAAAAATATTCAGATGCAACAGCAATTATCTGAGGATGAAAAAGATGTATTACGTGCCTTAAAATCGAGTACAAAAGAAGTTACTACAGATAATGGAGCAACCATTCAAGAAATGGAGTTTTTATCTAAAATGTATGAAAATGTTCCAGATGATCGTTATAAAGAAGCTTTTTTAAAGGGCATAAACTATCTTTTAGAAGCCCAATATGAAAATGGTGGTTGGCCACAGTTTTATCCTTTAAAAAAAGGCTATTATACACATATTACGTATAATGATGATTCTATGGTTAATATTCTTTCTCTTTTAAAAGAAATTAAAGATAAAACTGACTATTATTCCATAAAACCAAGTGAAGTAATTGTTTCAAAAGCGCAAACTGCTTTCAATAAAGGAATTGATTGTATTTTAAGAACACAATATAAACAAAATGGTGTTTTAACGAGTTGGTGTGCCCAGCACGATGAAAAAACATTTTTACCCGCTAAAGCTAGAACGTATGAATTACCTTCACTAAGTGGTCATGAATCTGCTAATATTGTATTATTACTAATGGCTATAGAAAATCCTTCTCCAGAAATTATACAAGCAATACATGCTGCAGTGGCTTGGTTTGAAAAAGTACAAATAAATAACCTAAGAGAAGAACGAATTTATAATGATGAAGGTAAGGTAATTGATAAAAAGCTGATTCATGATGAAAAAGCAAAACCTCTTTGGGCTAGATTTATGGAGTTAGACGATAACAAACCTTTCTTTTGTGATCGAGATGGGATTAAAAAATACAGTTTAGCAGAAATTGGTCCCGAAAGAAGAAATGGATATGCTTGGTATATTACCACACCTGAAAAAGTTCTGAAAAAATATCCTAAATGGAAAGAAAAGCACGGTATTACTGCTATAAAAACACCAACTGAAGATAAGTACTATATGGTTGTTTCCCAAGATGGTAGTGGTGATTATACAAAAATTCAAGAAGCTATAAATAACGCAAAGGCATTTCCTTATGAAAAAATTACCGTTTTTATTAAAGAGGGGATTTACAACGAAAAAGTAAAAATACACGAATGGAATACGAATATCAACTTAATTGGAGAAAACAAAGAAAAAACTATTGTTCGATTTGATGATTATTTCAATAAAATTAGCTTAGGAAGAAATAGTACATTTTATACCTATACGCTTTTAGTTGAAGCAAATGATATTGTTTTAAAAAACTTAACTATAGAAAATACTGCGGGCGATGTAGGACAAGCGGTAGCCTTATCAGTTTTTTCAAATAGAGTAGTGGTAGAAAACTGCAATATTTTAGGAAATCAAGATACGTTATATGCATCAGGCATTGGTAAACAATATTATAAAAATTGTTATATAGAAGGTACAACCGATTTTATTTTTGGCAGTGCAACTGCTTATTTTGAAAATTGTACGATTCATTCTAAAAAAGATTCCTATATAACTGCCGCTTCAACACCTAAGGATACCAACTTTGGTTATGTTTTTAAAAATTGTCATCTAACCGCATCAAGTGCAACTTCACAAGTGTATTTAGGAAGACCTTGGAGAATTTATGCTAAAACTGTTTTTATTCAATGTACTTTAGACCAACATATTCTTCCGGAAGGATGGCACAATTGGTCAAAACCTGAAGCCGAGAAAACCACTTTTTATGCTGAATTTGAAAATAAAGGAACTGGTGCAATTTATTCAAAGAGAGTGGCTTGGTCGCATCAATTAACTAAAAAAGAAATAAAAAAGTATAGTTTACAAAATATTTTAGGAAGTAATAAAAGTCAATCCAATTGGTATGAAACTGAGTAATTTAATAATTATAATACTATTTTTTTGGAGTTGTTCAACTTTAAAAACGAATGATACCCAATCCATAACTATTTATATGATTGGTGATTCTACTATGGCCAATAAAAAAAATCCAAATAGCAATCCAGAGCACGGTTGGGGACAAGTCTTACCTATTTTTTTTACTGAAAATGTGATTATAAAAAATCATGCTGTAAATGGAAGAAGCTCAAAAAGTTTTAGAGATTTAAAACATTGGAAAGCGGTTTTAGATTCTTTACAGAAGGGAGATTATGTATTCATACAATTTGGCCATAACGATTCAAAAGATACAGATCCAAAAAGATATACCAATCCACAAACTTCCTATCGTTATAATTTAATGCGTTATGTAGAAGAAACAAGAGCAAAAGGAGCAATTCCTGTTTTGTTTTCATCTATAGCTCGAAGAAAATTCAATGAAGAAGGAGTTTTATTAGATTCTCATGGTAATTACACCTTGATTACTCGTTTGGTTGCTCAAGAAATGAATGTTCCTTTTATCGATTTACAATATGAAACAGAGCAATTAGAGATAACCTATGGTGTTGAAGAGTCTAAAAAATTGCATCTACATTTCAAAAAAGGTGAAAATGAATATTTTCCTGACGGTATTGAAGATAATACACATCTGTCTAAGTTAGGAGCCAATGAAGTAGCTAATTTAGCCGTAAAAGAACTGTCAAAAAAAGTACCTTCATTAAAAAAATATAGTAAACTTAACGAATGAGAATTGGGTATAAAATAGCTCTTTTCCTTTGTATACTAATGACTAATGTATATGCGCAATCGTATGAAGTAAACTTATGGAAAATGGATATTCCTAATTGTATTGAAAATAACAGGTATACTGAAATCAAAACCTATAAAGATTCAGTATTAGTTCGTGTTAGCCAAGTTTCAGTACCCACATTAACCATCTTTAAACCTAAAAAACCAAATGGAACAGCCGTTCTTATCTGTCCTGGTGGTGGCTACGCGCATTTAAGTATGGATAAAGAAGGGTATAAAGTAGCAACAGCATTTCAAAAAAATGGAATTACTGCTGTCGTTTTAAAATATCGATTGCCATCGGATAGTATTATGCCTGATAAAACAATTGGACCTTTACAAGATGCACAAGAAGCCATGCGTTACATGCGTAGAGAAGCAAAAAAATTAAATATTAATACTGATAAAATTGGCGTAATCGGTTTTTCAGCTGGAGGACATTTAGCGGCTACCTTATGCAATTATTATGATGAAAAACTTACAGATTCTAATGAAAATCTAAGTGCTAAGCCTAATTTTTCAATTCTAATTTATCCTGTAATCTCTATGGAAAATGAAATAACACATTTGGGGTCTCAAAAAAATCTTTTAGGGATGCATCCAAAAAAAGAAAATATTCTAAAATATTCCTTAGATAAAAATGTAACAACTCAAACTCCTATAACTTTTATAATTCATAGTGTTGACGATGCATCTGTAACAATAGAAAACAGTTTGAATTACTATTATGCCTTAAATAGGAATGGGATTAAAACTGAAATGCACCTTTATGATGTTGGTGGACATGGTTTTGGATTGGGAAATACAAGAAGCAATTCCAATTGGTTCAATACTTGTATTATTTGGATGGAAATGCATAATTTTTAAAGAATCTTAAAAAAATTTAGATAAAATTGTAATCGATTACGAAAATAAATTACTGCCTATTAACCTTATAATTTAAACTTTAAATCAAAGGTTATGAACCAAATTCAAAATTGCAAAGCAAGAAGCAGAATACCTTGAAGTTAATCCAATTTTTAGGTAAAAACAGTAATTAAAAATTCAAACAAACAGAAATCATGAAAAAAAACATCTTTTTGATGCTTATATTATTCAATATAAGTATCGCATCGTCATGGGCAACAAATTATTATGTTGCTACAAATGGAAACGACTCAAATTCAGGAACTTCAACTAGTAATCCTTTCAAAACTCTAACCAAAGCAATCAATCAAGTATCATCAGGTGATACAATTTATGTTAGAGGAGGTACTCACAATTACAGCAGCACTATAGTGATTACTAAAAATGGTTCTTCAAGTGCAAACATCAACATTTTTGCCTATGGAAATGAAGTTCCCATTTTAAATTTTAATATGAGTGAAGGCTCTTCTAATAGAGGTATTGTTTTAGATGGGGATTATTGGCATTGGAAAGGCATTATCATTCAAGGTGCCGGAGATAATGGAATGCTTTTATCTGGAAATAATAATACCATTGAAAATTGCATTTTTAGAAATAATAAAGATACAGGTCTTCAATTAAGTAGATACAGTACTAACGCAAGTAGTATTAGTCAATGGCCAACAAATAATTTAATATTAGGTTGTGAATCGTATGACAACAAAGATAGTGGAAATGAAAATGCAGACGGATTTGCAGCAAAATTAACTTGTGGCACTGGAAATATCTTTAGAAATTGTGTGGCACATCATAATATAGACGATGGCTGGGATTTATATACGAAAAGTGATACTGGACCAATTGGTGTGATTGTTTTAGAAGGTTGTATTGCGCATCATAATGGTACTCTTACTAGTGGTGGCACTTCTGGTGGAGGTGATAAAAATGGGTATAAATTAGGCTCATCTGCGCACCAAATTAATCATATTGTAAGAAGATGTATTGCATTTAACAATGGAAAACATGGTTTTACCGACAATGGAAATATTGGGGCTATAGAATTTACAAATAATACATCCTACAACAACGATGGATATAATTGGCATACTAGAGACGGTGCAAGTCATGTTTTTAAAAATAATCTTTCTTTTGATAATGGAACCAATGACCGTATTAGAGGCAATAGCACTGCTCCAAATTCTTTTGTTGGAGCAACAGGTGGTTTTACCGTAACTAGTTCTGATTTTGTAACTTTAACTATGGGAGCCAATGCAAATCCTACAGGAAATGGTTTTCTTAATTTAAATACAAATAGCGATTTAATTGATGTGGGTGTCACTTCTACAGGAATTATTTATTCAGGTTCAAAACCCGATTTAGGTGCTATTGAATCCGGAACAACAAATGGAGGAGGAGGTACAGTCGAAATTATAGTAACGGCTACAGGAACAAATGGTTCAGTAAATTTAAATTGGAGTATTTCAAATCTTACAGTAACTGGTTTAGAAGTATATAGAGATACCGATTCTAATCCAAGTGGAAGAGTGCGTATAGCTCAAGTTCCAACAACTACAAGAAATTACACTGATAGCAATGTAACAAATGGAACTACCTATTATTATTGGATAAAAGCCAATGGAAGTATTAATTCAAATGCTGCTTCTGCAACTCCAGCTGGTTCCAATGGAGGTGGTTCAACAAGCAATCAAATTCATAATTTTACTGTGTCAGAAAAAAATAGTTCTTTTTATAGTATTTCAGGAAATATGAATGCAACTGATGGTTCTGTAAATTATAACGGACTCAACTTAACACGAAGATTGAAAATTGAATCCAGTACTTCTATTGCTTTTAGCACAACAACTTCAGCAACATTAACCTTAGTATTTGACAGTAATTTTACTGGGAATATAAAAGTCGATAATGTTTCTTATGCAGCTAGTTCAGGAATTGCAACTATAAGTATATCAAGTGGTTCTCATACTATAACGAAGGATAATGTAGCCAATCTATATTATATAAGTTCAATTTTTAATTCCAATCGTATGAGTTATGAAACAGAAAAAGAGAGTAACAATGAAACTGATATTGTAGTGTATCCCAATCCAGCGCAAGATGAATTACAAATAAATCTTCCAACTCAATATGTAAACGGAACTATTACGGTAATAAATTTAGAAGGAAAAGAAATTTTAAAAACAATTATTCAAAACGATCAAAGTAGAGTAGATATTAGTCATTTAAAATCAGGAGTCTATATTCTCAAAATAAATAGCAATAATGGTTCCTACACCAAACCATTTATTAAAGAATAAGTAAATGAGTAACCCGATAAACAAACTATCGGGTTACATTTTTTATAAAATCCAGGTTTCTAAAATTTTACTCTCAAATAAGCTAAGTTCTTTCAAAAATTAATAGATTTTTAACAGCAAATGTAAGATAGTTAACATTTGTTCCTTTATATCATTAGTAATTTTGTAATACCAATAAAATTAGTAGTGAAAATGAAAAATATAAAAACAATAAGTTTGATTCTGATTAGTTTGATAACTTTAAATTGCGAATCTAAAAACTCAAAAAAGAATTTAGAAAACACGCAAGAACTACCAAATGTCTTAGAATCTAAAATAACAAAAGAAGATCAAAATCTAGATCAATATGCAACGGCCTATTTTGCAGCAGGTTGTTTTTGGTGTGTGGAAGCTATTTTTGAAAGTGTAAAAGGCGTACATGAAGTTGTTTCTGGATATAGTGGTGGTACACAATCTAATCCCAATTATGAAAAGGTGAGTAGTGGTACAACAGACTATGCTGAAGCGGTAAAAATTTATTATGATCCAAAAGTAATTTCGTTTCGAGATTTAGTCATCATTTTCTTTGGTTCTCATGATCCAACTACTTTAAATCAACAAGGTCCAGATATTGGTACACAATATCGCTCTATTGCTTTTTACAAAAATGATGCGGAAAAAGAAATGATTCAGAAATATATAGACACCTTAGAAAAAGAGCATTCTTTTAAAAATAAAATTACTACAGAAATAAAAAAATTCACTAAATTTTATCCTGCGGAAGACTATCATCAAAATTATGAATCTTTACATCCCAATAATTCGTATATACAAAATGTATCAGTACCTAGAATCAATCGATTCAAAAATAAATTTTCTAACTATTTAAAATAATTTAAAATGAAAAAGATAAAATATAATCTATGCGTATTTTTTATACTTAGTTTTTTGAGTATCTCACAAATTTCATGTCAAGAAAAAAAAGAAACAAAAAAGAGGAATACGGCAAGCAAAGAAGCATCTGTAAAAAAGAAATGGAAAGAGAAATTAGCTCCAAATACATATTATGTAATGGTTGAACGTGGTACAGAACCAGCATTTAATAATGCTTATCATAATAATCATAAAAAAGGTATTTATGTGAGTGCCGCAACAGGAAAACCATTATTTAGTTCTGACGACAAATATGATTCAGGTTCGGGTTGGCCATCATTTACAAAACCAATTTCAGAAGATGCTGTCGAATGGATTAGAGACAATAGCCACGGAATGGTTCGTGAAGAAGTGGTGGAAAAAAGTACTGGTTTGCATTTGGGTCATGTTTTTAATGATGGACCAAAACCAACAGGGTTAAGATATTGTATTAATTCTGCTGCTTTAAAATTCATAGAATCTAAGTAAAAAATACAGGCAAATGTTTTGCTTGTATTTTTCTATTTTACATAATGTATATTATAGTTCATAATATATTATTACTATTAACATTCATTTATTGATCATTTTAGCTTATTTTACCAATAATTTATTTGTGAATAGTTCCGAATCAGTTTGAATCTGAATAATATAAACTCCTTTAGCTAAATTGCCTAATTGATAAGAATCAGTAGAAATACTCTTTTTATCAATTAATTTCCCAGCATAATCATAAATAGAAAAAGTAAAATCATTATTTATGTTTTTAAAATTTAGGATTTCATTGGAACCAATTGGATTTGGATAAAAATAACTTATTTCTAAACTTTGATTAGGAATACTTAAAGGATTACAATTAACCGAATAACTCGCCGTTGCATCTTTTATCCAAGATGCATAATTTCCAACACCAGCAGTTGCATTACTGTCATTGTCTACTTCAATACATGTCAAAGAAGGATTATTTGAAGCATCAAAAGTTGTTAAAATGATATTGTTACCACTTTTTACATTTAAACTTATCAAGGAATTATTTTTTACATTTAAAGTAGTTAAACTTGTTTTTGAACTTAAGTCTAAATCTGTTATTGAATTTCCTTCTAAATTTAAATATTGCAAATTAGTCAAACTACTTAAATCTAAATTTGTAAGCGAATTATTCGTTAAATCTAAAAAACCTAAAATAGAATTATTAGAAAGATTAATAGAAGTTAAATTCAAATTGGTTAAACTTACATCATATAAAATTGGATTACCACTTAAATCTATGGTTGTAATTGGATTGTTATTAATATAAAGTGCTTCGATTGATGCAAAATCCTCTAATCCAGTTAAGTCAGAAATATTGTAATTACTAACAATATACAAATCTTCTAATCCAGCTATATTTGCCGTTGGAACATAGTTGTCCAATGGGCCAAAATCAACCGAAAGATCAATTAACAACTGCTCAAAACCATTATCTGGTATGTAAGTGTTTTGTGAATAAAAATTGTAGTTAAATAGCAAGAAAATTAAAAATAAGTAATACTGCTTCATATATGTACAACTAGAAATTATTAACGAATGTACAAAAAAGATTGAAAAAACAACAATTTATCAGGTAAAAACCCCCATAAACAGGTATTTCTACCTGATAAAAATTACTAAAGAGGATAAAAATACGAAACAAAATATTGTATACCATTGAATAAAATCTTAGATTTGCGTCCCTTTAACTATTACGTCTATGGAAAATAAATATGCACAAAAATTAATTGAGAAAATTCAAAAAGAAGTTTTACAAAACAAGTTTGATGTAGACTCAATTATTACTGATTTAAAGAAAATTAGGGAGTATTCTCTAGAAGAGCAAAACCCAGTAGTTACTAAGTCTTTACGTTTAGCTTATGAACATTTAGAAGCCAATAGAGCCTTTTTAATTGGTATTCCAGACGATGAACCTATTAACGAAGACAACGATGTTTCTCAAAATATTTCTGAAGAAAATGATATCGAAAGTTTTGAATATTTCTTATCACTTCTACACGATTTATCTAAGAAAAATAATTTGTTAGACATTAGAGAATACAATAAAGCTTTTATTGCTTTTTAAAAAATATTTTTTTATTGTAAAGGGTCTTTTTTGACCCTTTTTTTTATCTATACTTTAACAAAAAAACCTAAAATTCTTAGTAAATTTGTATTCCTAAATTACCCTTTATGTCCAAACCTAAAAAATCGAGAGTTAAATTACTACATCAATATTATAAATATACAGGCTTTTATGCTTTTATTTGGGAAAATTCAAAAAAAGCATTACTTCCACTTGCTGTTATAATTGGAATCCTATTATATATTAATTATAGAGTAATAACTATAGACGAAATGCTATACCATGTTACTCAAACCTTTAGTGATGTATCAATCTTTACTTTATTTTTAGTTTCTGAAAGTATTTTAGGGTTATTACCTCCAGATATTTTTATTGCTTGGACGAAGAACAGTGCTTCACCTCTACTCTATTTATCCATTCTTGCGGCTCTTTCATATTTAGGAGGAGTTATATCTTATTATAAAGGCAGAACTTTGTTGTTAATTCCAAAAATTAATGATTATTTAGAAGGCAGAATGACCAAACACATTAGAAATATGCAAAAATGGGGTGGTTTTTTAATTGCAGTTGGTGCTTTATTACCGCTTCCATTTGCTATTGCTTGTTTAGCTGCTGGAATGATTAAATTTCCGCAAAAACAATTCTTTATTTTTGCCTCACTTAGAATTTTTAGATTTGTAATTTACGGTTACATTATTTATGCTGCCCTATCATGATTAAAATTTTTAAAATTATTGCCTTGTTAGAAGGTATTTCATTGCTTGCCTTGTTGTTTTTTGCCATGCCAATGAAATATATTTTTCATAACCCTATATTTGTAAAACATATTGGTATGGTACACGGGTTATTATTTATTTTATATATTGCATTAGCTCTTTTACTCAAAATAGAACAAAAATGGGAAATGAAGAAATTTGGTATTATATGCTTAGCATCAATCATTCCATTTGGAACATTTTACATTGAAAAAAAATACTTGTAGTTAAATAATGACTGTTTTTAATTGGACTTATAAAATACTTAAAAACCTTGATGTAAGTGAAAATATAGCAGTATATACTAATGTTTTTACAAATATTATCATTCTTATTTTTATTGCTTATTTTTTAGATTATCTATTTAAAAAGGTACTCATTGTTATTTTAGCAATTATTGCTGCGAGAACAAAATCTACTTTTGATGATTTTTTAGTAGCCAATAAAACAGCAAAATATATAGCCCATTTAGTACCTTTAATTTTTGTATATAAAACAGTTCCTATTATTTTGACTGAATTTAAATATTGGGAAGTTTTCTTTGAAAAAAGCGTTAAAATATACATTATTATTCTCACTTTATGGATTATAAGATCTGTATTTAATGCCTTAAAAGATTATCTAAAACACAAACCCAGATATAGTGATAAACCCATAGATAGCTACATTCAGGTAATTATGATAATGCTATGGATTTTTGGTGTTATTTCTTTTATTTCTATTCTTTTTAGTGTAAATAAAACGGCCTTCATTACTACATTAGGTTCGGTTTCCGCTATCATTATTTTAGTCTTTAGAGATACGATTTTAGGATTTGTAGCAAGTATTTCTGTATCGGTAAACGACATGGTTCGCATTGGGGATTGGATAACCATGGAAAAATTTGGTGCAGATGGAGATGTTATTGAAATTAATTTAGCTACAGTAAAAGTTAGAAATTTTGATAATACAACTACTACAATTCCTACGTATAGTTTAATTTCAGATAGTTTTAAAAACTGGAGAGGAATGCAAAATTCTGATGGTAGAAGAATTAAACGTTTCGTATTAATCAAAGCAAAATCGGTTCGTTTTATTCAAACTGATGAATTAGAACATTATAAAAAAATTCAAAATATTACTTCATATATCAATCATAGACAAAATGATATAGATAAATATAATAGTAATAATAATATTGATAAATCGTTAGTTATTAATGGTAGAAATCTTACGAACTTAGGTTTGTTTAGAAAATATATAGAAGAATATATTAAAAATCATTCTGGAATTAACAAAGGAATGATGCTAATGGTAAGACATTTACAACCTACAGAAAAAGGAATTCCTGTAGAAATCTATTGTTTTTCAAAAGATAAAACTTGGGAAAATTACGAACATATTATGGCAGATATTTTTGACCATATTATTGCTTCCGTGAGTTTCTTTGGCTTAGAACTATATGAATTAGATAATGGAATGAGTATATTAGATAACTAAATTCTATTTTTTAGCCTATCATCTACAAATTCAACTTTTGTTTTCCCATGTGGTTTTGGCTTTCCGTTTTCGTCCAAATTAACCATAGTTATAGAATCTACAGTTAAAATGGTTTCTTGAGTCATTTTATTTCTTGCCTTACATTTTAAAGTAATAGAAGTTTTCCCAAATTGAATTACTTCAATACCTAATTCTATTATATCTCCTTGTTTAGCCGAACTCATAAAATTGATTTCACTCATGTGTTTCGTAACTATTCTTGTATTCTCTAATTGTATAATAGTATAAAGAGCAGCTTCTTCATCAATCCAGGCTAATAACCTACCACCAAATAAAGTTTCATTAGGATTTAGGTCTTCAGGTTTAACCCATTTTCTTGTATTAAATCTCATAACAGGGAAATTAAGTTGCAAAAATACATAAACTGTTAAATTTATCGATATAATAACGTATAATTTATTTTGTATCAAATTAAAAATACCTACTTTTGCCCAATATTTAATATTCAAATACATTATGAAGAAAGTTATTGCTTTTTTATCACTTTCATTGATGATTACATCATTTGTAAGTGCGCAAGAAGAGGCTAAAAAAGAAGTTGAAATAGATTTTAACAGATGGTCTATTGATTTAAATGCTGGTTTAAGCAAACCTACTGCTCCATTTTCTACAAATTATTATGCAAGTAATACCAATTTTATCCATGGTGACTTGGGTTTAAGGTATATGTTTAACAACAAGTTTGGTTTAAAATTAGATGCAGGTTTTGACTCTTTTAAAAACAAATCTGAGAGTTTTGAATTTGAAGGAAAATATTACAGAACAAACTTACAAGGGGTAATTAATCTTGGAAGAGTTTTAAATTTTGAAGATTGGACGAATACTATCAATCTTCAAGCGCACACCGGTGTTGGTTTTTCATTCATGACAAATGATAAATTTGATGGTAATGACGATATGACAAATTTTATTTTAGGTCTTACTGCTCAATTTAGATTATCTAACAGAATTGCATTGAATACAGACTTTACCATGATTAACAATGTAAATCAAAGATATACCTTTGATGGAATTGATGATCCAGCTGTTGCAAATGACAGAGGTTTTAACAGTACTATCTACAATGCAAGTATTGGTTTCTCTTTCTATTTGGGTAAAAATGAAAAACATGCAGATTGGTACATTCCAAGAAACAAACAGTTAGATGAATTAGAATCACGTGTTGCTGAATTAGAAACAATGATGAATGACACTGATCGTGATGGTGTGCCTGATTATTTAGATGCTGAACCAAATAGTATTACAGGTGTTCAAGTGGATACAAAAGGTCGTGCAGTAGACATGAATAACAATGGTGTACCAGATGAAATTGAAAAATATATCGAAAACATTAAAAATGACAAACCGGTTTCTAAAGATGGTCAATCTATTGAAGAAATGATTAATGGTGGATATGTTAATGTCTATTTTGATACTAACTCGAGTAAACCTACAGCTGCTTCGTATAATGCAATTCAATTTGTAACGCAATTTTTAAAAGCAAATCCAAAAGCAACTGCTGAAATTATTGGATATGCTGATGAAATTGGTAGTTCAGAATATAACGATAAATTATCTGCTGCTAGAGCTGCATTTGTAAAAGATGTAATCGTTAAAGCAGGAATCGATGCTTCTCGCTTAATTGAAGTTGGTAAAGGGGAAGACAATTCTGTTGATGCAAATTCTCCATACGCAAGAAAATTAGTAAGACGTGTTACTTTTAAATTGAAGTAATTAACAATACTATCTTAATAACTAAAAAATAGCCTTCAAAATTGAAGGCTATTTTTTTTTAACTTTAGTTATATATAAATGAAAGGGTTATGAAAACTAAAGATGAAGCGATACTAGAAATAAGAGGAGAATCTATTGGAACTGTCACAGACGCATCAAGTTTAGAAGAAAAATTTCAAAATTTAACTTTAAGACCAATTCTAAAATTTCAAAATGATCTTTTTATTGAAGTTTTTCGAAATTATGCCATAAAACAGAAAGGTGTGTTCTTTACTTTAAATCCTGAAAAAAAAATGAATTACATTGAAAATGCCATTCAAAGAGATATCAAATTTAGGAATTCTTTAAAAGGAATTGTAATAGGAATGTTCACTATTTCTGAATACAAAGAATACATATTAAATTCCTCAAATATTAACAAACGAATGATGCATTTGTTAATTGAGCGTTTAAAAAGTCAGATTCAATTATTTGAATAAAATAAATTAATTTTAGATGATGCTTTCCCCATTTAAATTTGTGGTTAAAACTTCAGTCATATAATCAAAAAAAGGTCTCATGACTTGGAATGTTTTAATTACTTCATCTTTGAAATTAGCATCTAAAACTTCTTTGTTTGTAAAAGATCGAGTTACTAAGTATTGTTTTTTTCTAATTAAATCAATATCTGGATGATTTTTATCAAAATCTCTAGGTGCTGTTTTTAATTCTTCTCCTTGTAAAGTACCAAAATATTTAACAAAGTTTTCTTCAGCAATTATTTCTCTTAATTCTGAAGCATCAAGAGCAATTTCTTTTCGAATACGTAACAAATCTTCTGTGTTGGGTTCCCAAAAACCACCACCCACAAAACTGGCATCATTTTCAATATGAAGATAATAGCCACCTCTTAAAATAGGCTTTGTCCTTCTATAACCCGCGCTAAAATTAATTTTATAAGGTAATTTATTTTTTGAAAAACGCACATCTCTATATATTCTGAAAATTTGGATATTTTCAATATTATCTATCTTACCTAATGCTTCACCTACTTCATTAAAAAATTGTTTGGTTAATTTACTTTCCGTTTCATAGCGCTTTTTGTTTTCTGCAAACCAATCTCTATTGTTGTTCTCTTTTAAATCTAACAAGTAAGAAAACATCTCTTTCTTTAGCATAATATTATATCGTTATTAAGTAAAATTTCTTTTTCAAAAATACTAATCTAAGATAACAATAACTTTAGTAAAAAAAGAATTACAAGATTTTATATACGTTAAAGAATTGTTAAAAAATATTTATTTTTCAACGTGTTTTAATTTTTAATTGTCTATATTTATTATCCCAAATTAACTTAAAACCTTGATATTATGAAAACTAAATTACTTATTTTACTGCTATTTACCAATTTTGTTTTTTGTCAAGTAACTGATTTATTAACCAACCTGAACACTGCTTCAAACCTAACCTACAAGGATAATTACGTTTATTTTAATTCGTATTCTGGAAAAAAAATATTTCGCTTTGATTATTCCTTACCGAACCCTACTGCTGAATTAATTTTGCAGTTGAATGAAAACCCCAATTTTGTATATGCTAAGGATAATTTTTTATATGTAGGTGTTGAAAATCCGCATAAAACGTATAAAATAGATTTATCTTCAGAGAATTTTCAACCTCAATTTTTGGCAAATGTTGCTGGCCCAATGACACAAATTAATGGAGATTTATATATTGGACAATATACTGATTCTAAAATTGTAAAAGTAGATTTAACAACCAACTTACAAAGTGATGTGTTAGTGGGTTATAAACCTAATTTTTTTACTGCTTTTGAAGGACATTTGTATTTTACGTCTAATTATACCAATAAACTATACAAATTAGATGTAACTACTAGTAGTTTAGAAGTAGTTTTAAACAACTTAAACTATGCATCTGGAATTGTAATGAATACGGATTTATTCTTTGTTTGTGAAAGTTCGGCAAGTACCATTTCTATTTACACAAAACCAGATTTTCAGTTTCAAGAAATGGTACAATTACCTGTCAATTCATGGCCAAATGGCGTTATTTTAATAGGTAACGACTTAGTTTTTGTACAAACTATTACAGGAAAAATTTCTAAAATGCCTATTAATTCTTTCTTAGGACATACAAGTTTTGTAACTACTAATCCTAAAATAAAAGTATATCCAAATCCATCTTCTGATGTGATTAAAATTGAAAGTCAATATACTTTTGAAAAATATCAAATTTATGATCTTCAAGGGAAATTAATTGAAAATGAAATTATTACAAATAACAGAATTAGTATTTCGCATCTATCAAAAGGAGAATATGTATTAATGCTAGATAAACATTCTAATACTTTCTTAAAAAATTAAAACTTAATACACCTATTAAAAACCGCTCCTTTCTATTAAAAATAGAGCGGTTTTTATACTTAATAAAACAATTATCTTTTAATTAATTTTTGTTTATTGTTACCAATAGTTAAAAAATAAGTTCCTTCTTTTAGATGACTAATAGTAATAGTATTGTTTATCTGATCAACAGTAAATGTAGCTACTTTAACACCCAAAGTAGAATAAATAACTACTTTTTCGGGTTGTGTTATTCCTATGATAGAAACGCCATCTGTAGTTGGATTTGGATACAAAATTAAATTTGAGTCTTCTGAATTAAAATTTCCTGCATATAATGTAGTACTATCTACAACCTTTAAAACGACTGAAGTTGGATTATAGATAATAACAAATTCTTTATCGCTTCCTAAATCTGGAAAATTTAAAGCACTGAATGTACCCGTAATAGTATTTGCGGTTAAAATAGTAAATTCTGAGTCTATGACGGGATCATAATCATCTAAAAGAGTAACATCTAATCTACCATTTAAAGTTGCTACATTAGAAACTGCTACTAAATCATTCTCGGTACTATTTATATCGATGTATAATTTTGCATTATTTTCAAAAAATAAATCAGCATCAAAAACATAAGTTCCTAATTTTAAACTGCTACTTTCACCTGGACTTAAACCATTTGTTAAATTAAAATTATTACTATGCGAAATATTATTTCCCGAAAGAGTTGAATTAATTACAATAGATCCATCATTTAGAATTATATTATTATTATAAAAACTAGTACTTATAGTAAAAACCCCCGTGTTATTTATTGTTCCTATATTTGTTCCAAACGAATTATTAATCAAGGTACCTTCATTATTAAATGTACCTAAATTATCAAAAAAAGAATTACTCCGAAATGTTCCTAGATTAGTCAATGTTCCATTATTTGTAAAAAAAGAATTACTTTGAAATGTTCCAATATTGATCATGCTTCCATTAATTGTAAAAAAAGAATTACTGGTTATTTTTCCTCTATTGGTTAATTTTCCATTTATAGTATAATATACTACTTCTACTTCAGAACCAACCGTAATAATAATTTCATCTGTGGCAGCTAATACTGTTCCTGGATAACTAGGGCTCCAATTTGCTTGATCTGTCCAATCACCTATTCCATTATATGTGTAGGTGGTTTGAGCTTGCATACTAAATGTAAAAATAGTAAATAGAATAAGTAAAATTTGTTTCATTTTTATATTTATGATATTTAAAAATGCAAAAATATTACATAGCCCTACTTGAATAAATCACTATAAATAGTGATTTATATTTTTTTTTAAATAGCGCTATTTTTCTCTACTTTTCAACATATTTACAACATCATGTAACTCAAATCCTTTTGCTTGTAATAAAATAAGAAAATGAAACAATAAATCTGCACTTTCGTTTAAAAATAAGTTTTCATTATTATCTTTTGCTTCTATGACAAGTTCTACAGCTTCTTCACCCACTTTTTGTGCTATTTTATTAATCCCTTTCTCAAATAAGTTCGCTACATAACTGGTTTGAGTATTCGCTTCTTCTTTACGTTTTTTTATAGTATTTTCTAATCTCGTGATAAAGCCATAATTTGATATATTGGGTTCATCCCAACAAGTATCTGAACCTGTGTGGCATGTTGGCCCATTTGGATTCACCTGTAGTAGCAAAGTGTCATTGTCACAATCTTTTTTTATGGAAACCAATTCTAAAAAATGACCACTCTCCTCACCTTTCATCCATAATCTGTTTTTAGAACGACTAAAGAAGGTTACTTTTTTTGTCATCAAAGTGGTATCTAATGCAGCTTGGTTCATATAACCTAACATTAGAACATTTTTTGTTTCATTATCTTGAATAATTGCAGGAACTAACCCATTTTCGTTTTTTGTAAAATCTATTGTCATTGTATTCATTTCAATTTAGATTGTATCTATTTTTTACATTCGTATTGCTAATTTTTTATTCTTTAAATACTGCTTCAATACAGGTATTTCTATTTCTTGAAAATGAAAAACACTGGCTGCTAAAGCTGCATCAGCATTTCCTAAATGAAAAGCATCTACAAAATGTTGCATATTTCCTGCTCCACCCGATGCAATTATTGGAATATTTACTGTTTTTGCCAATTGGTTTAATGCTTTGTTAGCAAAACCATTTTTTGTACCATCATGATCCATTGATGTAAAAAGTACTTCGCCTGCACCTCGATCTTCTATTTCTTTTGCCCAAAGGAATAGTCTTTGTTCTGTAGGTATTTTACCACCCATTTGATACACTATCCAATCAGTGTTAACTTGTTTTGCATCAATAGCCACAACGATACACTGGCTACCAAATTTTGATGCTAATTCATTTATTAATTGTGGATTTTGCAAAGCAGAAGAATTAATGGAAATTTTATCAGCACCATTATTTAAAAGTAAGGCAACGTCTGCAACAGACGAGATACCTCCTCCTACTGTAAAGGGAATATTAATCGTTTTAGCAATTTCTTTTACTAGATTTGCCCATGTTTTTCTTCGCTCTTCTGTAGCAGAGATATCTAAAAAAACTAATTCATCTGCTCCATTTTCTGAATATTTTTTTGCCAATTCAACAGGATTTCCAGCATCTTTTAAATCTAGAAAATTAACTCCTTTCACTGTACGTCCATTTTTTATATCTAAACAAGGAATAATTCTTTTTGTAAGCATAATTTTGGGAATTAGGTAGTAGTAACTAGTAATTAATACTTTTAATAATAAAATCTTCTAATTGCTTTAAGCTAATCCTATTTTCGTAAATGGCTTTACCAATAATAGTCCCTTCACAACCTAAAGTTGCCAATTTTGGTAATTCGTCATAAGAAGAAATACCTCCAGAAGCAATCAACTTAATATTGGGACAATGACTTAAAATAGTCTGATACAACCCATAATTTGGTCC
The DNA here is from genome assembly GCF_004303025.1 of Flavobacterium sp. J27. Classification (GTDB taxonomy): domain Bacteria; phylum Bacteroidota; class Bacteroidia; order Flavobacteriales; family Flavobacteriaceae; genus Flavobacterium. Next base: position 257,311 of record NZ_PJQW01000002.1, on the reverse strand, counting down.
TTGAAGCATACCATCTTTAGTAATATCGGTTGAAATTACATAACTAATACCTTCATTTTGATAGTTTTGAATAAAAGGAATAATCTGTTTTTCACTATTTTCTAACCAACCTGTAATAGCAATTTTTCCATCTTTTGTGTCAGCTCCTAAAATAATTTTATCTGAACCGTATTGCGTTATCCACTTTTGAAATATTTCAGGGTTTTTAACCGCTATACTTCCGCCGGTTATTTGATTTGCCCCACTTTCAAAAGCTATTCGTAAATCTTCATCTGATTTTAAGCCACCTCCAAAATCAATTTTTAAATTTGTTTTTATAGCAACTTGTTCCAAAACCTTATAATTTATTATTTTACTTGATTTGGCTCCATCTAAATCTACTAAATGCAAATATTCAATACCATGATTTTCAAATGATTTGGCTACTTCAAGTGGATTCTCATTGTATATTTTTTTAGTATCATAATCGCCTTTAGATAAACGCACACATTTTCCTTCTATAATATCAATTGCTGGTATAATTCTCATTATTTTAACTTAATTAAGTTAGTAGTAAAAAGTTCTTCAAAATTTGTTCTCCCAAAGCTCCACTTTTTTCAGGGTGGAACTGTACTCCATAAAAATTATCTTTACGCAAAGCTGTTGCGTATGTTGTATCATAATCTGTTAAAGCAATGGCATTTGTATTCTTTGGAACATAAAAACTATGTACTAAATACATGTATTCATTTTCAGAAATACCTTTAAAAAGTTCAGATTGTAAGTTATATATAGTGTTCCAACCCATTTGTGGTACTTTAACTTTATCAGAAAATTTAATCACATCAATGTCAAAAATGCCTAAACCTTTTGTGTTTCCTTCTTCTGAACTCTTGCATAATAATTGCATTCCTAAACAAATCCCCAAAACAGGTTGTTTTAAAGTAGGAATTAAGACATGCAAACCGCTTTCAATTAACTTATTCATAGCGCTACTTGCCTCACCTACACCAGGAAAAATTACTTTATCAGCAGTTTTAATTTGATTCCAATCGTTTGTAACAAAAGATTGAAAACCAATTCTTTCTAAAGCAAATAACACACTTTGTATGTTACCTGCTCCATAGTCAATAATGGCTATTTTCATTTTTATTGAATTGAAATTTTAATATAGAATATCATTTTTTTCTCCTTAAACTTTATGACTTTCCAGTAAGTTTAAAGCATTCCTTTGGTACTTGGTAAAATCATTTTAGCTGCATCTCTTTTAATAGCTGCTTTAATAGCCTTGGCCAACGCTTTAAAAATAGCTTCAATTTTATGGTGTTCATTTGTCCCCTCTACTTTTATATTTAAATTGGCTTTTGCTCCGTCAGTAAATGATTTAAAAAAATGAAAAAACATTTCAGTTGGTATATCACCGATTTTCTCTCTTCTAAATTCGGCATCCCAAACCAACCAGTTTCTACCTCCAAAATCGATAGCCACTTGCGCCAAACAGTCATCCATTGGTAAACAAAAGCCGTAACGTTCTATACCTAATTTATTACCTAAAGCCAATGCAAAAACTTCTCCTAACGCAATCGCAGTATCTTCAATAGTGTGATGTTCATCTACTTCTAAATCACCAATAACTTGTATTGTTAAATCCATTTGACCATGACGTGCAATTTGATCTAACATATGATCAAAAAAAGCCAGGCCTGTATTGATATTACTCTTTCCTGTACCATCTAAATTTAAAGTAATGGTAATATCCGTTTCATTTGTTTTTCTTGTTATAGAGGCCGTTCTTTCTTTGAGTTTTAAAAACTCATATATTTGTTGCCAATCATTAGTCTCTAAAGCAATAACCGGGGTTAATATTTCTCTTTTAACTGAAATTTCATTGGTTCCTAAATTTGTATTATCATTAATAAAGATGGCTTTAGCACCTAGATTCTTCGCCAACTCTACATCGGTTAAACGATCTCCAATTACAAAAGATTCTTTTAGATTATAGGTCTCTGAGAAATAAGAAGTAAGTAAACCCGTTCCTGGTTTACGAGTAGGTGCATTTTCATAAGGAAAAGTACGATCTAAAAGCACTTTATCAAATATAACACCCTCATTTTCATACGTTTTTATAATAAAATTATGCACTGGCCAAAAAGTTTCTTCAGGAAAAGAAGCTGTTCCTAAACCGTCTTGATTGGTTATCATAACCAATTCATAATCTAATTCCTGAGCTATTTTACTTAAAAAAGGAATACATTTTGGATAAAAAATCATTTTTTCAAACGAATCGATTTGTTCGTCGATTGTTTCTTTAATTAATGTTCCATCTCTATCGATGAATAATACTTTTTTAGACATTTTTTAGGTTTTTTAGTAATTCAATTACTTTATCATTTTCTTTTGGTGTACCAATGGTAATTCGTAGACAGCTTCTACACAAAGAATCATTAGAACGGTTTCTAACTACAATGCCATTTTGTAAAAACTGATGGTATTGAAAAGTAGCATTATCAACTCGAAATAAAATAAAATTAGTTTCTGAGGGGAAAATTTCAGTTACAATTTTACAGCGAACTAAAGCTTTCATGACTCTCTCCCTTTCCGATTTTAATTCTTCTATTTCGTAAATATATTTCATACTTGCCAATTTTTCAATGGCTATTTTTTGTGAAATACTATTTACATTATAAGGTGGTTTTATTTTTTCTAAAACAGCAATAATTTCAGGCGAAGCGAAAAGTAATCCTAATCGTAAGCCTGCCATTCCATAAGCTTTAGAAAGGGTTTGAACAATTACCAGATTCTCATATTCGTTGATTCGTTTTAACCAAGAAGGTTTCTCTGAAAACTCGATATAAGCTTCATCAATAACTACTAACCCTTTAAATTCTTTTAATATTTTTAATATTTCGGTCTCAGAAAATGTATTTCCAGTAGGATTATTAGGTGAACAAAGAAATATCATTTTAGTATGCTCATTTGCTCGGTTTAAAATCGAACTTACGTTGGGTTGAAAATCATCTGTTAAAAGAATTCGTTTGTTTTCAATGGCGTTTAAATTGGCCAAAACACCGTACATACCATATGTAGGTGGTAATGTAATAATATTATCAACATTAGGTTCACAAAAAGCTCTAAACAACAAATCCAATACTTCATCGCTACCATTACCTATGACAATGCTAGCTGAATTTACGTTTTTTATGGTTGCTAAAACCTCTTTTAATGCTTTTTGATGTGGATCTGGATACCGATTTACATCATTTTCAAAAGGATTTTCATTAGCGTCTAAAAAAATCATATTATTGCTATTCAATTCATTAAATTCATCTCTTGCAGAAGAATAAGGGCGCATTGCTTTTATATTATCCCGAATTAATAGATTTAGATTAAATTTCTTTTCTGTGACTCGCATCATTCAAGTTTTGTTTTGTTAGAGGTTTATCTGTTAGTATTTTTTATTATTGTAAACGAATACGTATTGCATTTTTGTGTGCTTGTAATCCTTCTGCTTCTGCCATAATTTCTATTGCCTTGCCAATTTTTTGCAAACCTGCTTCTGTAATTTTCTGAAATGTCATTGCTTTTAAGAAACTATCTAAATTAACGCCACTATAACTTTTAGAGTAACCGTTTGTAGGTAAAGTATGATTTGTACCGGAAGCATAATCACCCGCACTTTCTGGGGTATAATTTCCAATAAATACAGATCCTGCATTTTGAATAGCGTTTACAAAAAAATCTTCGTTTTTTGCACAAATGATAAAATGTTCCGGACCATATTCATTAATTAATGCCATCGCTTTTTCTTCTGAGTCAACATAAATTAATCTAGAATTATTTATTGCTTGTTGAGCAATTACTTTTCTAGGTAAATATTCTAATTGTTTGGCAACTTCATCTTCTACTTTATATACCATTTCTTTTGAAGTTGTTACTAAAATAACTTGACTGTCTTTTCCGTGTTCGGCCTGACTTAATAAATCGGATGCTACAAAACTTGGCACAGCGGTTTCATCGGCAAAAACTAACAATTCACTCGGTCCAGCTGGCATGTCTATGGCAACGCCTAATTGTGATGCATATTGCTTTGCAACTGTCACAAATTGATTTCCAGGTCCAAAAATTTTATATACTTTTTCAACTGTTTCTGTACCATAAGTCATGGCTGCAATAGCTTGAATACCTCCTATTTTATATATTTTGGTAACACCACAACATTGTGCTGCATATAAAATCGCTGGATTTATATTTCCTTTATTATCTGGAGGTGTACATAAAATAATTTCTTTACAGCCTGCAATTTTAGCCGGAATGGAAAGCATTAAAACGGTTGAAAATAAAGGCGCTGAACCTCCTGGTATGTACAACCCTATTTTTTGAATCGGTCTTTTTTCTTGCCAACATAAAACGCCCTCAGTAGTAGTTACTTCAATTTTATTTGTTTTTTGAGCAAAATGAAACTTTTCAATATTATTCTTTGCCAATTGAATCGCTTCTTTTAATTCATTAGAAATTAAGTTACTAGCCTGTTGAAACTCTTCAGAAGTAACTACAAAATTGGATAGGGTAATTCCATCAAACAAAGAAGTATATTTTATAATGGCTTGATTTCCTTTTTGTTGCACTTCTTTAAAAATTTCTTTTACAGTCTCTTCAATATCCGTAAAAGTTGCAGTAGGTCTTTGTAACAATTGTGACCATTCGCTTTGTGAGGGATTTTCTATTTTATACATATTTTTTACTTTTTAAAGCACCATTTTTTCTATTGGACAAACTAATATTCCTTCTGCTCCAGCTTCTTTTAATTGATCGATAACTTCCCAAAAAGTATCTTCATCAATTACAGAATGTAAACTACTCCATCCTTTTTCACTCAAAGGCATTACTGTAGGGCTTTTTAAAACTGGTAAAATTTTGGTGATGCTATCGATTTTTTCATTAGGTACATTCATGAGTATGTATTTTGATTTTCTCGATCTCAGTACTGCTTGGATGCGAAACTGTAACTTATCTAAAAGAGCTTTGGTTTCAGTTGTAATTTCAGGAGATACAGCTAAAACAGCTTCGCTTTTTAAAATGACTTCCACTTCTTTTAGTCCGTTTTTAAACAATGTACTTCCACTAGATACAATATCAACTATAGCATCTGAAAGACCAATGTTTGGTGCAATTTCTACTGATCCAGAGATTTGGTGAATATCAACAGACATCCCTTTGGATGAAAAATAATCTGTTACCGTATTGGGATAAGAGGTAGCTATTCTTAACCCATCTAAATCTTTTAAAGAAGAATAAGAAAATGATTTTGGAACAGCCACTGATACTTTACATTTTGAGAATCCTAATCGTTCCGCGACACTTATATTTTTGCCTTTTTCAACTAGCAAATTATCTCCTACAATAGCAACATCTACTACTCCATCAATTAAATATTGTGGAATATCCGAGTTTCGCAAGAAATAAACTTCGAGTGGAAAGTTTGATGCGGTAACTTTTAATTGGTCGTTTCCATTGTAAACAGAAATACCAGAATCTTTTAACAACTGGATGCTATCATCATAAAGCCTACCAGATTTTTGAATTGCAATTTTTAAGATACTCATTAGTTTGTTTTAAAATGTCTGAGTAAATCATATTGCTTTTTTAGAAAAGAAAAAACCCGTTTGATTTACTCAAACGGGTTTATAATTATTTTGGATTACTACAAAATCATCATTGCCTCGCTTGAGCGTGGAAAAAATGATGATGATGTAATTGATTTAAAAACATAGTTTTGTGTTATTTTTAACAGTACAAATATAAAAACAAAGTTTTTTAAAAAACAACTGTTTAACAAAAAATATATAAATTATTTTTTAATTTAAGCCAAATTTACACCAAAAACATGACCGACAATTGCAGTTAAAACCATAGCAATTGTACCCCAAAATGTAACTCTTAAAACCGCTTTCAAAATATTTGAACCTCCAGTTTTAGCGGCTAATGCTCCTAAAAAACCTAAAAAAATAATAGCAAAAACATACAAGTAATATTCTAAGTTTTTTACAGGAAAAAATAAGGTAACTAAAAAAGGCAACATACCTCCAAAAACAAATGAAGCTCCTGAAGCCAATGCCGCTTGTAAAGGTTTTGCCTGATTAATTTCGGTAATTCCTAATTCGTCTCTTACATGAGCTCCCAATGCATCATGAGCTGTTAATTCTTTAGCAACTCTTAGTGCGGTTTCTTTTTTTAAACCTCGAGATTCATATATAGCAGCTAATCTTTCTAATTCAATTTCAGGCATTTCCTGTAGTTCTTGTTTCTCTCTTTCAATATCTGCTTTTTCAACATCAGTTTGCGAACTAACCGACACATATTCACCAGCAGCCATAGATAATGCTCCTGCTACTAAACCTGCCAAAGTTGCTAGAATTACAGGTTCTCTGAAGTCGCTAGCTGCTGCTACACCAATAGCAATACTCGATGTTGATAAAATACCATCATTTGCACCTAAAACAGCAGCACGTAACCAATTACTTTTATGGATGTAATGATTGTCTAAATAATTTTCTAATTCATTTTCCATAACTTGTTTTTAGTCTTCATCAATTGCTTCATGATTAATATTTATACCATCGTTTGCCACATTTTCTCTAATTTCTGTATGACGAATTTCACCACCTGAAGTACCCACAGATTTAGATAGAATAGCTGCACCAATAGCAACTACAATTGCAAAATAAGTCACAAAATGTGCTTTAGCATGCTTTTTCGCATTGGCAAACAAACCTACAATTGAAGTTAGCCCTAAAAGGTATAACACTTTCATGAAAGTCTCAGCAATTTCTTCGTGTTCATGTATCATATGGTGGGAAATTCCAAGTTTTTCAACAATTTCTTCAGCACCTTCACCAGTCATCATAGTTACTTTACCCATAATCATACAAATAATAAAAATAACATAGGCCGTGTTAGTCAAAATGGTTTGCTTTTTTACAATTCCGTAAAGTAAAATCCCTATACCAAAAAATAAACCAATAATAGGGAAATGGTTAAAAACCATGTGTAAATGTGCTTTATTCATCGTATTTTGTTATTAGTAAACATCATAAACTCCTTTTAATAAAAGTTTTGAGTTTTTGTTTATTTTTTTGTTTGCAATAATTTCAATAGCATCAGTCGTTTTTTCTCCTATTTGAACTACTGCTTTTTCAAAGATATAATTTCCATTTGAATTTGATTTCAATACTAAGACATAATTTTTATCATCCTCAGTAATTATCGCGTCTATTGGAACAGCTAGTCCTTCTTTGGAGCCCGTAATAATTGTTGCGTCCACAAACATTCCTGTTAAAAGGCGTTGTTTAATGTTTTCGTCTAAGTGTCCGTGCACCATAATAGATCTATCTTGTGTTTCAATAGATTTGCCTACGAGAACTACTTCAGCTTTAAATAATTCATTAGATGCTTGAGGTACTGTAAACTGAATTTGTTGTCCTTCATGAATTTTCAAAATATCTTTTTCAAAGACCGTTAATTCCACATGCAAATGATTTGTATCTACAATTTCTAAAATAATATCGGAAGGAGACATATACATTCCTACATTTGCATTCATTACTGTTACATCTCCTGAAATAGGAGCATAAATTGTAATCGTTGCTGTTAAATTACCTTTATGAACCTGTGCTGGAGAAATATGTAATAATTCTAGTTTTTTTCGTAGACTTTGATACATACCGTTTGCTCTCTTATAATCACTTTCTGCTTTTAAATAATTCTTTTGCGAAGTAATTTTTTCAGTATATAGTGTTTTTTGTCTTTCGTACTCTGATTGTAAATAATGGATTTGTTCAGCAACTTCTAAATATTCTTTTTGAAGGTCTATAAAAGCAGTGTTTTCTAGGGTAACCAAAGCTTGTCCTTTAGTAACTTTATCCCCTATCAGCAAATGAGTTGTTTTAACATACCCCCCTAAAAAAGAGGTGATTTTAGTTCTATTTTCAGGAGGAACATCAATTTTACCAGTAACTTTTGCACCAATTTTAAAAGAGTGACGTTTTGGATTACCTACTTCAAATTGTGATTCTTTAAATTGTTCATTGGTTACTGAAATATTTTCCTCTTTAAAGTTATTTGGTTTCTCTGTTGTATTTTCTTTACAAGAAACAAAAAGTATTATTGTTACAATTATATAAATGATTTTTCTCATTTTATTGGTTTTTTTATTCTATAGTAATATATTGCAATTGTAATTGCGTTAAATTGTATTCTAATAAGGCATCTAGATATTCCAATTGAATAGCAGTTGCATTTTCTAAACTTTGTATAAACTGAAAGAAATCGATTTCCCCATGTTTATAGCTCATGTTTGCTACTTTTAAAATTTCTTCTGAAAGTTTTTTCCCATAGTTATTATAATAGTTTATACTTTCTTTTTGCTTTTCCAATTCTTTGTTTTTCTGATTTACATAAGCTTCTATTTGCATCGTTTTATTCATTCTTTCCATTTCCCAACTTTGCCACTCTAGTTTTACCATTTTATTCTTAGAAATTGTCCCATTAAAGAAAATTGGAATAGAAACCCCTATTTGAAAACCATATAATGATGATGATAATCCAGTATTTTTTCCTTGAAAATATTGCAGATGAATATCAGGCAAAGCTTGTTGTTTTTGAAGTTTCCATTTACTTTTATATAAATCTGTAACACTTTGAAAATAGGAATTATAAATTCCTTTATTAACAGTAATAGTTAAATCGTTTTGTTCTATCAAATTAGAAGTCCTAATCACAACTTTTTTATCCGTTTGTAATACTGCATGTAACGCTTCATAGACACTTTCTTTTTCTTTTCCCAACTGTGATAATTTGGTATTAATTTGACGAAATTTAGCTTGAGCAGTTATTTTTTCCAAATAATTACTTTCACCTAGTTCAAAACGTCTGTCGCTTGCTTTTGAGAAATTTTGGTACAAACTATCTAAATAATAATATAATTTTTGCTTGTGCTGTAAATAAACTATTTGATTATACTTTGAAGTTATTTCTTTAATCAATAGATTTTCTTGTATTTTCAACTTTGCTTTTTCATTCTCCCAATCCTTTTTCAAAAGCTTCTTTTGAGCACTATAAACCGTTGGAAAAGCAAAGTTTTGTTGTATTCCAAAAACTTTAAGTGGTTCGTTATTTGCTGCCAGATTATTTTGATCATAACTATAATAAATCATCGTTTTATCCAATGCATAGGCAGTTTTTATAGCTATTTCAGCCTTATCTACATGCAGTTGTAATGCTTTGATATTATGATTGTTTTTCAATCCTATAGCTATTAAAGAATCTAGTTCTTGTGTATTATTTTGAGAAAAACTTTGAGTTGAGAATAAGCTTAATAAAAAAATCAAAGCACTCCTTTTCTCTTTAGAAAAAGTTCTATTTTTTAAATCCTTAGTTTCCAATATTTTATACAAAACAGGCAATACAAGCATAGTTAACAATGTTGCTGTAATTAACCCCCCAATAACAACTGTAGCTAAAGGACGTTGTACTTCTGCACCAGCTGAAGATGAAACAGCCATAGGTAAAAAGCCTAAAGCGGCTGCGGCTGCCGTTAATAGCACTGGTCTTAATCGATCTGTTGTGCCTTTTAAAATGAGTTCATCATAAGTAGTAAATCCTTGTTGTTTCAATTCTTTAAAATGCTCAATTAAAACAATCCCATTTAAAACTGCTATTCCGAAAAGAGCAATAAAACCGACACCTGCAGAAATACTAAATGGTAAATCGCGAATCCATAACAATAAAATACCACCAACAGCTGCTAAAGGAATTGCCGAATAAACCATTATGGCTTCTTTAATAGAATGAAACGCGAAATACAACAGTATAAAAATGAGAATTAATGCAATAGGAACTGCTACCATGAGTCTTTGCTTTGCACTTTGCAGGTTTTCAAATTGTCCTCCATAAGTAACCCTGTAACCTGTAGGCAGTTTGATAGAAGAAGTTATTGCCTTTTGTATATCGTCTACCACACTTTGTAAATCTCTATTTCTAACATTTACACCTACTACTACCCTTCTATTTGTATTGTCTCTCGATATTTTAGCTGGACCTGTAGTATATTCTATTTGGGCTACTTCTTGCAAAGGAATTTGATTTCCTGTGGGAGTACTTACAAACACATTCTCAATATCTTGAATATCTCTTCTATAATTGCTATTAAGACGTATTACCATATCGAAGCGTTTTTCACCTTCAAAAACAGTACCTACGTTTTTACCAGCAAAAGCCAAGGATAAAATTTCGTTTAAATCTGCAATATTCATACCATATTGAGCTATTTTAGAACGGTTATACGTGACTGCCATTTGTGGTAATCCTTCTGTTTTTTCTATAATAATATCAGAAGCACCTGGTATATTTTTAATAGCGCTAGCAATTTCATCTGCTTTTTGTGCTAAGAGCTTTAAATCGTCTCCAAAAACTTTAATAGCTACATCAGAACGAGTTCCAGAAATGAGCTCGTTAAAACGCATCTCTATAGGTTGTGTAAACTCAATCTCTATATTGGGAATCTTCTTTTCAATTGCTATTTTAATTTTATCAGCTAATTCGTCTTTATTATTTGCAGAAATCCATTCCGACTTTGGTTTTAATTTAATAATAATATCACTTTCCTCCATACTCATTGGATCTGTAGGAACTTCTGCTGCTCCAATTCTACTGACTACCTGAGAAACTTCTGGAAAGTTTTTCAGAATAATTTTTTCAATTCTTGTGGTTGTTTCAATCGTTTTAGATAAAGAAGTTCCTGTTTTTAAAACGGGTTGAATTACAAAATCACCTTCGTCTAGAGTAGGAATAAATTCACCTCCCATAGTTACAAAAATTACAATTGCAGTAAGTAATAGACCTAGCGCTCCTAATAATACTTTTTTTGTATTTTTTAAGGACCATGTGATTAAAGGTAAATACCATTTATTTAATTTATCTATTAACTTATTAGAAAAAGGGTCTTTGTTTTTTTTAGATGGCTTTATAAACAAAGAAGAAACTACTGGTACATAGGTAAAACAAAGTAACATAGCTCCTACTAATGCAAAACTAAAAGTTAATGCCATCGGTTGAAACATCTTTCCTTCTACACCAGATAATGATAAAATAGGTATAAAGACAATTAAGATAATTAGCTGTCCAAAAACTGCTGAATTCATCATTTTTGAAGCACTTCGTTGTGTAATTTCATCAATTTTTTCTTGTTGATTGCCTTTATTTAAATGTTGAAGCTTTTCAGATTGTTGTGTTATTTGAAAAGCAATAAACTCAACAATAATTACAGCACCATCAATTATAATTCCAAAATCGATAGCTCCTAAACTCATTAAATTAGCATCAATATGAAATATATTCATAAAAGAAATAGCAAATAAAAGGCATAAAGGAATTACCGAAGCTACAACTAAACCAGAACGCCAATTCCCTAATAATAACACAACAACAAAAATTACAATTAAACATCCTAAAATTAGATTTTCTGCTACTGTAAAAGTTGTTTTAGCAACTAATTCACTTCGTTCTAGAAATCCGTTAATATAAACACCCCTAGGTAAAGTAGTGTTGATTTCAGTAATTCTATTTTTAACATCTTCAATAACTTGTTTTGAATTAGCTCCTTTTAGCATCATAATCTGACCCAAAACCTTTTCTCCTTCACCATTTCCTGTTATAGCACCAAAACGATTAGCAGCACCAAAACCTACATGAGCAACATTTTTTATAGTAATAGGATTACCATTAACCGTTTTTATAACAATATTATTGATGTCTTCAAGTGAATTTACTTTACCTTCTCCTCGAATAAAATAACTTTGGTTTGTTTTTTCAATATAAGCTCCACCTGCCACGCTATTGTTTTTTTCTAAAGCTGTAAATATTTCATTAATTGTAAGATTCATTGATTTTAATACAGCAGGAACAACAGAAATTTCGTATTGCTTTAAATAACCACCCCAAGTATTAATTTCAACCACACCTTTAACGCCAGAAAGTTGTCTTTTTACCACCCAATCTTGTAAGGTTCTTAAATCTGTAACCGAATATTCTTCTTTAAATTTTGGTTGAACTTCAAGTGTATATTGATAAATTTCACCTAACCCAGTTGTTATTGGTCCCATTTCTGGGGTGCCAAAACCTTGAGGAATTTTTTCTGAAGCTGACTTTATTTTTTCAGCTATGAGCTGTCTCGGTAAGTAAGTGCCCATTTCATCATTAAAAACTATAGTAACAACAGATAATCCAAATTTTGAAACTGATCTTATTTCTTCAACACCTGGCAAATTTGCCATCTCTAATTCTACAGGATAGGTAATATATTGTTCTATGTCTTGTGTAGACAAATTTTGTGAAGTTGTGATAACCTGAACCTGATTATTAGTAATATCAGGAACAGCACCGATAGGTATTTTGGTTAAAGAATACAAACCAAAACCTACCATACCTATAACAAATAGTAGTATTATAAGTTTATTCTTTAAACTAAAGGAAATTATTTTTTCTAACATGTTCTTAAATTAAATATATGAAGTAGCATTTGTCTATTAACTGACAAATACATTAGGCAATTGAAAATTATTTCAATAATTTTAAAATAAAATGTTAGGCAATTTTTGGTGGTAACCAAATGGAAAAAAACAAATTCGATTGTAACGATTTGTTATAAAAAAAACGATTTTTTGTTTCAAAAAACACTGTTTTAAGTACAATTTGCATTGGCATAAAAGTAACCGTAAACAAAAGGTTAGCTGAAGTGTCGAAATTCTTAAACGGTAAATCTTGGTGTTTTTTATGTGGTATTTTTGCGTTCTTAGAATAGTGTTCTTTCAAAAATTGAAAAAATGAAACAGTAGTATCAGCAAAACCTGGTGTTTTGTGTTCATTGTAATGTGCAATGAGGTTTGGTATTTTCAATAATTGCCCTATTGATGTGTTAGCACACAAAAAGATAGAGATTAAAAAAATGGCAATTATTTTATTCATACTTTAAATTTAGTAAAAAAGTCATTACTACATGACTTCTTTTCAAGAATATTTACAAAATTAATATTTAAAAGTATACGATAACTTAAGTTCTACTTAGGATTTTCTAAGGGAAAACTTAATTTAACTTCTGTTCCGATATGTAATGTACTTGTAACAGTTATTTCAATTTTTAATAAGTCGCATAATCTTTTTACAATAGACAACCCGAGTCCTGTACCTTTAATTTCAGGATGATGTGACATATCTGAACGATAAAAAGAGTTGAAAATTTTATCTAAATTTTCGTTTGAAATCCCTACTCCATTATCTTTAATAGTAAAAAGTATTTGGTGATGATTTTGTTCCAAACTAAGTTGTACCCAACCATTATCTTTAGTATATTTAATTGCATTTGAAATAAGATTACTAAAAATAATTGATACTAAATAATTATCTGAAAAGAAATAATAATCATCTTGAAATTGTGTTTTTACTTGAATTTTTTTCGTTTCTATCTTTTCAGAAAAGCGTGTTAAACTATCTAAAATTAAAGCGTTTAAATAGATAGATTCTTCTTTACTATTTTGCTTTTGGTTTTCAAAACGAGCTAAAAGCAACAATTGATCCACCATATGATTGAGACGATCAACTTCAGAAATACAAAAATTAATTTTCGATTCATATTCTTCCTGACTTCTTGATTTTCGAATTAAAACCTCCATTGTCCCTTTAATTACGGCCAATGGAGTTCTTAATTCATGTGATGCATCTGATGTAAATTGTTTTTCACGTTCAATAGCGTTTTCTATTCGATTTAATAAATTATTGATATTTTCAGATAAGATATATAATTCGTCTTTATTATTTGGTAACGGAATTCTAGTTTGTAAATTATCTTTCGTAATTTTACTTGATGTTTCTATAATTGTACTTACAGGTCGAATACTTCTTCCTGCAAAAAAACGGGCTATTAAGAACAAAATGATTAAAATTATGGGGAAAGAAATGAGTAAAGTTTCTTTCAAAATTTCTACAATTTCAAAATCTTCCAAAGACATAGCTACTACTAGATAGCCTACCACTTTTCCTTTGTTTAAAATAGTTTTTTGCGTTTGTCGTAACGGAATTCCATTTAAAGAAGAATTAATAAATTTTTCATTAAAAGTTTCTTCTAAAAGGTTAAGGTTAGAATCGTTTAAATTAGGCGATTTATCAATCAATTGTTTATTATCATCATAGAATTCAACAAAAACGGGATTCACTTTTATTGAATTATGTTCCCTAGCTCTCCATTGATCGACTTGGATTAAATAGGTATCATTACTATCGGTCGTAACATCATCTAAATGTTTATACAACTCATTCGAAATTTCGCTATTTACGTGTTGATTAACACTATAACGAACAATACAATAAATAAAAATAAAAACAATGGCTATTAAAAAAGAGCCACTAATTATATAATTGAATGCTATTCTGTTTTTGAATGAAAAAGATAAAAAATTAGTCATTGGCAATATACCCTACTCCACGTATGGTTTTAATTAGTTCTTCTTCTTTGGAAATGTTTAGTTTTTTACGAATAGCATTCATAAAAACATCTATAACACCTGTATCATAATCAAAATGAATGTCCCAAACATCTTCTATAATTTTGTTTCTGGTACATACTTTACCTTTATTTACAATCAAATAAGATAATAATTCAAATTCACGCTGAGTTAAAGAAATCTCTTTTTTATCTACAAAAACCTGAAAGGTATTTCTGTCTATAGTTATGGTTCCTAAAGTTAGTTTTTCTTTCTCTTTATTTGTTCTAAAATGTACTTTTATTCGCTCTAAAAGTTCTTCAAAACTAAATGGTTTTTTTATATAATCGTTGGCTCCCGATTTTAGACCTTCTATGGTTTCTTGAACCGTATCTTTTGCCGTTAAAAAAATAATTGGAACAGTTGTATTTTGCTTTCTAACTTCCTTACATACTTCAATGCCACTCAAGACAGGTAACATCCAGTCTAATAATATTAAATCAATTGTTAATTGTAATGCTTTTTCAAGGCCTTCCTTTCCATTAGTGGCATAAGAGATAGTATATCCTTCTTCTTCTAAACCTTGCTTGAGGAAATCAATTATTCCTTTTTCGTCCTCAACTATAAGAATATGCATTATTGTAATATTATTGTTCAACAAATTTTACTCCGAAAGACACAATATTTGCGTCTAATCCATCACTTCTTTTATAATAATTATATCGTAAATCGATGTTTTTTAAACCGAATTTCCAAATTTTTGCATTGGTAAAAATATCTGTATAATTCAATCCAAAACCAAATTGGTTGGCATCAAATGTTGATAAATCATAATCTGAAGTATAATACTCTTCTGTAGATAAATGTTTCTCATAAGGTGCAAAGTACTTCGATTGTTGTTGTGTATAATAGCGGTACATTGGGAACACCGTAAATTTATCGGAAAGTTTAACGGGTAATTCTATATTCATAGTATGTGAAGAAATATCCCAATTATCAGTGTAATACCTATAGTAAGTTCGGACAACCAAACGTTCGTTTACATAGTAATTAAAACGGGCGCCAACAGGCAATTTAAAACGACTATCTGGCAAACGTTCTATATCATCTGCTAATTGAAAATCATTAATAAATGAATCTGCTATATCTGAAAAATAAATCCTTTGATAAGGTGTTGATAATAATCCTTGTTGTTGCAAAATATCTAAGAAAATAGAAAATTGCAATTTCTTCGTTAGAATTTGTGAAAAACTCAATGAGAGCGCAAAAGAATTTCTGTTCTTATTTTCATGAAAAGAAAATTGGATAGGATTATAAGCTGTATTTCCTGTAATGGTGTAATTATTAAAAATACCTCCATTTAGGTTATTACCATTAGATTTATAATCTTGTAATTCTTTAGGGTAAATAGGACTCCAAGTGTCTAAATAAACATTAGCAGAAACGTTAAATTCAGAATTTTTATCATTAAATAATTTGGTTAAACCACCTCCAAAACCAAATGATGAATAATCATATTCTATTGAACCTGAAAGATGTGCATTCCAAACTGTATTTCTATCATTTGAACTGTGGCTATAATTTACCACTAAACTCGTTAAAGCATCTGATTGAGAAGCTCCTGAAGAAGCTTGCCATGGACTTGGTGTATTGGTATCAAAAGGATTTATATTACTTGATGAAGCTGAAGAATAAGCGGAAATACCAGCATCTACCGTAAGTACATCATCATCATTAAGCGGAACTGCCACAACAATTGTAGGCGTTATATCGGTTAAATCTTCTGTTCCTTTTCCTCCAGAAACAGCAGAGTGAATACCATCTTGTTTATAATAGCTGGCCAAAAAATCGACCTCTATACTTTCTAAAACCCTTTTTTTATAAGTGACTTCAGTAGAATCTTTTTCTTGAGAAAATGAAAAAAATGTTACCAATAAGAGTAGTATTCCTATTCTAAATTTCATATATCCTTTATTTTTAATTGGTACCTATAAGTAAGTTTGATTGATTTTTTTGATAGTTTAATTACAGCCGCAACCACCGCCTGTTTTACCACCATTTGCTCCAGCTGCTGCTTCACGATACACTTGAAAATTAGTTTCAAATCGCTCTGTTAATCGTGCTGCTAATTTCATATCTGGGTCATTAATATATTGTTTATCATATTCTTTAACTGTATTGCAAGAAGTTCCAAAACCTGCCAAAACGAGTACTACTATAATTTTCTTCATCTCTTTATATCGTATTTTTTTTTAAACTTATTTTAAATTCTAAATGGTTAATTTGTTTTAACGTCAATGTTTTTAGAATAATGGATAGTTCCTTTATCATCAATAATAATACATTCTACTCCATTTATTTGATTAATTAAATCTAAACCAATATCTACACCAAGTACAAAAATACCTGTAGCTATGGCATCAGCTATTTCCGTTTGTTTAGCAAAAACCGAAACACTAATAATTCCTGTTGCTGGATAACCCGTTCTTGGATCTATTATATGCGAATATCTTTTACCATTAAATGTAACATATTTTTCATAATTTCCAGAAGTTTCAATAGCACTATCTACTAACGGAAAAGAAGCAAACACTTTTTCTTTATTTAATGGATTCACAATGGCTACTGTCCATGGGTTGCCATCAATTTGGTATCCCCAAGTATTAATATCACCAGAAACATTTACAATACCTGACTGACAACCTTTACTTTGTAATACTATTTTAATTTTATCCGCGATATAACCTTGACCAATACCTCCTAAGCCTAATTTCATTCCTTTTTCTTTTAAGAAAATAGTTTTTTCTTCGGCATTTAAAATTATTTTTTGGTAGCCTACTCGTTCCACAGATTTTTTAATCTCAGCTTCTGTTGGCATTTTTTTCATGCTGCCATCAAATTTCCAAATTTTATCCATAGATGCATAACTTATATCAAATGCACCATTAGTTAATTTAGAAATTTTAATGGCTCTTTCTACCAAATCAAACACTTCATCATCTACTTTAACTGGTTTTATTCCTGCATTTTGATTCACATTTGAAATTTGCGAAGTAGGTATCCAATCTGAAATCAAATGTTCCACTCTTTTAACCTCTTCAATAGCTATATTACAAAACTGTTCTCCTTTTATGGTATCATCTGCCACGACTGTTATTTCAAAAGGACTTCCTAATAAAGAAGCCTTCTTCTTATGGATAATTTGACCAAAAGAAAGCACTGTATATAGGTAGAAAAGAAAAAAAACGCTGTATTTCATTATTTTTTTAAGGCATAAATCATTTTAATATATTCTTCAGGAGAAACATTTTTAAACCCCATTTTTCCTAAAACTTTTCCATTATTATCTAACAAGACTACTAATGGAAAACTTCCTTCAATATTATATTTTTCAGCTAGATTTCTGTTATGTTCCGTTTGTTCTTCGGATAATTGATTGGCTTTTTTTCTTGGAAAATTAGCTTTTACTAAAATCCATTTGTCTGAAGATTCTTTTTTAAAAGCTTCCGATTGCCAAATATTTTTATCTAATTTTATACAAGGCGCACACCAGTCTGATCCTGAAAAAATAAGAACAATATCTTTATTTTCTTTTTTTGCCACTTCTTTTGCTTCTTCAAAATTATATTTCCAATCTTGTGAAAAACCTATAGTTGTTACTAATAAAAACAAAAGGATTACAATTTTCTTCATTTTTAAATAATTTTAATACAAATTAAACGATTTTTTAAATCTAACAGTATTGTCATACTTTTAAATTAAGTGAAACTTAAGAATGTTTTAAGTAAAACTTAAGCAAAGCCTCTAATACAAACTATACTTTTGATTCATAATTAATTAGCTTATGAACAAATATCTTGCCCCTTTTAAAAATCTGGTTATTTTTTATTTAATTATCAATTTATTATTACGGATCATACTCTTTTTTCATCCTATTACACAATCTAGTTTCACCATTCTAGAAATACTAAAAATAGTGTTATTAGGCATGCTATCCGATTTTTTTATTTTTATAGTAACTAGTGCATTTCTATGGCTTTATTTATTATTCTTATCTAATTCAAAACTAAAACAACCTTGGGGTTATATTTTACTTTCAATATACGCCTTTTTATTTATTTATATTGCTTCTGGCAAATCAATTTTAAATGAGTATGGTGGTGTTTTACCTGAAATCGGACTTATTTTTGTTGGAATAAAAACAGTTTTAATAGGATTACTTGTATTTATACCAAACTATAGAAAAATCATACGATTACTTATTTATTCATTTACTATTTTCTTATTTTCGTTACTAATTATACAAAATGCGGTTAGCGAATTCTTTTTTTGGAATGAATTTGGTTTAAAATATAATTTTATTGCTGTAGATTATTTGGTTTATACTAATACAGTTATTGGTAACATTATGGAGTCTTATCCCGTAATTCCATTATTTACCTGTGTTGGTATACTCACATTAATTGCTACTTATTTTATAGTTAAAAATTCAAAGATATACTTAGATAATTTACCTTCTTTTAAAACTAAAATTAAAATATTAGGTATATACGGTCTGTTTTTTATCCTTTCATTATTTATTATTCCTGGCTTAAGTTATTTAGAAAACTCTAAAAATTTGTATACCAATGAATTGCAGGCTAATGGCATTTTTAAATTTTATCTTGCATTTAAAAATAGTGAATTAGATTATTACCAATTTTACAACACTATTAAAAATGAGGAAGCCTTCGCTTTATTGCAAAAACAACTCCCTCAAATAGAGAAAGATTCATCTACACATACTATAACCAATGAAGGAGATGAAATAAAAAAGAATGTGGTCTTAATTACTATTGAAAGCTTAAGTGCTTCTTTTATGAAAATGTATGGCAATCAACAAAATCTTACTCCGTTTTTAGATTCTTTGGCCTTACAAAGTTTGAATTTTTCTAATTTATATGCCACAGGAAATCGAACCGTGAGAGGTTTAGAAGCTGTAACACTTTGTATTCCTTCAACACCTGGTGAAAGTGTTGTTAAAAGAGAAGACAATAAAAACAAATTTTGTACAGGAAGTATTTTTAAATCCAAAGGTTATGATGTAAAATATTTGTATGGTGGTGATGCTTATTTTGACAATATGAACGATTTCTTTGTAGGAAATGGTTATGATGTAATTGATAAAAATTCGTTTACAGCTGAGGAAATTAGTTTCTCAAACATTTGGGGTGTTTGTGATGAAGATATGGCTAAAAAAGCGATACAAATAATGAATAAGGAAGCGCAAACTGGTAAACCATTTTTTAATCATTGGATGACAGTAAGCAATCATAGACCCTTTACTTATCCAGATGGAAAAATTTCGATTTCATGTGATTCAAAATCTAGAGAAGGTGGTGTAAAATATACTGATTATGCTTTACGTCAGTTTTTTGTAATGGCTGAAAAACAGTCATGGTTTAAAAATACGATTTTTGTTATTGTTGCGGATCATTGTGCATCTAGTTCTGGAAAAACGGAATTGCCTTTAGATAAATATAGAATTCCAGCTATGGTTTATGCACCTGGTTTTATATCTCCCAAAAATGAAAATATACTTATGTCTCAAATCGATTTAATGCCAACTGTTTTTGGTTTATTACATTTTAATTATCAAAGCAAATTTTTTGGTCAAGATATAATGAAAAACAATTACCAACCTAGAGCTTTTATAGCTACATATGAAGATTTAGGATATATTAAAAACAATACGTTAACGATTATATCACCTGTTAAAAAACAAAAACAGTTTGATTTAAAATTAAGCAAAGGAAATACAAATACTTTTGAATTGTATTATGATGAAATTCCAAAAGAAAAGATAAATACAACATTAGCTACAGAAACAATTTCTTTTTATCAAAGTGCCGCTTATTTATTGAAAAATAAAAAATATCAAAAATTATAAAAGTCCATTATATTTCCTAATAAACCATTCCAAAGACAGAAAAGAAACAATTAAAAGCAAGAGTAATTTCCAGTCTATTAAAGGTTTTTTAGTAATCACTTCTTTTTGAACTGGCAAATAGGAATTGCTATCTGATAATATTTTTATTAATTGATCTAATTGATTGGGATAAAATAATTTACCAGAAGTTGTTGCTGCTAATTGTTCTAAACGAATTCGATCAGGATTAACAAATTGTCTCTCGATATCAAACTCTAAAATTTCAAAACTTCCTGAAAAAGAAGCTTTAGAACTATTTTCGGTAACAGTAAAAGAATAATTCCCTTTTGGTAAATTATCAAATTCAACTTTATAATCAATATTTGATTTTAAGAAATTGTATGTTTTTTTAAATTTTGTTTCTTTATTTGTTACTACAATATTTAATTGTGCATTTTGATCTAATTCATAGTTTTTATCAAAATATTGAGCCGTAATTTCTATCGTTTCTCCCTCATTGTAATATTTTTTAAAATCTACTTCTAATGATTTTTTAGTTGTATTTGAAGTTAGAAATTGCACCCATTTATCAGTAAAAAAATCAAAATCTTGGAACGATTTCTTTTTTAAATTCGTTTCCATTCTCCATTTCCAAATGTTCTCACCAAACAAATAACCTCTCCTATTTTTTCCTTCTTCAAAAAAGGTAAACAATGGGTTTTCAGTTTGTATATTACGAATACTTGCATTTAGCAATGTTTTTGCATTTCCTTTAACAGTAATGGTACCAAATTTATTTTCTAAAGATGAAAAATTTTCAAATCCAATATTTTCTTGAGCAAAAACAGTAAAATCTGTATTAAAAGAAGCAAAATAATCTTCTTTTTGATTGCCCATTTTAAAGTTAAAATCAGTTTGATAAGCATTCAAAAAATTAAAGTCGGTCTGCGTTCCTGTAATTAATAACGAATTTATTTCAGCATTCTTATTTGCCTCAAATAACGCTTTAAAAGTAGCATTTGGTTGATAAAAAATAAATAAATTATATTTTTTTAAATCAGTAATCTCATTTGGTTTCAACAAACTTACTTTACGTTGTTCATTCACTTCAATGCTTCTTTTTAAAGCACTTAAATCGGGATGAACCATATCTGAAACTAAAGCTATTTCTGTACGCTGATCGATTACTTCAACTACAAAATTCTGAGTATTATTACTCTTGTTTTTTTCAGTTTCAGCGGAAGTTATAGTTGCAGTATATTTTTGAATCCCAATAGCATTAGCATCTAATAAAACTGAAATAGATTGTGCTTTTATTTTGGATGTGAAAGTAATATTCTTTTTAAAAACGGTTTGGTTTCCAGTTGTAATTGCAAAATTAGCAGTTACGTTTTGATTGCCATTATATTGTACAAAAACTTCAACAGGAAATTTATTTTTTAAAAAAGTATATTTATTAACGTTAATTTGATTGATTTTCAAGTCAAAAACAGTAGTTGTATCTCCTTGAACTACCGGATATATCTTTGTGTTATTTTGAAAACTGTATACATAATCACTTCCTTGTGTTTGGTTACCATCAGTAAACAGAACTACAGGATAATTAATGTTACGATATAATTGTTTTAAATTTTTAGCAACATTATCTAGTAATGATTGTTTGCCTAAATAATCTATTTTTCCATTATGGATAAACTCTTTATCAAATGTATACAATTGTAAATTATACTTTTCATTTAGTGTTTTATTTTCTGTTAATTGCTTAATAGAAGAAGAATCTAAATGGTTACCACTTAACTCTTTGATAGATTTAGAGTTATCAACAATAATAGGTAAAGGTGTTTTTACAATTTCGTAAGATGCGTTAGAAATTATAGGATTAATAAGTAATAAAAAAAGGCCCACATAACTTAAAAAACGTAAAAAAGCTAAAAGCAAATGAATCTTAGACTTGCTTTTAGCTTTATAAAAGTATTGATAATATGATAAACCAGTAGCTATAAATACTGATAGAATAAGAAGTAAAATAGTACTCGTTGTCATACATTTATTTAGTGTTGTAATCTATTAGTAACCAAAAAATGATTTAAATTGTTACTCATTCTTATGTTAACATTCCACCATCAACATTGATTACCTGTCCTGTTACATAAGCACTCATATCAGAAGCTAAGAAAACACAAACATTGGCAACATCCTCAGGTGATCCACCTCTTTTCAACGGAATAGCTTCTCTCCATCCTTTTACTACATCTTCATTTAATTTAGCGGTCATTTCAGTTTCAATAAATCCTGGCGCAATAGCATTACAACGGATATTTCTTGAACCTAATTCTAAGGCAATAGATTTCGTAAACCCTATCATACCTGCTTTTGAAGCTGCATAATTAGCTTGTCCTGCATTTCCTTTTACACCTACAACGCTACTCATATTAATGATAGAACCATTGCGATTTTTAAGCATTGTTTTTTGAACCGCTTTAGTCATATTGAAAACCGATTTCAAATTGATTTCAACCACCTTGTCAAAATCCTCTTCGCTCATTCTCATTAATAAATTATCCTTAGTAATACCAGCATTATTGATTAAAATATCTATCGTACCAAAATCAGCTAGTACATTATCTACTAATTTTTGAGATTCGTCAAAATCAGCTGCATTAGATTGATATCCTTTTGCTTTAACTCCTAATGCATTTAATTCATTTTCTAATTCTTGAGCAGAAGATACAGAAGAACTGTATGTAAATGCAACATTTGCTCCATTTTTTGCAAAAACTTCGGCAATTCCTTTACCTATACCGCGGCTAGCACCTGTAATGATAGCTACTTTACCTTCTAATAATTTCATTTTTGTTTCTTAAAATTTGAAGTCAAATATATTAATAATTTAAAGTTAAAAAAAAAGATTAAGAAAATACTTCTAATTTAGTACTAACAATTTTTTTCTAACTTATCGTATTTAATTTAAACTTTTTGAGATTTTAAATGTCATATCATTAAAATTTAGATAAAATATAGAACCATTTACAAAAATATACAACGAATATAAAGTGCTCGTCTACAATGTAGCCTTACATTATTTACAAAACATTCAAGATGCTGAAGAAGTAACACAGGATGTATTTGTAAAGGTGTATTACACTTTGCATTCATTTCAAGGAAAGGCCTCATTAAAAACGTGGATTTATAAAATAACAATCAATCAATCCTTGGATTTTCTGAAAAAGAAGAAAAGTAAAAAAAGGCTTTTTATTTTTGGTAACAAAAGTCATAACGAACAAGAAATAGTGCAAATTTCAAATTTTGAGCACCCTGGAATAATCTTAGAAAAGAAAGAAGATGCAGCTCTTTTGTTTGCTATTATTAATACTTTACCAGAACATCAAAAAACAGCTTTTATTTTATCTAAAATTGATGGACTAAGCAATCCTGAAATAGCCGAAATAATGGAAACAAGTATTTCAGCCATTGAATCATTAATTTTTAGAGCAAAAACCACATTAAAAGAAAGAATTTCAGATAAATTTGAATCTTATCGCAAGAAAAAATAATTTTAATCGTCTAATAGAGTACATTAACTCTAAATTGACAAAATTCAATTTAAAAATGAAACAAGATACATTTATAGAAAAGATATTAAATAGTACCTTAGGAATAACAAAAGCAATTCCAAATGAAAAACTATTTCAAGAAATTCAAGCTAAAATTGAAGAAAATAAGCCTATAGATAATTACACAAAATGGTTAGTAGCAGCTTCTGTGGCTATATTGTTAACGATTAATGTTTTTTTCTTAAATAAAAAAACAGAGCATAAGCCTGTTAGCGTTTCTCCATTATTTGAAATAACTACGAACAATCAATTATACTAGATTATGAATAAGACCAAATTCTTAACTCTCATAATTATATGTCTGTTTTTAATTAACATTTTTATGTTATTTCATCTTTCTAACGGTCCAAAAGATTTTAGAGGGCCTAGAAAAGAGCCAAAAGAAATAATTATTGAAAAATTACATTTTGACTCAAAACAAATAGCTCAATATGAAGCACTTATAGCTACGCATAGAAACACAATTAACACATTGGATAGCACCATCAAAAAATTAAAAAGGGAATTATATGCAACATTAATTGAGAACGAAACACCAACCAATAAGACAGATTCTCTATTTCAAGCCATTACAGAAAAACAAATGGCGATTGAAAAAGTGCATTTTAATCATTTTTTAGATATAAAAAAAATATGCAAAGAAGAACAATTAGCTGATTATGAAAACTTAACAGCTGAATTAGCCAAAATTTTTTCAAATAAACCACCCAAAAAATAAAAAAATAAAAAATTACCGCAAGAATAAAAAAAAAGTGGCGTCTAAACTAATAGACAATAACTAAAACCTAATTAAAATGAAAATGTACAAAATTTTATCCCTTTTAGTAATTTCACTATTTTTTTCTTGCCATAAAGAATCAGATGATCTTTATGAATCTATTCCTGTATATCCATATGTATCCGCTACATTTGGAAATACAATAGATCTGAATAATTTAGAAAACTATGCTAGCCAATCGATTCCAAATTATATTACAAAAGATAATAGCATTTCAAATCCGATAACCAATAAAGGAGCTACATTAGGAAGAGTCTTATTTTATGACACCAATTTATCAGCAAACCATACCATTGCCTGTGCGAGTTGTCATAAACAAGAAAATGCTTTTGGAGATAATGCTGCTATGGCAAGTAATGGTGTTAATGGAACTACAGGAAGACATTCCATGCGATTAATTAATACTCGTTTTGCCACAGAAACTAAATTTTTCTGGGATGAGAGAGCAGCTAGTCTCGAAATTCAAACAACTATGCCTATTAAAGATCATGGTGAAATGGGATTTAGTGGAACAAATGGTGATTTATCTTTTGCAGATTTAATTACGAGAATGGAAAATATAGATTATTATAAAGAATTATTCACATTTGTATATGGAAATGATGAAATTACAGAAGTAAAAATACAAAATGCTTTGGCTCAATTTATTAGAAGCATTCAATCTTTTGATTCTAAATATGATACAGGAAGAGCATTAGTAAACAATGATAATCAACCTTTTCCAAATTTTACGCAAACTGAAAATACAGGGAAAAACTTATTTTTAGCTCCACCCCAGTTTGATCCAAATGGTTCTCGTATTGGTGGTGGTGTAGGATGTGCTGGTTGTCATAGAGCTCCAGAATTCGATATTGATCCCAATACATTAAATAATGGAATAATTGGAACCATTAACAATACAGGAATTGATATAACAAATACTAGAGCACCTTCATTAAGAGATTTAGTAAAACAAGATGGCACCATCAATTCTACTTTGATGCATACTGGAAATATAGCTACACTACAAGCCGCTATAGGACATTATAATTCGATTACTATTGCACCAGGGAATACTAATTTGGATCCAAGATTACGTCCTGCTGGAAACGGTCAGCAATTAAATATGACAGGAGCAGAAATGAATGCATTACAATCTTTTCTTTTCACTTTAGCAGGATCTAATGTATACACAGATAGCAAATGGAGTACTCCTTTTGAATAATTCATATTATAAAAAAAGTCCCGAATAATAATATATTCGGGACATTTTTATATCTGAAAGAAATTTTATCCTAAAACTTCTTTTACTTTTTTACCGATTTCAGCTGGAGAATCTACCACATGAATTCCATTTTCTCTCATGATACGTTTTT
>NZ_PJQW01000002.1:189415-231136 GCF_004303025.1 Flavobacterium sp. J27 | reverse complement strand
GCTTCTGCTGTATCATCTGCTCCACCTACAATTGCACCAGCATGCCCCATAGTTCTTCCTTTTGGAGCCGTTTCACCTGCAATAAAACCTACAACAGGTTTACGGTTACCATCAGCTTTTACCCAACGAGCTGCATCAGCTTCTAATTGACCTCCAATTTCACCAATCATGATGATACATTCAGTTTCTGGATCATTCATTAATAATTCAACAGCTTCTTTAGTTGTAGTACCAATAATTGGGTCACCACCAATACCAATAGCTGTAGTAATACCTAACCCTTGTTTTACTACTTGATCAGCAGCTTCATATGTTAATGTACCAGATTTAGAAACGATACCTACTTTTCCTTTTTTAAATACAAAACCTGGCATGATACCTACTTTTGCTTCTTCTGGAGTTATTACTCCTGGACAGTTTGGTCCTACTAAACGGCAATCTCTTGATTTAATATAATCGTATGCTTTAATCATATCTGCTACAGGAATACCTTCGGTAATACAAATGATAACTTTTATACCTGCATCAGCAGCTTCCATAATTGCATCAGCAGCAAAAGCTGGTGGAACAAAAATAATTGATGTATTAGCTCCTGCTTTTTCAACAGCTTCTTGAACTGTGTTGAAAACAGGTTTATCTAAATGGGTACTTCCACCTTTTCCTGGTGTAACACCTCCTACTACATTTGTACCATACTCAATCATTTGAGAAGCGTGGAAAGTTCCTTCACTCCCTGTGAAACCTTGAACAATTATCTTTGAATCTTTATTAACTAGAACACTCATGATATGATTATTATATTATTTTTTAAATTGTGTTGCAAAAGTAAGTTTTTTGTAAAAAAAACAGGAACTTTTTAAGTTTTATTTTTGTAAAATTATACTGGTTGACTGATTTGATATCCTCTGAATAATTTATTTTCTAAAAATTCCCATATTACTATAAATTTAGCTATTGGAATTAACTCAGAAGGATTTTCAATAGTAGCTATTTTTTGATTGTATTTTACTACAACTGTGTTGTTTTCTTCTATTAAATGCGTTATTTCAACAATTGAAATATCATAATTTTGCTTTAATTCTAAAGCCAAATTTAATATTGCCTGTTTTGATAAGTTTAAAACACCATCAGAACTACTCCATTCTAAAATTACATCATCATGGAGAAATTCTTCTAAGGCAGCTACATTTCTAATTCCATCTTCAAGATAAAATTTTTGAATTTGCTCTTTATTTGTCATTTTCTTTTAATTTATCTAAAATTTGAGGTATTTTTTTAATGTTTGCCAATTGTTTTAATTTTTCACGAGACTCTTCCATTGGCGTACCAAAATAGGTTTTACCTCCTTCTAATGATTTGGTTACACCTGTTTGTCCCATAATAATTGCTTTGGAACCAATTGTAATTCCACTAGTAGTACCTACTTGTCCCCATAAAGTAACTTCATCTTCAATAACAACACAGCCAGCAATGCCTACTTGTGCGGCTATTAAACATTTTTTTCCAATAAGTGTATCGTGTCCTACATGCACTTGATTATCAATCTTTGTTCCTAATCCTATAGTAGTATCTCCTGTAACTCCTTTATCTATAGTACAAAGCGCACCTATTCCTACATTGTCTTCAATTACTACTCTACCACAAGATAATAATTGGTCAAACCCTTCAGGACGCTTTTTGTAATAAAAAGCATCAGCTCCAATAATGGTTCCCGCATGAATAATTACATTATCACCAATCACGGAATTATCATAAATTGAGACATTAGAATGAATAATACAATTTTTTCCAATAGTTACATTATGGCCAACAAAACAATTTGGTTGAATGATTGTTCCTTCACCAATAGTTGCAGAATTTGAAATGGATACAGAAGCATTTGTAAAAGGTCGGAAGTGTTTTGATAATGTATTGAAATCTCGAAAAGGATCATCAGAAATTAACAGTGCTTTCCCTTCAGGACATGCAACTTCCTTATTGATTAAAACGATGGTGGCAGCGGATTCGAGTGCTTTATCATAGTATTTTGGATGATCCACAAAAACAATGTCTCCTTCTTCAACCACATGAATTTCATTCATTCCTAAAACAGGAAAATCCTCAGGACCAATAAAATTGCAATTAATAATGGTTGCAATTTCTTTAAGTGTATGTTTTTTTTGGAATTTCATTTGTAGTGATTAGTTTAAAAGTGAATAGTGAATAGTAGTTACTAAGTACTATTCACTAATTACTAATTACTATTTTTAGACACGCTCCATATATTTTCCTGAAGCTGTATCAATTTTAATTTTATCTCCTTCGTTAATAAATAACGGTACATTAACCGTTGCTCCCGTTTCAACGGTAGCTGGCTTAGTAGCATTTGTTGCGGTATTCCCTTTTACGCCTGGTTCTGTGTAAGTTACTTCTAAAACTACAGAAGCTGCCATATCAACAGACAAAGGCATATCTGTTTCTGTATTAATTTGAACCATTACATTTTCTCCTTCTTTTAATAAATCTGGAGCATCCAAAACATCTCTACTTAAAGTGATTTGTTCAAATGTTTCAGTATTCATAAAGTGAAAATCATTCCCTTCTGCATATAAATATTGAAACGTATGTGTTTCAACTCTTACTACATCAATTTTATGACCCGCAGAAAAAGTATTGTCTAATACTTTACCATTCGTTAATGATTTTAATTTTGTTCTTACAAAAGCTGGTCCTTTACCCGGTTTTACATGTAAAAACTCTATAATTTTATAAATGTCGTGATTGTGTTTAATACAAAGTCCATTTCTAATATCTGATGTACTTGCCATTTTTATATAATTAATTTTTAAATAACTTTTTAAATTGTGCTTCCAGTATAACCTTTCATAATTCCTCTAGAAGAGTTTCTGATAAATTGAATAATATCATCTCTTTCAGGAGTAGCTTCCATTTCTGCTTCAATAATACTTAATGCTTGTGTTGTATTGAAGTTTTTTTGGTATAAAATTCTATAAATATCTTGAATTTCTCTTATTTTTTCTGTGGAAAAACCTCTTCTTCTTAATCCTACAGAATTAATTCCTACATAAGATAGAGGTTCTTTTGCTGCTTTTGTATAAGGAGGTACGTCTTTCCTAACCAATGAACCACCAGAAACCATGGCGTGCTCACCCACTGAAATAAACTGGTGAATTGCTGCTAAACCACCTATAATTGCAAAATCTCCTATGGTTACATGTCCTGCTAAAGCAACTCCATTAACAATGATTGCATTGTTACCAATATGACAATCATGAGCAATATGAGCTGTTGCCATAATTAAACAATTATCCCCTATTTTAGTTTGTCCTGAAGCTATAGTTCCTCTGTTAATCGTTACACATTCTCTAATTGTTGTATTGTCTCCAATAATTACTAGAGAATCTTCACCTCCAAATTTTAAATCTTGAGGAATAGCAGAAATGATTGCTCCAGGAAAGATATTACAATTCTTTCCTATTCTGGCTCCTTCCATGATAGTAACATTAGAACCTATCCAAGTTCCTTCACCAATTACTACATTATTGTGTATAGTAGTAAATGGATCAATAACTACATTTCGTGCTATTTTGGCTCCTGGATGTACATATGCTAATGGTTGATTCATCTTTTTCTAATTTAAAATATTTTTTATTGTTTTTTTGCAATTTGTGCCATTAGTTCTGCTTCTGCTACTAATCTTCCATTAGCGTAAGCGTTTGCTTGCATATGACAAATACCTCTTCTAATAGGAGCAATTAAATCGCATTTAAATACTAAAGTATCTCCTGGTAATACTTTTTGTTTGAATTTAACGTTATCTATTTTCATAAAGTAAGTTAAATAATTTTCAGGATCTGGAACCGTACTCAATACTAAAATTCCTCCCGTTTGTGCCATTGCTTCAACAATTAAAACACCTGGCATAACTGGTGCGTCTGGAAAATGTCCTACAAAGAAAGGTTCGTTCATAGTAACATTTTTTAAACCAACTACATGAGAATCTGTAAGTTCGAGTATTTTATCTATTAATAAGAATGGTGGTCTATGTGGCAACATTCTCATAATTTGGTGGATATCCATCAAAGGTTCTTTATGCAAATCATAAACAGGAACCTGATTTCTCTCTTCTATTTTAATAATTTTAGACAATTTTTTTGCAAATTGAGTGTTTACAAAATGTCCTGGTTTTGTTGCAATTACTTTTCCTTGTATTCTCTTCCCTATTAATGCTAAATCACCAACAATATCTAATAATTTATGTCTAGCTGCTTCATTTGGATGATGCAACGTAAGGTTATCTAAAATTCCGTTTGGATTAACCGAAATAGATTCTTTATTGAATGCTTTTTTCAAATTTTCCATGGTATCTGCAGAAATTTCTTTGTCTACATATACTATTGCATTATTTAAATCGCCTCCTTTTATTAATCCGTTATTTAATAATGATTCTAACTCATGTAAGAAACTAAATGTTCTACAATCTGCAATTTCTGTTTTAAAATCATCGATACTTTTTAAAGTTGCATTTTGAGTTCCTAAAACCTTGGTACCAAAATCTACCATAGTAGTAATAGTATAATTGTCACTTGGAATAATTGTAATTTCACTTCCAGAAGCTTCGTCTAAATAAGAAATTACTTCTTTAACAACATATACTTTTCTTTCTACCTCTTGCTCTTCAATGCCCGCTTTTTCAATAGCTTCCACAAAATACTTTGATGAACCGTCCATAATTGGAAGTTCAGAAGCATTTAATTCAATAATTACATTGTCTAAATCACATCCTACTAAAGCTGCAAGTACATGCTCAGGAGTTTGTATCATTACACCTCGTTTCTCAAGGTTTGTTCCTCTTTGTGTATTAACCACATAATTCGCATCTGCCTCAATAATTGGTTGCCCTTCTAAATCAACTCTTACAAATGTAAAACCGTTATTAACTGGAGCAGGTTTGAAAGTCATTTCTACCAATTGTCCGGTGTGTAAACCGACACCTTTTAATGAAACTTCGTTTGCAATGGTTTTTTGTTTAACCATGATTTTTAAATTAATTGTTTTTCTTTAGTTTGTCTATATCTGATACAATCTTTGGGAGATTCTTGAAATGCACATACGATTTTGTAAAATCGGAATAATTAAATGCTGGTGTGCCTTGCACTACTTCTCCATCTTGTAAGCTTTTTCCAATTCCAGATTGAGCCTGTACTTTTACATTATCTCCAATTGTGATGTGTCCCACGATTCCTACTTGACCTCCTATCATACAATTTTTTCCTATTTTAGTGGAACCAGCAACACCTGTTTGAGAGGCTATAACTGTATTCTCGCCTATTTCAACATTATGAGCGATTTGAATTTGATTGTCTAATTTAACCCCTTTTCTAATAATAGTTGATCCTAAAGTAGCTCTATCTATAGTTGTACAAGCTCCTATTTCAACATTATCTTCAATAATAACATTTCCAATTTGTGGCACTTTTTGATAGGTCCCATCTTCTTGAGGTGCAAAACCAAAACCATCCGATCCTATAATAGAACCCGAATGAATGGTACAATTGTTGCCTATAACTGTTTCTGAATAAATTCGAACACCAGCAAAAAACACACAATTATCTCCGATAACCACATTATCTCCAATAAAACTATTCGGATATATTTTGGCATTCTTACCTATGGTAACATTTTTTCCAATGTAACAAAAACTTCCCAAATATAAACCTTCTCCGTACACTACTTCATCAGAAATAACAGAAGGTTGCTCTATACCAGACTTCATTAATTTAACCTGATTGTAATATTCTAGTAATTTTGAAAAAGATTTGTAGGCATCTTCTACCTTAATTAGTGTTGTAGATATACTTTGGTCAGGAGTAAATGTCTTGTTAACAATTGTAATTGTAGCTTTAGTTGTATATATATGACTGACATATTTAGGATTGGCTAAAAAAGTTAAAGAACCTTCAATTCCTTCTTCTATTTTTGCAAGTTTAGAAACTTCTGCATTAGGATTACCTACTACTTCACCTTCTAAGATACCTGCTATTTGTTCTGCTGTAAATTTCATTAATTTCTATTAAGTTATCCATTCTTTTAAACGGAAATACACAATCATTAAATGTCATTTTTTTGACTCAATTCCATCTTGACAAAAATATAAAATTAAATTAAATACTTATGCTTCTAATGTTACTTTTGGAAAACATATGAAATATTTAGTAACTGGTTTAGATAAAGCCTTTAAATTTAACTGATCTGAAGCTTGCACTACATCTTCTATACTCTTGTCTTTTTTTAATATTCTAATAGGCTCACTTTCTTTACTATAAGCTTGATTTTTAATTTTTCCTTTAAAAACAAAATAATCGATTTCTTTATCAGATAAAGGATGAATTTTCAAATAAGCCTTTTTGTAAGAATCTAAAATTGTTGCTGAGGGTTTTTCTTCTAACATCTTAATTTTTAACAAATCGCGATTAATAATCATTCTACATAGCTCAGACAACACAAAATCTTCATGAAATTGCCAAGCTTTTATGGCACTCAACACATCATAATCATCTAATTGAGAAAATGTATTTAAAATTTCAGTTGTAAAATCAGATAATTCGACTTTATTTTTCATAAAAAATTGCAACGGTTTACTACATTCCAAATGCATTCCTTTATGCGTTAATTCTTTCGCTCTTTTTAAAATTTTGGTAAGAATTAATTCTGCAACAACCGAAGTCTTATGAAGATACGCTTGCCAATACATTAATCTTCTGGCTACTAAAAATTTTTCAACTGAATAAATACCTTTTTCTTCAATAACTAATTGATCATCTTGAACATGCATCATTTGTATTAAACGTTCACTATTAATATTTCCTTCTGCAACACCACTGTAAAAACTATCTCTCCTTAAATAATCCATTCTATCCATATCTAATTGACTAGAAATAAGTTGCAACATAAATTTTCGATGATATTCTCCTTTGAATATTTGAATTGCTAAAGATAGTTTTCCATTAAAATCTTTATTTAGTTGTTCCATGAATAATAAGGATAATTGCTCATGATGCACATCTTCAACAATACTGTGCTCCATAGCGTGACTAAAAGGTCCGTGACCAATGTCGTGTAATAAAATAGCAATGTATAATGCGTTCTCCTCTTCATCAGAGATAGCAACCTCTTTAAATTTTAACGTTTGTACCGCTTTTTGCATGATATGCAAACAGCCTAACGCGTGGTGAAATCGTGTATGATGGGCTCCAGGATATACTAAATAAGTCATTCCCATTTGAGAAATACGTCTTAATCTTTGAAAATAAGGATGTTGTATAAGATCATATATTAAAGAATTAGGAATACTGATAAATCCATAAATAGGATCATTAAATATTTTAAGCTTATTTGTAGCGTTCACGAAATTAAAATTTATAACAAATATAAAACTTTTGTAGTTATTGCCGATTATTCAATTTATATAATTCTGATTTAGAAAGATTTCATCTTTAAATACAAAATCTATGCTTTTTTTAAGAATAGTTAATTAAACCTTTTCACTTAATGTAAAATAATAATAATCAACAATTTAAAAACACACTATTTTACTTTTTATTAACATCTAATAAAGTTGAAACTTTCAATCGATCCATACTTAGATACCTACTATCAAATATAATAGTTGTACTAAGTCGTTAAAATTTCTTTAAACTATTTCTTTTTATACAATTTTTAATACAATACTCGTTTATTAAATAGTAAATTGCAAAAAAAATCAAATAAATGAACAAAATAAAAATTTTATGGGTTGATGATGAAATCGATCTTTTAAAGCCACATATCCTTTTTTTAGAAAAGAAAAATTACGAAGTAACGACCTGTAATAACGGGCAAGATGCGATTGATTTATTTGAAGAAAATAATTTTGATATTGTTTTTTTAGATGAAAATATGCCTGGATTAAGTGGTCTTGAAACGCTATCAGAGATTAAAGAAAAAAAATCTTCAGTTCCTGTAATTATGATTACAAAAAGCGAAGAAGAATATATCATGGAGGAAGCTATTGGTTCAAAAATAGCAGATTATCTGATAAAGCCAGTAAACCCAAATCAAATACTTTTAAGTTTAAAAAAGAATTTAGATCATTCTCGCTTAGTTTCTGAAAAAACAACTTTAGATTACCAAAAAGAATTCCGAAAAATTGCGATGGACATGGCAATGGTTCGTACTTTTGAAGATTGGGTTGAATTATATAAGAGACTAATATACTGGGAAATGGAACTTGAAAACATTTCCGATCAAGGTATGGTAGAAATTTTAGAAAGCCAAAAAACTGAAGCTAATGTTCAGTTTGGAAAATTCATAGAGCGTACCTATGAAGATTGGTTTGACGAAAAAAATGATAAACCCATTCTTTCCCACAAACTCTTTGGAGAATTAGTTGCTCCAGAAATCAGAAAAAAAGACAAACCAATTCTATTTGTTGTCATTGATAATTTACGTTACGATCAATGGAAAGCATTTGAAAATATTGTAAACAATCATTATAAATTAGAAAAAGAAGTTAGTTATTTTTCTATCCTACCTACGGCAACTCAGTATGCTAGAAACGCTATTTTTTCAGGTTTAACTCCTTTAGAAATGGAAAAAAAGTTTCCTCAATATTGGAAAAACGATGTAGATGATGGAGGTAAAAATTTATATGAAGGAGAATTTCTAACCGAACAATTAAAACGTTTAGGTTTAAATATAAAACAGGAATATTATAAGATTACTAATTTTAAAGATGGGAAAAAATTAGCCGAAAACTTTAAAGCCTTAAAATCGAATGATTTAACCACAATTGTATATAATTTTGTGGATATGCTTTCTCATGCCAAAACAGAAATGGAAGTAGTAAAAGAATTAGCTTCAGATGACAAGGCTTACCGTTCACTAACCATGAGTTGGTTTAAAAACTCACCTCTATTAGACATGATACAGCAAGCCCAAAAACAAGGATTTAGACTAATAATAACTACTGATCACGGAACAATAAACTGCAAAAATCCATCTAAAGTTATTGGTGATAAAAACACCAGTTTAAATTTAAGATACAAAACAGGAAGAAGCTTAACCTATGAAGACAAAGATGTATATGCTGTAAAAGATCCTAAAAAGATTGGTCTTCCAGCATTAAACATGAGTAGTTCTTTTATATTTGCAAAAAACGATTTATTTTTAGCCTATGTTAATAACTTCAATCATTATGTAAGTTATTATAGAAATACTTATCAACACGGAGGTATTTCATTAGAAGAAATGATTATTCCGTTTTTAGTATTAGAACCGAAGTAATATAAAAAACCACAGATTCCCATTGATAAGATTCTGTGGTTTTATAAAGTACAAAATTGCTAAAATTATATGACAATAAACTTTACTCTAGATCAAATTCAAGAGGTAGTACAACAACTATTAGCTACACCAAGATTAAAAAAGGTAATCACTTTCCATGCTCAAATGGGTGTGGGAAAAACCACACTTATTAAAGAATTGGTTAAACAACTTGGTGTTAAAAATAATTCAAGTAGCCCTACTTTTTCATTGGTTAACGAATATGAAACTGAAACAGGAGAAATCATTTATCACTTTGATTTATACAGATTAAATAGTGAAGAGGAGGCTTATGATATGGGTATTGATGAATATTTTTATTCGGGTCATTGGTGTTTTATAGAATGGCCAGAAAAAACACCTAGTTTAATTCCTATTGACCATGCTAGTATTCATATGAAACTAAATAAAAATGGTTCCAGAGAATTAATCTTAACAAATTAAAAACAGAGAAAAAACATTTTATTTTCTCTTTATTCTTTTTTACAGATTCTTTTTCTAATTTTTAAAATTATTCCTAAATTGGCTCAACTTTACAAAAAACAACATGTCAACTTTTAGTCCGTTTTCAAAAATGCAATTGCTTCCTCAAGAAGAGAAATTGGAAATTACTAAGCACAAGAGTGAACTATTCATTGGAATTCCAAAAGAAACTTCGTATCAGGAAAGACGTATCTGCTTAACACCAGATGCTGTCAGTTCTATGACATCTCATGGACATCGTGTCATGATTGAAGCTGGTGCTGGAGAAAGTTCAAGTTATTCCGATAAAGAATATTCTGATGCTGGTGCAGAAATAACTAACGATCCTAAAAAAGTTTTTAGTTGTCCTATTATTTTAAAAGTGGAGCCAGCTACGTTACCAGAAATAGAAATGATGAACCCACAAACCATCATTATTTCTGCTATACAATTAAAAACCCAACGTAAAGGCTACTTTGAAGCATTAGCTACAAAAAGAATTACTGCATTAGCATTTGAATTTATAAAAGACGAAGACGGTTCTTATCCAGCTGTAAAATCTTTATCTGAAATTGCTGGAATTGCATCTATACATATTGCTGCCGAATTAATGATTAATCAAAACATTGGTAAAGGGTTATTATTTGGAAATATAACCGGTGTTCCTCCTACTGAAGTTGTTATTTTAGGTGCTGGAACCGTAGCAGAATATGCTGCGAGAACTGCTCTAGGACTTGGAGCTAGTGTAAAAGTATTTGACAATTCGATTACAAAATTAAGACGTTTACAAAACACACTCAATCAAAGAATTTTTACTTCAACAATACAAGAAAAATCTTTATTAAAAGCACTACGAAGATGTGATGTAGCCATTGGTGCCATGCGTGGTAAAAACAGAACTCCTATAGTTGTTACTGAAACAATGGTAGAACATATGAAAAAAGGTGCTGTAATTGTAGATGTTAGTATTGATACAGGTGGTTGTTTTGAAACCTCTGAAATTACCACTCATGAAAAGCCTACATTCATAAAAAACAATGTCATTCATTATTGTGTTCCAAATATTCCCTCTAGATATTCTAAAACAGCTTCATTATCGATTAGTAATATCATTACACCATTTTTACTTCAAATTGCAGACGATGGTGGTATAGAAAGTGCCATTCGTTGCAACAGAGGATTAAAAAACGGAATTTATTTTTACCATGGTTTACTAACCAATAAATCTATAGCAGATTGGTTCAATTTAGAACATCGAGACATTAATCTAATTGTTTTTTAGGGCATTCCCTCGTTTTCTAATGAACGAGGTCGCGCTATCCATTCTATCTTTTATCCTTTTATTAGGATAAAAGGATGTCATTCCTATCGCTAATGCAGACCAAAATACTATATTTGCAAAAAAATTCAATATGAAACTTAAATATAAATTAGCATATTATCTTTTTGGTCTACTATTAGGCTTATTTTTTGTTATCAAATTTTTAGGAGCAAAAGCAGATGCAAAAGGTGTTGAATTTTGTTATTTACCAAATTGTCGTGTTTTACAAGATTTAAGAAGTAAATCTTTAGAAATAACTCCAGAAGCAAAAACAATTTTAGCAGAAGAATGGATTAATTTAGACGATATAAAAGCTTCTTTAAAATATGGCGATGTCGATTTTTCAAAAAGTAATAAACCATATAAAAACGGTAAAATTTACTTAGTTGAAGGCAAAACAACTCAAAATGAAGAAATTAACATTACCATGATTAACTACCCTTCAAAAGTAGTACTAGAAAAGATTGAAAAAAAATAATTTTTTTCAAAAAAACACTTGCAGATATAAATAAACCTTGTATATTTGCACTCGCAAACAAGTTCAACGAACACTTTTACTAAATAAAGTAATGTTAGTTAATACGGTAATAACGTTTGCGATTTATTGGGGCGATTAGCTCAGCTGGTTCAGAGCACCTCGTTTACACCGAGGGGGTCGGGGGTTCGAACCCCTCATCGCCCACAGAAATTAAATCCTACAGAAATGTAGGATTTTTTGTTTATATACTTAATCGAATACAATTATACATATATATCCAATTAAACAATACTAAAAATACCATCTTAAATATCTTAAGAAAACATATTCTATAACAAAAAAATTAAATCCTACATTTCTGTAGGATTTTTTTGTTTACAATCATTCTATTCTTTTGTAAAGAATAAATAAAAAAATGTTGTATATTTAAAGACAAGCTTTTCTCAAATCTACTATTAACTTTATAAACCCTATTATATGATAAAAAAATACTTACTCTTTTTACTTATTTTCTGCCGTTTTTCATTTATTCAATCACAAAATATCAATCTAACTGAAGAAGAGGTAATTACAACATTATGCCATACTTGGAGCTTGAGTTTTGCAACAATTCAGGGTAATCCCATACAAATTAATGCAGATTTTAAAGTACAATTCAATCGTGATTATTCTTATTTTTTATTAAGCAATCCTGAAAACCCTGGAAAATGGAGCTATAACAAACAAGGAAAATATATTGAATTACAAACTAATGGAAGAACTGCCCGAATTACTACTCTTAGTAAAAAAGAAATGATATTTATAGAGATGATAATTGATGAAAATCATCGTTCAACACCTCCTAATTCTCAATTTCACTTCATTCGGAGTTAATATTTTTAAAAATTAGATTAGTATAAGTAAAAAACGTTTATCATAACGTATAGAGAATAATTATAATAAATACATTTTAACTATACAATAGTACAACTTCACTACACTTCCTTACAAACAAAAGGAGAGAATTAAGTATATTTGAAAAACAAATTAATAAATTCTCTCTTTAATGACACAAAAAATAGTTAAAGTAATTTTTTTAATTGCTTTATCATGTAATGCACAACAAGTTTCAAAACCAACAGATCTTGTGGAATGGATAAATCCATTAATGGGAACAGATAGTAGCTATGAATTAAGTAACGGAAACACTTATCCATCCATTGCTTTACCTTGGGGAATGAATGCTTGGACACCACAAACTGGAAATAATGGTAATGGTTGGCAATACACTTATGATGCCAATAAAATTAGAGGTTTCAAGCAAACACATCAACCTTCTCCTTGGATGAACGATTACGGTCCTTTTTCTTTGATGCCAATGACAGGAAAAGGTACCGTTGATGAAGAAGAAAGAGGCAGTTGGTTCAGTCATAAATCTGAAATAGCAAAACCTTATTACTATAGTGTTTATCTTGCTGATTATGATGTTACTACTGAAATTACCCCTACAGAAAGAGCCGCGTCATTTCGATTTACTTTTCCTAAAACAGATAGTGCTTTTGTAGCCATTGACGCCTATGATAGAGGTTCGTACCTAAAAATTATTCCTTCCGAAAATAAAATTATTGGTTACAGCTCGAGATATACAAGAGGAAAATTAAATAATTTCAAAAATTATTTTGTTATCGTTTTTGATACTCCTTTTACAACTACTTCTCTTTGGAATGATAAAACTAAAATTAAAGGCAATGAACTTTCTGGATCTCATATTAGCAGTCTTGTTCATTTTATAACGAAAAACAAAAA
This sequence comes from Flavobacterium sp. J27, assembly GCF_004303025.1. Lineage (GTDB taxonomy): Bacteria > Bacteroidota > Bacteroidia > Flavobacteriales > Flavobacteriaceae > Flavobacterium. The sequence continues at coordinate 217,727 of NZ_PJQW01000002.1, read as the reverse complement.
CACAGTTATTCATGCTAAAGTTGCCTCATCTTTTATTAGTTTTGAACAAGCAGAACAAAATCTAAAAGAAATTGGTTCCGATAACTTTGATACCGTCAAACAAAAAGCCAAGAATATTTGGAATACAACTCTAGAAAAAATACAAATTGAAGGAGGCACAACAGACCAAATAAGAACCTTCTACTCTACCCTTTATCGCACCCTCTTTTTCCCAATGAAAATGTATGAAATTGATGCCAATGGAAACATAGTTCATTATAGTCCCTATACTGGTAAAACGATACCAGGATATCGTTTTGCTGGAACAGGCTTCTGGGATACCTTCCGAGCCTTATACCCTTTTTTAAATTTAATGTACCCTTCCATTAATAAAGAAATGCAACAAGGATTACTAAATGATTATAAAGAAGGTGGTTGGTTACCCGAATGGAGCAGTCCATCCTATAGTGACATTATGATTGGTAATAACTCGGCTTCTGTGGTAGCTGATGCCTACGTAAAAGGCTTACGTGGTTATGATATCGAAAAACTATATGAAGCACTACTTCATGGCGCTAACAATGAAGGTCCACAAGCTACAGGAAGAAAAGGAGTTCAATATTATAATGAATTAGGTTATGTTCCTTACAATGTTGACATTAATGAAAGTGCCGCACGAACCTTAGAATATGCCTATGATGATTTCGCCATTAGCCGTTTGGCCAAATTATTAAATCGTCCACAAAAAGAAATTGATTTATATAAAAATAGAAGTAAGAATTACAAACATCTTTTTGATCCTGAAACAAAATTAATGCGTGGAAAAAATAAAGATGGAAATTTTCAAAAACCTTTTAATCCTTTAAAATGGGGCGATGCTTTTACAGAAGGCAACAGTTGGCATTACACTTGGAGTGTCTTTCATGATATTGAAGGTCTAGCCCAATTAATGGGAGGACATCAAGAATTTACTACTATGCTAGATTCTGTTTTTCAAATGGCTCCAATCTTTGATGACAGTTATTATGGTGGTACTATTCATGAAATCCGTGAGATGCAAATAGCTAATATGGGACAATATGCGCATGGAAACCAACCCATTCAACATATGATTTATTTATACAATTATGCTGGCCAACCTTGGAAAACACAATATTGGGTTAGAGAAGTAATGGAACGCATGTACAAACCTACTCCAGATGGCTATTGCGGTGATGAAGATAATGGTCAAACCTCTGCTTGGTATGTTTTTTCTGCATTAGGCTTCTATCCTGTTTGTCCTGCAACGAATCAATACATATTAGGTTCACCTTTATTTAAAAAAGTAACGTTACATCTTGAAAATGGTAAAACATTTACCATTGAAGCGCCTAATTCTAATTCAGATAACAAATATGTTGATAAAATTAAATTAAACGGAAAAGAATATAAAAATAATTGGATTAGCCATGAGGACATCTTAAAAGGCGGTACTTTTAATTTCATTATGAACAACACACCTAATACAAAAAGAGGAACAACAACCGATACTTTTCCTTTTTCATTATCTACTAACAATTAAATCATGAAAACATTATTTTCAGCTATTAGCTGTTTTTTTACACTACTTATTTTTGGTCAACAAACCACAAAAAACCTCATTCCATTTGTAAAACCAATTATTGGAACACAACGCATGGGACACGTTTATCCTGGTGCTACTGCTCCTTTCGGAATGGTTCAATTGAGTCCTGATACCGATACCATTCCTTATGCTGTAAATGGAAAATACAATCCTGATGTATATAAATATTGTGCAGGTTATCAGTACGACGACAAAACTATAGTTGGTTTTAGTCATACGCATTTCAGTGGCACTGGTCATTCTGATTTAGGAGATTTCTTAATCATGCCAACCACAGGAAAATTACAATTAAATCCTGGAACAGCTGCAACACCATTAAAAGGGTTTAGATCTTCTTTTTCTCATGAAAATGAAGTTGCCGAAGCAGGATATTACAAAGTGAAACTTGATGATTACGATATTACAGCAGAATTAACGGCTTCTACCAGAGTAGGTATGCATCAATATACCTTTCCAAAAACAGATCAAGCACATATTATTCTAGATTTAATGGCTGGAATTTACAATTATGACGAAAAAAGTGTTTGGACTTACGTAAGAGTTGTAAATGATACCTTGATAACAGGTTATAAACAAACCAATGGTTGGGCTAGAACCAGAACAGTCTATTTTGCTATGAGTTTCTCCAAGCCTTTTAAAAATTATGGTCAGAAAAATTTTGATGAAAAGCAAGTATATCGCGGTTTTTGGAGGAAATTTGACCAAGAAGATAATTTCCCAGAAATAGCGGGTAAAAAAATAAGAATGTTTTTTGATTTTGACACAGAAGCAAATGAAAAAGTTAAAATAAAATTTGCTTTATCACCTGTAAGTCAAAAGAATGCACTTCAAAATTTAACAGAAGAAATACCGCATTGGGATTTTGAAAAAGTTAAAAAACAAACACAAGATGATTGGAATCAAGAATTAAATAAAATCCAGGTTGATGCATCTCCTGATGATAAAACCAACTTCTACACAGCTATGTACCATGCTTTTATTACACCTAGTGTTTATCAAGACAGAAATGGAGAATACAAAGGGTTAGACCAAGATGTACATCAAGCGAATGGTTTTACCAATTATACTACTTTTTCACTTTGGGATACCTATAGAACCTTACATCCTTTATTTAATGTTCTCCAACCCAAAAGAAATGCAGATATGGTGGCTTCTATGTTAGCTCATTATGACCAAAGTAGTTTACATATGCTTCCTATTTGGAGTCACCATGCGAATGACAATTGGTGTATGAGTGGTTATCATAGTGTTTCCGTAATTGCCGATGCTATCTTAAAAGGAACGTATGCAGGTGATGCAGAAGCTGCTTTAAATGCTTGTGTTATTACAGCAAGGAAGCGCAATTATGAAGGAATTGGTTACTATATCGACAAAGGATATATTCCAGCCGAAAAAAGTGGTATTTCGGTTTCCAACACATTAGAGTATGCTTATGACGATTGGACTATTGCACAATTGGCAAAAAAATTAAATAAGACTGCTATTTACAACGAGTTTATACAACGTTCCGAAAATTGGAGAAATAATTTCAATCCGGTTTCAGGTTTTATGGAACCCAAATTAGACAATGGAACATTCAAAAAAGACTTTGATGCTTATAGCACGCACGGACAAGGATTTATTGAAGGAAACAGTTGGAATTATAGCTTTTTTGTCCCGCATAACCCTGATGCATTGGTTACCATAATGGGAGGTAAAAAACAATTTGGTAAAAAATTAGACACCCTTTTTACCATGCATTTATCAGATGCTTTCTTCGCAGAAACCGAAGACATTACAAGAGATGGAATTATAGGAGGTTATGTACATGGAAATGAGCCTGCGCATCATGTGGTTTATTTGTATAATTGGGCTGACCAACCTTGGAAAACACAAGAAAGAGTACGTCAAATATTAAAAATGCAATACAAACCTACACCAGATGGCTTAGGAGGAAATGACGATTGCGGACAAATGAGTGCTTGGTATATTTTTAGTGCTATGGGGTTTTATCCAGTGGCTCCAGGTTCTTTAGAATATGCTATTGGTAGTCCCTTAATTACCAATGCTATTATTCATTTAGAAAATGGAAAAACATTTGAAGTTGCTACTCAAAATCAATCTGAAACTAATCCATATGTAAAAAGAATTATCCTGAATGGAAAAACGTTAAATCGTTATTACATTACCCACGATGAAATTATGAATGGTGGAAAAATAACCTTTATAATGAGTTCTAAAAAATAATTATATAGTGGTTTCCAATTCATTTTTCACTACATAATTACCCCATTTAGCCATTTCTTGCAAAAGTGGAATAAGCGTTTTTCCAAAATCGGTTAATGAATATTCCACTTTTAAAGGGGGCTTTGTAGTATATACCTGCCTTTGAATTACCCCATCAGCTTCTAAGTCTTTTAACTGTAAACTCAAGGTGCGCTCGGTAACATCTTTCATTTTTTTTCTTAGTTCATTGTAACGTAACGGTTCTTTAATCAAATAAAATAAAATAACCGATTTCCACTTCCCACCAATAATTCCCATCGTAACACTGGTACAACAAGGATATTCTTTTCCTTTTACTGTATACATACTTTCATTTTTTATTAAATTTAAACTATCCTTTTTGACCGTTATTGCACAACAAAAATACTATACTTACTTTTGTAACTATAAAAAATATAGTATAAATCAAATCACAAAAATATGAGTTTTATTGCAGCTATACAAGAGCGCTACACTACAAAAAAATACGATGCTTCTAAAAAAATCGAAAAAGACACTTTAGATCAGTTAAAAGAAATTGTAAGACTGAGTCCGTCTTCTATAAACAGTCAACCTTGGAAATTTACATTTGTAAGTGATGAAAAAACCAAAAACGAATTAGCCAAAGCATCTTTTTTTAATGATACCAAAGTAATTAATTGTGATACGCTAGTTATTTTTAGCCGAATTGATAGTATTGCAGAGTTTGAAAAACAAATTCAAGCTACATTACCAGAAGGTGCAGTAGGTTATTACAATCAATTTATAAAACCTTTACCAGAAGCTGAAATAAAAGCATGGTTTGACAAACAAGTATATTTAGCTTTAGGAGTTTTCTTAAGTGCTTGTGCTGCAATGAATATCGACTCTACACCTATGGAAGGTATTGAACCCGAAAAATACAATGCCATTTTGCAATCTGAAAAGCATCATACCTTAGTAGCTGTAGCTATTGGTTATAGAGATACTGAGGATGCCAATCAACCCCAAATAAAACCAAAATCGAGAAGAGCAAAAGAAGATGTAATCACGACAATATAATCAGGTTCCAATTATAATGACAAGCACGAATTTTATTCGTGCTTTTTTATTTTCAATACTTCTAATAAAATAAATTTTACTACATTTCACCACTTAAATAAACGTACCTTTACCTTTTATCAATAAAATGAATAAAAATTATTTTTTTTTACTAATAAGTTGCATTATATTCCTTATATCTTGTAAAGAATCAAACACAAAAAAAACAAATATCGATATCAATTTAGATTCCATTTCTCACCCTGAACAAATAATAGATAAAGGCAAACCCATTGATTTTGAAAACACTAAAGTTCTTTCTCAAGTTTACGTTACAAGTAAAAATAATATTGAAGCCAAACAAGAGAAAGACAATAACTCAAAAACAGTTCATAATTACATGTATGCTGAGAAATTAGATGTTATTGAGGATAATGGTATATGGCTAGGAATTAGAGAAAGAATACGTAGAGAATTTATTCAAGATGGAAAAACAATACAACTCATACAATGGGAAAAAGTATATGTACCAAAGATCAAAACAGGTTCTATTGAGCAAATTAAAATTTCTTCTTCTGATTTATATAGTAACAATTATCTAATTATAAAGGAAAAAGAAGTAAAATCCAATTACGAAAAACAAATTAAAGAATATCTTACCATTGAACTTATTGATAAAGACTTTTACAACAGTAAAAAAGAACAGAAAATTGATTTTTTAATAGCAGACACCAATGAAATAAAGAAAAAAAATGGAACTATTGAATTAAAATGTCAAAATAAAACAGTTACCTACTCAGACAAACCAGATGCAGAAGAACAAAGACAAGAATTTGAATATATTGGACAAATTAACTTTTTAAATAAATATTTAATATCTGGTTCTTATTGGGAAAATTCAGATTTTCGATTTGTGGATAAAATAACAGCAGAAGAAACTAATCTCTTGGATTACCCTTATATTTCTCCAGACAAAAAAATGATCATATGTATTTTCGCAAACCCTTATGATACATCAGCAGATATAGAAATTTATAGTATTAATGAGTCTAATATTCAAAAAGTCCTTCTTGTAAGTTTTGATAAATGGATGCCAGTAGAATCTCATGATTTCTTTTGGAATACAGATGGCTATTTATATCTCGCAGCAATAAACTCAAATATTTTTTGGACTTCTGATGGAAACACAAATAAAAAAGCTCAATACATTCGCATCAAAATAATATAGTCTTATTTACCAGTAACCAAATTAAACACAGGACAAACCCCTGCTTCTGGTATGCTACTATGAACCGGTGGTTTAGGATAATATTGCAACGTTCTTTGCACCGAAATAGCACGTTCTTTTCCTGCAATGAGTTCCACTAAATACAAGGCTTCATCCAATCCGGAAGAAATTCCTCCACCCGTAACTCTATTTCCCGATTTCACATATCTAGGATGTCCTTCAGCTACTTTAACTTCTGGATAGTTTCCAAAACAATTCACAAATGCCCAATGCGTCGTAATTGTATGTCCGTTTAACAAACCTGTATTCGCAAGCAAAACGGCTCCTTCACAAACGGAACATACCCATTCTGCTTGAGAACCTGCTTGAGTGACATAAGCTGTAAATGGCGATTCTTTGTCTGAAATGATAGCTGCCAATACATCTGCATCTCCACCAGGAACCCAAATTAAATGTGGTTTTTGTACAAAAGCGTCATCAAAAGTGGCTTCAACAGCTATTTTTACTCCGTTAATGGTTGTAAAAGTAGGTTGATTTCCACATACATAGTAAATTTTTACATCTCTTTCAAAACTAGGATCTTTTGCTAACCAACCAAATATTTCTCTTGGAGCAGCGATATCCATATAATCTACACCGTCATATACTGGAATTGCAATGATAAAGGGCTCATTAGAAGTAGTATTTTTCATTTTTGTTGTTTATTGGTAAACTAAAAATACAAAAAACAATTCATGAACGATAATTTTACAACATAAAAAAATCCCTTTTTCAAGGGATTTCGTTTTATAATTTTCTTCGTGCTCTTTCTTTTTTAATTAAATCGAGTTCTCTACTCGTTTGTCCTGCAACAGAAGTATTTTCTTCTGCTCTTCGTATTAAATAAGGCATTACATCACGAACAGGTCCAAATGGTAAATATTTAGCCACATTATAACCATTTGCTGCCAAATTATAGCTAATATTATCACTCATTCCATATAATTGTCCGAAAAAGATACGTGAATCGTTTTTAACAATATTTCTCTCATTCATTAATTCCATTAAACGGTACGAACTATTCTCATTATGCGTTCCTGCGAAGATTGCCATGCGATCTATATGATCTAACATGTACATAATGGCAGTATCATAATTTTCATCTGTGGCTTGTTTGCTATGGCAAATAGGTGATTTATATCCTTTTTCCTCTGCTCTAGCATTTTCTTTTTCCATATAGGCTCCTCGTACTAATTTCATACCTACATAAAATTCTTCAGCTTTGGCAATGGCATTTAGTTTTATCAAATATTCCATTCGATCCCAACGATACAATTGCAAGGTATTGAAAACAATCGCTTTTTCTTTATTGTACTTGCGCATCATTTCTGTAACCAAATCATCTGCTGCATCTTGCATCCAACTTTCTTCACCGTCAATTAAAACAGCTACATCTTTGTCATGAGCCATTTTACAAACTGTATCAAAACGAACTACTACTCTATTCCATTCTTCTTGTTCTTCAGTTGTAAAAGATTTACCTTCACCTATTTTTTGATATAATGCAAAACGACCTAAACCAGTCGGTTTAAAAACAGCAAAAGGAATGGCTAAACGCTCTTTTGCAAATTCAATTGTTTTTAATGTCATTTCTAAAGCAGCGTCAAATTGATTTTCTTCTTCTTTACCTTCAACAGAATAATCTAATACAGAAGAAACCCCTTTGGTAAACATTTTATCCACCACCGAAAGACAATCTCTTTCATTTATACCACCACAAAAATGATCAAAAACAGTACTTCTAATTAAGCCTTCTACTGGCAAATGCGCTTTTAAAGCAAAATTAGTTACCGCTGTCCCTATTCTTACAAGTGGTTGACTTTCAATTAATTTAAACAAGAAATAAGCTCTCTCTAATTCTGTATCACTTTTCAGTGAAAAAGCAACTTCTGTGTTATTAAATATTTTTTCCATTATTTGGCTTAGTTTTAGTGCTACAAATATACTTTACACCATTGTAATTTTAAATAAAAATTGCCTTATTTTGCAATAAATTGAAATCTATTACCATGCAAACCATTCAAGCCAATAATTATCAGGTTTTTTTTAACGAAAATGGATACGAGTATTTACAAGCTGTTTTAAATCCTAAAGACTATTCTAAATTATTTATCATTGTTGACGAAAACACTTCAAATTATTGTTTACCCAATTTTTTAGCTCAATTAACTACTGAAATTGAAATTGAAATTATTGAACTAGAAGCTGGTGAAGAACACAAAAATATTGAAACCTGTTTGCAAGTTTGGCATTCGTTAACCGAACTAGGTGGCGATCGTAAAAGTATCATCTTAAATTTAGGAGGTGGTGTAATTACCGACATTGGTGGTTTTATTGCTTGCACCTTCAAAAGAGGTATCGATTTCATCAATATACCAACTACCTTATTATCTATGGTTGATGCTTCAATTGGAGGTAAAAACGGAGTTGATTTAGGCAATCTAAAAAATCAAATTGGGATTATAAGAGAACCAAAAGCCGTTATCATAGATACGCATTTTTTAGAAAGTCTTTCCGGCGAACAAATGCGTTCAGGTTTTGCGGAAATGTTGAAACATGGTTTAATTTACGATAAAAGATATTGGGACAAACTAAAAAATCTATCTAATTTAAGCACAGATGATTTAGATAATTTAATTCATCAATCAGTTGAAATAAAAAACCAGATTGTTTCACAAGATTTAACTGAAAATGGCATTAGAAAAGCATTAAATTTTGGGCATACTTTAGGTCATGCCATTGAAAGTTATTTCTTAGAAAATGAAAATAAAAAAAGCTTACTTCATGGAGAAGCTATTGCTATTGGAATGATTTTAGAAAGCTATATTTCCAAAGAAAAAGGATTACTAACTCCTGAAGAACATTATGAAATTAAATACATTTTAAGTGACGTTTATGACAAAGTAACTTTTGATCAAAATGACATCAAAAATTGTATTGATTTACTTATTTATGACAAAAAAAATGAATTTGGTACCGTTCAATTTGCCTTATTAGATAAAATTGGTAACTGTAAAATTAATGAAACTTGTGAAAACAATCTGATTTACAAAGCTTTTGAAGATTATAAATCTTAATTAATTTTAATATTATGATTATTATTTGGTAACAATATTTTTTTACCTTTGTGGGAATGAAAGAACACCCATTTTCTCGTTTTACGAAAGATAGTAGCACAAATAGTATGACTGATTTTTCTGTCAGTTTATCTATTTTATGGGCTACTTTTTCTTTTATTGACACCTTTGTTTTTTCTAAAACATTTAGAGAAAAACTTTTAATTCAATTTTCAAATATTAGAGTGTAAAAAAAAGCAACTTCTAGTTAGCATATTATTTTTTACAAACTTTAAAATCTTATTTTTCAAAATGAATACTAAATATTACGATTTAATTAACCAAACTTTTTATTTTCCGCAAGAAGAATTCACTTTAAATAAAGATACGCTATTATTTCATGGTATCGACTTAATGAAATTAGTTGAAGAATATGGAACTCCATTGAAATTTACCTATTTACCGAAGATTTCTAAGAATATAAAAAGAGCCAAAACTTGGTTTCGTAATGCCATGGAAAAACATGATTATGATGCAAAATATTTCTATTGCTATTGTACTAAAAGTTCTCATTTCGAATTTGTCTTAAATGAAGCTCTTAAAAACAATATTCATATAGAAACTTCTTCAGCTTTTGATATAAATATAGTAGAAAATCTAATTGAAGAAGGAAAAATCAACAAAAACACATTTGTAATTTGTAACGGCTTCAAAAGAGATCAATATATTGAAAATATTGCAAGATTAATCAATAATGGTCATAGAAATACCATTCCTATTATTGATAATTATGAAGAATTAGACTTATTACAAGAACAAATTAAAAGTAAAATTAAAATCGGTATCCGAATTGCAGCTGAAGAAGAACCAAAATTTGAATTTTACACCTCTCGCTTAGGCATAGGTTACAAAAACATTTTACCTTTTTACAGAAAACAAATTCAAGAAAATAAAAAATTAGAGCTTAAAATGCTTCACTTTTTTATCAATACTGGAATTAGAGATACTGCTTATTATTGGAACGAACTTTTAAAGTGTATGAAAGTTTATATTGCACTTAAAAAAGAATGTCCAACTCTTGACAGCTTAAATATTGGTGGTGGTTTTCCAATTAAAAACTCCTTAGCATTTGAATATGACTATCAATATATGATTGATGAAATTTTAAATCAAATCAAAATTGCTTGTGATGAAGCAGAAATAGATGTTCCCAATATTTTTACCGAATTTGGTTCGTTTACTGTGGGTGAATCTGGAGGAGCAATTTATGAAGTCTTATACCAAAAACAACAAAACGATAGAGAGTATTGGAACATGATAGATTCCTCTTTCATTACTACCCTACCAGATACTTGGGCTATTAACAAACGTTTTGTAATGTTAGCAGTAAATAGATGGAATGACACCTACGAAAGAGTTTTATTAGGAGGTATGACTTGTGATAGTGATGATTATTACAATTCTGAACAACATATGAATGCGGTATATTTACCTAAATATAATAAAGAAAAACCTTTATATATCGGTTTTTTTAACACAGGGGCATATCAAGAAACTATAGGTGGTTTTGGAGGATTACACCACTGTTTAATTCCGCAACCCAAACACATATTAATTGATCGAGACAAAAACGGAATTATAGCAACCGAAGTGTTCTCAGAACAGCAAAATGCTGAAGAAGTATTAAATATTTTAGGTTATAATAAAAATAAATAAAAGCAAAAATGAGTAAAGGACCAATTAGTCAATTTATTGAAAAAAATTACCTTCATTTTAATGCTGCAGCATTAGTAGATGCAGCAAAAGGATATGAAGAACATCTATTAGATAACGGAAAAATGATGGTAACTTTAGCAGGTGCAATGAGTACAGCTGAGTTAGGAAAATCATTAGCAGAGATGATTCGCCAAGATAAAATTCATATTATTTCTTGCACTGGAGCAAATTTAGAAGAAGATATCATGAATTTAGTGGCCCATAATTCTTATAAAAGGGTACCAAACTACAGAGATTTATCACCTCAAGAAGAATGGGATTTATTAGAAAATCACTATAATCGTGTGACAGATACTTGTATTCCTGAAGAAGAAGCTTTCAGAAGACTACAATCGCATTTATACGATATTTGGAATAGAGCAGACAAATCAGGAGAAAGATATTTTCCTCATGAATTTATGTACCAAATGATTAATTCAGGTGTTTTAGAGCAATATTATGAGATTGACCCTAAAGATTCTTGGATGGTCGCTGCTGCAGAAAAAAACCTACCAATTGTAGTTCCTGGATGGGAAGATAGTACCATGGGAAATATTTTTGCATCTTATTGTATTAAAGGAGAATTTAAAGCCATAACTATGAAAAGTGGTATTGAATACATGATGTGGTTAGCGGATTGGTATCCAAAAAACAGTACTGGTAAAGGTGTTGGCTTCTTCCAAATTGGTGGTGGAATTGCAGGTGATTTTCCAATTTGTGTGGTACCAATGTTATATCAAGATATGGAAATGCATGATATTCCATTTTGGAGTTATTTTTGTCAAATCTCAGATTCTACAACAAGTTATGGCTCTTATTCAGGAGCAGTTCCAAATGAAAAAATTACTTGGGGAAAATTAGATATTCATACGCCTAAATTTATTGTTGAATCAGATGCGACTATTGTAGCACCTCTAATTTTTGCCTATATTTTAGGTCAATAATTTTTTTTATTTTTTTTACAAAAATTGTTTGATAATTTGAAATAGGATATTACTTTTGAAAAATATCTATGAATAAAAACAACCCAATGAGAAGAGTTATTGTTGATTACGCAAAATTGACAAACGAAATTTTAACACTACTAGTTGAGAAATTTCCAGAAGGATATGACGAATCCGACATTATCCGTTTTAAAAACGCTAAGAATGAAGCTATTGAAGCTGTAGAAGTGCGCACCGAAGATACTATTTACTTAGTTAAAGTGAGTACGAAACTAGCTGATAGAATTGAAAACTTTGATGAAGACGATGATATCGATGACACAATAGATGTACCTGTTTTAGATCCAATTAAAGGTATCGATTTAGATGACGACGATGACGAGGATGATGATACAGATGAAATGGAAGACAAACCAGAGGACGAAGAAGAAGATTCTGAAGAAGATTAATAAAAAAAGAGGCATGTTGAAATAACATGCCTTTTTTATTTTATTATTTTTTTTATAAATAACGCTCTTGAATAACGCTTACATGATGCAATTCATGGCCAATAATAATACTTCCTATAGCACGAACAGATACTGTACTATTTGAAGCATGTCCTACTCGTAACATTTGTTCTTCTGACAAGTTTACAAACAATGACAATGTAGCATTCCTAACCGATTCATATTCTTCTAATAAACTTTGTAAAGTTCTTGTACTTGCATTTGCAAAAGGTACATACTCATTTTCATCAAAACCTGATAAAGGAGTCATATCATTACGAGAAATACGCAGTGCTCTGTATGAAAAAATTCTTTCTGTATCAATTATATGCAATAAAATATCCTTTGGTGTCCATTTCCCTTCCTCATATCTATATTCTAGTTTTTCAACAGGTATAGATTTAAAAAAAGAAGGTATATCTTCCTTTTGTTTTTTTAATCCCTCCAATACATCTGTATGTAATAGTGATTTCGTGATGTAATTTGCATAAAATGGAGCAAATTCGTTTTGGTTGAATGTTATCATAATAAGAATAAAAAATCCCGAGAAAACTCGGGATTGTTAAAATATTAAAGTTCTTTAAAAATAGTATGCATTAACCTTTTCTTATCATTAATACTTTCTTCTAAAGAAATCATTGTTTCTGTTCTATAAACGCCATCAATATCATCTATCATGAAGATAACTTCTTTAGCATGTTTTGTATCTCTTGCTCTAATCTTACAAAAAATATTGAATTTCCCAGTAGTAACATGTGCAACGGTTACATAAGGAATTTGATTGATTCTTTCTAAAACAAACTTAGTCTGAGAAGTATTATGAAGAAATACACCCACATAAGCAATGAAAGAATATCCTAATTTTTCATAATCTAAAGTTAAAGAAGAACCTTGAATAATTCCTGCATCTTCCATCTTTTTTACCCTAACATGCACTGTTCCAGCAGATATTAATAACTTTTTAGCTATATCTGTGAACGGAACTCTTGTATTGTCAATCAACATATCTAAGATTTGATGATCAACTTCATCTAAACGAAACTTACTCATAAGAGAATTATATAAATTTATTTGTATTTAAACGGTTTATAGCTGTTGATATTGTACCCCATTAATAAATTTAATACCATTACTTAAAGAAAAATCTGCTATTTTATCAATAACAGGTTGATTACCATAAGTGGCATTAAAAAATTCTCCTTTTGCATCAAACTCATAATGACCCGCATAATTATCCAAATTATCAATTTGAACTATTTTTGCTTCAAAATGAATCTTTCCATTTTTTAATATCTCAGTAAATTGAGCGGCAAAGTTAATTAATTTTTCTTGAGAATTATCAATAATTCTAACATTTTTATAAAGAAAATCGTAAAAACACTTAGAATTTTGAGAAATATTCAAGTAATTCTCCAAATTATTATCAACTATAACGTTTTCGTTTATAGCATTTAAAGCACTCCAAAAAGAACAAAAAATAAATTTTCTAACAATATCTCTAGAATAATCCTCTTTAAAATGACCAGCTTCAAAAAGAATGGTAGGTGTTTGTCTAAATGTAAAGTAATCACCAACACAATTAATATTAAATGAATCATCAAATCGCCCTATTTGATTGGGTATATATTGTTGTAAATCGATGTTCATAGAATTAATAATAGAAATTGCCTTATCTCTTATTGTATTAAAGCTTCTTGTTTCATCAAAAGCCGGTGATAAAAAGGAAACTGTTGCTGGTTTTTTAAAACCTTCTGTACCAAAAATAGTTCGTTGATCATGCAAATTAAAACAATAATCTGGCTGAAACCGTTCATATAAACTTCTTAGCAATTTACTTTCAGGTTGTGTAATAGCAAAAGCATCTCTATTTAAATCAATTTGATTTGCATTTACCCTCGTATAAGCCTCTGCACCATCAGGATTAAGAATTGGAATACACAATAAAGTAAAAGTAGTACTCCATTTTTTTGCTATATCTTCGTTTGAAGATAAATAATTAAAGAAATCAAACAAGGCTTTTGTAGTAGTCGATTCATTGCCATGCATTTGTGACCAAGCCAAAATTTTAATTGGCCCATTTCCAAATTGAACGCTATAAATATCTCTTTTTTGAACAGACAAACCTACAAATTGTATTTCAAAATGATTTGAAAGTTTATCTAACAAAGGTTTGATATGACTATTTGTTACATAACGACCATTTAAATTTGATTCATAATACTGTGTTGCTAATTGTAAACTTTTCATACCTAATTATTAGATTACAAATGTAAACAACTTATCATTTACATTTGTAAACATAAAAAAAATACTGTTTGTTTATCTTTGTAAACACTGTTGTATAGTTCTATAAACTCATTATTCTTTTGTTTTACACAATTTACAATTATAAACATAAATTAGTTTATATATTTGTTAATCAATTATTTAAGTATTTTTATTTAAATCTTTACTTTTATACTAAAATCTTTGTTTACAAATGTAACTTATTGGAATTTGTTTGTTTTATTCTTTTTTGTTACATTTGTAATCACTTTGAAACGCTAATTAATTTACAATGGTAAACATTGATGATTTCATAAAAAGACTTCAGATAATTCTAGATTATTATGGTCTATCTGCCTCTGCATTTGCAGATAAAATTGATGTACAACGTTCTAGTATATCTCATCTTCTCTCTGGTAGAAATAAACCAAGTTTAGATTTTATACTTAAAGTAATTGAAATTTTTCCTGATGTAGATTTATATTGGATTTTGAATGGTAAGGGAACTTTTCCAAAATCTGTAAGTAAAATTGAAGAACAAAATGTTACCCCTATTTTTGAAAATCAAATTAAAGAAGTACAAGAAGAAAAAAAGGTATTGAATAATTCAACAGATTTATTTAGCGAAATAGATTCAAATGTAAATACTCCCGTATTTGAAAATAATTCTCTAAAAAAATCAAATATTGAAAATTTGAACTTTCAAGAGCAAGATGTTGATTATATTGTTTTTTTCTATACTGATGGTACTTTTAAAAAATATACCTCTAAAAAATAAAGAAAGCGTTATTCAATTAAGAATAACGCTTTCTACAATCAACTAAAGTACTAATTCAAAAAAACATTATATTATTATTTTCTAACTAAATAAATTCCAGCTACACCAAGTTCGGTTCTTGATGAAATTGGTGCTAAATTACCCGACACTGTTGGGTAAACGAAGGCTAATACTTTTCCTCCACCATTTGCTCTTTCTGCAACAAAGATTCTATTTGTTACATAATCATAAGCTACATCCACAGGATTTCCTAACATAGTTTCTGATCCATAAATTCTAATTTGGTTATTCATAGCAATTGTTCCCATATTTGAAGTTGAATTCAGCACATTCGTAAAATTATTAATTATAACAACTCCTCCATCTGAATCACTTGCTGCATCAGCCACATCTGTTAGAATCATTACATTATCTTGGTTTGAAAAAGTAATACCATGTGTTCTGGTAAGTCCTTCAATAGTTACTCGTTTAGTAGGAGTAATAGAGCCAGATGGTAAAGAGAAGAAATTAGTAAACACTACTAAATCGCTGGTCAAATCTGCAATTGCATATAAATCATTTCCATTAACATGAATGCCCCATAACTTAAAATCAACCGTATATTGATTTAACAATGTAAACCCACTATTTGTTTTTTGATAAACAAATAATTTATTTGTATTTCCATTACTGGCTGCTTGATCTTGAGTAACAATAATTTTATCACCCGTAACCGCTATTTCTCTAGGATTGGTAAAATCTGTATTGGAACTAAAATTATCTAAGGTTAAATTATCTACATTTGAACTTACGCTATTTTTTAAACCTGAATATCTTTCAAGTCTATTATTCGTTCTTGATGCGACAATAACTTCATCGGCATCATTGTCATAAAATATTCCGTCATTATCAGTACCATTAACAGATAATGAAAAAGTAGCTGCATTGTTAGCTAGTAAATTGGTATAAGAAATTTTACCTGAAGTGTTACTAGAAGTAAATATCTTAACTTGAGGTACATTATCATAATAAACTGTCTCGTCTAGATTACAAGATACCAATGTAGTTAAAAGTGAAACGGAGAATAAAATTGTTTTTTTCATAAGGCATTTTTTAAATGTTTGTTCAAATATACTTACGAAAAAAAACAAATCCTGGTTTTATTTTATTTTGGATGAAAACTTTTTTCTGGAAACTTACCTAAAACCCCACTATAATAAGAATGCAAAATTTTTAAATCTTCCGTAATATTTCCTGTTGGATAAAAGGGTTTATGAAAAATTACCTTTTTATTTCCATAATCGAAAACACCAGGAATAATAGGTGCATTCGCTTTTAATGCCATATAATAAAATCCAGTTCTCCACTCTTCTACTTTCTTACGTGTTCCTTCAGGAGCGATGGCTAATCTAAAAATTTCTCTTTCTAAAAAAATTTTTACAATAGCTTCTACTTTATTTTCTTTCTTACCTCTGTTTAATGGTGCTCCTCCCATCCATTTAAAAAAATAATTAAACGGAAAAACAAACAGTTCTTTTTTAGCTAAAAAATTAATTTCAACATGAATAATGCCTCTAGCAAAAACGCCAATAACAAAATCCCACCAACTTGTATGTGGTACTGCAATAACGATACACTTTTTTATTTCTGGTGAAATAGAACCTTCCACTTTCCATCCAAAAATTGTTGTAAAAAGAAACTGATATATTTTTCGCTTCATAGATGCTAATTTGATGTAAAATTAAAATTATATTTACAATTCGAAACTTTTTATATGATTAAACGCTTATTGAGTTATATACTTCCGATTAGAATTTATGAAAAATCATCTTTAATTAGTCAGTCTTTAGAAGTATCATGGAATAATGGAAAATTAGTTTTAGATTCAAAAAACACAAATTATTCTTATGGTAGTTTACAGAAAGTACTTCGTAAAGGATTGATTTCCATTGGTTATGACCAAATTAAAAAAATGGATTCTATTTTAGTTCTTGGTGTGGCTGGAGGAAGCGTTATTAAGACTTTAGTGGATGAAATTCAATTTAAAGGCAGTATTATTGGTGTTGAAATTGATGAGAATAGTATTGAAATTGCGAATCGTTTCTTTGGTTTACATAAAATTAAAAATTACAGAACCATTATTACTGATGCTAAAGAATTTGTAAAAAGAGAAACTCAAAAATATGATTTAATCATTATAGATATTTTTGAAGATGCTTCAATGCCATCATTTTTATTTAAAAAAGAATTTGTTGATTATTGTAAACAATTACTTCAAATAAATGGCTTTATCTTATTTAATACCATGATTTTAAATGAAAAAAATATAGATCGAAATAATAATTTTATTAAACAGTTTGACAATGAAAATTTTTACTGCAAAACATTTTCAAAAGTGGAACACTATAACCAACTTATTATTATTGAAAAAAGAAGTTAGTCCTTCATAAATTTATAAATCAAAAGTGCAAGACCTAGGTATCTTAAAACTTCTCCAATGCTGTAGGCATGTAGATTCAAAATCGTTTTTTTATTGTAATTATTAAAACTACTCCAATTATCATGATAATTTTCGAGAATATAATCTCCTATTTCTAATGTCCAATAAAATTGAATCATTTGTACTAAAATAAAAAAAATCACCCATTTTTGAGCTAACTTACTATAATTTAAATCATTTTTAGTTTTTAAATAATTTAAAAAAAAATAAAATATTCCAATAAATAGACTAGTATAAAAAAGTTCATAGGATAAATGAATATAAGGAAATTTTATATTAGCAATAATCAAAAAGTCAATTAAAATCAGTCGAATGGTATAGGCTATGCTTATTATTCCGAGCCAACTAGCAATACCTAAACCAATTAGCGAAAATTCTTTTCTCATTTTCTTATTTCATCTTTGCTATTATAGATCTTGCTTTTTCCAAATCTTCAGGCGTATCTATACCAATACTGGCATGCGAAGTTTCTACCATTTTGATACGTTTTCCATATTCTAGGTAACGCAATTGTTCTAATTTTTCAGAAGCTTCTAAAGACAACATTGGTAAACGATAAAAATCTAATAAGGCCTCTTTTCTAAAAGCATAAATACCAATATGCTTCATATAACGAACACCTACATTTTCTTCTCTTGGAAATGGAATCACGGAACGAGAAAAATACAATGCAAAACCATTTTGATCGGTAATTACCTTTACATTATTAGGGTTTTCTATTATTTCTTTCTCCTTTATTTCAAACATTAAAGAAGCCAAATCAACCGTTTTTTCAGTGTCATTTTTAAATACCTCTATCACTTTTTTAAGTGGTTCAGCATCTATAAAAGGTTCGTCTCCTTGTACATTAATTACAATATCAACATCCATATTTTCAACTGCTTCCGCTATTCTATCGCTACCACTTTCATGTTCTTTAGTACTTCTTATCGCTTTTCCTTTGTTGCTAACTATTTCATTATAAATAAGTTCAGAGTCAGTCACTACAAATACATCATCAAACAATTGAGTTTGTAAAGCAGCTTCGTAAGTTCTTAAAATGACCGTCTTTCCTCCTAAATCTTGCATTAATTTGGCAGGGAAACGAGTAGATGCGTAACGTGCAGGAATAACAGCTATTATTTTCATTTACTTTAAATATAGTTCAAAAATACAGTTTAATTTAAAAAAATAATGAATTCATTTCTAATTTAATTTTCAAAACTTTCTTCTTTAAAACCTATCAAATATAATTTTTCTTTTGCTCTAGTAACAGCTGTATACAACCATCTTAAATAATCTCTGTCTATCCCATTTGGTAAATAAGGTTGTTCTACAAAAACAGTATTCCATTGTCCCCCTTGCGATTTATGGCAAGTCATTGCATAAGAGAATTTAACCTGTAATGCATTAAAATGAGGATTATTTTTCACCTTTAAAAATTTTCTGTATTGTTGTTTTTCTTCTTCATAATCTTTCATTACTTCTTGGTAAAGTTGATTAGATTCTTCATATGTTAAAGAAGGAGATTCGCTAGTTATTGTATCTAAAAGCAACATGGTTTCAAAAGAAGGTTGGTTTGGGTAATCAATCATTCTAATAGTCACCTTAGCAAATTTAAAACCATACAATTCTTGAATAGTATTAATTTTTAATACTTCAATAATATCGCCATTGGCAATAAATCCAGCATCAGAGTTTTCTTTCAGCCAAAAATAATTATTTTTTACCACCATTAGTAAATCACCTGTTGCTAATTCTCCTTCTCTATTTAAAATTTTAGCTCTAATTTGTTGGTTGTATTGATTAGCCCGCTTATTAGAACGTACAATAAATGCAGTCTCCTCTACACCATTTTTTTCGAAAGACTGATAAATAGCGTCTTCAATTTCATAACCATCTTGTAATCGAATGATATCTTTAAAATTTTGCAATTGAAAGGCAAATCGTTCTACAAAATGCGATTTTAATTCCTCTCTTAATTCGGTAGCATTAAATAAAATACCCGAAGCAATTGCCTGACGCATAACTTCATCTAATTCTATTTGTTGCACTTCTTTTCTAAAATGCAAAGACAAATTATCACTATCTAGTGCAGGACTAACCTCTAAATTAATAGGTGGCAGCTGAGCGGTATCTCCTATAAATATAAGTTTACAATTTACACCTTGATCCACATAATATATTAAATCGTCTAATAGAGATCCATTTTCATATAATTTTGATTCTTGAGAAGTATCTGAAATCATAGATGATTCATCAACAATAAAAACTGTGTTTTTAAACTTATTTTGTTGTAACGTAAAAGAAACACCACCAGACTGACTCTTTTTTGGAAAATAAATGCGTTTGTGTATTGTAAATGCCGATTTTTGTGCATAATTGCTAATTACTTTGGCAGCTCTTCCTGTAGGAGCTAATAAAACATACTTTTTATTAACTTCTTTTAAACAATTTACTAAAGTAGAAATAACTGTTGTTTTTCCTGTTCCAGCATATCCTTTTAGAATAAAAATCTCATCGGTATTATTATTTAATACAAAATCAGCAACTTTTTGAAAAAAAACATCTTGTTTTAAGGTTGGTTCGAATGGAAAATTTGTACGTAATGTTTTGTAAAACAGGGAAGAATTCATCATTTCTTAATATAGGCCTATATAATTTTTCAAATATACTGATGATTTTTTTAAGAAATTCTTTCGAGAAGAAAAAAAAATTGTAGATTTGCGTACCATATAACTAAAAAATTAAATATAAATGTTACTAATCCTTTCCGTAATTATTGGCACTTGCCTTGTCGCTTTTGCCTTGGTTAAATTGATAGATAAATTTTTACCAAGTGGTGCCAGACCAGTTGTTTCAATACTTCTTTGGGCTGCAAGTTTTTTTCTAGCATATCTTATTTATAATTCAGTAATGAAACCAATTCGTTTCGATGAAGCTAAAAATGAGCGTTACAGAGTAGCTGTACAAACATTAATTGATCTTAAGAAAGCGCAATTAGGTTACAAAAAAGTGAATGGAGAATATGCAGATTCATTCGATAAATTAGTTTCTTTTATAGATAATGGTACTTTTGATATTATTACCAGAAAAGATACTACCATCATAGACCGTAAAAAAAATAAAGCTTTTAACATTATAGTGGATCAAACTGGTTCAGGTGGTTTCTTTAAAGATACAGTAATCATTAATAAAATAGGTACAGTAACTGTTAAAGATTCTCTTTTTAAAGGTAATGAGAGATATAAAAATTTAAGTTCAGTAAAATTTAAAGATTTTGAAGTTCCTGTAGAGATGAAAACTGGTTTTGTTTACAGAAATGAAACAAAATTACCAGTTTTAGAAGCTACTATAGACAAAAACGCTCTTTTAGCTGATCTTGATCAAGAATTATTAGCTCAAGAAAACAAAGTAGAAGATATTAACGAAATTAATGGTGACAAAGTAATCCTAGGTTCTTTAGTGGACGTTACACTAACAGGAAATTGGCCAAAAAGATATGGTAATAACGAGTAACGATATTACAACAAAAAATTATAAAAAGTTGTCCATTCAGGTTTCTCTGAGTGGACTTTCTTTTTGTGTCTTCGATTTAATTACAAAAAAGGTAATTGCCTATAATAATGTAAGCTACATTAATAGCAATGTTATTGAAGAACAATTATGGAAAGTGTTTGTTGATTATACCATTTTAACTAATGCTTATGATGAAATTGTAGTATTACATGATAATACCTTAAATACCTTTGTGCCAGATGTTCTTTTTGATGCTAACTTCTTAGGAAGTTATCTTCAGTATAATGTAAAAGTATTTGATAATGACTTCTTTATGTTTGATAAAATAGAGAATTATAATATTAATAATATACATGTACCATATGTAAATATTAACAATTTCTTATTAGATCAATATACTTCTTTTGATTATAAAAACGTAAATTCGATTTTAGTTAAAAAAGTGCTTGATATTTCAATAGGTAATAATGAAAAGGAAGTTTTTGTACATATTCAAAAAGGGCATTTTGAAATTGTTGTAGTTAAAAATCAACAATTACTGCTTTTTAATTCTTTTGAATATACCACTCCTGAAGATTTTATTTATTATATACTTTTTACTTACGAACAATTACAACTTAGTCCAGAAACGATAACCTTACATTTGTTTGGAAATATTACTAAAACTGATGATTATTATAAAATGGTATATAAATTTATTAGAAATTGTCAATTATTAAATACAACTAATTGGGTGTCCATATTAGATCAATCCGAAGAAGAAATTAGAAATAACTTTATACTTTTTCATTCATGAGAATAATTTCTGGAAAACATAAAGGAAAAAGAATTCAAGCTCCAAAAAAATTGCCCGTGCGTCCTACCACAGATATGGCAAAAGAAGCTTTATTTAACATCCTTAACAACTACTTCAATTTCAATGGATTAAAAGTTTTAGAATTGTTTGCTGGAACTGGAAATATTGCATATGAATTTGCTTCAAGAGGTAGTAATTCTATTGTTGCCATTGATGCTGATATGGGATGTATTACTTTTATAAAAAAAACATCTCAAGAATTAGATTTAGATATTGCAACAATTAAATCGGATACTTTTAAATATTTGGAAAGATGTAATACCTCATTTGATATTATTTTTGCCGACCCTCCTTATGACTTATCTCAAGAAGAATTTGAAAAAATTGCCTTACAGATTTTCGAAAATAAAATTCTAGACGAAGAAGGTATGCTTATTATAGAACACTCTAAACATACTAAACTAGACCATCTAATAAACTTTTCTTTTTCAAAAAGTTATGGTGGTACTGTATTTTCTTTTTTTGAATTTGATTTTGACGAAGAAGAATACGATGAAGAAGATGTGGAAGAAAATTTCTAATTATTTAAATTCTTCAACCATCTTTAGAATAGTTTCTATTCCTTTTTGTGTTTCATCTTCATCTTCAAAATAGAATTTATCTCCCGTATTTTCTAATTTTTCATCAACAAATGTAGCGATGCTTTCGATAGTTTCTAAATCATCGATGGCTAAAATACGTTTCATTAATTCAATTTTTAAATTTTCAGTTTTCATAGGTCTATTTTTTATAGTCTTTTTAGTTCCAATAATTTACTTTATAACATTGGTTTTATAAATTTAATTAAAAAAAGACCTTAAAAAATGATAAATTAATTATTTAACGTATAAATAACATTTTTTAAAAAGAAAGCTACAATTTAAGAAAAAAGCAGACCTATAAGCCGGATTCTGTCTCCAAAAAGGAGCCTTATCATTTATCTAGTTCCAATATTACTAAAGGAATCAAGCTGCCTACCCTTCAACATCGAACGAGTAGCTCTTATCTAACCGAAGCTAGAGTTGTTGATATACTTGGCATTTCACCGCATAGAGTTTACCTGGTTTCACTACAGCATTACCTGTACATACTTTCTGTTGCACTTGTCCTCACCTTTCGATGGATGGGCGTTACCCATTATGCTACTCTGTGGTGTCCGGACTTTCCTCTCCTGATTACAGGAACGATAAGGCGGTCTGCGGTGCAAACTTACAACATTTTTTATATTTTAAAATTATAAATTAAAACTTACTTTAACATTACTTTATAGATATATGAGTGTAAAATTGGTAACTTTATGATACAAACAGTATAAATCAAACTATTATGTCAGAAAGATATCATTATGCTTCAGTTGCAGAAGCACTAAATTTATTAAAAGAAAAGGGGTATGAATATGATTTTAATATTAACGAGCATGAAATAGAACAAAACCCTGACCATTTTGAAATTCATCATATTTATAGATATGAAGGAAATACCAATCCAGATGATGAATCGTGGGTGTACGGTATTCAATCTAAATCGGGTCGAAAAGGTGTTTTTGTAAATGGTGCTTCATCTGATTCTTCTATTGAAGTGATAAAAATTTTGCAAAAACTATCTATTAAAGACCAACATTCGTAATAAAAATTCCTTATTTCTATATTTCTCAAGGGTACTTTAGCAGTTTAAATGTAAAGTACCCTTTTTTGAGAAAACATAGCTAACTAATTAAGTTAGTATAAACAGACAATAACTAAATTTTCTTACTTTTTAGCAGGTGTTATGGGTCTTGGTACTTTTTCATCCCATTCTGCTCTTTGTGATAGTAACCAACTAAAATCTCCCGACAACTGATCTCCTGTTGTAAATTGACCATTACTAATTCCATCATAAATTCCTGCGCTAGAGTGACATCCAACACAACTTTCTGTCCCGAAAATAGTAATATCACTAGATGGATTGGCTTCCATTAAATTTGAAGCAGACTGATTTCCTCCTTGAAAAAAGGTTTCCATCGTAATATTTGTCAGTAGTGCAATATTAGGTTCTCCTCCCGATTTATTGGTAACAGATCCTGGTAATCTATAGCCTTCTTCTGTATGTGAATTAGGTGGTATATTTTGATTTAAAGGGTATTGTGTATCAATTAATTGATAATATTGGAACACACTATTTATGGATTTAAAATACTTTTGAATTTTTTGATTAATCTGTTGTACACGTACAGGAATATCAACCATTCTTTTTGCCTGTGTTTTCATAATATCACTATTGGCAAAATATTTATCAGTAGAATCTCCAGAAATAGTCCAATAATCACCGTGTTTACCTGTATTGTGTTTATAAGTCGTTCCACCATTGGTAACATCAACATTTACTGGGCATATTTCACATTCTGGATTGGTTAAAGAAGGATGAATTACAGTTCTTTTTCCTTCTTTTTCCATCACATTTTGATCTAAATTATCAATATGCTCAAACGTAGACCAAACCCATTGTTTTCCTGTAGGTGTTTTTTGACTAATATGAAATCCTATCATTCCTAACTCTTTCTTTACTAAATTTCCTGAAGTATCAAAAACATACCCAAAATTTTTATAATAACGCTCTTTATGATCTGTATCAGTTAAAATTTTCCAAGCAAATTTAATCTCTACAGCTCCTAAAGTGGTCGTTGCATAATCCCCCGCAGGAAAATTTGCTATCGTTCCATTTTGAGAAAATGCAATTTGACCGTTAATGTTGTATAATTTATTTGCAACAACATAATCAAACTCTTCTTTATTCATCAAAACTTCATAATATACTACATTCCCATTTTGATCAAATAATTCTCCCGCAAAAGCCTGATCTGTCTCATCTGCTACATTTTTAGATTTAATTTTATGAGTTGGTGTTTCAGAAGATAAAAAGACTCTTACTGTACTTTCTTCTAACATATTAGCCGTTAGATTGTAGCCCGCTTTTACCCTAGGACTTTCCCAAGGTGCAGGTGTACCTCCATCCTTTCTGTATACTTGTGATGCTTCTTTCCAACCTAACCAGGTTGCTTTCCCTTCATCAGTAAAATTTGGTTTTGGATTTCCTTCTTTATCTCGTGGCCAAAAAATGGCTACAATAGCTTTCCAACTATACTCATTAAATGCTTCATTCAATTGATAAATATCTCCTTGTTTCTTTAATTTTTCCTGTAATTCTGGGTTTACATCAACTGGAATAGTAGCTGTTAATTCAAATGGTTGTTCAATTTTATCATATCTATCAGTTTTTTTATCGCAAGAGATAAAAAAAACCGTAACAAATAAGATTGAAATCTTAAATAAATGTTTTTTTTGTTTCATGTTAGTTAGTTTTTAGTTTATAATTTATTTTCATGTCTTCTTTTCCAAAAAACAGCATCAGAAAAACGTTTTTCTTGTAAATAGAAGGTTTTTCTTTTCTCTCTGTACATTTGAAAATCATGCTTTACTAATGTATTGTATTTTTTCAATCCAATAGCTTCATTATTTAAATAATCGACGATAGCAAAACTAGCCCATTGGCTCATTACCAAAGCCTTATAGATACCTAAAGAAGAAATGGGATCATAACTAGAAGCCGCATCACCTACAGCTAACCACCCTTCTCCTACAGATGAATCCAAGTATTGAGTTTGCGCGGCTACTAAAAAAGGTGCCATTTTTGGAGATAAATTTGCTACTCTATTTGCTGTACTATTGCATTGCATTAATTGGGCCTCAAAGTTAATTTCTGACTTCATTTTTAAATCAATAGCAAGATCAGAATCAGTCATATAACCCAAAACTAATTTCTGATTCGGTAAGGTAGCACTATACCACCAACCATTAATATCTGTCTCCACAACAATACCTTGTTTTATTTTTGAGCTATTAGCTGGTTTCATATCATAAAAACGGTATACTCCTACTTGTTTATCTTCTTTTATTTTTTGCGAGCCTTGTAGTATAGAAAAAGCGGCTTTTTTGCCACTTGCATCAACCACAAAAGACGCATTTAAAGTCAATTTATCGCGATAGTGTTCACATTGTAAAGTCCAATGATTGTTTTGACGTAACGAATTACTGCAACTAGCATTCCAATAAAATACGATTCCTTTTTCTTTAGCTTGACCAATCATAAATTGATCAAACGCATTTCTATCTAAATTCCAGCCATAACCATAAGGAGAAAAAATATATTCATTAGTATACACCTCTGGAGAACCCCAAAAAGAAGAAGTTCCATAAGACAAAGAAAAGTTGCATTGTAAAAATGCCTCCCAAACGCCTAAATTTTGCAATTGCTTTGAAGCTTGAGGAGGCAATGTTTCCCCTATTTTTAAAACATTTTCGGATGATGTACTACGTTCCATAATAGCTATTGTAAGTCCTTTATTCACTTTTTTTAAAGCCAATGCGGTAGCACAACCTGCCACTCCTGCTCCTATTATGATTACATCATACCTCATCGTTACTTAAACTTCATCTTGTTTAACAGCTATCCATTGGGCTACCACCCCAGCTGGTGCAGTTGAATTTCCATCAGCTCCTGTTGGATGTGGTATAACCCTAACAATCGTACCAACTATTGCAGGTCTCTGATCTACTCCATTAACCCAATTGGGTACAAAATAACCCACATAATTATAAATCCATTCCGCTCCTCCTACTACTCCTTTTCCTTGAAATTGAACCGTAAACGGATTACCGTATCCAATGGAACCGGTTAATTTCAATTCCCAACCCCGACCAAATATCAATCCATCAAAGGTTTGCATGGGACCTTCATTAATTTTTATGGTGCCGCGACCGAATTCTAAACTGTCAAAATCAGCTGTTACGTCTGGATTACTTAAAAAACTTCTATACGTCCATAGTCCGGTAAGAACTTCTGGTACGCCATTTCTTGTTGTGCTCATATTGTTTATTTTTTTGATTTTGAACGGGTATCATCAAGACCTAAAATGCGGTTTCCAGGTTGCACTGGTTCTCCTAAAGCCTCATTATTACGTTCTACTTGATAAAATTGTTTGTTATTGCCTTCTCCACTTGATACGATGAAGCCTAAGTCTTTCCAAGCTTGAACCATTTGTAAATCACCCGCATTATTATCTGGAATGCCTGAAGCCCAATACACTTGTGGTCCGTTTAATGATTCAAATACAACCATAGGTCTGTGTGCTGGCCACCAAGGAATATTATAGGCTATTTGCTGTTGTACAGGATCTCCCGTTGAATCTGGATAGATATTATTCCAGTTTTCAAAGGTTACATCCACATTTTGATCGGTACATTCATGGAAATCTGCTTGCCAAGGCACTCCAATATATTTGGTTAAATCACCTGGCTCTAAACCTGCTTTAAGATTGGGAGCTGTACTTCCATCTTTATCTGCAATTGGTTTGGGTATACTTAATGCTCCTGGAACATAGGTCGCATGTTTAATGCGATACGGTTCACTATAAATAGCTGGATTTTTCATAATCCATGTCATTTCTGCACCCGGACAAAAAGCACCTCCAACGGCATTACCTAAAACACCTCTATCGATACCGATTCCGGTTGTAGGTGGGAACGCCCAAGGATTAGAACATGTAGGGTTTCCTTCTTCCCATTCCTGACATTCATTAACAAATTTCCCTGCTGCCCATTGTTTTAAGAAAAACAACTGTGTTGGGCGCATGGCTAAAAACTTATCTGGAGAAACATTGGTTAACGGATTATTTCCACAAAGCATAGGCATTAAACGAGGTTTGTTTGCCGATTTAGCATTGCCTTCCACTGCATATTCATTGGTTTGCGAACTTCTTCTCATAATTCCCAATACAAATTGACGCAATCTAAAATTAGGATCTTCTCCATTTTGTGGAGGTTGTGATAGTGCAGTTTGACTTAAATTACCACCAGTACCTCTATTGTGGGGATCACCTCCATCACTGGGGTCAAAAACCATAGTAAAAGTAGTTTGTTCGTATGGTCTTCTTAAAATAGGCCAAATATCTCTATAGAATTTAGGATAATAATCTGGATTAAAACGAGCTGCATTTTTCCATAAATCCAATTCTTCTTGTGTCGTAGGACTATTGTTTTCAATAT
>NZ_PJQW01000002.1:188788-189405 GCF_004303025.1 Flavobacterium sp. J27 | reverse complement strand
AAAAGGTGGCACTCCAAAAAGTCTAGGTTCATAAGCCATATTGCGTACAAAAATATCAAACATGGTTTCATCCATCGTAATCATATCTTCTAGTTCTGGTGCATATCTAGGATAGCCCACCACTACCCAAGCAGGTACTTGAACTTCCATAGTCGCTTTGGTTTTGGTTTTGATCTCTTTGTCCCCATCATAGGTTACATTAATAAACGTATATTCTATTTTAGCGGTAACTGGTCCGTCAGAAATATCGTCAAACCAACCGTCGTTATTCACAAAATTGTCTATTACAGGAGTTTTGGTAGAACCCGAATTTCCATTGCCCCCAAGGACTAATAAGCGGATGTTTTTATCTTGTTCGTTGACCAAAACACTACCCAAAGTTTCAATAGCATTTGGTTGAATATCTGCTGGTGGAAACGTTTGCGGATACGCTACTTTTTTGTTTTTACTCGTATCGTTCTTTTTACTTTCCGAACCAAATTTGGCAAAAGCACCTTGATTGTTCTTTAAGTTCACCGTTACAGGTCCGGGATCTATAATCAATTGTCTTCTTAAATCGGGTTGGGTAACTTCTGGGTTTCTTAACGGATGATCGGGCGCATAACCGTGTTGGCCAT
>NZ_PJQW01000002.1:0-188778 GCF_004303025.1 Flavobacterium sp. J27 | reverse complement strand
GTCTCCTGAAACTCATACCAAGAAGCCTTTTTATTCGCTAAATGTACGGTCCAATCAATATCTGTAACTGTGCCTTCCACTATTCTTGGAGCGGTTACTGCCGTTTGATAGATAAAATTATATTTTCCACCCACTTGAATCTCTTTGCCTTCGCTATCGCCTTCATCAGCATAAGCAAAAACGCGAAAACGAGCCGCTTGCTTTTTGATTTTTGATAAATCGTTATCATCTTTAAACGAAGACACACGCACTGGGTTTCCATTGGTATCTTGTTTTTCTTTGCCCGAAGCATCACAAACAATAGGCAAAGCACCTGGTTGTTCAGGAGCGATGTAAAATTGGTCTGAATTCCCTAATCTCGCAATTCCGATACTAGGATGTATTTTGAATGTCGTATATGATTTGCTCATTTGTTTTGTTTTTTTAATCCATAAAATTTAATGAAACCCCTTCTATGAATACCGCATTTTCTACTGGTTTTCCATTTAAGCCTACGATTACCAATTGCACGGTAATGTTTTTCGCTCCATTATTTAAAACACGTTGTACCGCATCTGAAGCATCGATTTTATAATTTCGAGGTTCGTGATTGTGCAACGGTCTTCTATCGAACGTACGTGTATTGGGTAAGGGTAAATTACAATGTCCTGGACCACCAAAACAACTGCCATTAAAAGTAGAAAAGGCTTCTACAAAATTGGGATTATCGGTAATAGGCGTGTCTACAGAAGCATCAGGTGTGTTTAAGAAAACACGAATACTGGCATTTTGTAAATTCCCCATTTGAACACGATGCAATACAATTTCCGCTTTGCGGTGTGCTTGTAAAGTGGTTTGCGACACTTGTGCTGGAGCTGCTTTAAATTGGGTTAAACCCACCGCATTAGAAACCGGATAAAACACCGAATCTCTCATGTAAGTATACCCTAATTTTTGAATGCTCATCGCTTCTTTTACGGTTAATGTCCAAGGAGCCATAACCGCATCCATTTCTAGTGGTGTCCCATTATGTTGTTCTTGCCATTTGGCCCAAATACGGTCCACGTTAGAATGATGTCCCCAAAACAACGGATCAAATGCGGTGGTACGATTATCGGTCATCCAACCGTAAATAGGGTTGTCTAAATTTTGTGGATCTGGAGTTAGGTTTAATTTTTGGTATATCTTAACCCAATCTTTGTTATTATCAGGATAATTCGGATTAGTTCCCCCTGAAAAATTATGCATGCCATTGTGGACTTTTTCCAAAGCTCCAAAATAGTGGTCGTAAGCCGAACCACCACCCATATCGGCAAAGTTATTAATGTCTAAAATTAAGGCAATATCGTCTTTGGTTGGATATTGTGAAATGGCAGCCGTACCATTTAAAGAGCCCGGCCATCTATTCGGGAACCATAAGGGATTGACTTCTTTTAAAACGGTATACAATGCATTGATTTTGGGTGACCAAATGGCAACATTATTCTGATTGATAATTTCATAATCGATACCTGCTGCTTTTAAGAAACGCAATCCCGAATTGAAAATCGTACCTTTTTTGGTTAACGAAGCCAATGCGGTGGTTTCTTTGGGTGAAAACAACAACGAACCGTCAGCAGCTTTCATCGTGCTTAGTTTTTCAAACCCTTTGGCAGTTAAAAAACAACCGTACGCATCGGGAATGACTCCTAAATCGAATTGTGAATTGTTAAACGTATTCGTATTTACATCCGCATAATCGGTCCAAGACCAATACGGTAATGATATGTTGGGATTGTAATCTTGTAATTTTTGCTCGAAGAAATACAAATACAAACGGTGCCAAGGTAAGAATTGCTCCCAACCGTGCTGACACGAATTGGTGTGAATGCGTGCCCAATAATCGAAACTTCTATCGTCTTGCCAATAGTCGTTGTATTGATTCATGCAATTAATCGCTTCACGGAACGTTTCCAATTCTTCAGCAGTTAACGAACTAATTTCTTTACGAACGGTTAAGCCATTTACACTTGATTTGCTTTCATTGGTAGGTGCTTGCGCTTGGGCATGCAACATTTCTCCACGGGCTAAAGCCACTAAATTGCTCACTTTGGCTGTGGAAACCAATTGCAGTTTATTCATTTGTTCTTCTTCTAACGTCAACGGGCAACCCGAATCGATCCAATTGGCAATAAACTGAATTTGTTCAGCAGTTGCTTCATTGGTTGTGTCCCATAACAATTTAGGGAACATACTTCCATCGAAAGGATATTGGCCTTTTAAACCGATGATAATACCCGATTGATCGCTTCTTTTCACCGTTGGAAAAGCACCACCTCCACCACTACTGCCTCCTGAAGGCCAACAATCAGTAGTTACTTTAGGTGCCGCTAAGTTAGCCGAAGAAGTCAGTTGCGGTTGACTATCGATAGGTGCCATTGCGGTTTCTTGAGAACCACAGCAGCCTTCTGTTTTTACAGGACTCATGGTTTTGTCGGGTGCATTGCTTGCGGGAGCACTACTACCACAACATCCTGAAGCCGTCGTTTGGGTCGTAAGCCCGTCTTGAGGAGCAATTAAGCGTTGCCCATACAAAGACGCATTAAGGAATACCTCTGGATTTTGCCAGAAGGCATACAGGCCTTGATAACTGGGAATGGTATTACCTTGTAAGGTATCTAAAATAGAAACCACCTGGTCATACATTGCCTTTTGATTTTTGGTACTAGCCATATTTAGTTGTTTATTGTTCGGATTAGTTTACCCAAAGTAACAAAGAATATAGCAGGGATTTATAGGTAGAAATACCTGTTTTTTTTAGTTGTTGGTTGTGAGTTGTGAGTTGTCGGTTGATGGTTGTTGGTTGTTCGTTTAATTTGATATTGCTATTGCCATTGAATTTGCCATTGCTATTGAAATTGCTATTGAAATTGACATTGAAATTGACATTGAAATTGATATTTCCATTAAAACACCTTCCCATTAACTTATGTAGTTCTACAAAAGTTTTTTCATCGTTTTTAAATAGAAAAATAATATATTTGAAAAACGTTATCTTGTAGGGCTTATATATCCATAAAGTGGTAGATTGGTGATAGGATTGCGAGTATATACAAGTTAGTGGCAAGTGTTCGACAACCCTCGATTAACAGAAAACTATGAATGATATTTGGCATTTTTTACGCGAGTTTGAAAGTAAAGATTTGGTTAAACAATATATCAAAACGAAATTTGGTTATGAAATTAATACTTCCAAAGCAACAGAAATTACATCAGCTTTTAAACAAGGAAGAAGTTATTTCGAGTCAGTCGTAAGCGCAGATGTTTCCGTAAAACCTTTGTTGCAATATTATGGTATTGTTGCATTAAGTCGAGGATTAATATTAATCTTAAATAGAGATTCAAGAGAAAATAATATATTCCCTTCTCATGGATTAAAAATAAATAATTGGACAGATATCTCATGCACCGGAAAGTTCGAAAATATTATTGTAAAATCATCTTCAGGAACTTTTAAAGAACTTTTAAAAGCAACAAACAATAAATCATACTTCCGTGCGAAAAGCAGCGGAATAAATTGGCATGCAGAATACGTAATTTTTACCGGAGAATATGAATTTAGCCTTAAAGAACTTTCGTACTCTTATCCTGATTTAAAGAAATCTGTGAAAGCTTGGTTAGGCGAATCTGTTCCTTCTTACGAACTGGATAAGTTAAAACATGCTGGAGACAAAACAATTGTTGAGGCTATTGGTAAAGGAAATTTCGAAGAAATATTTCCTGAACATATTTATAAAAATAGAAAGATTGAAGAAACCGACAGAATAACCAAAATTACATTTGAAAGTAATGTTCCTCCACATCTATCTCAAAAATGGTCTAGTACATTTCAAGTTATTGGAGATCCATATTTAATTCCGCCTTTCAATGGTTTTTTCTTTCTGAATGATATTTCAAAAATGTTTGCTACGTCTTTTATTTTTGGTACAATTTCAAGATATTATCCAACAGCTTGGAATAATATAACAAGCGGAATTAAAGACGACCGAATTTTACCATTTTCAATTAACTTGATGGATTTTTTACAAGAGAAATATCCGCAAATAATAATGGATTTTATTAATTCTCCATATGTTTTTGAATCTAATAACACCAACAACTAAAAGCGGTTTCACGCTATTGTTGGTTTTTCTTGAATTGAAATTATTCCTTCACGAAAATATTTTATCTTTAACAGAAAATAATCGGTTCCAAAGCTCGCAACCTCGTCAAGCGTGAGAACGTTGGTAGCCATTTGAACAAAATGATGAAAAGGAAAATATTAATATTACTTTTAATTACAGTTACAAATTTTGCGTTTGGACAAAATTTGAAAACTAATAGCAGTCAATTAACCGAACAAGAAATTGTTTCAATTTTCACTGAAAGCTTAAAGACAAAACTCAAAATAGATTATTCTATATACCGAATCTATAAGTATGAAGATAATGGTGGAACTCATTATCTTATTATGACCGAAAATAAAACTGAATGTGATAATGGAAAAGAATGCTTTGATTCTATAAAGGCTTTTTGCTTTAATTTAAAAGAGGAACAATATCATTTAGAATGGAAATTAAAAGACTTTATTCTTCCAAAGGGCAATGAAGTTTCAGAGGAATATTCTATTAATTTTTGGACAAAATATTTTGAATTAAATGACTACGATAATGATGGATTTGTTGACCCAATTATAGTTTATGGAACATATGGAATGAATGGAACAGATGATGGACGAATTAAAATAGTGGTTTATCATAATGGGAAAAAGAGAGCAATTAGGCATCAAAACGGAACTCTTGATTTTGAGAGAAATACTAAAGTTGACGAATCGTATTACGAACTACCAATTGGAATACAAAAACGAGTTAGTCAAATAATGACAAGTATAACAGAAAATGAACACGGTATTTTTCCCTATGGTTGGCAAACTGCAATGAAAAATAAGGAATTGAACTTTGACGAAAATTAAAAATAAAAAACGGCTACCAACATTGGCTATAAGTAATTGCTTGTTCTCGCCTACTTTAGAAATTCCTGCGGAATTTCTGCCATATATTTGTACTTGTGGAATTTATTGCTAAATTCACACCACTTCTAATATCCTAAACCTTTACTCCGTTTTAAGAAAACCGTCAAACAAAAATTCTACATCAAAAAAATGATACAAAAATGGTTGAAATACTTTAAAAAGAATACTATCAAAATAAAACTTGATGTTGTTAAAGAAGCCATAATTGATTATCGAAGTGACGGTAAAGAATTGATGCGTAAACTTGCAGAAAAATATGGACTTGATATTGAAAATGAAAAAGATTACGAAAAATTAATTTCAAGAAATAATAAAGAAATACCAAGAAAAGGTGAACTTTCTAAACGCTGGAATTATGCTTTTCACGGTTGTGAATGTGGATTTTATAATAAAAAATATAAGCAACAAGTCGAAGTTGTATTAAGTAATAATCCAGAGTTTGGGCATATTAATAGTTGGTTTCTTTTATCTTACATGAATTCAACTGAAAAATACAAAAAAGAAATAGAAGGAATTAATTGGCAACAACTTAAACCTTTAATTGAAAGATTATACCAAACAGGGGAAATAGAATCTATAAATGAATAAAAACCAACGCCCAACATCGTTTTTACCAATCACTAAACTCTTTCAAAGAACTCCTTTCCTAAAACATCTTTATTTTTACCCCCAATAACCTAAAATTTTACCTCAAGGACCTAAAATTTTAGGTAAGAGACCCAAAATTTTACGTAGAGAGACGTAAAATTTTATCTCAACAACATAAAATTTTAACCTCGGCACATAAAATTTTATGTTTTTTCATGCATTTAACATATTTATAACATATTTCTTACCATTTGTGGCATATCATTTGTAAATAGTTTCTTATAACAAATTAATAGTACAAATATGTCATTAAACAATTTAGGAGTATACCATCTTACTCCAGCACAGAAACAAGCTATTGACGATGCTTTGGCGAGCATTGAAGCAAATTTAACTTCGGTTACTCAAAACTTATCTAATGAAGAGCGTCAGAAGTTTGGTAGCATTAAAGAAACCAATAAATTATTGGTAAACAAATGCCGCGAATTTCAACAAACCCAAAGTAGCTTGGCTTCTCCCGATGTGGATTGGGTAGAATTTGAAGCCGATTTTCAAGATCGTCTTTTTGCCGATACCCGTTTAGATCGTTTGGCAACAATTACCCGCATGCTGAGTGACTTTAAAATTGTACACGATTACGACAATTACCAAGATGCCCTCACCGATTATGATTTTAGCAAATACAAATCGACAACTAAAACACCAGGTTTTACTGGGAAAGTAGACGAAATGAGACAGTTTTTCCCAAATACTAGTGCCAGCAGTACGTTAGTTACCAAAAATAATACGACTACCGAGTAAGAGTTCCCTTTTTTAATTTATAATTTTTTAAGTTTGAAAGAGTGTCACAATGACACTCTTTTTTTGTTTATAAACTAATATTTAAATGCTTAGATTTGTAAATAATAAATAAATGTTGTAATCCAGCTTATTTCAATAGATTAAAACTTTATAAAATTATTATAGTGATTAAACCATGAAAAAATATTTTTATATCCTCCTCTTTTTGTGTTCTATTTCAACAATCTTAGGACAACAATCTGTTACACAAGATAGTCTTTACGTTATTCAAGATGATGTATTGATTCCCACAAAAAGTGGTGTTGCCTTATCAGCGATAATAGTACAAAAAAAAGAAGGTAACACTCCATTACCAGTTGTTTTATTCTATACCACATATTATCAAGGGAAATCAGATGCCTATTTTGCAAAGTTATCAGCAGACAAAGGATATGTTGGTGTAGTTACATACGCTCGTGGCATTAAAACAGATTTAAAAGATTATGCACCTTATGAACACGAAACAAGCGATATTTATGATGTTATCGATTGGTTAAGTAAACAATCATGGTGTAATGGAACTGTAGGAATGTATGGTGGTAGTTATACTGGATTTTCGCAATGGGCAACAACAAAAAATGTGCATCCCGCCTTAAAAACGATAGTTCCTCAAGTAGCCGTTATGCCCGGCTTTGATGCACCAATGGAGAATAATGTTCAAATGAATTTAGGCTTGTATTGGTCACATGATAATATCTATAAAAAAGAGCCCTTAAGAAGAAGTTTACCATTTGAGTGGTTTGAAAAAGGAATAGCATTTAAAAAGATGGATAGTTTAGCAGGTTATAAAAATCTGATTTTTCAAAAATGGCTATCCCATCCTGACTATGACAGCTATTGGCAATCTATGGTACCCAGTCCTGATGAATATGCCAAAATTAATATTCCTATCTTAACTACAACGGGGTATTATGATGGATCACAAATTGGAGCTATTCAATATTTCAAATTACATCATAAATATAATAAAAATGCAAATCATTACTTTGTGATAGGGCCTTATGATCATTGGGGAGCACAAAGAAAGCCTTCAAAAAAAGTAATGGGTTATACCATTGATGAAGTTGCTAGTATTAACATGCTAGATTTAGCTTATGATTGGCTTGATTATATTTTAAAAGGTAAACCAAAACCAGAAATCTTAAAAGACAAAGTCAATTATCAGGTAATGGGAACCAACGAATGGAAGCATGCTTCGTCCTTAAAAATGATAAATAATGATACCCTTTCTTTTTATTTAAATCAAGGTAAACTAACTAATAATAAGCCTAAAAAGAGTAACTTTGAAAAACAAATCGTAGATTTTAAAAATCGTGAAAATCAAAATAATTATTACACGCCAGAAATAATTTTCGACTCACTCGATATTAGTAATGGAATACGTTTTGAATCACAACCATTTGAAAATGCGTTTTCAATAAATGGCTCATTTATAGGAAATTTATTTGCTACGATTAATAAAAAAGACATGGATATTTCCGTTGCATTATATGAACTAATGCCAAATGGAAACTATTTTTTTCTAACTCGATATGTAGGAAGAGCAAGTTATTCTAAAAACAATGAAAAAAGACAACTTTTAACTCCAAATAAGAAAGAAAGTATCCCTTTTAGTACTACTCGTTTTATAAGTAAACAAATAAGTAAAGGTAGTCGTCTTATCATTTTACTCAACATTAATAAACATCCATTTGAAATTATTAATTATGGGTCAGGAAAACCAGTTTCTGAAGAAACTATAAAAGATGCCAAAGAGCCTTTGGAAATAAAATGGCATAATGAGAGTTTTATTAAAATTCCTGTTTGGAAATAGTGATCATAACAAAAATTATAATAGACACCTAATAGATTAGTGCGTTTTCATTTTGGTAAAGGAAATTAAAGCATCAGCAATCAATTGAGGGATATAAGGGTTCAAGAATTACCTGAAGATTGGGAAGTTCATGATATAAAAGGACAAAACAGAACAATTGGCCATGTATACATAAGCTTTAAAAGCAAGTAAAAAAGCCTACACTTTGTTCGGAAAATGAATTATTAAAAAAAATTAAACGATGTAAAGCCCAATTAAAATTCTAAAACTTATCCCTTATGCGTTAGAATTCCTATAATAATGCCAACAATTAGGATTAAAAGAAAAAAACTAGCAATCAATAATACAAAAAATAAGATTCGGAGTAACATGGATTTGATGCTGAGACCAAATATTTTTCGAAGTGAATAGGTAAAATAAGCCAGTTGAAAGAAAAACATCAACATATTAATCACTACTATTATTTCTTTATTAAATGCCGAAAATAACAACACGACCGTACTAATGATAGCTGCTTCCGAATACAGATAAATATTGATTATAAAATGTTCAGCCCAATTGTAATTCTTATATTTTGAGAATAAGACTTTTGTAAAAAACACATATAACGGAATAAACAGCACTGCGAAAGCATTTGAATATTCTACGATATATGAATTGATTTTTAAAGCCATCTCTTTTTGCATGTCATTGTCATAACTAGCTGCAGAAGCATCCATCAATTGACCATAATCTATAAAACCTTTTTGTATCAAATAGAAGTATAAACCTGATAACGTTAAAGCAAAAGCAAAGTAAGAAACCGGATTAAAGTAATTTACCCTTTTTCCCTCTAGATAACCGCTAATTACCTCTTGTGGTCTTTTTAATAAGATGAGAAAGGTTTGATAAAATTTATTGTCAATATTAAAAAATTTATCCAAAAACTCTTCAAAAATGGTTTTAAAAGTGATTCTGTTTACAATTACTTTGCCTCCACATTCTGGACAAAACTTTTGATTACTAGTTAACTGGTTCAAGCAATTTTTACACTCCATAGTTTGGCTTATTATTTTTCAAATATATATTAAATTTACTTTTGAATAATCATAATTTGTACACTATATTTGTAATTCAATTACTGCAATGGAACAATTTATAGTATCAGCTCGAAAATACCGTCCGCAAACATTTAAAGATGTTGTGGGGCAAAAAGCTATTACCAATACGTTGTTGAATGCTATTGAAACCAATCACCTAGCTCAAGCGCTATTATTTACAGGTCCAAGAGGTGTAGGAAAAACTACTTGTGCTCGTATTTTGGCTCGAAAAATCAATCAGGAAGGTTATGATGATCCACATGAAGATTTTTCATTTAATGTATTTGAGCTTGATGCCGCTTCAAATAATGGTGTGGATGATATTCGTAGTATTATTGACCAAGTGCGTATACCGCCTCAAACTGGAAAATATAAAGTATATATCATCGATGAGGTGCATATGTTGTCTCAAGCTGCTTTTAATGCTTTTTTAAAAACCTTAGAAGAACCACCAAAACATGCTATTTTTATTTTAGCAACTACCGAAAAACACAAAATTATCCCTACGATATTATCGCGTTGTCAAATCTTTGATTTCAAACGTATCACGGTTAACGATGCCAAAGAACATTTAGCTGAAATTGCCAAAGAACAAGGGGTTACTTTTGAAGATGATGCGTTACATATTATTGCACAAAAAGCAGATGGTGCCATGCGTGATGCACTATCTATATTTGACCGTGTGGTTTCTTATTGTGGAACCAATTTAACGCGTCAGGCAGTAACAGAGAACTTAAATGTGCTCGATTTTGAGTACTACATAAAAATTACCGATTTAATTTTAGAAAATAAAATACCAGAATTACTTTTAGGGTATAATGATATTTTAGCAAAAGGTTTTGACGGTCATCATTTTGTAGCTGGCTTAGCTTCTCATTTTAGAGATTTATTGGTATGCAAAAACCCAGCTACTTTAGCCCTTTTAGAAGCAGGAGAACAAGCCCAAAGTTTGTATGCTACTCAAGCGCAAAAAGCCTCACAATCCTTTTTATTACAAGGCATTGAATTAGCCAATGATACCGACTTAAAATATAAAAATAGTCAGAATCAACGGTTACTTGTGGAACTATGCTTAATGCAATTAGCCTCTATCACTATTGATGGAGAAAAAAAAAAGCTAAGTCCTTTATAATTCCAGCTAGCTATTTTAGAAATACTACTTATTCGATAACTGAAGTTAAAAGTCAAAAGTCAAAAGTTGAAAGTAAAGTTATAGAAAATAACAACCAGCAACCAACAACCAGCAACCAACAACCAACAACCAACAACCAACAACCAACAACCAACAACCAGCAACCAACAACCAACAACCAACAACCAACAACCAACAACCAACAACCAACAACCAACAACCAACAACCAGCAACCAACAACCAACAACCAACAACCAACAACCAACAACCAACAACTAATACCAGCCCGAAAATATCGGCTTTATCCTTGTCTAGCATTCGTGCGAAGAAAGAACTAGAAGCCAAACAAGCGCAACATCAGCAACATCATGAAGAGTTGCCTACAGAAGCGTTTACAGAAACAGATATGTTACTCGTATGGAACAAGTTTGCCCAACGTTTAACCGATCAAGGAAAACGACTTATGGCTACCTACATGCAAATGAATGATCCTGTACTTAAAGGCAGTACAATTACTTTGGAATTACCAAATCATAGTACTAAAGAAGAGTTTTTAAGTGGTCATATTGAATTATTAGGCTATTTAAGAGGAAAATTACACAACCACGACATAACTATAGAAGTTAAGGTAAATGAAGTCTCAGAAACAAGGTATGCCTTTACTCCTTTAGAAAAATTTGAAAAACTAAAAACCATCAATCCAAATATTGAATTATTAAAGAAATTGTTTGATTTGGATTTGTAGTTTATCAAAATATATACTTGGTTGAAATAAATTAAGGCTTAATTTTTGTTACATTTTAGAAAACCAAAAACATGAAAAATGATACTTTACTCCTATTTTTACTCTTATTTTCTTTTACATTGAATGCGCAAAACAACAACTATGTTGGCATTTATGAAAAGAAAATTAAAAGCGTTAAAAATGAGGTTTTTGAATACGAACTACAAATTCTCTCCGATAGCACGTTTACCTTTCATTTTTTTAGAAATTTAGGTCAATCAATCAGTAAAGATGAAAATGTGTATGGTAAAGGCACTTGGAAAGTCATTAAAAATGTGATTCATTTTGTTACCAATGCAAATGATTTAGATGAAAAACACATCTTAAATTTCACTAACAGTTCTGGAAGATTTGATGGTAAAAACAAAAATCAATTTCGATTCTATCATTCTGAAATACCTTGGATTGAAAAATTGACGTTGCAGAAAGTGAAATAGTATGAATAAAAAATATTTTATCTTTAATATAATTGGATTTATCCTACATTTATAGGCATTTATAGCCTTTTATGATTTAATTTTTTACGTACATTAATGAAACCATTTAAAATTACATATTGGCTTACACTAATTGGAGGTCTTTTCATAGTAAGTTTAGGTTATTTAATGGACTATTTTGAAGTTGAATCAAGTAGCTACGTTTTTACTAGAGGCGGTGTTGATAATGGTACTATTACTCCTTCTGGAACAAAACTGATTGGCTGTATCGTTTTAATTATGTGGTTGTTTCATTTAAATTTCAAAAAAAATACTAGTTGATTTTCTTACTTCAAATGTTACAATCTACCATAATACATAGCTTTCACAATACCATCTGAAAGTCCTATTTTAGGCACAAAAATTTGTCGAGCACCACTCCATTTCATCGCACTTAGATAAATGCGTGTTGCTGGAATAATAACGTCGGCACGATCTGGGTTTAAACCTAATTCGGAAATGCGTTGTTCGTAGGTTAAACTATTTAATTTTTGATATTGCGAATTGATATACAAATAAGAAAGTGGTTTTTCTTGATGTTTTTCAGACAATTTGAATAATTTATTAATATTTCCACCAGAACCAATCATGGTTATTTCTTCATAAGGAGCTGTCATGGTTTTTATCCATTTTTCAATTTCTGTCCAAACAATATCATTGACCATATTGTTTAATAAACGAACGGTTCCGTTTTTAAATGAT
Organism: Flavobacterium sp. J27; assembly: GCF_004303025.1. GTDB lineage: Bacteria > Bacteroidota > Bacteroidia > Flavobacteriales > Flavobacteriaceae > Flavobacterium. The sequence goes on along the minus strand of NZ_PJQW01000002.1, from coordinate 176,334 downwards.
TTTGATGCTACAATTTTACCACCAGAGAAAATTGAAAATTCGGTACTTCCACCACCAACATCTACATACAAAAATGTTTTATCGGAATTGATAAATTGTTTTAAATCGGAAGAAGCAATAATAGAAGCTTCTTTTTTACCATCTATGATTTCAATTTTAATATCGGCTTTTTTCTTGATTAATGTTAATATTTCATCATTATTAATGGCTTCTCTCATCGCAGAAGTAGCACAAGCTTTGTATTTTTCAACTTTATGCACTTTCATTAATAACTTAAACGCTTTCATCGCATCTACCATTCGATCTATATTTTCATCAGAGATTTCTCCTACAGTAAACGCTTCTTGTCCTAAACGAATAGGCACTCGCACTAACGAACTTTTATTAAATTGAGTAGGTTTTCCTTCTTCTTCAACAATATTGGTTACTAATAGACGCATGGCATTGGAACCAATATCTATAGCAGCATATTTTTTTAATTTAATCATCCTTAATCTGTTCTGAAAAGTAGTATTTTACGATTCTTTTATTTCTGTAATTTTATTTTTTTGGGTAGCAGCTTCCATCTTTTCTTTATAATAATGATACATTTCGAGCTGTGCTCTAAATGGTTTTTCACCAGCAATTTTTCGGTATTCATTCTTAAGATTTTCCGATTGTAATCTTGCTTTTACATTTGCTTTCCAACCAATATCAAAGGTTTCTAATAATTCTGTTTTAATATCTTCGTCATAAATAGGACAAGTTACTTCCACCCTTGCATCAATATTTCTAGTCATAAAATCGGCTGAAGATATATAAATTTCAGGATTATTGTTATTTGAAAAAATATACACGCGTGAGTGTTCTAAATAATTATCAACAATACTAATAGCTTCAATATTTTCACTCAATCCTTTTTTACCAGGAATCAAACAACAGATTCCTCTAATAATCATTTGTATCTTCACTCCTGCATGACTTGCTTCGTAGAGTTTGTCTATCATTTTAAAATCTGAAACGCTATTCATTTTTAACTTGATATAGGCTTCTTTCCCTGATAAAGCATTCATTATTTCGCGATCAATTAATTTAATAAATTTTGATCTTGTATAATGTGGAGAAACAAATAAGTGTTTATATCGATGCACTTTATAATTAATTTCAAAGAAATCAAACACTTTAGAAACATCTTTTAAAATAGGTGTATTCGAAGTAAACAAAGTAACATCAGTATATACTTTAGCCGAATTTTCATTGAAATTACCCGTTGAAATAAATCCGTATCTTCTTATTTTAGTGTCTTCAATTCGTTCAATATAGCATATTTTACTATGTACTTTTAATCCTTTAATCCCAAAAATAAGATGGATGCCTTCGGTTTGCATTTGTTCTGCGTAGGAAATATTACTTGCTTCATCAAAACGGGCTTGCAATTCTATTTGTACGGTTACTTTCTTTCCATTTTTAGCAGCATTAATTAATGAACTAATAATTTGAGAATTTTTTGCTAAACGATATAATGTAATTTTTATTGAGATTACTTTTGGATCCAAAGCGGCCTCACGAAGGAATTTAATAATATATGAAAATGACTGGTAGGGAGCATTTAACAAATAATCTTTATGTCTAATCTTCTCCAATATACTTCCTTCCATATTTAAGTCAGGAATGGCTACAGGCGGATTCTTTTTGTATAATAAATCATAGCGACCCAAATTAGGGAAATTCATATAATCTCTACGATTGTGATATCTTCCTCCAGGAATAATACTATCGGAACTATCAATATGCATGCGCTCCAATAAAAAAGCTAAGGTATCTTTTCCTATTGCTTGATCGTATACAAAACGCACCGGTTCTCCTACTCTTCTTTCTTTTACACTATCTGATATTTTTTCAATAAAACTTTTACTTAGGTCACTATCAAACTCCAATTGCGCATCACGAGTAATCTTAATCATGTGAGCTGAAATACTCTCATAATTAAAAATATTGAAAATGTAATTTAAATTGAGACGGATAACATCGTCTAGAAGAATAATATATTGTTTTTCAGAATTGGTTGGTAAGACCACAAAACGATTTACTGTACTTGGAATTTCAACGACTGCATAACGCACTTCTTTAGTAACTTCTACGTCATTTTTTTCTTGTTGCATGACTAATTTAATAGCCAAATATCCTGAAGTATCTTTTAAGAGTGGAAATTTATCCAAATCATTTAACATGATGGTTACAATTGCCGGACTTACGGTCTGAATAAAGAAATCTCTTATAAAAAGTTCTTGTTCTTTAGAAATTTGCTTTTCATTCAGGATAAAAATATTTTCTTTTTCTAGTTTTTGTTCAATTTCACTTAATATGCGTAAACTTTCAGACTGTTGTTCAATAACAATCTCTGTAATCTCTTTTAATAAGGTTTCAGCAGAAATTCCTCCTAAAATCTTTTCGCTATCTACATTTTCAAAACGCATTCTTCTAATAGCAGCATAACGAACTCTGAAAAATTCATCTAAATTATTTGAAAAAATTCCTAAAAATCGTAATCGGTCTAATAATGGTACCGATTCATCAGCTGCTTCTTGTAATACTCTCGCATTAAATGTTAACCAACTTTTTTCTCTATCAATGTACTTGCTTTGCTGTATGTTGTTCATTTTTGTAATGACTTGGGAAAACGGTTTTAATAGTTTCTCCTTTTGTTAGATACTTCCAATCATCAATGTTAAATTGCATCGAAACAAATCCTGATGTAGGTACATTATCAACTAAAAGGTTCCCAAATTTATTAACAAAATTTGTAATAGCTTCATTATGTCCAAAAAGAATTAAGTTATCGTATCGATTTTCACATTTTTTTATGATTTCTTCTAAGCGTTTTTCATCAAAAGTGTATAACTCTTCTTTAATGATAACATTTTCAAATGGAATTAATAAATTTTGTGAATATATAATAGCTGATTCTCTTGCTCTTTTAGCACTACTCGACCATACTATGAACGACTTAGGCAACAAGGACTGTATCTTTGAAGATATTAAATGCGCATCATGAATTCCTCTTTTAGACAAAGGTCTTTCTATATCATTTAGAGGCAAATCCCAACTAGATTTTGAGTGACGAATAAGGATTAAATTTTTCATAATCATTAATTTAGTCATATAAAGTAAGTGTTTTTTTTTCAGATAAACTAACAATTTATTTAAAAAGATTTACGAAATAATAAATATTTTTTTAGTGTCTTATAAGATTACTTTTCAAATCGTTTATTGAAAATTTTTTCGCTTTTTTGTAAAAAAATAGTGAAAAGAAACATTAATTATTCTTTCTTTCATGATTATCAATAAATTAACAATCAAGGAAAACGAATCATACTTAATTTAAAGTTTTAGACTTATGAAATTTCTAGGTTAAGATTATGATTTCCTAAATTATTTATTTAAAATATTTTTGGAGTAAAAATAAAACCGTAAAACTAATTGTTTTACGGTTTTACTATATTAAATTATTTTTAAAATAAAGATTGGTTTACAAATTATATGTTAAACCAAAACCAAAGTAATTTCCAAATTTCCAAACTTTTTCTTCTAGTTGATCGTTTGTTAAATCAGTTGGATCAAATTCAACATTATCATATTGTTCTTTTATAACATTTACTTTTCCAACAGCTAATCCCCAAGATAAACTAAATTTTACTTTTTTTGAAGCGATACTAACTCCTGGTCCAATGGCTCCAAATGGAGTTAAATCTTCATCAAAAGGAAGAAAAAATCCCATATTTAAGGTTGGTCTTAATAAATATCCTGTTCTAAAATAAATTTCAGAATTTAATCCAATACCTACTGAACTTTGATTTTTAGAATTCATAAAAGCTCTTACATTTCCTGATGTTTCTGAAGCTTTCGTATAAACTGAATTATTCTTTAAATTCGTAATATAAAACATCCCTCCTAAGTTAAAACCAATACCACCTGTTGTTTTAAAATGTCCTACTTTTGACTGATATGGCATATCTTCATTTCTGTTTTTAATTGTTACATTAATTTCTACCTCATCATTTTCTGGAACAGTAATAGCAATAGGAGTAATCGATAAATATTCTGGATACCAATTTATTATTTTACTGAGAATAGTGATTTCCTCATCCGTAAAGCTTTTAAAATTTAGTTTATAAAAATCGTATAATATTTTTTTATACTCTTCTATTTTGTATAAGTCGTTTAAATTTAAGTAATTATACGTTTCAAATTTATCTAGTATTACTGTTAAATCATTGTTTAATTTACTAACCTCTATTTTTTTATCATCTGTGGCTTCAGTATTTTCTTGATTATCTTCAACCCTAGTTTTAAGCTGTGCCAGAATGTCTTTTATACTATAAGTATAGGAAAAATCAGCGCCAGTTATTTCGATAGAAACTTTCTCTAAATTATGAAAATTATAATTTCTGATAAAAATAGTTAAGCTTCCATTTACAGGTAAGGCATCAGCTTTTTGAAAATTATCTTCAAAAGTATTTGTTTTTCCAAATGTTTCAATATTCTTAGCTTTAAAGAGACTATTATTAATTTTTTGGTTATGATTAGGACTAGCATCTAGAATAAGATATCTACTTGTTTTGTTATTAATTAAGATATCATTATTAGGTTCTTGAAAAGCAGGAAATGGAATTTGGTTTGCATTCTCATACTTAATATCGCTTGAAGAGTTTGAGCTAGTACATTTTGATTTGTCTTTGACAAAAATTTCAGACGTAGTACATAAAAAATATTCGTGAGCATTTTGCTCTTGATCACCATTTTTCCAAAATTTAATCTTATCTTCAGATTTAACTTTTTTATAATTTATTATTCCTTCAAAATCTATAGTAGTTTCATCATTCATTAAATCATAAGCGGATTTATTTATTTTTATATCCTTCGTTGAGTCTGTACCATGAATTAAATGAAATTCATTTTTGTTAGGAACCCCATCATTAATAGTTATTTGTTCATTTTTGATTTCAACTTTTATTTGTGCATTTATTAGGTTAAAGGTAAATAAAAGCAAAAAGATTGTAATTAATTTTTCCATAATTCAAGTTTATTAGTATTTGTTAATAATTCACCTCTGAAAATATAGGCATAATCATCACTTTTGGATACTATAATGCCTGTAGCTAAAAGAATAGTATTTTTATTCTTTATTTTGTAATATACTGTAGAGCCACTATCTCCTTTACCTATATTTTTAATACCAATTGATGATACTGCTATTTTAAATAAATACAATTCTTTCCTATTTCTAAAACCATTATATTCCACATAACAAGTTGTTGGTTTTCTAAATGAATGAAAATTAGTATATTTTGTATAAGCTCCAAACATTCTCATACTATATTCGTTTATATCTATAAGCTTATCAATATCAATATATTCAATAAATAAATCATAAAGTTCTTTATCCACTCTACAAACACAAAGATCAATACCATAACCTTCAAAAGATCCAAATTTATAATCTACAATAGTCCCTTTTTGTGTTATATTGTTGTCTACAACAAATTGAACTGTTCTATGATTTAGATTATAAGTTGCATTATTCTCAAAATTTTTAAACTCATCATCGTCAGCAAAAACATGTAAATTACTTATAGCAAAATAATTGTCTCCATCCTTATAGACAGAGAAAGAACCTTTAGAAGGATTAAGGTTTGAAGGATTAGCATTATATGCATAACATTTAGGGGTATCCTCTATTGATGATAAAGCAATCAGCTGGGAAGTATATTTATATACTAAATAATCTTTTAAGAAGAATGTATTATATTTTAAAGTAACTGAGCCTGTAAATTTAATGCGTTGCAATTGATCTTGGGCTTCATCGTTTATAAACTCTACTTCAATAATTTTTTTATATAATTTCGTTTTCTCATCTAAAATAGTATTCAGTCCATAAGAAACAACCCCTTCAATTGCTACAATTTCATTTTTATATAATTCAAAAAGTTGCTCTACAACATCATACTGAGAAGTATCAGCTAATGCTAACAATTGATCTTCACTATCATAATCGGTATAGGTTTTACTATCTGATAAAACTTGTTGGGTGTTTTTAAGTTTAAATAAGATGCCTAGTAAATCATGCCAAAACTTGGAGCCTAAGCTTATAAATAGTCCTACAAAAATAAAACCTAGTGTATGCGTTATAATAGACAAGCACCATGCTTTTTTAAGCAAAAATCCTATAGTTACTAATATAATAGACAATACTATCCAAATTAGAAAAGGATATTTATAGTTTTTTATTTTTATTTTCGTTTCATATTCAGGTAATCTCGAGAATAATATAATACTAATAGACCATAAAAAGAAAAGCATATACAAAAAGCCAATGATATGTTTGGTCTCCATAATACTGATATCATAACCACTTATAGGTAATGTTTTTACTTGCTTTTTTATTGACCTTATTATTTCAAATAAATTAGCATTAGCTAATGTAGCAATACTAATTCCAATTAAAATGTTAATTACCATTAAACGGTATTCCCTTTCCTTTTCACCTGCTACAGTGGGCTGTTTATAAGCTAAAATATCAAGTCTTACTTTTAAATGTGTAATCCATTTTTTATTTAATTTATAAAGAAAAGGAATATATATGGTCTTCCCTTGAAAATAGAGTTTAGCAAAGTTTGATGCTCTCTCAGAAATGAGACTTAGCATCATCATTATGATACTAAATGAAATTAAAAATTCTGTAGCGTTCATAATTATTACTTTTAAATCCTAAAGGTAAGTTGTTTATAACTATCTATCAATACTTATTTGTAGGTATTTTTTTCTTTTTTTATGTACCTGTTATCAGTTTCTATATTAACACTTTTTTTCCGATTCTTAAGGCAAAAGTTTTTCGGAAAAGGTAGTTCAAGGAAATGTTTTGGTTATGAGTGGCTTCTCAATAAAAAGATATTACAACTTTACTCCTCTTTTTTACAAAAAAACAATCCTAAAGCATATAATACTTATAATATGAATTTTATGTATTATTTTTATAGTAATTTCAGAAAATAAAACCTATTTTAAATTAGCTTATGCTTAAAAAACTATATTTATTTTTTCTATTTATCATAATCAAAAATGCTTATTCACAACAAGATTCGCAGTATACACAATACATGTATAATCCTCTTGTTGTTAATCCAGCCTATGCAGGAAGTAGAGATTTATTAAGTATTTTTTTATTGCATAGAGAACAGTGGGTAGGTTTAGATGGTGCTCCCGTTACCAATAACGTTTCAATTCATACACCCATTGGAGTTACAAATTGGGGTGTAGGACTGACTTTTGTGAATGACAGAATAGGTCCTACTGAAGAAAATACAATTTCAGCTGATATTACATACTTTATTCCTGTTTCTCAACAATTTAAGCTGTCCTTAGGTGTACAAGCAACTGCCAACTTATTTAGCTTGAACACTAATAAACTAAATATTTATCATCAAAACGACCCCGAATTCCAAAATTTTAAAAACGAATTCTCTCCAAATATTGGTGCAGGAATATATTTGTATTCTAATAATACCTATTTTGGCTTTTCTGTTCCCAATATCTCGGAAACCAATGCTTATAATGATAATTCGGTAGCCATTTTTAAAGAGAAATTACATTATTATTTTATGGCTGGACATGTCTTTTCACTACATGAAAATCTCGATTTTAAACCCGCTTTTTTATCCAAAGTTGTAGAAGGTGCACCTTTACAATTAGATCTAACAGCTAATTTTTTAATAAATAGTAAACTAACCTTAGGTATGGCATATCGATGGGATTCTGCCATTAGTGGACTAGCTGGATTTCAGATTTCAAAATCTTGGTTTATAGGTTATGGTTATGATGCTGAAACCACCCATTTAAGTAATTATAATTCGGGCTCTCATGAAATCTTTCTAAGATATGAAATTAGTACCACTAATCGAATTACTTCTCCTCGATTTTTTTAATTTAAGAATATGAAAGAAATAAGTATTATTATCTGTTATTTTATTTGCTTTTTGGGATATTCTCAAAAGACTAATCTTGCCATTGCAGATAAAAAATATGAAAAATACGCATATATAGATGCGATAAAAATTTATGAAAAAGTAGCTGAAAAAGGATATGAATCGCCCGAATTATTTCAAAAATTAGGCAACGCCTACTATTTTAATAGTGAATTTGAACCTGCCGCTAAATGGTATAAAAAGCTTTTCTCTTTACAAGCAGAACAACAAGCAGCATATTATTATCGTTACTATCAATCTTTAAAGTCACTTGAAAAATATGATGAAGCGAATAAATATCTCGCATTATACAACCTAAAAACAAACAATTCCTCTTTTAATAATAATTCAAATTTTGAAGAAATTCTAGAAAAGAAAAGTAACTATATTGTTCAAACAACCACAATTAATACGGCTTACTATGATTTTAATCCTTCCTATTATAAAGATCAAATTGTTTTTACATCTTCCAGACCAGATTTAGTCTTAGTAAAAAAAACACACAATTGGACAAATCAAAATTTTACCGATTTTTATGTTGCTAGAGTAACAAATGATAGTATATTATCTGAACCAGAAAATTTCTCCTCTACAATCAATTCAAAATTTAATGAAGCATCAGCCATTTTTACAAAAGACGGAAAAACAATGTATTTTACTCGAAATAATTTCTTAGAAGGTAAAAAAGGACGAGATAAAGGAATAGACAAAAACAGAACCACATTATTAAAAGTCTACAAAGCTAGTTTTATCAATGCAGAATGGACAAACATCAAAGAGCTTCCTTTTAATAGTGACACTTTTAGTACTGCACATCCAGCTTTAAGCGAAGATGAAAAAACACTATACTTTGTATCAGACAGACCAGGAACATTAGGAGGAGCCGACATTTTTAAAGTCGCAATAAAAGGAAATAATCAATATGGGAAACCAGAAAATTTAGGCCCAGTAATTAATACTTCTGGGAGAGAAACGTTTCCTTTTATTGGACCAGAAGGGAATTTATATTTTGCATCTGATGGTCATCTAGGTTTAGGAGGATTAGATATTTTTGAAGCAAAAAAAGAAAAGGATATCTTTTTAACTCCTGTTAATATGGGAAAACCAATAAATAGCTCTAAAGACGATTTTAGTTTGATTACCAAAGACAAACAAACTGGTTATCTTACTTCTAACAGAGAAGGGGGTTTAGGGTTTGACGATATTTATTTTTTTAAAATTTGTACCCAAACGATTTCTGGAATAGTAACAGATAGTAAGACCAATGAAATACTTACCGAAACCTCACTGTATATTTTAGACGAACATGGTAATCAAATTGATACACTTATTGTAAATAAAGAAGGTAAATATGAAATAGAACTAGATTGTAATACAAAATATTTTATCCGTACTTATAATGAAGATTTTGAAACATTAGAAACACCTATAAACCCTATTACTGCTAATACAACTTTAAATCTTCAGTTAAACCGTAACATCTTTCCTTTTGAAATAGGCACAGATTTAGCAAAAGTATTTGATATCAGCATTATTTATTTTGATTTAGACAAATGGAATATTAGACCAGATGCTGCCAGAGATATTCAAAAAGTAATAGAAGTTATGAAAGAGTATCCTAAAATGCACGTGGCCATTCAATCGCATACTGATAGTAGAGAAACGCATCGATATAATGAATTACTTTCTGACAGAAGAGCAAAATCTACCCTACAATTTATGGTTGCAAATGGTATTGAAATAGAAAGACTTACGGCTACTGGTTATGGAGAAACACGTTTAGTAAATGAATGCGCAGATGGTGTGTATTGTAGTGAAGAAGACCATCAAAAAAACAGAAGAAGTGAATTTATTGTTACAAAAATAGAATAAAAAAAAGGCATTACGTTGGCGGTAGTAATGCCTTTTTAACAAACAAATAAACAAACATGAAAAATTTATATATGTATATAAATATTTTTTCTTATATATAAAATTTATACGATTTAGGGCAAAAAGGTATAAACTCAAAATTTCTTTTTTTGCTGTAAATATCTGTTACTTCATATTTACAAGACAAAGATACAACTAAATCGATTAAATACAAATAAAATCGATAAAAAACACTAAATTTTAACATTTTTAACAGATTTTAATGCTTACGGGGATAATCTATCAATATTCCAGTAGTATTTTTCTGACAATTTGTATCGAATTCTATCGTGCAATCTATTGGGACGACCTTGCCAAAATTCTACTTCAACAGGTTTAACTATAAATCCACCCCAAAAATCTGGTCGAGGAACTTCTTTATTTTCAAATGTAGCTTCTAAATCTTTTAATTTATTTTCCAAATAATTACGATCAGGTATGATTTCACTTTGATTGGAAACTAAAGCACCTAATTGACTCCCGAGTGGTCTTGATGCAAAATAATTATCCGAAATAACAGCATTTGTTTTTTCAGCAATTCCTTTAATAATTACCTGACGTTCCATAGAATGCCAAAAAAAAGATAAGCATACATTTGGATTTTCTATAATTGCTTTCCCTTTTTCCGAATTATAATTCGTATAAAAGATAAAACCCTTTTCATTAAATCTTTTTAATAGTACAACTCTACTTTTTGGAAAGCCATCTAGCCCAATAGTAGCTACAGTCATGGCATTTACTTCATCTACACCTCCGAAGTCTTCTACTTCATGAAACCACCTATTAAAAAGATTTATGGGATCTTCTGGTAAATTGATCTCTAAAAGCTCCCTTTTTTCGTAAGACTTTCTATAATTACTTAAATCTGACATAATTCAATTATCTATACCTACAAAGGTATTAATATGCTAGGAAATTGTACTAATAACAAGTATTAAAAAAGATATAATTTAGGCATATGAAGGTAAAAAACCATCTTTAGGGATAATAGTATATTTTTTGATAAATTATATACATAAATGAGAACGTATAGCAAAACATACGTTATAAAAACACTATCCCATTCATTATTAAAATTATTTTTTCTTTTTGGTAAAAAATTGAAATAAAAATCTAATAATTTTTGTGAAATATGTTTCAGAGTTCGATTTCTTTTCCATCATCTCCTAGTATTACATTATCAAAAATGGTTTCTGCTTCTTCTTTAAACAAGTTTATGTTTCCGTATCGTGTAGAATAATGTCCCATTATTAATGTTTTCACATTCGCTTTTTTAGCAATTTGAGCCGCTTGCTTTGCTGTTGTATGCATTGTTTTTTCTGCTAAATGTGCTTCACTTTCTAAAAAAGTCGACTCATGATAAAGTGTATCTACATCTTTAATAATAGGCAAAATACTTTCGTTATAAACTGTATCACTACAAAAAGCATAACTTTTTTCGGGTTCTGGATTGAAAGTTAGTAATTTATTTTCAATAATAGTTCCATTATCCAGAATAATATCGCCTCCTGATTTTATTTTTTGGAAATAGCACGTATCAATATTGTAGTTATTAACCGCTTCAATATTTATTTTACGTTGGGTGTTTTTCTCTTTAAAAAGATAACCATTGGTATAAATTCTATGTTTCAACGGAATGGTTTGTACTATTACTTTTTCATCTTCAAAAACAATTTCACTTTCATTAGAATCTAATTCATGAAAATATAAATTATAGCCTGTATAAGAACCAGAAGCTTTTAATTGCATTAAGATTAACTCTTTAATTCCTTTTGGTCCATAAACGTGTAAATCATTTACTCTATTGAGCAACATAAACGTTGAAATTAAGCCTACTAATCCATAAAAATGATCGCCATGCAAATGGGATATGAAAATATGATTAATTCTAGAAAATTTAATTTTATGTTTTCTTAATTGTACCTGAGTTCCTTCTCCACAATCTATTAAAAACATTTGGTTTTTTATTTCTAAAACCTGAGAAGTTGGGTTGGTAATAGTTCTGGGTGTGGCTGCATAACAACCAAGTATGGTTAGTTTCAAATTAGTTATTTAATTTTTAGGAATTCAATTTCTTGGTGTTTTTTAAAGACATAAACATGCTCACAATTAATAACACATTCGCAATTATAGCTAAGTATTTAATTTCTCCTTCAGATATAGAGAGATAAATATTGATTACAAGTAAAACTAAAGCGGCAATAGCTACTCCAATTCTTACTTTATTGATTCCAGTATTTTTTTTATAAAAGTCCATCTTTAAAAGCCTAAGTCGCGCTCAATTTCTTCCATTTCAATAATATCGTGTGCTTCTAAAAGTGATGGCACTACAGTTAACTGATCTGGAACTTTATTAAATTCGACGCTATCTGTAACAATAACAAAAGATTTCTTTGATTTTTGATGTTTTTTAGCCAAATCTTTAAAATGAATAATATCTTGAATACTTACTTTTTTATCTTGCGATACATCTAAAATGAGGTTTTGATCTTTATAAGATGCGTATTGATTAGATACATTTTCAATAAATGCTTTAACATCTCCTTTTGTTTCTTTAAGAATTGTAGTGTGTCCTTTTTTATCTACTTTCATAGTATAATTGCTAATTTAAAAATGCAATAAAAATTGAGTTAACTAAAATAATTTATTTTTTAGATACTACAAAATAATACCATATTATTGTTTTATTTTACTAGCAAGTAAGTAAATTACCGCCATTCTAATCGCTACACCATTCTCCACTTGATTTAAAATTACCGATTGTTGTGAGTCGGCAACGTCTGAAGTAATTTCTACTCCTCTATTAATTGGCCCAGGGTGCATAATAACTACTTCCTTATCCAATGAATCTAAAAAATCTTTGGTTAAACCATATTGTTGCGCATATTCTCTTGTTGATGGAAAATAATTTACATCTAAACGCTCATTTTGTACACGAAGCATGTTCGCCACATCTGCCCATTCTAGAGCTTTTCTTAAATTAGATTCTACTGTTACACCTAAACTTTCAATATATTTCGGTAGTAATGTTTTTGGACCGCATACTTTTACTTCTGCTCCTTGCATTTGCAGAGCGAAAATATTTGATAAAGCCACTCGAGAATGCAAAATATCACCTACAATTACAATTTTCTTTCCAGCTACTTCTCCTAATTTTTCTCTGATAGAAAAACTATCTAGTAAAGCTTGTGTTGGGTGTTCATGAGCACCGTCACCAGCATTAACTATACTCGCATTTACATTTTGAGATAAAAAATGTGCTGCACCTGGGCTACTATGTCTCATAACTACCATGTCAACTTTCATTGATAAGATATTATTTACCGTATCGATTAGCGTTTCTCCTTTTTTAACAGATGATTGAGCAGCGGAAAAGCTAATTACATCTGCTGACAGTCTTTTTTGGGCTAATTCAAATGATAATTTAGTTCGAGTACTGTTTTCAAAAAAGATATTTGCAATGGTAATATCTCGTAAAGATGGTACTTTTTTGATGGGACGATTGATAACTTCTTTAAAGTGATCGGCGGTTTCAAAAATTAAATCAATATCATTCTTATTAATGTGCTTAATTCCAATTAAATGATTTACTGATAATTCTTTCATTTATGTTGTTGTGTTGTCGTTGTTTTTAATTTTTTTGTTCCATTAAGACTAAATCTTCTCCATCATTTTCTTTCCATTTCACTACTACTTTTTCATGGTTAATGGCATCTACCTGTCTTCCTCTATAATCTGGTTGAATAGGCAAATGACGACTAAATCTTCTGTCTATTAGAGTTAGTAATTCAATTTCTGAAGGTCTTCCAAAAGATTGTATTGCTGTTAATGCTGCCCGAATACTTCTACCAGTATACAATACATCATCTATAAAGACGACTTTTTTATCTTCAACTATAACGTTTATTTCAGTTTTATTCGCTTCCAATGGTTTTTCACTTCTTCTAAAATCATCTCTAAAAAAAGTAATATCTAAAAAACCTAATTGTACTTCTTTTATATGGTATTCTTCTCGTAATACAGTAGCTAAACGTTGTGCAAGATATTTTCCTCTAGGCTGAATTCCAATGAGAATTGTATTGGAAAAATCAAAATGATTTTCTATAAGTTGGCAAGCCAAACGGTGCAGTATGATGTTAATCTCTTTTGCAGTTAGCAATATTTTTTGACTCATTATAGTGTTTTGTTTGGTGTGCAAATTTACAATAAAATTCTCAAATATAATTTGGTAAAAAAAACTTTTAAATTTGTAAAAAAAATCGTAATTTTAGAAAGCAATGTAACTCAGTAAATTATGTATAGAATTATTTATCTCAGTTCTGCTACAACCAAATTTACAAAAGAAGATATAAATCAATTATTAGAAAAATCAAGAGACAACAATCAAAAAAATGAAATTACGGGTTTGCTTTTATATTCAGACGGGAATATTTTGCAAATTATTGAAGGGAAACAAAAGGCTCTAAAAAAACTGTATAGTAAAATTATAATGGATCCCAGGCACAAACACATTATTAAAGTGTTTGAAGGGAAAGTGACCAATCGAATATATCCGAATTGGAAAATGGCGTTTAATGGTGTGCAAAAAGAAACCATTGAAACTAAAGAAATTGTAACGTATCAAGATGATTTCTCTACCATTACAAATAAAGATGATTTAATTGCCACAACATTCATTGAAACCTTTTTAAAATCGAACAAAGACAAAATAATTGTGAAATAAAAAAATCCCGATTTCTCGGGATTTTCTATTTATGAATACATAGCTTTTCTTTGTTCTTTAATTTTTGGATCTTCCAAATATTCATCGAAAGTCATGTATCTATCAATAACTCCTTTTGGTGTAATTTCTAGAACTCTATTGGCAACAGTTTGGGCAAACTCGTGGTCATGCGTCGTAAATAAAACGGAACCTTTAAAATTCTTTAATGAATTATTAAAAGCTGTAATAGATTCTAAGTCTAAGTGATTAGTAGGTTCGTCTAACATTAAAACATTGGCTCTTAACATCATCATTCTAGACAACATACAACGCACTTTTTCTCCTCCTGATAAAACGTTACATTTTTTTAAGGCTTCTTCGCCAGAAAAAATCATCTTTCCAAGGAAACCACGTACATAAACTTCATCTCTTTCTTCCTCAGTTTTTGCCCATTGACGTAACCAGTCTACTAAATTTAAATCGGATTTAAAAAAATCGTGATTTTCAGCTGGTAAATAAGACTGTGTGGTAGTAATTCCCCAATCAAAAGTACCAGAGTCTGCTTTTTGATTTCCATTTAATATTTCGTAAAAAGCAGTAGTTGCGCGTGAATCTTTCGAAAAAACAACAACTTTGTCCCCTTTAGCCATGTTTAAATCAACATTACTAAATAAAACTTCACCATCAATAGAAGCACTTAAATTTTGAACATTTAAAATTTGATCACCAGCTTCTCTTTCTGTTTCAAAAATAATAGCTGGATATCTTCTACTAGATGGTTTTATTTCGTCTAAATTTAATTTTTCAATCATTTTTTTACGCGAAGTAGCTTGTTTAGACTTGGCTACGTTTGCACTAAAACGTCTAATAAACTCTTCTAATTCAGCTTTTTTCTCTTCCGCTTTCTTATTTTGTTGTGCTTTTTGTTTCGCTGCTAACTGACTCGATTCGTACCAAAATGTATAATTACCCGAATAGTGATTAATTTTACCAAAGTCGATATCAGAAACATGTGTACAAACGGCATCTAAAAAGTGACGGTCGTGAGAAACAACTAATACCGTATTTTCATAATTTGCTAAGAAATTTTCTAACCAACCAATGGTTTCAAAATCAAGGTCGTTAGTAGGCTCATCCATAATTAACACATCAGGATTTCCGAAAAGTGCTTGAGCTAATAACACACGAACCTTAAGTTTTCCTTCTAATTCACTCATTAAAGTATAATGATAATCCGATGAAATACCTAAGTTTGACAACATAGCTCCCGCGTCAGAATCAGCATTCCAACCGTTCATTTCGTCAAATTGTAATTGCAACTCTCCTATTCTATCTGCATTTTCATCTGTATAATCTAAGTATAGTGCATCCATTTCTGTTTTAATTGCATGCAATACTTTATTTCCCATTAATACTGTTTCCAAAACTGTATGCTCATCAAACATATTGTGATTTTGGTTTAAAACCGACATACGTTTTCCTGGTTCAAGTATTACTCTTCCTGATGTAGGGTCAATTTCGCCAGATAAAATTTTTAAAAAAGTAGATTTACCAGCACCATTTGCACCAATGATTCCATAGCAATTTCCTTGCGTGAAAGTAACATTCACTTCATCAAACAAGACACGTTTTCCAAATTGAACTGATAAGTTAGAAACTGTTAACATTATGATTGTTTTTATAAAATTGTTGCAAAAGTAGAAAAAAATATGCAGTTTTGGAATGCTATTACATCTATAAGTCGTATTATGTTTATTTTAACGCATCATTAACAGCACTTTTAACATGTAAAATTTAATTTTGTTACCTAATAATTAGTAAATTAATAAATGATTCAAAAAAATATTAAATACTTTTTACCCTTATCTATTTTAGCTTTAACCACATTATTTTCTTGTAAAAAACAATTTCAACCAGACAATTATGTGGCCTATTTTGGTGGCGAGATAATTAACCCTCAAGATAAATATGTTTTATTTATGAAGGATGAAACCATCTTAGACACCATATACTTAGATAAAAACAATCGTTTTTTACATAAATTTGATTCATTAGCACCTGGTTTATACACTTTTAAACATACTCCAGAATTTCAATATGTTTATTTTGATAAAAACGATAGCTTAATGATTCGTTTGAATTCATTAGATTTTGACAATTCATTATCTTTCTGTGGAAGAGGTGATGAAAAAAATAACTTTCTAATTGATTTATATCTTAAAAATGAAAATGATCGTTCCAATTTGTATGAAATATTAGATAAAGATTTAAACACCTATTCAAAAGCTATTGATTCTAGCTATGAAAATAGAAAAGAATATTATTTGAAACGTAAATCTGAAATTAATTGGACGCCTAGTTTTGATGCAGTAGCTCAAGCAGGTGTAGACATGCATTATTTTTATAAAAAAGAATTGTATCCCTATGCACATGAATATAAAACAGGTGAAAATATCTGCCCAAAATTACCCAAAGACTATTATTCTTATCGAAAATCTTTAAACTTAAATAATCCAGAATTAGGAAGTTTTTCTCCTTTTATAAAATATGTTTCTGCTCTTTTAAATAATGTTACTTACGAAAAAGGGAAATGCAAACTAGAAACAAAATCACTTGAGAAAAACATTCAAAAATTAAATATTGCTGATACTTTATTAAAAGACCAAAATGTAAAAAATATTGTTTTAAATAATATAGCATACATGTATCTTTTAGAAGATCAAAACATGTATAACAACAAAAAGTTTATTGATCGCTATATTGAGTTATCTTCCGATGAAGAAAAACATCATGAAGTAACCCAAATTTATAATGCTGTTCAAAACTTGAAAGTAGGTAATGTTTTACCTAAAGTAGATTTAATTGATACTAATTCTAAAGAAGTTTCAATTACAGATTACCTTAATAATAAAGAAACTGTTATATTCTTTTGGACTACACATGCTGAATCACATATAAAGTCTGTTCATGAAAAAGTATTAGCATTGAAAACAAAATACCCTAACATTAATTTTATTGCCATTAACGTTAATGATTCCAAAGAAAATTGGTTATCTACTTTTAACAAATATAATTTTAAAGATATTATTGAATTAAAAGCAACTAATTTTGAAGAGATTAAGAAAACTTGGGTAATTACTAAAATTCAAAGAACCATCATTTTAAATCCAGATGGGACTATTAAAAATGCCTTTGTCAATCTTTTCGACGCTCATTTTGATAAAAATCTTTAACAAAAAATATAAAAAAAGAGCTCTTTTTCAATAGCTCTTTTTTTATTATAATATTATTTCATTATTATTTATTTCCTTTTTCAAAATCAGCAATAAACTGAGCTAAACCAATATCTGTCAATGGGTGTTTCAATAATCCTAATATAGAAGATAAAGGTCCTGTCATTACATCTGCTCCAATTTTAGCACAATTAACTACATGCATTGTATGACGTACAGAAGCGGCTAAAATTTGTGTTTCAAAACCATAGTTATCATAAATTAAACGAATTTCTTCAATTAAATTCAAGCCATCAGTAGAAACATCATCCAATCTTCCTAAGAAAGGAGAACAATAAGTAGCGCCTGCTTTAGCTGCTAATAAAGCTTGTCCAGCAGAAAAAATTAGAGTTACATTGGTTTTTATTCCTTTATCAGAAAAATATTTACACGCTTTAATTCCTTCTTTAGTCATAGGCAATTTCACCACAATTTGCTCATGTAAATCCGCTAGCTCCTCACCTTCTTTAATCATACCATCATAATCTACAGCGTTTACTTCAGCACTTACATCGCCATCAACTACATTACAAATATCAACATAATGTTTTAAGATATTGTTTTTTCCTGTAATTCCCTCTTTCGCCATTAATGATGGATTTGTTGTTACTCCATCTAAAATTCCTAACGCTTGTGCTTCTTTAATTTGGTCTAAATTAGCCGTGTCAATAAAAAATTTCATACTTTTTTGTTTTATATAATATGTGTGTTGTTTAAAAATGCAAAATTACGATTTATTTATTCAGATTTAGAAATAAAATATTACAACTTATAATGATTCATTAATAAACGCTCATAAACTGTATCTGGTAAAACTCTTTTAAGTACAATGGAAAACTTTTGCATAAAAGCACCTACTTTATAGTGAATTTTCGGTTTTTTAGATGTAATAATTTTTAGGACAACAGCTGCCATTTCTTTAGGATCACTTCCAGAATCTACATGTCTATTCATCATATCTAATGTCATACCATATGTTTTTTCATAAGCAGAACCTTTAACAACAGGTGCATGATATCTTCCTGCAGCAATATTGGTTGCAAAATCACCTGGAGCCACATTAGTAATTCGAATACCAAATGATTGTACTTCCATATTCATTGCTTCAGTAATTAATTCTAAAGCTCCTTTAGAAGCCGAGTATACGCCTCTAAAAGGCAATCCCATATAACCAGCAATAGAGGTGATATTGATAATTAATCCACTTTTTTGAGTTCTCATTTGTGGTAAAACAGTCTTCATTACTTCTATAGGACCAAATAAGTTAGTTTCAAAATTATTTTTTATTTCTGTTGCAGGAATTTCTTCCAATGGTCCTGTAATTCCTACACCTGCATTATTAATGAGTACATCTATCCTGTTTTCTTTAGCAATTAATGCAGCTACAGCAGTTTGGATACTTTCTACGTTTCTTACATCTAAAGCTAATAACGGTATCCTCGAATT
Source organism: Flavobacterium sp. J27 (assembly GCF_004303025.1). Classification (GTDB taxonomy): domain Bacteria; phylum Bacteroidota; class Bacteroidia; order Flavobacteriales; family Flavobacteriaceae; genus Flavobacterium. The sequence goes on along the minus strand of NZ_PJQW01000002.1, from coordinate 157,003 downwards.
AGAAACGGTTTCAGGATTTCTACTTGTTCCATATACTACAAATCCTTTATCTAATAAATATTCTCCAATAGCCTTACCAATTCCTGATGATGCTCCTGTAATAAAAATAACTTTGCTCATTTTTTATATTTAAAACGCGAAATTAAAACTTTTAATAAGTTATTTAAAACTATTTCATATAAATTCCTAATCCGGGTTGCTCAGAAAGTAGAATCTTTCCATTTTCAATACTTGTTCCCAACGCCAAATCATTAGCTATTAAATTAGCTCCATCTAAATCCACATAATCTGCGAAAGGAGTTAAAACCGCTCCTGCAGAAATACCTACTGTACTTTCAGTCATACAACCAATCATAATTTTAAAATGAGCCCTTTTAGCTTCCTCAATTAACGCTAAAGCAGGTGTTAACCCACCTACTTTTACTAATTTAATATTAATTGTTTTATAATGTGCTTTTAAATTTGATAAGCTTTCCTTTCCCTGACAATCTTCATCTGCCATCCAATTTACTTTTTTTGAAGCATCTAATTGTGCATAATTTTGGTAACCAATAGGCATGGGCTGTTCTATGTAACTCAATTGTTCCGAAATACTATTATTTTCTAGCATTTTACAATCTTCAATTGAAAAACTCCCATTAGCATCTAATGCAATCGCTTTGTTAGTTTTTAAAAGTAGTTCTATATCTTTTAAATTAAAAAAATTACATTTTACTTTTATTTTTGACCAATTCAAGCTATTAATCTTCTCCAATTGTTCCTTAAGAGAGCCGATACTTATAGTAATAGATGATTCTGGAAGAGCATTAAATGAAATTGTATTAAGAGTTAAAAAATTTTTATTCTCAAGCTTACCAAATAAATCCCAATAAGCACAATCCAATGCAGAAGTTAAAAAAGTAGACAATTTAAGTTGTTGTAAAAAAACATAAAAAAACACTGGATGTTCAATGGGTTGCTTTTCTATTTTACTTTGAATTTGTTCTAAGACCGTTATTAAGTCTTTAATTTTAATACCATAATAATCAATTGCGGTACATTCTCCATAACCAAATAAACCATTACAACTTAATGAAACAATAATTGCTTCTCTATTGGTATAAGAACCATAACTAATGGTAAAAGTTTCTTTTAATTGTAATTGAACATGTTTCCAACTTAATTTCATACCTTATAGAATTGGTATAAAAATAAAAAATCTCCTAAAAGGAGACTACAGAAATATAAAAAACATGTAAAAAATAAAAAAATGGCAAGCGACCTACATCGCACCGCTACAACCGCTTACCCTTGCTGCGTTCCCACCCTGGGGGAGTCTGCAGGAGCTGGTCGTGTAGGACTTGCCGGTGCAAATATACAAACATTTTATATTTTTGCAAGGGTAATTGTAACTTTAAAAAATCGTTGTATATTGTACTAATAAAAATTTACTGTAATGATGAATCTTAAGCCATTCGCTTTCATACTATTAAGCCTTTTTATTAATTCCTGTGGGAAAGATAAAAATGATGAAAAAAAATTATTTTCTATTGATACATCTGCCTTAAAGCAGGTTTATCAATTAGATGAACGCGTTAATTTGGTTATAAAAAACGAAAATAAAGAAACTATAGATTCTGTTGTTTACACAATCAATGAAAACAGAATTGGTTCTGTAAAAAATAATTCTCCTTTTAAGTTTGATTTAGAAAATCAAAAGTTAGGTTATCAGAGTGTAAAAGCTGTGATTTATGCAAATAATACTTCCTATGAAGCCAATGCTAATTTTATGGTAGCTTCTAACATTAATCCTAAAGAATTAAAATATAAAATTATAAACACCTACCCACACGATATCAAAGCGTATACACAAGGTTATGAATTTTACAGAGATACACTTTTCGAAGGAACTGGTAACGGTGAAGGAAAAGGTACAGGAACTAGAGGAATTTCCAGTTTACGTAAAACAAATTATAAAACAGGGGAAGTGTATAAAACAGTGCCTCTTGCTCAAGAATATTTTGGAGAAGGAATTACCATCTTAAATAATAAAGTATACCAATTAACCTGGTTGAATAATGAAGGGTATGTTTACAATGCAGATACTTTTGAAAAGATTAAAACTTTTAAGTATTTTAAGCAAATGCAAGGCTGGGGTTTAACCAATGATGGCAAAAATATCTACATGAGTGAAGGTAGTGAAAAAATTTACATCTTAGACCCTGAAACGCTTCAAGAAGTAGACTATATAAATGTATATACCAAGAAATCTAAAATTGAAGCACTAAATGAATTGGAATGGATTGATGGAAAAATATGGGCCAATGTATATGGTAGAGATGCCATTGCTGTTATTAATCCAAAAAATGGTGCTGTAGAAGGTATCATGAATTTGAGTGATTTAAAAACAAAAATCACACAACATCCAGATGTTGATGTTTTAAATGGTATTGCATATAACCCAAAAACAAAAACCATTTTTGTAACGGGTAAAAATTGGGATAAAGCATTTGAAATTATCTTAGAATAAGAAAAGCCGAGTTAAACTCGGCTTTTCTATTTATTAACTTTGATGCAATTGATACATCTTTGTTACCCATTTATCTGCAAGATTAATTTCATTTGTAATCATAAAATTTTTGGAATCTAATTGAAAAAAAGGAACAGAAACACTATTTACAGTATCATTTAAAGTAATATCAAGAAACAAACCTTTAATTACTTTATTACCATGAGTTGCAGATTGATTTGCAAACTCTTTCCTTGTTTTACAACTAATAATATCCTGAACACAAATACTTTGTGAAATAAAATTAGCATCATTTTTTATTGCAAAAAATAATTTTGTTTCAGTTAGAGCAATAATTGATTCATTGGAATTCCATATATCATATTCTAATATTGGTTCTGTAATTCCTAATTCATGCTTACAGTTTTGCATCAAAATTTCTTTTTTCTTTTTTGTACTTCTATTAATTATGTAGATAGGTAATCCTGTTAAAATTATAAAAACAGAACCTATTAAGGCACTAGATAAATCCATGTCTTTTTTATTTTTAAAATTATTTTAAGTTATGTAATCTGTAAAAAAGAATGTATTTACCAGAATTGGTGAAAAGGGAAAATAATCTTTAGAAGATTTAATTTTCCAATTAAAATATGCGAATCAAGTATGGTAAGTGAAATATACTTGCTAAATCTTTTTTCATTAACAATGCTGTTTCTTTTGGTTGCAGTTTTTGCAATAAAAAAACGCTTATTTGTAAATTCTTTTTGAGAAATTCCACGCGTTACAGCTGTAAAATGATATTCGATTGATGACAAAACAGCATGCTCTGAGTGATTTGTAAGATTCTGCTGGAAAGAATTTAATTTTAAAGATACTATGTCCTTTTTCTTATCTACAGTATTAGTAAATAAAGAAAACAATAAAACAACGATAAAACTAATCGTTATAGTACAAAGGAGTTTTATATTTTTTGTAGAAAAGGGCATTTAAAGATACAAATGTAATAAAAAGTAAACATTATAATTGTTTTCATTTTTAAAGGGAGAAAAAATCTCCCTTTTATTCATGTAAAATATAATAGTACTTTAGGTTTTGGTAGGTCTTCAGTAATTTTTGCTATCCATTTTTTGGCAATACGCAATTCTTCTCCCATAATAGCATCTTTTTTATCCGCTTTAAAAAACTCCAATCGTATGTTTTCATTTTGATGCTGCATTTCAAAAATTAATTCTAAAAACGCAATAGATTTTGAATTATTTTTTTGTTGATTCGTGTAACTATTTTTTATTTGGTTTACAGGAATTTTAATTTTAGTGTGATAGTCATTTTTGTTTCTAATAAAGAAAAGATATTCTTTATCGGTACTTATTCCAATAATAGAATTATCTGTCCAAGTGTCAAATTCTGTTACTCGTTTATTTTCCTGAGCAGCAAATTGGTTTAATGCATCAATAAGACGCTTTCTTTTTTTATTTAATTTGTTATTTATGAGTAAGATAGGAATAAAGATTATTATAAAAATCAATATTCCTATTATGTTTCCAAATGCATTCATTTTAATTTAAGTTTTGATTAATTATTTCTATTTTGATTTAAAAAATAATGTTGATTACCAAAAACTATGAAAAGGATAAATAATTTGGAACTTTGAAAAGGTAAACAAATTGTGATTTAAATTTTTCTCATTTAAAGTGCTTAAAAATGAAAAAAACTGTTCTCTACTTGTATTATTAGTAGTGTAAAAAGGATAAAAAGGGTTATTTTTTTCAGTATCAACACAACTTTCATTGGTTTCTTCTATAAATGAGTTTGGGTTTTCAAATAGAGAAGTATTGCAATCGTATTTTGAATATACTGTTACAAATTGATGCTCTGAAATGGAAACCAATTGAACATTAGATATATCTTTAAAATCACTTTTACTACAATATAAAAGAGAAGAAAAAAATAGAAATATAAAGTATTTGAAATACTTACTCATTGTAACACATTAATTAGAGTAAAGTTAACCACTTTTAACATGAAAAAAAGCAAAAATAATGTTAATTTATTTTTGCTTTACTAATTATAGTTAAACTTAATAATATATTGTTACGATGTTTTTCTAGCTCTTTTTTCCTTATAATACGATTTAGAACTTATATAAATTGTTTTAGTTACTTCTGTGAATACTTTTCCGTTTTTATCTGTAATAAATAATGGTTTTACCAAATCGATCTCATTTTCATTTTTTACATTCTCAATTATTTGTTGAATTTCATCAGAAGTAAAATCGAACGTAACAAAAGCGTTTTGATAAGCAGGACGCTTGAATTTAATTTCAGTGGCTTTATCCCAAACTACATATTCTTTTCCCAAAATCTGCATTAATTGAATCATATAAATAGGATCAGTGGCAGCAAACAAACTGCCTCCAAACATAGAACCTACATAGTTTCTATTTTTATAACTCAACCGAATAATCACTTTTACTGTAAGTAAATCTTCAGAAACAGATATAATTCTTCCACAACTTCTCCTATACATAGGAGAAATATTAAACATCGTTTTGAACAATGTAGCTTTTTTAAAAAATCGATTTAAAAATTGAAATAGAGCGTCATACATCACATTATACTGTCAAATGGGCTACAATATCTTTTACAGGCAAAATAGCTTTAGTGTACTCAATACTTGGTCCAGCAACCCAAACTGTCTTATAAGTAACTTGTTTTGCTGCTTTCTCTGTAGCTTTCATCCCAATGTAAAAACGAACCATTTTAACCCATTTCTTTAAGGATTTATTCTTATTTAAAATGCGTTCTAACCAACTCTGTTTGGTTCCTACTTTTTGAACATAAGGAGTATTAATAACAGTACAAGGTGTACCCGATATTCTTTCTGTCATTACAATATCCTTCTCTCCATAATCTACACAAGCTTGCTTATATTCATCAGAAACACCAGCTTCAATAGAAGCAATAAATGGGCTCCCTACAGAAACACCAATAGCGCCGTATTGTAACATTTTATCAACATCTTCCTTTCTACCCACTCCACCTGCTGAAATAACTGGTAATGAAGTGCCTTCATTCAATTGCTTTATCAATTCTTCAGGACTAATATTCCCTCTATGTCCCCCAGCTTGATTATTAACCGCTATTAAAGCATCTGCATTTAAGCTTTCTACTTTTTTTGCAAAATTTAAATCGGTTACATCACAAAAAACTTTTATTCCTACTTTATGTGCTTCTCGAATTGTTTCTTCAGGACTACCTAAAGAAGTTAAAATGAAGTCTACTCTTTCTTCACATAATATTCTTAATTGTTCTTTGTACTTTACATTCGATTTATTTACGATTAAATTATATCCAAAACTACCTCCTTCAACCTTGGCATTCTTCAACTCATGAATAGAAGCTCTCAATTCTTCTAATGTACGATAGTTTAATGCAGGTATACAACCCGCAACACCATTTTTCATACCTTCAATTACCATTTTGGTATTTGAGACTAAAAACATAGGCGCCATGATAATGGGATGTTTTATTCCTAATATAGTGGTCAAATTTGGTTTTTCCATTTTACTGTATTTTTATTCAAATATAGTAAAGTTTTATTAAATAGTATGCATGCATACTATTTAATAATCTATATTACCTTCTTTTTTTAGAAGAAGATGCTTTAGAATAACTACCTTTTTTCATTTCATATTTATCAGCAGTAACATTGTAAGTATAGGTATTTTGCTGAGTTTTATTTTTTAAAATAAAATCGCCATTAGGCAATAAATTAAATTCAAAACCTTCTCTTCTATTACGTTCTTGAGTTTCTGAAGCTGTTTTATTTTTATCCAAAAAAACAGTTTCTACTATATGGCTTGTTTTTTGAATATTACCAATAAGTAATTCTTTTTTAGATACATTCCAAATTTGAGATTCTACAAAGTTTTCATCTTCCTTTTTTAATTTAGTACTAATCACATTATTTTCTTCCCAATGCACATAATATAGTTTTACATTATTTGTTGTATAAGATGAAATCGCAAAATTAAGTGGTTTAAAATCGAGATTATCGGATGTTTTTAATTTCAGCGTATCTAGTACATTACCATTGGTAACAAATAAAACGATTTGTTTTTGCTTGTTAACACTAATCATTTCTGCTGAAATATTATCAACTTTAGCTAAAACAGTTTTTGCATTACTTTTTTTAGTAGTAGATTTTTTCTTTTGTGAAAAGCAAACAGTGGATAAGATTAGCAACGAAACTAAAAATATTCTTTTCATATTTATTTCAAATTAAGGGGTTGTTAGTTGTTTTTTATTAAATATTATTTATAAACTATTTTTTTAAGATTTTATTTCATTTTTGCATACCAAAATACAAAAAATAGACAAACAAAAGATAAAACACAAAATACTTCTTTTTTGTAATGAAAAAATAAAAAATGTTAAATAATTCTAATAATTTATTAAGAAATAAATAAATCTGGTTTTTTTCAAATAAATTTGAAATTAACAAAACCAAAATAACCAATAATTTAATTTATGTTAAAAAAAGTAACACTACTAGCAACTTGTTTGATTTTTTTGTTTGGGGTTGATAGTTATGGTCAAAGAAAAAACAAAAAAAGAGATGCTAAAGCAAGTACAACTGCTTCAGCAAAAAAAACAGATGAAAAAAAAGGTCCGAAACCTTATAATAAGGTTATTGATTCTTCAGCTGTAACGCAAAGAGGATTAATTGATATTCATAAAGTAGACAAAAAATTTCTATTTGAAATTTCTGACTCTTTAATCGGGAAGGAAATTATGACCATCACAAGATATTCTAAAACACCAGCTGGTGGTGGTATATTTGGAGGGGAAGAAATTAATAGACAAGTAGTAAAATTTGAAAAAGGATTAAATGATAATATTCTTTTACGATCGATTACCTATGTAATTATGTCTCCAGATGAAGACAAACCTATTGCACGAGCTGTGAAAAATTCGAGTTCTGATCCAATAATTGGTAACTATGATATTTTAGCATATAAAAAAGATGCTTCTGGTAAAGAAAATATTGGATATGTAATAGATATGAATGCAACATTTGATGCTGATGTTCAAACATTTTCGCTAAGTCCAATTAATAAGCAATTATTAAGTATTCAATCATTTCAGAAAGATAAATCGTTTATACAGGATATAAAAAGTTTCCCTATTAATACTGAAATAAGAAGCGTAAAAACGTTCTCAACAGAACAACCAAAAATTTCAAGAAACCCATCCCCAAAAATTGGAGTAGATTTACCTTCAGGTTTAGATGCTGGTGTGGTTACTTTAGAATTAAATACATCTATGTTATTACTTCCAGAAAAACCAATGCGTAAAAGAGCTTTCGATAAGCGGGTTGGGTATTTTGCTAATCATTATGATGTTTTTAAAGAAGAATCTTTAAAAGCTGATAAAGAAGTATTTGCAGTAAGATGGAGACTTGAACCGAAAAATGAAGAAGATGCACTAAGACAAAAAAACGGAGAATTGATAGAACCTAAAAAGCCAATTGTATACTATATCGATCCAGCTACACCAGACAAATGGAAGCCTTTTATTAAACAAGGTATTGACGATTGGAAAGAAGCATTTGAATTTGCTGGTTGGAAAAACGCAATTCGTGGTGAATACTGGCCAGAAAATGACCCAACAATGAGTTTAGAAGATGCTCGTTTTTCAGTTTTACGTTATTTTGCTGCTGATATTCCAAATGCTTATGGACCAAATGTTCATGATCCAAGAACTGGAGAAATTATGGAAAGTCATATTGGTTGGTATCATAATGTAATGAGTTTATTACGTGATTGGTACTTAGTTCAAACTGCTGCAGTAGATCCAAGAGCAAGAAATAAAAAGTTTGATGACAAATTGATGGGAGAATTAATTCGTTTTGTGTCTTCTCATGAAGTGGGACATACTCTAGGTTTACGTCATAACATGGGAGCAAGTAATGCCACTCCAGTAGAAATGTTACGCAACAAAGAGTTTATTGAAAAAAATGGCCATACATCTTCAATCATGGATTATGCCCGTTTTAATTATGTAGCACAACCCGAAGATAATATTACAGATTTATTCCCAAGAATAGGAGATTATGATAAATGGGCTATTAAATGGGGTTATTCCTATTTTGATGATGCTAAAAATGAAGAAGAAGAAAAAGCCATGTTAAATACGATGACAAAAGAAGCCTATAAAAATCGTCGTTTATGGTTTGGAACAGAAACAAGTCCGTATGATCCAAGATATCAAACGGAAGATTTAGGAGATAACGCCATGAAAGCTTCTGCTTATGGAATTAAAAATCTAAAACGAATTTTACCTAATTTAATTCAATGGAGTAAAGAAGATGGAGAAGATTATTCTGAATTACAAGATTTATATGGATCATTAGTCGGTCAATTCAGAAGATATATGGGGCATGTAACTAAAAATGTAGGAGGAATATATGAAACACCTAAAACCTACGATATGGAAGGCGCACAGTATGAAGTTGTTCCGAGTACTATACAAAATGATGCAGTGGCCTTTTTAAATGAAAATTTATTTGCAACACCAACTTGGATTTTAGACCTAAATATCCTTTCAAAAATAAACCCAGACAATGGTGTAGAATCGATTAAAGCTTTACAAAACAGCACTTTATCAAGTTTATTATCAGGAGATAGATTAATTCGATTAATTGAAACATCCTCATTAAGTAAAGACAACTATTCAGTGGATGAACTAATGGGAGATTTAAGAAAAGGAATTTTTTCAGAATTAAAGACTGGAAAAACCATAGATATATATCGAAGAAATTTACAAAAATTATATACTAATGAATTAATTCAAGCTTTAGATGTGGAAGGAAAACAAACAGCTAGAGCGTTAAATAGAAGAACGGTAAGTTATAATGAAACGGATATTCCTTCAATTTCTAGAGGTCAGTTATCGGAGTTAAAAAGAGAAATTAAAACAGCATTAACCCTAACTAGTGATCGATTAAGTAAATTCCATTTACAAGATTTATTATCAAAAATTGATTTGGCTTTAGACCCAAAATAATAGTATCTTTTATAAAAACAAAACCGTTTACCAATAAGTAAACGGTTTTTTATATAGAAAAACCCGAGTAGTATTTTACTCGGGTTTCTTTTAAATATTAAGAAAAAAATTTACTTTACTTCTTCAAAATCTACATCTTGAGTTTGATCACCAGAAGCTTCTCCTTGTGGTTGTGCTTCTTGCGCTCCACCTTCAGCCTGTGCTTTGTACATTTCTTCAGATGCATTTTTCCAAGCTTCATTAATTTTATCTAAAGCTGGAGTAATTGTAGCTACATCTTTAGATTCATAAGCTGCTTTCAATTCTTCTAAAGCTCCTTGAATAGCTGATTTGTTACCTTCAGATAATTTTTCACCAAATTCAGCTAATTGTTTTTCAGTTTGGAAAATCATAGAATCTGCTTCATTTAATTTGTCCACTTTTTCTTTTGCTTGTCTGTCTGCTTCTGCATTCATTTCAGCATCTTTCTTCATTTTTTCAATTTCTTCTGGAGTTAATCCTGAAGATGCTTCAATACGAATATCGTGTGATTTACCAGTTCCTTTATCGGTAGCAGAAACTTTAATAATACCATTTGCATCAATATCAAAAGTTACTTCAATTTGAGGAATTCCTCTAGCTGCTGGTGGAATACCGTCTAAATGGAATCTACCAATTGTTTTATTATCTTGCGCCATTGGTCTTTCTCCTTGTAAAACATGGATTTCAACTGATGGTTGGTTATCTGCTGCTGTAGAGAAAACTTGTGATTTCTTAGTAGGAATAGTTGTATTCGCTTCAATCAATTTAGTTAAAACACCTCCCATAGTTTCAATACCTAATGATAATGGTGTTACGTCTAATAATAATACGTCTTTTACATCTCCTGACAATACTCCACCTTGAATCGCTGCACCAATAGCAACTACTTCGTCTGGATTTACACCTTTAGAAGGCTTTTTACCAAAGAATTTTTCAACTTGCTCTTGGATAACAGGAATACGTGTAGAACCACCTACTAAGATAACTTCATCAATATCAGAAGTAGATAAACCTGCATCTTTTAATGCTTTAGCCACTGGATCCATCGAACGTTTTACTAAATTTTCAGATAATTGTTCAAATTTAGCTCTTGTTAATGTTTGTACTAAGTGTTTAGGTCCTGTTGCTGTTGCTGTAACATAAGGTAAATTAACTTCTGTTTGTGTAGAAGATGATAATTCAATTTTAGCTTTTTCAGCCGCTTCTTTTAAACGTTGCAAAGCCATTGGATCTTTACGTAAATCGATACCTTCAGCTGTATTAAATTCATTTGCTAACCAATCAATAATTACCTGATCAAAGTCATCACCTCCTAAATGTGTGTCCCCATTTGTAGATAATACTTCAAATACACCATCACCTAATTCTAAGATCGAGATATCAAAAGTACCTCCACCTAAATCATAAACGGCAATTTTTTGATCTTTACCTTGTTTATCTAAACCATAAGCTAAAGCAGCTGCAGTTGGCTCATTAATAATACGCATTACTTCTAAACCAGCAATTTGACCTGCTTCTTTAGTAGCTTGACGTTGTGCGTCATTAAAATAAGCTGGAACGGTAATAACTGCTTTGGTTACTGATGCTCCTAAATAATCTTCAGCCGTTTTTTTCATTTTTTGAAGTGTCATAGCTGACAATTCTTGTGGTGTGTATAATCTACCATCAATATCAACTCGTGGCGTATCATTATCACCTTTAACTACTTTGTAAGCAACTGTTGATGCTTCTTTAGCACTTTCTGAATATTTATTACCCATAAAACGTTTTACAGAAGCAATCGTCTTTGTTGGATTAGTTACCGCTTGTCTTTTTGCAGGGTCACCTACTTTAATTTCTCCTCCTTCTACAAATGCAATTACTGAAGGAGTTGTTCTTTTTCCTTCTGCGTTTGCAATTACAACAGGTTCTCCACCCTCCATAACTGCCACACATGAATTTGTTGTTCCTAAATCAATTCCAATAATTTTACTCATAATTTTAATCTTAATTTATTGTGTGTTTTTTATTTTATTCTTTAAAACTTGTTAACCATATAGTCAATCATTATGCCAAGAACAATTTATTACCTATTTGTCAGAATTTTGTCATAACTTTTTTTTACCAATGACAGAATGTCATAAAAAAAGGGTTACCTACTGGCAACCCTTCTTATAAATTTAGATAGTTAGAATTATCTTAAGTTGATATATTCTTCTTCAGACATTTCTCCTCTAGCAATTTTTCCTAGTTCTTCCATATGAGATAACATAAAATCGTGGAATTCTTGGCTAATTCCATCTGGTTTAGCCATTCTATATGTTCCATTTAACACTCCATTATAGTAATAAAAGAAGTTATAATCAAAACTAGATGCTGATAATTTTGGATTTCCTGGATCAGCTAAAAGGAATCCTAAACGAACAGCTGATCTTCTTTGTGGAGGTGTTCCATGATGACCGGGACTTGTAGTAGAGTAATCACCAATTGCATAAGCCGCTTCAGAAGCTGATGCTATAGCAGAAAAAGTAGACTTACCATATCCTCTTCTTAAATAGTAACCTGCAAACCCATCTGCTTCTAATTCTGCAGCTCTTGCCGTTGACTCATTTCGAGAAGGTAGACCATAAGCATATTGTAATTGATGACCATATTCATGTGCTAAAATCATTACATTGATTAAGTTAGAATTGTCTCTATCATAAGCCCATTTGAAAATAGCTTCACCAAAATAAATTTTTCCATTACTATAAGAAATAGCGTTGAAAGTTGAGTTTGGATTAGACAAATCTCTTACATAACGGAATGTAGGAGCTGATCTTCCCCAAAAAGACGCAATAGCACTATTCTGTGAAGTAACTAAACTAGAGTTTCTGGTACTTCCACTGTTTGGCAAACTTGTATAAAGACTAGCTGTTGAACTCCAGTTTCCATCAACATAACCACAGTCTCCTTCTCTGCTATTAGGTTGTTGATCTACTACTGATAAAACTTCGTCTTGAGAATCAAGAGTTGTTTCTTCGTCTTTACTACAAGAAAGCATCGTGCTTAATGCTAATGCTCCTAAAAAAAGAGAAGCATGTCTGAAATTTGTTTTCATTATTAAAAATAGTTAAGGTTATTAATATGACAATATTATGTATTTTTTTATTATTAATTTTACATTAAATCTGTCTTAAAAGTTAATTTTTTCAATTAAAAGCAACATATCTATAAAAAAGAACTTTTGTCGGTATTTTTTCTAAAAATTTCTAAAAAATTAACAAAAAACAACCTTCGTCAAAAAAATATAACGAAATAAGAATTTTTAAATAATAATCTAAATTTAATTTTCTATTCTATATTTGTAAATAAAAAAAGTCCCATGGAATGTATCTCAGTTTTTGATATGTTAAAAATCGGTATTGGCCCTTCTAGCTCTCATACTTTAGGACCTTGGAGAGCAGCAGAAAGATTTATCAAAGAACTAAAAGAAAAAGAGTTAATAGATTCTATTAATAGAATTAAAGTTGATTTATATGGTTCTTTATCGTTAACTGGTAAAGGACATGCAACAGATTTAGCTGTAATGTTAGGCTTAAGTGGTGCTGATCCTGAATACATTCCAGTTGAAAGTATTGATGTAATAATATCTGCTATTAAAAATAAAAAAGAACTATTTCTAGGTAATGAAATAATTATTCCCTTTCATCTTGAAGAAGATATTGTTTTTAATCGCGAATTTTTACCTTTTCATGCTAATGGCATTAAATTTACCGCTTACACCACAGATTCTGAATATGAAAATACCTATTACTCCATTGGTGGCGGATTTGTAGTTGTAGAAGAACGAATTAATTCGGCTGCAAATGAAGAAATAAAATGCGCTTTTCCATTTCCCATAGATAAAGCTTCAGAATTGTTAGTTTATTGTCAAAGTGAAAACAAAAAGGTTTGGGAAATAGTATATGAAAATGAAAAATCTATGCGAAGTGAAGCAGCTATTCATAACGAGTTAATGCGTGTTTGGGACACAATGCTAGAATGTATGTACATTGGTTGTCATTCTGAAGGGATATTACCTGGAGGATTAAATGTGAGACGAAGAGCCTATGATATGCATAAAAATATGATTGGTGTATTACCTTATGATAGTCCCTATTCTTGGATGCAAATTATTAGACAAACAGAAGTAAAATTTAGACAAATTCTAAAATGGGTAAGTTGTTTTGCTTTGGCTGTAAACGAAGTAAATGCCTCATTAGGAAGAGTTGTAACAGCACCTACAAATGGAAGTGCTGGAGTAATTCCTGCTGTCTTAATGTATTATTTAGTTATTGAAAATCATCAAGCAAACGAAGAACAAATCAAACAGTTTTTAATGACTGCTGGAGAAATTGGTAGTATTTTCAAGAAAGGAGCTACAATTTCTGCTGCCATGGGTGGTTGTCAAGCCGAAATAGGTGTTTCTAGTGCAATGGCCGCTGCAGGTTTATGTGAAGTTATGGGTGGCACGCCAGAGCAAGTAATGATAGCTGCTGAAATAGCTATGGAACATCATTTAGGATTAACTTGTGATCCTATTGGTGGATTAGTTCAAGTTCCTTGTATAGAAAGGAATACCATGGGAGCTATTAAAGCTATTAATGCTGCCGAACTTGCATTGGAAACAGACGCAAAGAATACCAAAGTTCCTTTAGACAAGGTAGTAAACACCATGTGGGAAACAGCAAAAGACATGAATACTAAATACAAAGAAACCTCAGAAGGTGGTTTAGCGATTGGTGTAAATTTAGCTGATTGCTAACCTTTTATCTATTTTCTTCTCGTATCTATTATATGAATAATAACCCATCCATTATTCTGTTTTAATAATGTGAAAGAATTGACTCCTTTATGACTTAACGTATTATTAATGTAAAATTCATAAGGAGTCCATACGTGTGCTAATCCACCGTCTATTTGTATTTGATAATCTAAAATTCTCTCTTCGAATTTTACTGTATTTGGAATAGCACTTATAGATTTTAAAAAATCGGAATATTTTTCTGTAATTAATTTTTCCTCCTCTTTAGTGGTAGCAATCGTTTGTATACTAATTTCTTTATGAGAAATTTTTTGCAAATTAACGGTATCTTTTGCATGAAAAGCATTAAAAAAAGCTACAATTGTGGCTTTAGGATTAACTTCTTGTGCTTTTAAAGCTGTAAAAGAAAGTAACAAAAAATATAATACTATTTTTTTCATCTTATTTTATTTATTAGTATTAGTAGTTTTTTCTTAAAAATAGTTACAGTTTCTAAGAATATGTTAATTTTACATTCTTATAAAAACAATTATTTAATTTTTACCTCAATTCAGGATAAATCCCCATAAAACATTATGTCAGTAGCTAAAAAAGATTATAAAAGAATTACCACTAGAACATTAATTGAAATGAAAGACAATGGAGAAAAAATCTCCATGCTAACAGCCTATGATTACACTATGGCTAAAATTGTAGATTCATCTGGTGTAGATGTGATCTTAGTAGGTGATTCAGCTAGCAATGTTATGGCTGGACATGAAACCACTTTACCAATTACTTTAGATCAAATGATTTATCATGCCTCTTCAGTAATTAGAGCTGTTGAAAGAGCCTTAGTGGTTGTCGATTTACCTTTTGGAAGTTATCAATCAGATCCAAAAGAAGCGTTGCGTTCTGCTATTAGAATTATGAAAGAAAGTGGTGGTCATGCCGTTAAATTAGAAGGTGGTCAAGAAATTAAGGATTCAATCAAACGTATTTTACATGCTGGAATACCTGTGATGGGTCATTTAGGATTAACACCTCAATCTATTTATAAATTTGGAACTTATACCGTTAGAGCTAAAGAAGAAGCAGAAGCTGAAAAACTAATTGAAGATGCTAAAATGCTTGAAAAAGTAGGATGTTTTGCTGTTGTATTAGAAAAAATACCAGCTAGTTTAGCAGAAAGAGTAGCCAAAAGTATTTCTATACCTGTGATAGGCATTGGAGCAGGAAACGGTGTAGACGGTCAAGTATTAGTATTGCATGATATGATTGGTATGACACATGAGTTTAGTCCAAGATTTTTAAGAAGATACATGAATTTGTATGAAGATATGACAACAGCTATTAGCCAATATGTAACTGATGTTAAAGCAGTTGACTTTCCAAATGAAAACGAGCAATATTAAGAAGTAAATCAATTATAATTTTATCTATTTCCTTTTTTGGAAACATAGGGCAATAAAACATGATGCACATTTCTATCGAATAATATTTTATATAATTTTATTTTTGAAGGAATTTTTTTTGTGTAAGATGATTCATTGGCAAACCAAGTTAATTTCTTCTTGGTTTTAAAATATTTATTTACAATTGTATAATCCCTATAATCAAATGAAAGATAATCTGTAGGATAAATTGTATTCTTTTGGCTTATTATAGAAATATAATAGGCCAAACTATCTTTAGATTTAGTGTATAGATAAGGTGGTAAATAATATGAGGTCTTGTAACCTGCATCTTTAAAAGCCAAAGCTAATTTTGGATTAGTAGTTTCTAAAATTATATTTTTTTTTATAAGATGATTTTGAATCACTATTTCATTCAATCGATTTATAGCATTCGTCTGATTACTCTCAGATAAATTTTTAAAATCCAGCCAAATGAATAAATCATTTACTCCTTTACTATTTGAAAAATAGGTTTTTAAATCTAACTGTATGCTTTTTGCTGGTGGATGATTTACATCAAAAACATTTCTCAAAGAATCAAACACAATATCTAGCTCAACTCCTCTATACTTATTCTTTACTTCCTCTAATTTCTCCATACTATTTACTCGATGTACCATAATTTTAGGAGCAAATAAAATAGCAATAGTTTGATTAGAATAAAAAATTAATGATAAAACTGCAAAACTAATCAAGACTATTAGTACTCTTTTTCCTTTTTTTCCCATGTAATGCTTCATTTTTCTAAAATCTTTATTACTACCTTTTTAGAAGGCATATAATTAACATTTAAAATACTTTTTTTAGAATGAAAAGCAGTAAAATGTATTCCTGCTAAATCTGCCATCGAATAAATTAAATCTTCAGAACAATATCTTCTTTTAACATCGAAAACTAAATTATTTTTTTCATCCTTTTTTTTATCTGAAAGCCATAAAAGAAATGGAATTTCGTACATAGATTTCGTCCCCTTTGTTTCAGTATGACCAAAAAAATCTATACTTTCATATACCTCTTCTCCATGGTCAGATAAGCATAAAACAGCTGCTTTTTGATTTTCTCTTTTTAAAAGTTCAATAATAGAAAACCAAATATAATCTTGGTATAAAATAGAATTATCGTAATTATTTATGGTTTCAAAGACTTCTTTTGTATTGAATTTAGTTTTCGGTTTATTTACAAAAACATTAAACGAGTTTGGATAACGATCTTTATATGATAAATGCGTTCCCATTAAATGTAGTATAATTAACTTTTTACTAGTCTTTTCTTTTAAAACTGATTTGTAAGTTTCAAAAAGGACTTCATCGTACGGAGATTTGTTATCTGAAATATTATAAAAAAACTTATGATGGGAACTATTCGCAATTCCTGTAATAAAATTATCCCATATTCCTGTTGGTTTTTGGTTTGATATCCAATAAGTAGTAAAACCTGCTTGATTAAACAATTGCAACAAATTACCTTTATATTTTAAATCTAAATTATCGGTTGTACCTAAGGTTAATACTTTTTCCAATGCCGTTAAAGTGTGTGTATTAGGGCAAATTACATTATTATACACAAGCAGCTCATTAGAAATCGAATGCAATAAAGGAGTCGTGTTTCTATAATAATCGTATAATTCCATATGATTTTTTGTTGTAGATTCGCCTATAACTAAAACATAAGTTTCTGGTATCGAATCCTTTTTTAAAGTCACATTCTTAAAATAATCACTAGTTTTATTAAACTTCTGATTATTATAACTTATCATTTGCAATTTGTAATCTTGAATTGCTTCTAGCATAACCATTGGAAAGTAACTCTTGTTGAGTGGTGGAATTATCAATAAAATAAAACCTAAAAATAAAATTATTTTAAATACTATTTTAGTTTGCTTTTTTAAATTTATATAGGGCAAACAAATAATTTTCTTGCGTAATAGAATCGTAAAAGTGGAATATATCAAAACAAAACTTGTAGCAATTAAAAAAAATGTAAGGGTAAAATATTCGTTTGTGAAAGAACTAATTTCAGAAAAATTGGATTCAAAAAAAATAAAAATACTTGAACTTGTAAGATAACTTCTAAAAGTTATTAAATAAAATGTTTCTATTAATGAAAATAAATAAACAAAAAATAGTAGAATCAGTAGGATTATTTTATTTTTTGTTAAATAGAAATTTGAAAAAAGAAACAATAATATACCAAGTAGTACATTTTGAACTATATCTGTCTTAAAATAAATACCATGCAAAAGAAAAGGTATAGAAAATGTAGCTAAAGCTGGATAAAAAAAGACAAATAGTTGAAAGAAAAAAAAAATCTTATTTTTTAATAGTTTTTCCATTGTTACAAATATATCATATTTAATAAGATTATTTTCATTTCAAAATGATTCAATTTAATAAATCAAATGAAAAGAAAATTTAATAAAATAGTACATTTGTATCTTATAAATCCAGTATAAATGTCATCGAAAATTATTTCAACCAAAAACAATCTACAAATAGTACATGAAGACAACCACATTATTGTAATCAATAAACGAGTGGGAGATATTGTGCAAGGAGATAAAACGGGTGACAAACCTCTTTCTGATGTAGTAAAAGAATACCTTAAAGAAAAATACAATAAACCTGGAGAAGTTTTTTTGGGTGTTATTCATCGTTTAGACAGACCCACAACTGGTATAGTTGTTTTTGCTAAGACTTCAAAAGCATTAACACGATTAAACGAAAGCTTTAAAAATAGAGATACTAAAAAAACCTATTGGGCTGTGGTAAAAAATAATCCTCCAAAAACAAAAGACATTTTAGTTCATTTTTTAAAAAGAAATCCAAAGAATAACACTTCAAAGGCACATGTAAAAGAAGTACCTGAGAGTAAAAATGCAAGTTTAGAGTATACTGTTTTTAAAAAACTGGACCATTATTTTGGTTTAGAAATTCTATTGCATACTGGGAGACATCATCAAATTAGAGCACAATTAACAGCAATCGGTTGCCCAATAAAAGGAGATTTGAAATATGGTTTTGACAGAAGCAATCCAGATGGAGGAATCCATTTACATGCCAGAAAACTGGAAATTATGCATCCTGTTACCAAAGAAAATTTAGTTTTTGTTGCTCCTACTCCTAATGAAGTAATTTGGAATGCTTTAGAAAATAAAAATTAAAAAAGGGAACTACATTTAGTTCCCTTTTCTATATCCTAGATTAATACTTCAATAAAGTAATTAATTCCATTTCAAATCTATTTTTAGGCAAATATTGATCTTCCAGTGCTTTTACAAATGGTATTGCCGTTTCAACACTACCTACTCTTTTTACTGGAGCGTCTAAATGTTCAAAACAATTTTCCATGATTAAAGCAGAAATATCACTTGAAATACCTCCAAAAAGGGTGTCTTCTTGTAAAATAATAACACGACCCGTTTTCTTCACAGAATTAAAAATAGTCTCTACATCAAGGGGTTGTAATGATCTTAGATCTATCAAATCCGCTGAAATATCAGGATTTTTTGATAACGTTTCTAAAGCCCAATGTACTCCTGCTCCAAAAGAAATAATAGTTACTTCATTTCCATCTTTTAACAAAGCCGCTTTTCCAAAAGGAATGGTGTAATAATCTACAGGTACATCTTGATAAACACTTCTATACAATTGTTTATGCTCAAAATACAAAACTGGATTTGGGTCATTAATAGCCGTATTTAAAAGTCCTTTTGCATCATAAGGAAAAGCAGGGTAAACCACTTTTAATCCTGGTGTTTTGGTAAACCAAGCTTCATTGGTTTGCGAATGAAAAGGTCCTGCTTGAGTTCCACCTCCACAAGGCATTCTCACTACTACATCGGCTTTTTCATTCCAGCGATAATGTTGCTTTGCTAATAAATTTACAATGGGGTTAAAACCGGTAGAAACAAAATCTGCAAATTGCATTTCTACAATTGCTTTGTATCCGTTTATCGATAATCCGTTTGCAGCAGAAACGATGGCACTTTCACAAATTGGTGTATTTCTAATTCTTTCTTTACCAAATTCGGCTACAAAACCTTCTGTAATTTTAAATGCACCTCCATATTCAGCTATATCTTGGCCCATAATCACTAAATTATCATGTTTTTCCATCGACAATTTTAAGGCACTTGAAATGGCATCAATAACTCTTATATTTTCAGTGGCATCAGAATGAAAAAATTGTTCATGTTCGTAAGGTTCATACATATCATTTAATTCTTCCTCTAAATTAGCTTCCACCTCGGGTTCCAACTGAGTTTTCGCCCAATGTTCGTCTATTTCTGCTTTAATTCGCTCTTTAATTAAAGCATCATCATCTTCATTTATAACAAAAGTTCTAAATAAATAATCTTTAAAATTAGCAATCGGATCTTTTTCTGCCCATAAATCCATTAATTCTTGAGGCACATATTTAGTTCCACTCGCCTCTTCATGACCACGCATTCTAAAAGTTTTAAATTCCAATAAAACAGGTCTCGGATTTTCTATCATGGATGCTTTTAGTTCTGTAATTTTATGAAAAACATCTAAAATATTATTCCCATCTATAATATGACTTTCCATTCCATAACCTACTCCTTTATCTGCTAAATTTTCACAACGATATTGTTCATTTGTAGGTGTCGAAAGTCCATATCCATTATTTTCAATTACAAATAAAACTGGTAAATCCCAAACAGAAGCAATATTTAAAGCTTCATGGAAATCTCCTTCAGAAGTAGCTCCTTCACCAGTAAAAACAGCCGTAATTTTACCATTTTTCTTCAATTTATTAGCTAAAGCTATTCCGTCTGCAACGCCCATTTGAGGCCCTAAATGAGAAATCATTCCCACAATCTTAAATTCTTGTGTTCCAAAATGAAAACTTCTGTCTCTACCTTTAGTAAAACCTGTTTTTTTACCTTGCCATTGTGAAAACAAACGATATAAAGGAATCTCTCTAGTAGTAAAAACACCTAAATTACGGTGCATGGGTAAAATGTATTCGTCTTTATCTAAAACGGCAGTAATACCAACAGAAATAGCTTCTTGTCCAATTCCAGAAAACCACTTTGAAACCTTACCCTGACGCAAAAGAATTAACATCTTTTCTTCAATCATTCTTGGTTTTAAAAGCTTTTTATACAAATCTATAAGTTGCGGATTACTTAACTCTTTTCTATCAAAGTTCATGGTAATTAGGTTTCTAAATTATTTTATTTCAAAAATATAAAAAATAACATTTTTAAAATGATTTGTTATAAAATTTATTTTCCAAAAAAAGACAACCACAAAAAAATGTTGATAACTTCCTCATTTTAAATTAAAAATAAATCAATACATTTGTATTTACTTGGGCTAAGCGCCTTTAGATTTATTAACAATAAAGTTTTAGTATGCAACAAATTCCTAGTGTTGACTTACGTGATTTCCTGTCGGACGATCCGGCACGTAAACAAAAATTTGTAAATGAAATCGGAAAAGCCTACGAAGAAATCGGCTTCGTAGCATTAAAAGGTCATTTTTTAGATGACAAATTAGTAGAGGATTTATATGCTGAAGTTAGAAATTTCTTCAATTTACCTCTAGAAACCAAATCAAAATATGAAATTCCTGGTATTGGAGGGCAAAGAGGTTATGTCTCTTTCGGAAAAGAACATGCTAAAGGGCGTTCAGCAGGAGATTTAAAAGAATTTTGGCACTTTGGACAATATGTTTCTGAAGGGTCAAAATACGAAAACGAATATCCTGATAATGTTCAGGTAACGGAATTATCTAATTTTAACCCAGTTGGAAAACAAGCCTATCAAATGCTTGAAAAAACAGGTATTTATGTTTTAAGAGCTTTAGCCTTATACATTGGTTTAGATGAGTTTTATTTTGACAAATACATCAAAGACGGTAACAGTATTTTAAGACCTATCCACTACCCTCCTATTACAGATGAGCCTAAAGATGGCGCTGTTAGAGCTGCTGCTCATGGAGACATTAACTTAATTACTTTGTTAATGGGAGCTCAAGGAAAAGGGTTACAAGTACAAAACCATAATGGAGAATGGGTAGATGCGATTGCACAACCTGATGAATTAATGATTAACGTGGGCGATATGTTATCGCGTCATACGAACAATAAATTGAAATCTACAATTCATCAAGTGGTAAATCCGCCAAGAGAATTATGGGGGAGTTCGCGATATTCTATTCCATTTTTCATGCATCCAGTAAGTGATATGAGTTTAAACTGCTTACCAGAATGTATTGATGAAAATAATCCAAAACTATACGAAGATATAACCGCTGGTGAGTTCTTACATGAAAGACTAGTGGAATTAGGATTAATCAAAAAGTAATCGGAATAGTTCCAAATTATAAAATTCCAAATTCCAATTGTAATAACTTGGGATTTGGAATTTGCTTTTTTTAAATCTATATTTTTATGAGTTTAGAAGACCAATTAAAAAAATTATTTCCAGATCATCAGCCATCAAACGAAAAAGAAGAAACACCAGAAATTTCAGAACATGAATTGTTTGTTCAAAAAGAACCTATGATTTGTAAATATGAAAAAAGAAAAGGAAAACCAACAACAATTATTGCTGGATATGAAGGTGAAGAAGAAGACTTTAAATTATTAGCCAAAGAAATCAAAAATAAATTTGCTGTAGGTGGTAGTTTTAAAGATGGAGAAATTATCATACAAGGCGATTATCGTGATAAAATAATGCAATTCCTTCAAAATAAAGGTTTTAAAACAAAACGAGTTGGAGGTTAAAAAAATATAACATTGACAATTTATAAAATTTAAATATTGAGCTTGCAAAGCAATCTCACAATAACATTATGATTAAAAATTCAGAATTAATATTAAACCCAGATGGTAGTTTATACCATATTAACTTAAAACCAGAAAACATAGCTCACGATATTATTTTTGTGGGAGATCAAGATAGAGTTTCAAAAATAACCTCTCGATTTGACAGTATCGAATTTACCACTCAAAAAAGAGAATTTAAAACACAAACTGGTAGTTATAAAGGAAAGAGATTAACCGTTATTTCAACAGGAATAGGACCAGACAATATTGATATTGTTATAAATGAATTGGATGCTTTGGTAAACATTAATTTAGAAACCAAAAAACCAAAAGAAACACACACCTCACTTAATATTGTGCGTATTGGAACTTCTGGTTCCTTACAAAAAGATATTCCTGTAGATGCATTTGTAATGAGTGAATATGCAATTGGTTTAGACAATATGTTACGTTCTTATTTAATAGATACTATTTCAGAATCAACAATTGAAGAAGCGTTTATTGCGCAAACCAATTGGGATTTAAAAAAAGGACGTCCCTATGTTATTAAATGTAGCGATACATTAGCCAAAAAGATATTTAGTTCTAAAATGCACAAAGGCTTTACAGGAACAGCGGGTGGCTTTTATGGACCTCAAGGTAGAGTATTGCGATTAGCTATTCAAGATCCAGAATTGAATATCAAAATGGATAATTTTAATTTTAATGGCACACGAATGACCAATCTTGAAATGGAAACCGCTGCCATTTATGGTTTAGGAAAGCTATTAGGACATCATTGTTTGTCATTGAATGCCATTATCGCAAACAGAGCGACAGGTGATTTTAGTCAAAATCCATATGAGGTAGTTGAAAACTTAATTGATTATACCTTAGAAAAATTGGTACATTAATTTCAAATAGTTTTTCATAGATTGCTTATAATTTTATATATCATACAGTTGTAAATTATAAAATATGAATCTAAAATTAGAAACAGAGCGATTAATTCTTCGTCCATTACATTTAAATGATGCCGACGATATGTTTGCTATGGATAGCAATCCTAAAGTACATATTTATCTAGGTAATACTCCTTTTAAAACCAAAGAAGAGAGCATTGGTTATCTCAAGAATGTATTACAACAATATGAACAATATGGAATAGGTCGTTTTGCTATGATTACTAAAGATGGAAATCGATTTGTGGGTTGGTGTGGATTAAAATTTATTACCGAAATAGAGAACAATCATTCCAATTTTTATGATATTGGTTATCGTTTAAAAGAAGAATTCTGGGGAAAAAGCTATGCTTATGAAGCAGCTAAAGTTTGGTATGAATTTGCCTTTTCGAATTTAAAAGTAGACACGTTATACGCTTCCGCACATATTGACAATAAAGGCTCTAGAAGAATCTTGGAAAAAATAGGATTACAATTAAAAAACGAATACCTTTGGAATAACAGCATTACGTGTGTTTGGTACGCCTCAAAATAAGCAAATATGTTTCAAGAATTTACAACAAATCGGTTATTATTAAGACCTTTAACATTTTCCGATGCAAAAGCTTTTTTAGAAATGCATTCAGGTACTAAAATCAATCGATTTTTAAGAAATCCAATTGTATCATTAACAGATTCAGTAAATTATCTCGATAAAATTATAAATGAACACCAAAAAAACGAAATAGCTCGCTTTGCCGTAATTTTAAAAGAAAAAAACGAATTAATTGGGTTTTCAGGGTTAAAATTGAGAGCAACAGAAGAAAATGGGTATTCAAATTTTTATGATTTAGGTTATCGTTTTGCTGAAAAGCATTGGAACAAAGGTTATGCCACAGAAGCGGCTCAATTTTGGATTACATATGGTTTAAAGAGTTTAAAATTGCCAGAAATTCATGCTTGTGCCGACAATGAAAATAGAGCTTCAAACCATTTATTAGAAAAAGTGGGGTTTAAAAAAATAAATCAATATATAGTAAATAACACATTACACAATTGGTATAAAATTAAAAAAGATGAATTTGAACCTCAAATTTGAAACAGAACGGTTGCTATTTCGTCCTTTAGAATTATCGGATGGAAAAGCCATGTTTGCGATGGATGCCAATCCATTGGTTCACCAATATCTTTGGAATAAACCTGCAAAAGATATTCTAGAATCCATTCAAGTTATAGAATATGTACTACGACAATACCAAGAAAACAATATAGGTCGTTTTGCTACAATCTTAAAAGATACAGGCGAATTTATCGGTTGGACTGGCATAAAATTTGTGAATGATCATGTTGAAAATGGAAACACTAATTTCTTTGATTATGGCTATCGTTTAAACGCACCATTTTGGAATAAAGGATACGCAACTGAAGCCACTCATTTTTGGTTAGATTATGGAATGAATCAAATGAATATTGATGAAATAAATGCGTATACTCATGCGCAGAATAGAGCTTCCAATAGAGTACTCAGTAAATGTGGGATGCAATTTAGAGAAGATTATCCAGATCCAGAAGGTGTTTTATGGAAATGGTGGCAGTTGAAAAACACAAACAAATAACACAAACAGTTTAGTAAAAAATATGAAAACAATAAAAATAGCTGGTGTACCAGAACATTTTAATTTTCCTTGGCATTTATGTATTGAAAATGGAGAATTTGAAGAAGCAGGAATTAATTTGCAATGGTCCAATGTACCTGAAGGAACTGGAAAAATGTGTCAAATGCTTCGTGACGGAGAAACCGATATTGCAGTTATCTTAACCGAAGGTATGATAAAAGATATTGTTGCTGGAAATTCTTCTAAAATAGTACAAGTATATGTAAAAAGTCCTCTAATTTGGGGGATTCATGTTGCGGCTAATGCCTCGTATCAAACACTTTCCGATTTAGAAAATACCAAAGCTGCTATTTCAAGATTAGGCTCTGGATCGCACTTAATGAGTTATGTAAATGCGCAAAATAATCATTGGGATACACATCAATTACAATTTGAAATTGTAAATACTATAGATGGTGCAGTAACTGCTTTAACTTCAGGAATGGCGGATTATTTTATGTGGGAACGCTTTATGACCAAACCATTAGTCGATAATGGCACGTTTAGAAAAGTAGCTGACTGCCCTACTCCTTGGCCATGTTTTGTTATTGCTGTTAGAAATGAAATTCTTGAAAAAGAAGGACATGTTGTTACTCAAATTTTAGAAATTATCAATGCTACTACAGAAGAATTCAAACATATTCCTAGCATCGACCGAACATTAGCATCTAAATACAATCAAAAAACAGAAGATATACAAGAATGGTTATCCTTAACACACTGGTCACAAAAACAAATAGATAAACAAACGGTAGAAAAAGTTCAAAACCAACTTCATACGTTAAATATTATTGAAAAAATAGTACCATATGAAACGATAGCTAAATAAATACTTAATTTTATCGTTTTAAATATAAATGATAACCCAAGAATCCCTTTCACTCAAAAAAATTAAAGAAAAGCTTTCTCTACCAAAGCCATGGGATACTATTATCATTTTTTTATTAAATATTTTAATTACAATACCCGTTTTTTTAATTGCTCATCAAAATTTAATAGAATTAAACTGGATATACAACTTAGACAGAATCTTATTGTTTTTAATTATTTTAGTACTTATACAACTCATTTTAAGAGCATTAAAAACAATTATCATTATTTGTATTTTTGTTTATCTATTAACCTTAATCTACGGTACTTTATTTGGAAATTATGGATTTGATCGCGTCTTTGAGGATTACAAATACATGATTTATTCTATGAGTGAAAATCCAAAACCGCAAGACTTAATCATTTCTAAGTTATTACCGTTTCCAAATAAATCAAAAATTATTGATGCTGTAGATTTTACTAATCCAAAAGTGAGAAATTTTGCATTATATGCAACAACTCAACATTTTAAGAATATTAAAGGATATACTAAAAACCGAAAACTAATCCAATGTTTTGCCGTTTTTAAAGAAATTAAAGACAACTGGAATTATGTAAACGATCCTAAAGGAAGAGAATATATCGCTTATGCATCAGAAAGTTTACAACATTTTTCAGGAGATTGTGACGATCATGCTATTTTAATGTCGGCTTGCATAAAAGCCATTGGAGGAACGCCAAGAATTATACATACTGGAGGGCATTTATATCCTGAGATGTTAATTGGTGATAAAAATAATTTAGAAACTGCTATTTTTCTAATTAAAGAAGTGTTGTTTAAAGAAGAAGCTAAAAATCAACAAATACACTACCATATTGATGAACGAGGACAGATTTGGCTCAACTTAGATTATACCGCTAATTATCCTGGAGGTCCGTTTATGAAAGAAGAAATCTTAGGAGAATTGACTTTTAATTAATTTATAATTTCTTAGCTGTTTTTACCAATCTATTTCTGGTTTACCAATGCTTTTTAAATAATCATTCGTTTTACTAAAGTGCTTATTACCAAACCACAAGCCTCTATTAGCACTCAATGGTGAAGGATGACCCGTTTCTAAAACAAAATGTTTATTTCTATCTATTTTTATTCCTTTCTTTTTGGCAAATCCACCCCATAATAAAAAAACAACCTGATCTTTTTCATCAGAAATCTTTTTAATCACTGCATCTGTAAAGGTTTCCCACCCTCTATTTTGGTGACTTCCTGCTTGAGATTCTCTTACAGTTAATGTTGCATTCAAAAGCAATACTCCTTGTTTTGCCCAACGTTCTAAATTTCCAGTTACTGGAATAGTTTGTCCTAAATCGCTCTGAATTTCTTTAAATATATTAATTAATGAAGGTGGAAATGAAATGCCATCATTTACAGAAAAGCACAAACCATTAGCTTGCCCTTTGCCATGATAGGGATCTTGACCAATGATAACAACTTTAACATCTTCAAAATGGCATGTATCAAAAGCAGCAAAAATTTGATTCCCAGGAGGAAAACAAGTATGAGATTGATATTCATTTTTTACAAATGAGATTAAGTTCTGAAAATACTCTTCTTCAAACTCATTTTGCAATACTATTTTCCAAGAATCATGAATTTTAATCGACATAATTTAAAATTTTACCAAAAATAGAAATTTATACTATAATAGAATGTAAATTTGCAAGTAAAAAGAGAGAGAGAAGAAATGATTTCAGTTACAAACAAAACTTTACAGGATTTAGAATTTCATACTATTTTAGAAACTATTTCCAATAAGTGTACTACCGAAATTGGCCAACAAAAAGCGCAACAAATTGTGCCTTTTAAAAATAAAGAGCAATTACTATTAGAATTAGCACAAACATCAGAATACGTCTCTTCTTATTCTAACAATAATGCTATTCCTAATCATGGATTTGAAACGATTACCAAAGAATTACAGTTTTTAGGCATAGAAGATAGTTTTTTAGATGCATCAAGCTTTAAAAAGATTGCTCATGTTGCAGAAACAGCCAATACTTTATTACATTTTCTAAAAAAGTTTCAGGAATATTATCCAAAATTATATTTCAAATCAAGTGAAATAGAATATACCAAAGACATTAACAAACACATCGATACTGTTTTTGATAAATATGGTGAAATTAAAGATAATGCTTCACCTGATTTAGTTGCTATTCGTAGAAACATGCAATTGGTTAGAGGCAAAATCAATCAAAGTTTTGGCACCGCACTAACGCAATATAATGCTTCAGGTTATTTAGATGACATTAAAGAAACGGTAGTAGAAAACAGAAGAGTTTTGGCTGTTTTAGCGATGTATCGAAAAAAAGTAAAAGGTTCGGTTTTAGGAAGTTCAAAAACAGGTAGTATTGTATATATAGAACCTGAAGCAACATTACGTTACTCTAGAGAACTAAGTGATTTAGAACAAGACGAAAGAGAAGAAATTATTCGTATTTTAAAGCAGTTAACGAATCAAATACGACCTTATAAAGATTTGTTATCAGAGTACCAAAATTTCTTAGCTTCAGTAGATTTAATTTCGGCTAAAGCCAAATACGCCAATGCTATTAATGGAATTTTACCAACTATTACAAATGAAAAGCATTTGTATTTTAGAGAAGCGTATCATCCTATTCTATATTTGACAAACAAAGCTAAAAATGAAGTTATTCATCCTCAAACTATTGAATTGGATAATCAAAGTAGAATTATAGTAATTTCCGGACCTAACGCTGGTGGAAAAACCATTTCTTTAAAAACAATTGGTTTACTACAATTAATGCTTCAATCTGGAATTTTAATTCCTGTTCATGAGCGTAGTACTACTTTCTTATTTGATCGTATTTTAACCGATATTGGTGACAATCAATCTATAGAAAATCACTTAAGTACGTATAGCTATCGATTAAAAAACATGAATTATTTTTTAAAAAAATGTAATTCCAAAACCTTGTTTTTAATTGACGAATTTGGTACAGGTTCAGACCCTGAATTAGGCGGTGCCTTAGCCGAAACATTTCTAGAAGAATTTTATGCTCGAGAAGCTTTTGGAATTATTACAACACATTATACAAATTTAAAGATTTTAGCTAACGAATTGCCGTTTGCAACAAATGCCAATATGTTGTTTGATGAAAAAACACTAGAACCTTTATATAAATTGCATTTAGGGCAAGCAGGTAGTTCATTTACTTTTGAAGTAGCCCAAAAAAATGGAATTCCTTTTGGTTTAATTAACAGAGCAAAAAAGAAAATTGAAGGCAGTAAAGTGCGTTTTGATAAGACAATAGCTACCCTTCAAAAAGAACGTTCTAAGTTAGAAAAAACGTCACAAAACTTAAAAGAAGAAGAATCTAAAGCGAGAGAAGAAAGCAAAAAAATGGAAAACATTAATGCTAAAATTCAAGATAAATTAGAGCGTTATCAAGAATTGTATGATGCTAATCAGCGTTTAATATATCTAGGACAACGCTTAGATGATATGTCTGAAAAATATTTTAATAATAAAGATAAAAAAACTTTAATAGGCGACTTTTTAAAGATGGTTGAAATAGAAAATTCTAAACGAAAAAAAATCACTAAAAAAGAAAAGATTGCCAAAGAAAAAGTAGAAAAAGAAATTATTGCTGAAGTTAAGGAGAAAGTAGAAGAAATAAGAATTGAGAAAAAAGAGAAGAAAATTAAAGCTCAAAAAATTGAAGCTGAAAAACCAAAAGTAATTTTAAAAGTGGGTGATCGCGTTAGAATGAACGATGGAAAAGCAATAGGAACTATTGATAAAATTGAGAAAAATAAAGCCACTGTAAATTATGGTATTTTTACTTCTAAAGTAAATCTTGATCAATTAGAATATATCCAACCTTTATAAATAAAATAAAAAAGAATAATGGAAATAGAAAATTTACCAAAAGAGAAGCAGATTATTCTTTTTGACGGTGTTTGCAATTTATGTGAATCATCGGTCCAATTTATTATAAAAAGAGATAAAAAAGACCTTTTCAGGTTTGTTGCCATTCAATCTGAATTAGGTCAGCAAATTATAAAACACATAGGTATAGACACGTCAAAAACAGATTCGATTATACTATATATACCAGAAAAAGCATATTATTATAAAGCTGAAGCGGCTTTACAAATTTCAAAAAGATTAAAAGGTGTGTATGCTATATTAGGATATTTAAGTTTTATTCCAAATCCAATTAAAAATACGGTTTATGACTATATTGCAAAAAACAGGTACAAATGGTATGGTAAAAAAGAATCGTGTATGATTCCTACTCCAGAATTAAAAGCAAAGTTTTTATAAAAAAAATGCTCAATCTAGTATTGAGCATTTTTTATTTTTTTAGTTAATTTTTAATAATTTTTTTATCTAAAATTCCATCAGCAGTTTTTATTTTCATAAAATAAATTCCAGCATTTAAATCTGATATATTCAAATTAAAATTTGTTGTCGAACTTGCATTTGTTTCTTTGACAACTCTACCATTGATGTCAGTTAAAGAAATACTCTCAAATAATAAATTATCACTTACTATTGAAATAACGTCATTAGCAGGATTTGGGTAAATCGCAAATTTTGAAGCTAAGAAAGAATCTGAGCCTAAATTAGCTCCAGTATATTTATAAATTCCATCAGTAGTAGAAGATGTTGTAAATCCACCAGCCCAACCAGTAGTTCCATCTAAAAATTTAATACTCGTTCTTTGTACACCACTATCGATTGGAGTCCAAGTCGCACCAAAATCTGTACTATATCCAGAATTATAGGTAAAAGTTGTATTATTACTTGCTGTTCCAACTAAAATGGTTGTACCAGGAATAAAACTCAAACTTAAATAAGGTTGCGTGTAAGGAACACCTGCACTCCAAAGTACTCCACCATTAGAAGTAGTATACATAGTGTAAGTTGCTGAAGTTCCTGAACCGTTTCTACCTAATAAGATACCGTTATTATTATCACTAAAAAGTAATGTTCCACCCACACTAGTTCCAGCAAAATCAGTAATTGGAGTGTTATATTTTGTCCAAGTTACCCCCATATCAGTAGTTCTGTATATTTTTCCTTTATTAGTTACAAACCAAAAAGAATTACCAGCAGCTACATTTCCTCCATTGTAACCATATTCTCCAGAAACAATGTTTGGCAAACTTGATGCAGGTACAGCAGTCCAAGTTGTTCCTCCATTAGTTGTTCTGTAAACTTCAAAATCTGTTGCGGTAATTGGGTCTCCTTGTGTAATACCTGTATTGGCATCAAAAAAATGAACCACATTAAAAAAGGAATTTGCATTAGTATAAGCGGTTGCGTTTTGCTGTGTCCAAGTAGTACCTCCATTTGTTGTTTTCCAAACGCCCCCCATACCATTTGTAGGACTTACAGCACCAACCCAAGCGGTTGTAGCACTTACAGGAGATATATTTGTTAGTTCAAGTGCCGTATTTCCTATATTAATTGCCCCTGATGTCCAAGTGGTTCCGCCATTGCTAGTTCTTGTAAATTCTTGCACATTAGCTCCACCACCACTTCCATCGTATCCCAAAGCCCAAACAGTATTAGCATCAACAATATTAATATCTGTTACACCTCTACTAGTTGTTGTAAAACCTGTTGCTTGTGACACCCATTGCGCATTGCTAATTGTGGATGTTAACAAGAATAAATAAAGTAATTTTCTTTTCATGATTGTTTCTAAATTAAAATTTGGATTATAATAATTGAATGAAATTACAAAAAACTAATCCAATACAACTATAATTATTAATTTTTTAACTTTTTATTTTAAAAAAAAGCATCAATTAGATTGATACCTTTGTTTTTTAATTTTTAATGAGTTTTTGATCAAATGTGCCTTCAGAAGTGTTTATTTTCAATAAATAAACTCCAGAAAGTAATTCAGAAACATTCAAGTTATAATGAGTAACCGAATGAGTCGTAATTTGTCTAATAATTCTTCCATTTATATCCGCTATTGAAATCGAATTAAAAACCACTTTATCACTTTGTACCGTAATTATATCAGAAACTGGATTAGGATATATTGAAAATTTATTATTTAAGAAAGATTCAGAAGATAACACTTCAGAAACCGAAAAATTATCTACAAATAATGCTTGTCGTCCTACAGTATTCGTAGGTGATGTATTTTGAATACCAAAATAATGAGTACCAGTATAACCAGCCGTAAAAGTATATGTTTTTTGTACCCAAGCCACGTCAGTAAATGGTGTTTGAGTAGCGATAGTTGTAGTTTGAGCTGCAACAGTTTGAGCATTTCCTACAGTTACATTATAACTTGCAGATCCAGTGGACCCATTGTCTACATAATTTCTAACATAGAAACTGACCGTAACTGTTGAACCAGAAGTTAGATTAACTCCTCTAGAAACCATCCAGTTATTTGCAGCAGCTGTGGTAACACCTGATAAAGAATAAACAGAAACTACCCCATTTTGAACTAATGCACCTGCTCCAAAAATACCTACTTGCCAATCACTTCCTGGTGGTGTACCTGTTTCTGTTGTCCAACCGATAAAAGGAAAAGTTTCCTGTTCAAAACTTGTTGTATATGGAGATGACGAAGGTTCGAATACGGTATTAAAAGCAAAAGGTCCGTTCCAAGCACTAAAATTTCCTGTACCACAATTTGTTCTTACGTAATAATGGTAAACTGAGCTGGGTGATAAACTTGTTACATTATAAGGACTTACAACAGAAGCACCAGTTAAAACAGTTCCAGTACCTTGAGTAAAACCATATAAACCATATTCTAATTCAATATTTGAACCGCCTACAGCGTTCCAAGTTAAAGTAGCGCTATTTAATGTTGCTCCAGACACATTTAAATTAATAGGTCTAGCACAACTAACTGCTTTTGCTAATTTAGTAGCTGGCCTAAATGACGATGCCGCGATTATAGTTGGTACAGCTGTATTTGATTGTGCTCCTTTTAATCCATTAGTTAGCGCAGTATTACAAGCAATACTAGAATTAGTCGTAGCTATCATTCCAGCAGGATTGGAATAATCAAATGCCACATAAATACCTCCTCCTGTATATGTAAAAGTACTACCTCCTGAAAAGGGTATATATAAATCTCCAGTAGTTGTAGGTATACTTAAAGAAGTATTACTTACTGTTGTCATTCCTGAAATAGCTGTAGACCAAGTGGTACTTTTATTATTTGCAATATCTGTAGTGTTTTGTAAATATAAAATTAAAGAACCAGTTGTAGCTACATCTTGTGCTGTCAAATAATTAAATGCAATACCATTAATTACATCACCATTTAAAATTCCTGAACCTGTAATTTCTGAAGCAGGAATTAAAAAGACAGATCTGGCATATCTTCTTGACCCTTGTGGTGCTCTTGCATTAGCAGAAAAAGACAAATCATATTCAACTACATCATAGTAATCTGACTGAGCATTTGAAAAGAATGAAATAAAGAAAAGAGAAAAAAGGAACCCATTCTTTAAGAAAAGTAATTTTTTTTTCATAATTAGCGCTGTTTTAGTTTTTATGTAAATGTATACTAAAAAATCTCACAAAACTTAACTAACTAGCTAACTGTAAGCGATTTATTTAAAAAACAAAAACCAATTCATCTAAAACGAATTATTTAAATTTTAAACAACAAAAATGTTAAAATAAAAAATAATTCTTATAAAAAAACCAAAAAAAACAAATTAAAAATTAGTTATTTATTCAATAAATAATAATCTACCATCACTAATGCAGCCATAGCTTCAACAATTGGAACGGCTCTTGGAACCACACATGGATCATGCCTACCTTTACCTTGCAAATTAATAATTTTCCCATCTTTAGTTAGAACATCTTGCTTTTGGATAAGCGTTGCAACAGGTTTGAAAGCTACTTTAAAATAAATGTCCATCCCATTACTAATACCTCCCTGAATTCCTCCTGAAAGATTTGTCTTTGTAGAACCATCTTCATTAAACAAATCATTATGCTCGCTTCCTTTCATTTTAGTTCCTTCAAATCCACTACCAATTTCAAATCCTTTCACTGCATTGATAGACAACATTGCTTTACCTAATTCGGCATGCAACTTATCAAAAACAGGTTCTCCAAAGCCAACAGGAACATTTTGAATAACACAAGTAATGGTACCTCCTACGGTGTCACCTTGTTTTTTTATTTCTTTAATGTAAGATTCCATTTGTAAGGCTAAATCTGTGTCGGGACATCTAACTGCATTGCTTTCAATTTTAGAAAAATCAACTTCAGAATAAAGCTTATTTAAAGCAATTTCTCCGACCGAAGAAACATAGGCAGTAATTTTAATATCTGGTAATACTTGTTTAGCTATAGCTCCAGCCACTACTCTACTTGCCGTTTCTCGAGCAGAACTTCTTCCACCACCTCTATAATCTCTAAATCCATACTTTTGATCATAAACATAATCTGCATGACTTGGTCTATAAGTTTCCTTAATATCTGAATAATCATGAGATTTCTGATTTGTGTTTGGTATTATAAAACCAATTGGTGTACCTGTTGTTTTACCTTCAAAAATACCAGATAAGAATTGTACATCATCTTCTTCTTTTCTTTGTGTAACAATACTAGATTGTCCTGGTTTTCTTCTTTGCATTTCTAATTTAATTGCCTCAAAATCTAAAGTAATTCCTGCTGGGCAACCATCAATTATACCTCCTAAAGCTTCACCATGAGATTCTCCAAATGTCATTAATGAAAATAATTTTCCAAAGGTATTTCCAGCCATAATATTATAATTCTAGGATTTATTAATATAGTTTATAAAAATAATTTAACTTATTCTTGTTAACAAATTTAGTTATTATTTAGTCTTTATTTATGTATTAAACCACTTTTATAATTAATTAAATAAAACAATTTTATTATTGAGAAATAGCTTAAATTTATAAGATATAGATTATTAATTAGTAAAAAATTCTATATTTGTTAAAATCAATTACACAATTTCTATGAAGAATTTAATTACATTATTTGTGTTAGGTTTGCTTTTTGCCTCTTGTTCAAGTGATTCGGTAACAGAAGAAAGCCAAGCAGTAACATTTACCATTCCATTTAATTCAAATAACTATTGGACCTACGACATTGAAGATTCTGAAATGAATACTAGTCGAGACTCATTATATGTTGGAAATGATACAATTATCAACGCTAAAACATATAAAAAAATGAAAGTAAAAGATGATATTGCTTTTGGTTTCTTTTCAAATTCGTTACGCAATAATGGTGTTCGAGTTGTAGGCAACAAATTATTTCTTTCTGGAGATTTTTCTGCAAACCTTGGACAAAGTACCCCTTTAAACTTTAATTTAGTTTTAAATGATTTCATTGCCTTTGATGCTGATGCCCCTCAAAATGAAAATCCTTCTACTAGAACAGGCAGTTTTCAACAAACTGTTAGTGGTTATCCATTAACTATTGAATATGTTCTAAAATCGGTGGGTGGTGTTAGTTATTCTTCCTATACGTCACCAAACGGAGATACCTATTCTAATGTTAAATCAGGTAAAATTGTATTAAATGTAAAAATTTCTACGACTCAAGTTATAGCAGGAATTCCAATAACTGTTACTGTTTTGCCACAACAAAATGTATTAGTATCAGAACAGTTTGTCGCTGAAAGCATAGGTGTTGTTCACACAAATACAGTAACTAGTTACACCTTAAATTCTCAATTACCATCAGAAATTATTAATCAGTTAAATATTCCAACAACATATTATGCTACTCAGAATGAGTATCTTGACACTTATTTACTAAATTAAATAGTAATTCTGTAACTTATTTTTATAATTTTATAAAAAAAGTTACGTTTTTAATTCTACTTTTGTAATCAACAATTATAAATAAAATAGTAACAAATGAGAAAATTATTTTTAACAGCTTTCATGCTAGTAGGCTTGGTTTTTAGTGCACAAGCACAGGACATATCGAAAAATGCATTAGGTCTAAGATTAGGTGATAATGATGGATTTGGAGGAGAGATTTCTTACCAAAGAGGTTTATCTGACAATAACCGTTTAGAACTTGATTTAGGTTGGAGAAACAGCAACGATGTTGATGCTATTAAATTAGCTGGATTATACCAATGGGTTTGGAATATTGAAGGTGGATTTAACTGGTATGCTGGTGTAGGTGGTGGTTTAGGTACTTGGAACTACAACAAACACGGATACAAAGATGATGGTTCCTTCTTTTTTGCTGCTGGTGACATAGGTATTGAATATCTATTTGATATTCCATTACAATTATCTTTAGATTTCAGGCCAGAAATTTATTTTGGTGGAGATTATGCAGATTTTAATGATAATTTTGGACCAGATATCGCCTTAGGTATCAGATATAGATTTTAATAATCATAATAAATAACATCTATAAATAAAAAAGGAACTCTTAGAGTTCCTTTTTTATTTTACAATATATTTTTTAGATTTTGGAATTTGAATAATACTAAAAGGGTTTGTGATTGCCATAGTAACGTTTTCTCCTTTTTTTGGATGGGTTATTTTAGTGTAAATTATAAGTTTATTATTATCCAAAATTTCTAATTTATCAACACCAATAGCATAACCTCCTGTGTTTTTTTGACCTAAATACAAAAACAAAACTGTATTTTTAGCAAAGAAATCATCTTCTAAAAGAGGTATTTCATTACTTAAGTTCAATTTAATAAGCTCTTTTTCATAACCGTTTTTATCTTCGATTACAAAATAACCAAATGTGTCATTACCACCATATTCTGATGAATACATTACATCATATTTGGCATCTTCATTTAACTTTGCATAGGTATTGTTTTCGGCCTTTTTAGTAACTATATTATTATGCTTTGCAGAACAGCAAGAAAATAAAGAGAATAAAAATACATTTAAATATACTATTTTCATAGAGCATATTCTTTTATAACTTCCTCATATACATTTTCATACAAAGGAAGGATTTTTTTAATATCAAATTCTGAAGCTTCATTCAAAGCATTACGTTTAAAAGTATTCAATACCTTATCATCTTTTAAGATCGAAATGGCATTTTTACTCATATCTTGTATGTCACCCACATTGCTTAAATATCCTGTAACGCCATGACTGTTTACTTCTGGTAGACCACCAGAATTACTAGAAATAACGGGTACACCACATGCCATTGCTTCCAATGCAGCTAAGCCAAAACTTTCTGTTTCAGATGGTAATAAAAACAAATCTGTTAAACATAAAATCTTATCTATTTCATTACTGTTTCCAAAAAAGATTACTTTACTCTGTATGCCTAATTCTTGACATAGTGTTTCTGCTTTTTCTTTTTCAGGTCCATCTCCAACCATCATTAATTTTGCTGGAACTTCTTTTTGAATTTCATAGAATATTTTTACTACATCAGTAATTCTTTTTACTTTTCTGAAATTTGAAATATGAGTTACTACTTTTTCATCTTTAGTAGCCATTAATGAACGATGACAAGGATCATTTATATCCAATCTTTCTTTATTGATTTCAATAAAATTAGGAATTACTTTAATGTCTTTTTTAATATCGAAAAGGCGATAGGTATCTTCCCTTAAACTTTTAGAAACACTAGTAACAACATCTGATTTGTTGATGCTAAAGCTTACGGCTGGTTTATAAAATGGATGATTCCCTACCAAAGTAATATCTGTTCCATGTAGTGTAGTTACCATTGGTAATCGTATTCCTTCCTCCTCTAACATCTTTTTAGCCATATATCCAGCATAAGCATGAGGAATTGCATAATGTACATGTAAAACTTCTATCTTATGAAGTTTAACCATATCAACTAATTTGCTAGATAAGGCTAACTCATAAGGTTGATAATGAAATAACGGATATTCTGGAACGTGTACTTCATGATAAAAAATATTTTGATTTAAAAGGGCCAAACGAACTGGTTGACTATAAGTAATAAAATGAATTTCATGCCCTTTACGAGCTAATTCTAGTCCTAGTTCAGTTGCCACTACTCCACTTCCACCAAAAGTGGGATAACATACTATAGCTATTTTCATATATGTATATTTATTTAGAAAAGGTCATATATGCCATCGCTTTTATTAGGAAGATTTTTGTGTTAAAAATTTTTAATTGAGGCGATTTCATGATTAGGTTTTTAAAAGTATAAAAATACTATAATTTTATTTCCTCAATTTTTAAATATTCGTTAAATTATTTTGTAAATGCTTTTTCATAAGTTGCAATCCAATCTTGTGGTGTTATTTTTGAAACTAATTCACCTAACAAATCAAATGGAATATCTTCAGCTTTTTTAAATCTCATACAACTTTTTCCCATATCTAATTTCTTTTTAGAGAATTTACCGTATTCTGTAACAAACCAATTGTATAATTCTTTATCAGCATAAATCCCCATATGATAGAAATTAATACTGTTTTTTTGTGAAGCAAAACTCATAAAAGGAAGTGGTAATTTTGGATCACAATGATAGCCAGAAGGATAAATTTCATGAGGAACAACATAACCAATCATACCATAACTCATTGCTTCTTTAAAACCTTTAGGAAGATTTTCTAAAATTACATTGCGTAATTTTATAATAGTTACTTTTCTTTCTTCTGGTACTTCTTTTATATACTCCTCTGGATTTTGAGCTTGCGATGTCATATTTATTCAATTATGGATTCATAAATAACTTCTTGAATATTCTCTCTTATGTTTTCTTTAGATAAATAATTTGTTTTGGCTTCAGGATATGTTCGATTGGATAAAAAGACATAAACAATTTCTTTTTCAGGATCAGACCAAGCCATTGTTCCTGTGAATCCAGTATGACCAAAGCTAGTCATAGAAACACAACCACAAGTAGGCCCGGCTTCTCCTAATTGAGGTTTATCAAACCCTAAGCCTCTTCTATTTTTATCTTTGCAATAATAGCAGGTATTAAATGCGTTAAATGTTTTTTCGCTAAAAAATTGTTGGTTATCATATTTTCCTTTTTGCAAATACATCTGCATCATTTTGGCAACATCTAAAGCATTGGAAAACAAACCAGCATGACCAGCAACACCGCCTTGCATAGCTGCTCCCATATCGTGCACATATCCTTGAATCGTTTGGTATCTATAGTAATTATCAATTTCAGTAGGTACAATTTGGTCTACATCAAATTTGTGTAATGGATTGTAAGTCATTGTAGTTAATCCCATTTTTGAATAAAAATTTTCAAAGGCAAGACTATCTAATTTCTTTCCCGTTGCTTTTTCTAAATATTCTTTCATTAAAATAAAAGAGAAATCACTATACTTATATTGTACTTTTCTTAGTAAATCGCTATCAGCAATTCTCTTTATAATAGTATCATTATAATCTTTCCTTATAAATAAGTGTTCTGCAACCTGATATGGAAATGCTTCAGAATACTTTTTACTGTAATACTTTTTACTTGGTTTATTTACCGAATCTAATGTGGCTTTATAAAAAGGAATCCAAGCTTGAAAACGAGCCTGATGTGTTAGCATATCTAAAAAAGTAGCGTTTTCTTTATTAGACCCTTTAAAAACGGGAAGCATTTCTTTTAGTTTGGTCTTTAGGTTTAATTTTCCGCTATCATATTCCACCATGACATTAGGCAAAGTTGCTAAAATTTTTGTTAATGAAGCAACATCGTATAAATCTGTATTTTTAACGGGCGTTTTATTATCATAAGTATGATATCCAAATGATTTATTGTAAACAACTTTTCCTTTTTTAGCCACGATGATTTGTGCTCCTGGTGTCATTTTTTTAGCAATAGCAAAATTAACTATAGAATCTATTTTGGTTAAAACTTTAGCATCTAATCCTGCATTTTCTGGTGCACCAAATCCTAAAATGTTCAATGGTTTAGTAGTAATTCCATCATTAATATAGAAATCATTATTGATAGAAACAGGTAATTTTCCTTTGGTACCAATAGCGCCAAAAATAGCTTCAGCAGCAACAGTATTAGAAAATATATTGTTTTGGTATGCCAAAATAAATCCTTCAAAATTTGAAAAGCGATCCACTTTAAGAAGAGAATAAGGCTTTGTAAAAAAAGTGACTATAACTTTATTTTCTTTAGCAATTTTATCTAAAATGGTACTTTCATCTTTATCCAAATTATGATTTTTCCAAGCACCATCTTCTTTATGAAATCCGATAATTACTTTGGTATACTTTTTTAATTCTTCTAAAGCTTCATCTATCTTTTTTATAGTAACATCTACTTCGTCTATCGAAGTGTATTTTCTTAATTCTTGTACAAAAAAATCGGCATCAGCATCTCCTAATTTTACATAGGCAATTTTTTCTTTTTCCAAATTTTGGATGGGAAATAGATTTTCTTTATTTATTAATGTGGTAATAGCATTTTCATATAAAGAATAGTTCATGGCATCGTATTTTGACTGATTTAAATCTTCATACAAATGATTGATTTCTATAGATTTATATTTATTTAAACCTGCTTTATATTTATACTGTAATATTTTCTTTACAGAATAAGCTAAACGCTCTTCTGTAATTTTTCCTTCTTTATAAGCTTCATCAAACTTTTGGATGGCTACCGGTACATTTTCTGCAAAAAGTAATACATCATTACCTGCTAAAAAAGCTTCTAAATCAATATCGCCTGGTTTTTTAAAATTACTAGCGCCTTTCATATTCAAGGCATCTGTAAAAATTAAACCTTTAAACTTTAATTCGTCTTTTAAAATATTGGTAACCACATTGTAAGAAATAGAAGTTGGATATCCTTTTCTTGGCTCTATACTAGGCACATCTAAATGAGCAACCATAACACTGGCTAAACCATTCTTTATTAACTCTCTATAAGGATACAATTCTATAGAATCGAGTCTCTTTTTTGAAAATTTTACAACAGGTAAAGTATGATGTGAATCGGTTTCTGTGTCACCATGACCAGGGAAATGTTTGGCAGTAGCAAAAACTCCTTGACTTTGAAGCCCTGTAGTTAAGGCAATAGCAGCATTGGCTACGTTAATTTTATCTTCACCAAAAGAACGATTTCCTATGATTGGATTACTAGGATTAGTATTAATATCTACTACGGGTGCAAAATTAAAGTGAATTCCCATTCGTTTGGATTGTTCTCCCATTTGAATTCCCATTTTTTCAATTAATTTAAAATCCTGAATAGCACCAAGTGTCATATTCCAAGGGTATCTATAGGTAGAATCTAGTCGCATACTCAACCCCCATTCTGCGTCAATCCCTATGAACAAAGGTACTTTTGACTTAGACTGATACCGATTGGTTAATTGTGCTTGTCTTACTGGACCTCCTTGAAAAAAAATCAATCCGCCAACTTTGTATTTTTCTACTAACTCATCTATTTCTTTATAATGCGATTCATTTTTATTGGAATAGGCAGCCACCATAAATAATTGCCCTACTTTTTCTTCAAAACTCAATTGATTATAGATACTATCAACCCACTTTTCTTGTGGTAATTTAGAATATTTTTGAGCATAAATAACTGGCGATAAAAAGAATAGAAAAAATAAATAACGCATTGAAAAAAATATTAATAAAAAAACATCATTAAATTGGTCTAATGATGTTTTCAAATATAGTGAAATAATAACAAAATTATCTTAAATCTTTTGTAATGTAATGCTGTTTTTAATGCAAATCTATATGCTTGTCATGATACCCTAATAAGTAAAGTACACCATCTAGACCTATACTAGAAATGGCACTTTGCGCATTATCTTTTACCATAGGTTTAGCGTGAAATGCAATTCCTAATCCAGCTAAATTTAGCATTGGTAAATCATTTGCTCCATCGCCTACCGCTATGGTTTGACTAATATCTATTCCTTCTTTTATGGCTAATTCTTGTAAGTATTCGGCTTTTTTATTTCCGTCTACAATTTCTCCAATATAATTACCGGTTAGGAAACCATCCTTAATTTCTAACTCATTAGCAAAAACATAATCAATCCCTAATTCTTTTTGAAGATGGCGACCAAAATATGTAAAGCCGCCGGAAAGTATGGCTGTTTTAAAACCGTATTTTTTTAAAGTATCAATAAGTCTCCGAGCTCCTTTTGTTATAGGTAAATTAATAGCTACGTCTTCGAGTACACTTTCACTTAATCCTTTTAAAAGTTTCATTCTTTCCGTAAAGCTTTCTTTAAAGTCTATTTCTCCTTGCATTGCCGACTCAGTAATTTTTCTAACTTGTTCTCCTACTCCAGCTAATTCCGCTAATTCATCTATAACTTCTGTTTGAATTAAAGTAGAATCCATATCAAAACAAACTAATCGCTTATTTCTTCTGAAAATAGTATCTTCTTGGAAAGCAATATCAACATCTAGTTCTCTAGAAATTTGCATGAATTTTTCAGTAAACTCTGCTTTATTGTGTATAGCACCTCGAATAGATAATTGTATGGAAGCTTTGGGATAAGAATCTTGTTTTACTAATGAAACTCTTCCTGTTAATCTTTTAATAGCATCAATATTTAATCCTTTTTCTGAAATTACTTTGGTAACTTCA
Source organism: Flavobacterium sp. J27 (assembly GCF_004303025.1). GTDB lineage: Bacteria > Bacteroidota > Bacteroidia > Flavobacteriales > Flavobacteriaceae > Flavobacterium. The sequence goes on along the minus strand of NZ_PJQW01000002.1, from coordinate 114,460 downwards.
GAAATTTGCTTTGCTGATAATTTTTCGCCTAATAAAGTGACAATATAACGGTCTTTTCCTTGAAGAGCAACCCAATTTTCATAATCGGTGAGTGGAATTGGCTTAAATTTAGCTTTTATGCCCAATTCATAGGATTTGAATAATAAGTCCTTTAAAACTGCTGCTGATTTTTTACCCGATTCTATTTGAAAAAGTATTCCTAAGGATAATGTATCGTGAATGTTAGCTTGACCAATGTCTAATATTTTAGCATCATATTCAGATAAAACAGCAGTTAGAGAAGAGGTTAAACCTGGCTTATCTTGCCCGGATATATTTAGTAAAAAAATTTCACTCGCCATTAGTGATAATTAATATTAAAAAAAACGATTATGCCAACTCTCGCTGGCTGGAACCATCCAAAAATCTTCCCATTCTTCAATTGTGTTAACCAAATTATTAAAAACAATAGTATTAGCAGAAACTGCTTTTTCTTTTGCCATTTTTTTAAATTCGATTAATGTTTTGTGCGCAATATGTTCTCCAAGCTTAAAAGTCACATTCATTTTATCTAATAAATCAATTTGATATTGTTTTTCTAAATTTTGAATGAATTGAACAGAAGCATCGATTGAACATCCTGTTGCGGCTTGAACATCCTGATTGACTGCAATAATAATGAAACGATTGTATTCAATCTTGTAAGATGCTTCTAAACTTTGCCCATGAGCAGCCCAATTTTCAAGAAACTCGTGTATAGCCGATTCTATTTCAGCAACTTCATTATCTGCTAATTTTCTATTAGATTGATAAATCCAAATTCTAGAATGCGAAGGTAATGTATCAAATGGTACGTACATTATAATTTAACTAAATCGTTTATTACTTTAAAATACTCATATTTATTTGTTTTTGCATTGTATAATTCTGCATCAAAATAATATACTTTTACTTTATCATTAGCTTTTAAAACCTTATCTAAAATTAAATATGAATTTTCAAAACTATTAATTAACAAAAATTGATTCGTTTTCCCTGTAGCTTCTTTCACTTTTACATAAAGGAAACCATCAACACTTGTACTTACAAAAGTTCCCTCAATGATATCATCTTCATAGGTTTCATCAACTGCATCTGTAGCGCTATCATTAAAATCACTACCAGATGTTTCTAATATTTTTAATAACAAATTTGGACATACAACAGCTACTTTTTCACCTACATCGCCACCAATTTCTTCAATTTTAGAAATATAGTCTTTACCATAGTGTTTTTCAACATCAGGTTGGTATTTATTAACTGCTTCAAGAATACAAAGACCTAATGATAATTCGTAATTATCTTTAGTCATTTCTTTACCTTCAGCACATTTACAAGTTACTTCAGCTAATTTTGTTTTTAACTCGTCTTTAGACAATTTTTGTGAAAACAGCGATGTTGTTGTTACAAAAAACAGGATAATACAGCTTATTTTTTTCATATACTATTATAAATCTTGAGCATTAGCAATTAATTCAGCGACATCCATCACTTTTACATTATTTTCTTTTTCTTTGAATTTGATACCGTCTGTTAACATGGTATTACAGAAAGGACAACCAGCTGCGATAATTTCTGGTGCCACCTCTAAAGCATCTTCTGTTCGTTCTATATTGATATCTTTATTTCCTTTTTCTGGTTCTTTAAACATTTGCGCCCCACCTGCTCCGCAACATAAACCATTGGCTCTTGAGCGTTTCATTTCAACTAATTCAGCATCTAATTTTTGGATTAAATCTCGTGGTGCTTCATATACTTGATTTGCTCTTCCTAAATAACAAGGATCGTGAAAAGTAATTTTTTTACCTTTAAATTGACCACCTTCAATGGTTAGTCTTCCATCTTCTAGTAATGATTTTAAAAATTGAGTATGGTGGACTACTTCATAATTACCTCCTAATTCAGGATATTCGTTCTTTAATGTATTAAAACAATGGGGACAAGCAGTTACTATCTTTTTAATTTCATAAGCATTCATCACTTCAATATTCGTCATGGCTTGCATTTGAAATAAAAATTCGTTACCCGCTCTTTTAGCAGGATCACCTGTACAACTTTCTTCTGTTCCTAAAACGGCAAAAGAAATATTAGCTCTATTTAAAATTTTTACAAAAGCTTTGGTAATTTTTTTAGCTCTATCATCAAAACTACCTGCACATCCTACCCAAAACAATACTTCAGGTTGTTTTCCTTCTGCCATCATTTCGGCCATTGTAGGCACAACTATATTATTATCTGACATATTAAAATATGATTTTCAATTATTATTTAGTGTGTTCGCCATCAAAATTGTGAATCGAAACATCTTTTCTATTTAATCTATAAATTTTTATTCAGCAACTTTATATGCAAATGAAATTTTATTATCTAATTTAATTCATCTGATGCAGTTGTTGCAATTCTTTTTTACTAGTTTTCGTTTTTCCAATTCAGGCGATCCATTTGGTTATATTGCCATGGAGCACCATTATTTTCAATGTTAGTCATCATATTATTTAATTCCATTGGAGCGGCACTTTGTTCCATAACTAAATAACGTCTCATATCCATAATAATAGATAATGGACTAATATTTACAGGACATTCTTCTACACAGGCATTACAAGAAGTACAAGCCCAAAGCTCTTCTGTTGTAATATAATCGTTTAATAAACTCTTACCATCTTCTATAAATGTCCCCTTATTCGCATCAATATTTTTACCAACTTCTTCCAGTCTGTCTCTTGTGTCCATCATAATTTTTCTAGGAGACAATTTTTTCCCAGTTTGGTTCGCAGGACAAGATGAAGTACATCTTCCACATTCGGTACATGTATAAGCATTTAATAATTGTACCCAATTTAAATCCTGCACATCAGATGCTCCAAATTTGGCAGGCACAGCGTCTGGATTCGCAGGTGCTGCAAACGGATCAGCTGAAGGATCCATCATTAATTTTACTTCATTGGTTACACTTCCTAAATTATCAAATTGTCCTTGTGGTTTCAGATTAGCAAAATAGGTATTTGGGAAAGCCAATAAAATATGTAAATGCTTAGAAAAGTATAAATAATTTAAGAACACTAAAATTCCACAAATATGTAACCACCATGCTGCTCTTTCAATCATGAAAACCACTGTATTATCCATTCCATTAAAAATGGGAGCAATAAATTGGGAAATTGGAAAACTTCCTGCTTGATGGTAATGTGAAAAACCACCAGGTATATATTGTAAATGAAAATCTGCTGCATTCATGGTTAGAAACAAAGTCATCAATACCATTTCAAAATAAAGGATGTAATTGGCATCATTTTTAGGATACCCTTTCATCTCTGGTTTCCAGAAGCGTTGTAATTTAGTAACATTTCTTCTAATCCAAAAGATAATAACTGCAACCAATACTAAGAAAGCCAATACTTCAAAAGAACCTATTAAAAAATTATAAAATCCTCCTAAAGAAGCAAAAACTCTATGAGTACCAAATAAACCGTCAATAATAATTTCTAAAACTTCAAGGTTTATTATAATAAAGCCTAAATATACTATAATATGTAAAAAACCCGCTACAGGTCTTTTTACCATTTTAGATTGACCTAAAGCAATCATGGTCATATTTTTCCATCTTGCTGAAGGATTATCATTTCGATTTACATCTTGACCCAATTTTATATTGCGAATTAATTTCTTTACATTTTTTGCAAAATAACCAATTCCAATAACTAATACGATAGCGAATAATATATTAGGTAAAATACTCATAAGGGTTCGTCTTTATTTATTTTTGTTCTGAATTTTCTGATTTTTTATTTGTTTCTGGAGCCACATATGGTTTTTCTTTTTTACCAAAAAGAGAAACGTTTACATAGCGTGTTGGGTGTAGTCGTAAATCTTGTAGTAATAATTCTAATTCTTTAGAAGCTTTTGTAAAATTAGTATACATTGCATCATCTTTCATTAGTTTGCCTATTGTTCCTTTACCACTTTCAATTCCTTTCATAATTTTATCTACACTAGCTAAAGTTTTTTCAAGGTTTTTAACAGTCTGCCCTAAATTAGCTTGAGCAAGAGAATCTGACATTATTGCAAAATTTGCAGTAGTTTTATCTAAGTTTTCAAAAGAATGATTCAACTTGGTTTTATTTTCTGCTAATAAAGAATTTACATTTCTAGAAATTCCACTAAATTCTTTCATCGTTTTGTTCAGTTCACTAATACTACTTTTCAAATTTGCTTTGGTGTTTTGATCAAAAACCTCATTAAAATTAGTAAATAATACATTAGCATTGTCTAATAATTTTTCAATTTTATCTTTTAAAGGTACCATTTGTTCTGCTAAAGCGTCAGTAAGACCTAATTTAGATCTAGCTTGCAAAAATTCACCCGATTGAATTAAATTGGGATCATCATCATTTGGAAAAATAATAATTTCTTTGCCTCCTAATGGAGAAGAACCCGATAATTCAGCCACGCTTGATTTAGAAATTGGATAATCTGAAGTTATCGCTAATTCAACTTGTACTTTTTTATTATCTAAAAAATGATAGGAATTTACTCTTCCCACATTTACCCCTTTAAGTTTTACAGATGAAGCAGGTTCTAATCCTTCAACTGAATCATAGATAACGTATATTTTTTTACTAGAATCAAATAGATTCTTACCTTTTAAAAAATTATATCCCCAAATGAATAATAAAATAGAGGTTATAACTAATATAGCTGTTTTAATTTCTTTGGTTAGTTTCAAAATAAATTATTTTTAACAAAAATAAAACTTTATTTTATTTAATAGCATCCGACAAGTTAATTTTTACTCCGTCTTTATAAGCTACTATAAAGGCTGTTTCAAAACCTTTACTCTTTGCTTCTGATAATTTATTTTGTGCATTTTCATAAGTATCCTCAGAACCAAAAAGATACTTGTAAATTTTACCTGATTGTTCAACATGAACTCCACTTAATCCTTTAAAATTTGATGGTGTTGTAGCAATTTTTGACCCACTAGCCGATAACTGTACCTTAAATTGAATTCCTTTTTTAACACTTTCAATGATAGTTTCAACTGAATTTTCTTTAGCTATTTCAGTGTGCTCATCCGTTTTTACTGTGTTTATAGCTGTAGGATTCCCATTTGAAGAAGATTTATAATATAATTTCTTATAAGAAAAAATAGCATCAGCAATAGCCTTAGCCATTTCATCTTGTCCTTTATCTGTACTTAAATATTGCCCTTCAGCTTTATTAGACAAAAAACCAATTTCAATAAGTACACCAGGCATATATGAAGCATCTAATACCCATAAAGGAGCTTGCTTAACACCTCTACTTTTCTTACTTAATCCGTTTTTAAAATTTTCTTCTACAAAAGCGGCTAATTCTATACTCTGGTTCAAATATTCTTCTTGTAAAATTTTCAAACCTATTAATGATTCTGGTTTGTTTGGATCAAATCCTTTGTAATTTTCTTTGTAATCATCTTCTAACAAGATAACCGAATTTTCATTTTTTGCAACTTCTAAATTAGTTGAACTTCTACTTAATCCCATCACAAAAGTCTCGGTACCAAAAGCAGAATAATTTTTAGCAGCGTTACAATGTATTGAAACAAATAGATTGGCATCTTCTTTATTAGCTCTAATAGCTCTATCTTTCAATTCAACAAAAACATCAGTCTTTCTAGAATAGAAGAAGTCAAAATCGCTATCTTTACTTAAATATTCTCCCACTTTTAAAGTAACAGCCAAAGCAATTTTCTTTTCAATATAACCATTATGGACATTTCCATAATCTTTCCCACCATGTCCTGCATCCAAAACAACTTTAAATTTGGATTTATTTTGTGCAAAGGAATTACAATAAAAAAACACCAAACCAATGATAATAAGCGCTTTATAATTAATTTTCATTTGAGGTATGTAGCAGGTTTTCTTTAGCATAGTTATAATTTTATTAAAAGCTTATTTTTACAAAAAAATATATGTAAGTTTGACACTTCAAAAAGTAAGCCAAATTTTTACAAAAATACTATTATTAGCGTTGTATACAAAGTTATTTCATATCGTTTTTTTAGCATTTTTTCTAATTATTGGAAATTATGTAACCTATTCACAAGAAATAAAACCAAAAAAATCTTTTTTGAAAGAAAAACGGGTAAATCGCAACGACACTATCAATGTCTATAAAGTTATTGATACCCTTACTATAAAAAATGATAGTCTTAGAAAATCAAATGAAATAACTGTCAAAAAAGGAGATTCGATTAAGAAAAAGCCACTTTTAGAAGGTGTGGTTACTCGAAAGGCTAAAGATTACGAAAAAGCGAATCAAAAAACAAAAGAACTCACCCTTTACAATGAAGCCGAATTATATTATACTGATATTGAATTAAAAGCTGGAATTATCGTTCTTAATTATGAAAAAAATGAAGTATATGCTGGAAGAATTAAAGATAGTTTAGGAAATTATACACAATATCCCATTTTTAAGCAAGGAAGTAATGTAATAGAACCCGATTCTATTCGCTTTAACTTTAAGACAAAAAAAGCATTAGTTTGGAACTCAAGAACAAAACAAGGGGAACTCAATATTAAAGCAGAAATCTCCAAAAGAGAAAACGATTCTGTAATTTTCTTAAAAAATGCTAGAATTACTACTTCTAAAAATGTAGATGATCCTGAATATTATTTTGCTGTTTCCAAAGTAAAATTTGTTCCTAAGAAAAAAGTAGTTGTAGGTCCTACACATTTAGTAATTGTAGATGTACCCACTCCTGTATTCTTACCATTTGCCTATTTTCCAATGTCGGAAGATAATACCTCAGGTTTTATTGTTCCTACACCTGGTCAATCAAACCAGCAAGGCTATTTCTTACAAAATGGTGGTTATTATTTTGCCTTAAGTGATTATTATGATTTAGCTGTTTTAGGTGATTACTATACAAATGGCAGTTATGGTTTACGTTTTGAAAGCAGTTACGCCAAAAGGTATAAATTTAATGGCCGTGTTAATTTTAGATTTGAAAATAATATACAAAGCGAGAAAGGATTACCTGATTATGTAAAGTCAAAGCAATACAATATTCAGTGGTCTCATAGTCAAGATGCTAAAGCAGCAGCTAATTCCCGTTTTTCTGCCTCTGTAAATTTAGGTAGTAGTCAGTATTTTAGACAATCTGTAAATTTAGCAAACATTGGTTCTAGTTTAAACAACAACTTAAGTTCTTCTGTATCCTATTCCAAAACATTTCAAACGGTTCCTCAAGTAAATTTTTCATTATCTGCGACACATAATCAAAATACCAATACAGAGGTTATCAATATGACTTTACCTACACTTCAAGCAAGTGTTGATCGTATTTTCCCTTTTGCTCCAAAAGATGGTATAAAGAAAGGATTCATAAAAAATATAAATTTCCAATACAATTTAAGAGGGGAAAATAGAATAACTACAGCCGACTCTTTATTTTTTAAACCTCAAATGTTTAGAGATGCCAAAACAGGGTTTCAACATACTATTCCAATTAGTACCAATTTTAAAATTTTTAATTATTTTAGTGTTACTACAGGAGCAAGTTATAATGAGGTTTGGGCATTAAATACTGTCGAAAAATATTTTAGTCAAGAAGAAAATAAAGTTGTTACTGAAGATGTGAAAGGTTTTGATGCTTTCAGAACCTATAATTTCAATGCAAGCATCGGAACAACAATTTATGGAACATTTAAATTTGGTGATGATAAAAAAATTCAAGCATTAAGACATGTAATGCGCCCTAGCGTTTCATATGGATATACACCGAGTTTTGATCAATATTATGATACCTATGCCATAGATGCCACAGGAAATACTTACCAAGAGTATACACGTTTTGAAGGCGGCCTTTTTGGTGTTCCAGGGAAAAGTTATTCCAACAGTTTAGGTTTTTCATTAAGTAATACTTTTGAAGCAAAAGTAAGAGATGATGAGAGTGAAAAAGGCGAACCTAAAAAAGTAATGCTTTTAAATAATTTAAATTTCTCAACTAGCTATAATTTAGCTGCTGATTCATTAGCTTGGTCTCCCGTAAGAGTTAGTGGAGGAACACAATTATTCAAACAAAAAATGAATGTTAATTTTGGAGCTACATTAGACCCTTATGCAATAGATAATTCTGGACGTAGAATAGACACGTACAATATAGATAACGGCGGTAGTCTTTTTAGAATGACAAGCGCCAATATGACTATCAATTATGGTTTTTCAAGTGCAGATGGTGATAAAAAAGGAAATAGCTCAAATCAAACAGAACAAAATGGCGGCAGACAAGACGATTTATTTGGTACTGGAACAAATTTAAATGACAATAGGCAAAGCCTCTTTAAAGATGATGAAAAAGATAATGAAAATAAAAATAATGATTGGTACAACACTAAATTACCTTGGGATTTAAGATTAGCCTATTCTTTAACCTATAATAACAGTAATCGTCAAAATGAAATAGCTTCAAATTCTTTAATGGTATCTGGAAATGTTGAATTAGCTCCAAAATGGAAAGTAGGCTTTTCTTCAGGTTATGATTTTAAACAAAAAGGAGTAACATTTACACAGTTGCGTTTTGAAAGAGATTTAGAAAGCTGGAGAATGAACTTCAATTGGGTTCCATTTGGAACCAATACCTATTGGGGATTCTTCATCGGTATTAGTTCTTCTGTATTAAGCGATATCAAATGGGAAAAGAATCAATTACCAGATCGCGTTTTTAGATAATCAATTTATACAATAAAAACATGAAAAAAATAATTTTTACAGATAAAGCACCTGCTCCTATTGGTCCTTATAATCAAGCTGTTTTAGTTGGAAACACCTTATACACTTCTGGACAAATTGCCATAAATCCGGTTAATGGTGAATTAGTTTTAACAGATATCGAAACTGAAACAAAACAAGTAATGGAAAACATGAAAGCGGTTTTAGAAGCTGCAGAAATGACCTTTGAAAATGTAATTAAAACTAGTATTTTTATTAGTGACATGAATGACTTTACTAAAATAAATACGGTTTACGGAAGCTATTTTGACGAAAAAACGGCACCAGCTAGAGAAACGGTTCAAGTGGCCTGTTTACCGAAAAATGTAAATGTAGAAATCTCGATGATTGCTATTAAATAAAAAAACTTTGAATTCCATAATATAAATCTCATTCTTAAAAGTTTGAGATTTTTTTTATTCTAACTAAATGAAAGTCATAAAAAAAATTTTATTCTTCATTACTTGTACTTCATTAAGTATTTTGCTTTCGATGTTTCTTATCTATTTAGAAATTGGTAAAACGACAAACTTAAAGTTAGTTGAAACCTTACAAAATTTTATCATTATAAGCATTGGTAGTATTCTAGGTCTTATTTCAGTTCTACTCTTTTTTACCATTAATCACCTAACAATCAAACACATAACTCCATTACTAAGAAAAAGAATAACACAAACAATAATAATCTTATTTCTCTGTCTACTAGTGCATAAAATGCATCTTTTTTTAGAGTTTGATTTAGATATTATATAAAATAAAAAATCTCAAGTAAAACTTGAGATTTTTTATATATAACTAAAGATTTCAATCTTATTTACGATAAAGCCGCTTTAACTTGATCCGCAGCTTCTTGGAATTGTACAGCAGATAAAATTGGCATACCAGAATTATCAATTAATTCTTTTGCAATTTCTGCATTTGTTCCTTGTAAACGCACAATGATAGGCACTTTAATTGCATCACCCATATTTTTATAAGCATCTACAACACCTTGAGCTACTCTATCACAACGAACAATTCCGCCAAAAATATTGATCAAAATAGCTTTTACATTTGGATCTTTTAAAATAATACGGAAAGCCGTTTCCACACGTTTTGCATCAGCCGTTCCTCCTACATCTAAGAAGTTTGCTGGTTCAAAACCTGCGTACTTAATTAAATCCATAGTTGCCATTGCAAGACCAGCACCATTGACCATACATCCTACAGTTCCATCAAGGTCAACATAATTTAAACCTACTTCTTTAGCTTCAACTTCAATTGGATTTTCTTCACGAACGTCTCTCATTTCAGCTAAATCTTTATGACGGAATAATGCATTATCATCTAAATCAACTTTAGCATCTACTGCAATAATTTTATCATCAGATGTTTTTAAAACAGGGTTAATTTCAAACATTGAAGCATCAGAACCTATGTAAGCTTTGTAAAGAGCGTCAACAAATTTTATCATCTCTTTAAAAGCATTACCTGATAATCCTAAATTAAAAGCAATTCTTCTTGCTTGAAATCCTTGCAAACCTACAGCAGGATCAATCTCTTCAGTAAAAATTAAATGAGGTGTTTTTTCAGCTACTTCTTCAATATCCATTCCTCCTTCAGTAGAATACATAATCATATTTCTACCTTTTCCTCTATTTAATAAAACTGACATATAAAATTCTGAAGTTTCACTTTCACCTGGATAATAAACATCCTCTGCTACTAAAACTTTATGAACTCTTTTACCTGTTGGTGGGGTTTGAGGTGTAATTAAATCCATTCCAATAATTTGACCTGCTAATTCAGCTACTTGATCTAAATTTTTAGCTAATTTTACTCCTCCTCCTTTTCCACGACCACCAGCGTGAATTTGAGCTTTAATAACGTGCCAACCAGTTCCTGTTTCAGCAGTTAGTTGTTTTGCTTTAGCTACAGCTTCTTCAGCGTTATTAGCAACATGCCCACGTTGAATACGTACTCCATAGCTAGCTAATATTTCTTTACCTTGATATTCGTGTAAATTCATAATATAATAGGTTATTTCTTTTTAAAAAGTGCCACAAAAATAACAAACTAATTTCTAATTGGCTAACATTTTTAAGGATAATTTGGAATTCTTTGGTGCTTAGAACTTAATTTAAAAAGTTTTAATATTGTTACATTTATAACTAAATGTTATTTTTTGTTTAATTAACACCTTTTTAATTATTGCTTGTACTAAATGTTTTTAATTTGCATAAAAAAAGGAAGATGAAAAATCAGGAATTATTACAATTAGTTGAAGAATTTGGGTCACCACTATATGTTTATGATGCTTCAAAAATTGAAACACAATATAAAAGATTAACTAGTGCTTTTTCAAAAGTAGAACAGTTTAAAATTCACTATGCTGTTAAAGCTTTGTCGAATATATCTATTTTAAAAGTTTTAAAAAGATTAGGTTCAGGATTAGATACGGTTTCGATTGAAGAAGTTATGCTTGGTTTACATGCAGGCTTTGATCCACAAGAAATTATGTATACTCCAAACGGTGTTTCATTGGAAGAAATTGAGAAAGTAGCTGAAATGGGTGTTCAAATAAATATTGATAATCTATCATTTTTAGAACAATTTGGAACAAAACACCCAAAAACACCAGTTTGCGTGCGAATCAACCCACATGTTATGGCAGGTGGTAATGCTAATATTTCTGTTGGTCATATTGATAGTAAATTTGGTATTTCTATACATCAATTACCACATTTACTTCGCATTATTGAAAATACAAACATGAATATTAATGGAATTCACATGCATACAGGTTCCGATATATTAGATGTAGATGTTTTCTTATATGCTGCAGAAATTTTATTTGAAACAGCTAAGAATTTTAAAAATCTGGAATTTATCGATTTTGGTAGTGGCTTTAAAGTACCTTACAAAAAAGATGATATCGAAACTAATGTAGAAGAGTTTGGAAAAAAATTAACCAAGCGTTTTCTTGCTTTCGAAAAAGAATATGGCAAACCATTAACTCTTGCTTTTGAGCCAGGTAAATTTTTAGTGAGTGAAGCAGGTTTTTTTCTGGCTAAAGTAAATGTAGTAAAACAAACAACGTCAACTGTTTTTGCAGGCATTGATAGTGGTTTTAATCATTTGATTAGACCGATGTTGTATGGATCACAACACTACATTGAAAACATTTCAAATCCAAAAGGAAAAGAACGTTATTATTCTGTAGTAGGCTATATCTGTGAAACAGATACTTTTGCGAATAACAGACGTATTTCAGAAATTCATGAAGGTGATATTTTGTGTTTTAAAAATGCCGGAGCTTATTGTTTTTCTATGGCTTCCAATTATAATTCCAGAGTAAAACCTGCAGAAGTTCTTTGGATAAATGGAAAAGGTCATTTAATAAGGCAAAGAGAAACTTTTGAGGATATTATTCGAAATCAAGTTGAAATAGATATATTGAACGAAAGTTTAATTCCTAGTAGTTAATTTTAATTTTAAAAAGACAGTACCAAATCACTTTGGTACTGTTTTTTATTTTAATTAAGGTTAAAAACGGTAATCTTCCAATTTCTACTAACTGGATCTACTGCTCCTAAAATAGAAGCATTTAATAATCTTATTTTTATAGCATTGTTGCTGATGTAACAACTCCAAGTTAAACCACTTTCTAATCCTCCTTCTGGATTACAATTGCAAATACTATTCGACGAGATACCTGTAATTGGTATTTCTAATTCATAAGAAGATAAATTTGAAATGGAAGGAAAATCGAGCATATCATTTAAAACAACTCCTTTCATCATTACTTCTCTAACTGATGAAGAATTGGTAAAATATAAATTGGTTCCATCATATTCCATAGCGCCAGATTCAGGTTGTATTAGGTTGGTTCCTGGAGTAAACTTTAAAGGGGCTGAATAGGATAAACCGTCAGCGGCAGGCAAATTTAATTTTGCAGTTGGATTTTGCAACCCAATTCCTATTTTACCTGTATCGGTAACTACTATGTTTGTACCATTAGCATTTGCTAATGTGGAATAGATTAAAGATTCTCCATTTAAATTTGAGCCAGATTTCCATTCGCTAGAGCTTATTGACAGCCAATCTTCCATTTCATTGTCCCAAAAATAAAAACCTTTGGAATATGTTTTTGCATTCTTAGTAACATCAGTTGACACATAAATTAACATTCCTTCTTGAGCAAGTGACGGATTAATTTGCGATAAATTTGTTACTCTGGGAATTAACAAACCATCGGTAGGACTTGGGTTTGAAATATTAGATGATTGAATTTCTAAAGTTGCTGAAGGCATAGTAGTATTAATACCAACCTGAGCTCTCACTAATGAACAATAGAATATGCCCATTAAAAATAGGTAGTTTTTTTTCATGTTTTGTTTGTTTGGTTTGAAACAAATATAATCTTTTAGCTTATGAATTAAAAAATTAAATTTGTTTCAAATCACGATAAAAAACATTTTTTACAGATAAAATACTTCATAAGCATTTAAAAAATAGATAAAACAACCTATTTATCTTACTTTTTTAGAATGTATTAACAAATTATTAACACAAATATACACGTTTATAACATTTTATCTTATTATTGTGAAACATGTAAAAATATTACAAATTTTTACGTTTTAGAATGGCTATTTTTTGTTTTAAAAAATCGATATTTTTTATTTGATAGATTTTGTTTTCGCTAGACTCTAATTCTTTTAATAAAATAGAATAATAATAAATGGCGCTATCATTTTCTTTTTTAGTTTCAAAACAAGTTGCTATTCTAAAAAAAGAATCATCTAAAGAGGCTTTTTTATAATAATAAACAGCTGAATCAAATTGTTTTAAATTTTCAAAACAAATGGCTATATTTCTGTAATTATCATTAGATTGAGGAGTTCCTAGATATTTAATGCGATTTTTTTTAAAAAGCTGTAATGCTTCTTCATATCTTTTTTGATCAAATAAAGCAATCGCTTTATATTTATAAAAGACAGATTCATTTTTATATTTTTGGATTAATTTATCAGCAAATAATTCCGTTTGAACTGGATTAATCTCTAATAAACTATCTAACTTATAAGTATAAATTTCGATTTTCTGATGATATCTTTCTACATCTGCATGTTCCGATGATGAATAATATGCATTTCTTTTAAAAGATGTTTTTAATTCCTTATTAAAAATTTTCAAGTTTAAAAAAAACATTCCAGTAACATTAATAACTGCAAAAAGAATAAAAACTACAGCAATTATTTTAATAACTTTAAATTTCATTACATTATAAAAATAAAACCAAAATTAAGGAAAGTACAAAAGAAAATATTCCTAAATATAAGATATTTTTACCGTGTTTTCTATCCGATTCAGAATAAACATACACTCTTTCTCCATTAGGCAAGGTCTTCTTTTGTGTGACTAAAATATATCCTATTACATAGCCTAAAAAACCACCTAATAGTGCACATATATAACCTACAGCAATCCAGTCTGAATTACTTTTTTCAGGCTTTTTTAATTCAGCAATTCTTTGATTATTAGCCTTTTCAATACTTTCATCGGTTACTGAAACACCTCTTGACTTTAGTAAATGTATGGCTAAAACATAATCTAATTCGTTCCATTCATCTTTCTTAATAACAATATCAATTAGCTCTTTATTGGTAAACGAAAATAAATAATAATCCTCTGGTAAAGAATCGATTACTTGTGAAGCATCTTCAAAAAGAACTTCGTCTGCTTTTTTAAAATCTTCTGGCTTTATTTTAATTTCATATTCTTCTAATAAAACGCTACTAAAGTTGGAATCTAATGTATTTTTATTTTCAACATATTCATTTAGAATATTATGCTTGCTTAAAAGAGTGGCTACTTCTTTGGCTTGTGCACTAGTTGGATATTTTTTATAAGAGACTAATGACATAAAAATTATTCTACTATTTCTTCTAAAACTTTTGCTTCCGTTCCACTTGGCAATGTTATTTTTAACTTTAAAGCAACTGTAGGTGCAATTTGAGTAATTTCTTTTTTATTATATGAAGCGCCTGGTTTTATTTTCCATCCATAAAATAATAGTGGTACATGAGTATCATAAGTATAAGGTGAACCATGAGTTGTTCCAGTTGCACCATATTCTAAATAGCCTGGTTTTTCTAAAATGATAATATCTCCATTTTGTATAGGGTCAAATCCTTTAGCAATAGCATTAAGATAAATATCATTTCCTGAATTTGCTAATATTTCAGTATCTGTGTATACTCTTCTAATAAAATTTTGAGTATAAATAAATTTCTTAAAACTATTTTTTACTTCTTCTATATCCAAATTACTAGCATCAATACTTTCTTTATTGAAAAAAATATTGGAATTGGAATAATTTAAAAGCAAATTTTCCCCATATTTTTCTTTAGAAAAGGTTTCTAAATCTGTAGTAAACTTTCTAGCATTAACCTGATCGACATTGTATTTATTATCTTTTAGATAAGTCACATTTTCTGCTCCAGCATGATCTGCTGTTAGAAAAACCAAATAATTATTTTTACCTACATTTTTATCTAAATACATTAGAAAATCGGCTAAAGTTTGATCCAATCGTAAATAAGTATCTTGAAGTTCTATAGAACGAGGTCCTAACAAATGACCAATATAATCAGTAGAAGAGAAACTAACCGTTAAAAAATCGGTAATATTATCTTTTCCTAAGTTTTCTTTTTCAATAGCTTTCATGGCAAAATCAGCTATTAAATTATTTCCGAAAGGTGTAGATCGCAATACTCCAGCATCATTATTTTCATACATCTCTTTCATATTATAAGGAAAAAAAGGTATTTTCTTATATAATTTTCCTTCGTATGGATTATTATCATTCAAACTTTCGTTATACACTTCTTTTGGTTTAAAAAGCTCCCATTTTTTATTGAGGTATTTCTCGTAATTTTTTTCATTGTTAAATTGGGTAACCCAATCTGGTAATTTATCACCATAATAAGTACTCGAAACAAATGCTCCTGTTTTACTGTACCAAAATGCCCAATCTGCAAAATGACCAGCTGGCAGAATTGCTCCTCTATCTTTTAAACTTATTCCTATTACTTTTCCTTGAAAGTTAGTTGCTAATTTCAATTCATCAGTAATTGTTGTACTTACTAAATTTTTAGGTGACATTTTACCTTCATAATCTGTACCATTACCTAAAGTTGTAACCGAATTATCATCCGTACAATACATTTCTTTACTAATGGCTTTGTTAAACCAAGTATTTCCTACAATTCCATGAACACTTGGTGTGGTTCCTGTATAAATAGAAGCATGACCTGGACCTGTAAATGTAGGCATATAATTGTAATGCGTATTATGAAATGTATAACCATCTTTCATAAGACGTTTAAAACCATTTTCAGAAAAATCATCTGAAAAACGGTACAAATACTCCATTTTCATTTGGTCAACAACAATTCCAATAACTAATTTTGGTTTGTCTTGAGCATTGATAATAGAAATGAATAAACTAGCAATAAGTAGGATAAACTTTTTCATGGTAATTTTTAAAATTTTGAAAGTTT
This sequence comes from Flavobacterium sp. J27, assembly GCF_004303025.1. Classification (GTDB taxonomy): domain Bacteria; phylum Bacteroidota; class Bacteroidia; order Flavobacteriales; family Flavobacteriaceae; genus Flavobacterium. Next base: position 98,135 of record NZ_PJQW01000002.1, on the reverse strand, counting down.
TAATGGTATTATTTTACAATTTCTACAATATCATAACAGAAAATATAATCTTCACCATACACATATAATTGGGTTTTATTTTTTAAATCTTTTCTTACTATAAAAGATATTTTAAAAGGATAGCCATCAATATTTTTACATAAATACGAATTGATTTCATCAACTTTAGTAATTTCTTTTTGTAAATATTCTACAACAGAGTAATACTGAATAACATTTGAATAAATAATAATTTTGTTTTTATCATAATCTAATTTTACGATAACTTTTACCTTTTCAGGAGTACTCCATTTTCCCCAATTTCCTTTTTTATCTTTCTGTAATACAGATAAAGAGGTCGTTTGAAAATTGAATTGTTGTCCAAAAGAATAACTTAAAGAAAACAAAGTAATGAATGCAATAATTTTAAAGAATTTCATTAGTATAAAAGTTTTTAACAGTATAGAGAAACGTTTTGTCTATTTTTTTAATAAATTTAAGTACCATAATCAAAAATTCTTATCCTATTAAAAAGCGAAATTACGCATCGCTTCTTTTTCAAAATTAAATTCTTGTACAACACTTTCAATAATATCTTTAACTGGTAAAATATCATGAATTACTCCTGCAATTTGACCAATTTCTAGTTCTCCTTCCTCTAAATCACCTTCAAACATACCTCTTTTAGCTCTTGCTCTACCTAACAGTGTTTTTAAATCTTCTACTGATGGACATTGGGTATATAACTTTTGAAGATCGTTGTAAAATTTATTTTTAACGAGTCTAACGGGAGCTAATTCTTTCAATGTCAATACCGTATCCCCTTCATTTGTATTAATAATAGTAGTTTTAAAATTATCATGAGCGCTTGATTCTAATGAAGCGGCAAAACGACTTCCCATTTGCACACCATCTGCACCTAATACCATAGCGGCTAACATCCCTTTTCCTGTTGCAATACCACCTGCAGCGATTAAAGGAATATGTAAATGTTGTTTAACCATAGGAATTAAAGTTAAAGTAGTGGTTTCCTCTCTTCCATTATGACCTCCAGCTTCAAAACCTTCAGCAACCACTGCATCAACTCCAGCATCTTGTGCTTTTAAAGCAAATTTTGAACTACTTACAACATGAACAACAGTGATACCATTCTCTTTTAAAAAAGATGTCCATGTTTTGGGATTTCCTGCAGAAGTAAAAACTATTTTAACCTCTTCTTCAACAATAATTTGCATAATTTCTTCTATATTAGGATATAACATAGGAACATTTACACCAAAAGGTTTATCGGTAGCTTTTTTACATTTTTGTATATGCTCTCTTAAGACATCAGGATACATTGAACCTGCTCCTATTAAGCCTAAACCACCAGCATTACTAACTGCACTTGCTAATTTATAACCACTGTTCCAAATCATTCCTCCTTGAACAATTGGATATTTTATATTGAAAAGTTGGGTAATTCTATTCATTACTGCTTGATTAATTTGCCCTGCAAGTTAGTATTATTAGCAGAAAAATCATAGACATAAATTCCTGGAGCTAGACTTTCTAAAGATATTTTTTGATCATTTTGCAAAACTACAATTTGTAACACTTTCTGCCCTAAACCATTATATAATTTAAACTCTCCTTTGTCAAAATAATTTCCTTTAATATATAATGAATTTCCTACTGGATTTGGATAAAAAGTAAGGCTTTGCTTTACAAAAGATTCTGTACTTAAGACATTGTTAAGAGCCAATTGAAAATCGGGAACACCATAGCCTTTGTAAATATCTGGAGTAGTATATTGATCTGCTGATTCTCTTACAAATTGAATTACTTCATCTGCGGTTAAATTAGGTAAAGCTGACCAAAATGTAGCTACCATACCAGCTAAAATTGGACTTGAAAAAGACGTCCCATTAGAAGTAGTAATTGCTCCTGTCGTACTACTAACAGTAGCACTTTGCCCTTTGGCGCAAACATCTGGTTTAACTCTACCGTCAAAAGAAGGTCCTATAGAACTAAAACTAGCATAAGCTTCTGAACTGTTCACAGCACCTACTGTCAATACATGATCCGCATCTGCAGGTATACCTATATGAGGTTCTGAAGTGTTTCCTTCATTTCCTGCACTTATCACGCATACAATACCTTTTAAATGAGCGATACCAGCACCACGAGAGGCAAACCCTATTTGCCCATTGCGTTGAGAATAAGAATAACTATAACTTGCATTATCATATTCACCATATCCTAATGAAGAATTTACCACATCTACACCTAAACTGTCTGCCATTTCTAATGCTTCTACCCAATAAGATTCTTCAACAGGATTTTCAGAATTTACATCTTCTGTAATAAATAAATAATAGCCAGCATCAGGTGCTGTCCCTACTAATTGCCCATCAACATAACCACCCATTGTAGAAAGTACATTGGTGCCATGTGAATTTCTAGTATAAAAATTAGAACTTCTATCTGGAAAATTATAACCTCCCAAAATTAAATTATTATCACGTAATCTTTGAAATGAAGAAGCTGTATTCACACCCGGAAATCCAGCGTCTAAAACAGCAATAACCTTGCCTTGACCTGTATAATCTTGTTGATGTAATAAATGTCCGTTTAACATTTGAATTTGATTACTCGAATTACCATAGTTATAATTAGCCATTATTTCAAAAGCTTCATTATTTCTATGAGAAGTTGAATATGCAACTCCTCTATTGGTAGGATTCAAACTATGATTTGCAAATTGTACATGGTCTACAAATGATAAGGCAGTTAATGCTTGTATATTCGTTTGTGAACCTCTAATATGCAATGCATTCAACCATTTTGACTTCGCCATGACAGTTATTCCTGTAGCAGCTTCAACTTGTGCCATATAAGTTTGAGAAATAGGAATATCTTTTAAATCCAAAGCTATATTTTGTGTTGTTCTTCTATCTAAGGCTCTCTGGCTTAGCATTTCTAATGGATTATTGGCATAATAAACTTCGTCTGGCTTGTCTACAAAATATACCCATGCATCTTCTTCTTGAGCAAAAGAAGAAAATGAAAGTACAAATAATAAGAGAGTAGCTATTTTTTTCATATTGTAAATATTTGTATCCAAATATATGAAATTCTGAACTTTAGCTGGTTTAAATTACAGTGAAATATAAAAAAACACCATATGCAAACAATAATAAAATTCCTTCTTTTAGACTGAGACTACCTCTTTTGGGTAAAACTACCATTGGTAACAAAATAAAAGCAAATCCTAACATCCAATATATATCTTGATGAATAATACGAACATCTACTTTTTCTATGGGATGAATTATAGCAGTAACTCCTAAAACACTCAAAATATTAAAAATATTTGAACCAATAATGTTACCAATGGATATGTCGTTTTCTTTCTTAATGGCTGCAATAATAGAAGAGGCTAATTCTGGAATACTTGTCCCAATAGATACAACGGTAATAGCAATTACTCTTTTACTCACCCCTAAATTTGTCGCCAAACTAACCGCTCCCTCTACTAATAATTCTGAACCGCCCCACAAAGCGACACCTCCAACCACTAAAAATCCTAAAATTTTAAAATAAGGCATTGGTTTCTCTTTTGCAGTGTCTTCAATATCGATTTGCACTTTTTGGTTATTTCTAATTAATATAATTAAAAAAATGACCAATAATGCCATAAATAAGAAACCGTCTACTCTTGTTAGTCCTCCGTCTAGAATCAAAAAAATGAATAATAGAAGAGAAGCTATCATTTTAGTGGGCCAATCTGTAATATAAAAACTTCGATCTACTTGTATTGCGTTTATTAGCAAAACAACACCTAATACTAGCCCAATATTACCAATATTTGAACCAATAACATTTCCTAATGCGATGTCTGGAAAGCCATTCATTGCAGCTTTAACACTCACTATCATTTCGGGTGCCGATGTAGCAAAGGAGACAACTGTTAAGCCTACAATAATTTTTGAGATATTTAATCGATAGGATAATCCTACTGAAGATTTTAATAACCAATCCCCTCCTAAAACTAACAAAACTAATCCTGCAATAATAAAAAATATGTTTTCCATAAAAAATTAAGAAATTACTCCACTACCTAATACTTCATCATCTTGATGCCAAGCTACAAACTGCCCTTCTGTAATAGCAGATTGAGGTTCATCAAATACAACATACATTCCATTTTCAAATTGATGCAAAATCGCCTTTTGTAAAGGTTGACGATAGCGAATACGTGCCATTACTTCCATGGTTTGATGAGGGAACAAAGCTAGATCTTCTCGTATCCAATGAACTTCTTCATTTTTTATAAATAGTGCTTTTTTAAATAATCCTGGATGATTTGCTCCTTGACCAGTGTAGATAATATTTTTTTCTACATCGGTTTCAATGACATACAATCCTTCTTTGGTTCCTCCTACATTTAATCCTTTTCTTTGCCCTTTGGTAAAATAATGAGCTCCCTGATGTTTTCCAACAGCTTTTCCTATTTCGTTAGAATAATCTCTATTTCTTGATTCGTAAGCAAAAAATTCTTCTTCTGAATTAAATGTTGGAATCTCTTGATTAAAAATAGCTGCCTCTTCGGGAACTTCAATAATAATACCTTCTTTGGGTTGTAATTGTTGTTGCAAAAATTCGGGCAAACGTACTTTCCCAATAAAACAAAGTCCTTGAGAATCTTTTTTTTCTGCTGTGATTAAATCTAACTTGGCAGCTATTTCTCTAACTTGTGGTTTGGTTAATTCTCCAATTGGAAATAATGCTTTTGCTAACTGTTCTTGAGACAACTGACACAAAAAATAAGATTGGTCTTTGTTTGCATCTTTACCTGCTAGCAATTGATATATTTTCTTACCTTCATTTTCAATAGTTCCTTTTCTACAATAATGTCCTGTAGCTACATAATCAGCACCTAATGATAGTGCTATTTTCATAAAAACATCAAACTTTATTTCCCGATTACATAAAACATCTGGATTGGGAGTTCTTCCATGTTCATATTCTTTGAACATATAATCTACAATCTTCTCTTTATATTGTTCAGATAAGTCAACTGTTTGAAAAGGAATTCCTAATTTTTCAGCAACTAAAAGTGCGTCGTTACTATCTTCTAACCAAGGACATTCATTAGATATTGTTACAGAATCATCATGCCAATTTTTCATAAAAAGGCCAATTACTTCATATCCTTGCTCTTGCAGTAAATAAGCGGCCACACTAGAGTCTACTCCACCAGATAACCCTACTACTACTCTTTTCATTTTATTCAATTTTATTTTTTGGCTTTAATTCTGTTGGTGCCATTTTACCTTCTTTATTTTTTTCTAAGTGAAATGTTTTTCTGGTTTCCTTTGAAATTTTCTCTTTTGAAATTAACTTACCGTTTTCATAAGTTTCCCAATAACCCCATTTGCGATCGTTTTTATATTGTCCCTTTACATTTAAATTCCCTTTACCATCATAATATAATGCAGTACCATGCAATTTACCATCTTTATAACTTACTTCTTCAAGTATCGTTTCATTTTCAGCATATTTTTTATATACACCATCTAATTTACCATTCACATAATTGGCATGTTCTGCAAGCGAACCATCTTGGTAAAAAACCTTTCTTATTCCGTTTAATTTTCCTTGTTTATAATTTTCTACAGATAATAATTGGTCGCTATCAAAATGATAATATTTCCATTCTCCTTGCGGCAATTTATCAACTAATAACCCTTCGCTTACTTTTTTACCATTTTGATGATAAAAAATAGCATAACAAGACCCATCTCCTTTAGAAAAATCTCTAGTAGCTATAACCGTACCCGCTTTAGTGTCGTCAAAGTATTTAAAAATACCTGTTTCTTTGCCATGATTAAATTTACCCTCATAACGCGGTCTTTTAGATTCTTTGTGAACTCCTTTCCAAACACCATGCCTTTTACCATTGGCATCCATTTGATTCGTTTGTTCTTGTGAATGAGCATCAAAACAAAGCAATAAGGAAAAAAGTAAAACAGTATATAATTTCATCACTCTCATTTAAAATATATAAGTATTATTTTTATAATCAATTGGTTGAACAGTTTTTAACTGAACGTTAAATTTTTCATTTTTATTGTCTTATCTATTTTATTTTGTTTAAAGTTTTTTAAATTTGTTTAAACAATAAAACAAAAAGCTATGAAAAACTTTGCAAAATTAATCAAATTAACTTTAATCGCGACAACATTTCTAACGATGTTTTCATGTACAGATGATGATACTGTGGTAACCCCAGTAAACAATAGTATTGCTGCAGTTGCATCTAGATCACCACAATTTACCAATTTAGTTGCTGCATTAGATAAAGCAGGATTAGTACAAACATTAGACCAAAATGGTCCTTTTACAGTTTTTGCTCCTACTAATGATGCATTTAGTGCATTTTTAACAGCTAACAATTACACTTCTTTAGATGATGTACCAGTACCTGTTTTAAAAGAAATCTTATTGAATCATGTGCTTATGGGAACAAATTTATCATCAAATCTTTCCACAGGATATGTAAAATCGTTAGGTAAAGGTTCTGCCTCATCTACCAATACACTCAGCTTATTTATTAATACTGAAAATGGTGTGATAATTAATGGAGTTGCTAGTGTAACTGCTACAGATATTCTAGCAACAAATGGTGTTATTCATCAGGTAGATGCAGTACTTGGTTTAGCAACGATTGTAGATCATGCCATGGCAAATCCAAATTTTTCTACATTAGTAACCGTAGTAACAAGTACAGACACGAATGGAAACGGTTTTGGTGATCAAAGTGCAATAGCTACAGCCTTAACTACAAACACAAATCCTTTAACTGTATTTGCGCCAACGAATGATGCGTTTGCGGTTGCTGTTGGCTCTGGTGGTTTTGCTGAAAATGCAACTCCAGAACAAGTTTCTACTGTACTTCAGTACCATGTTACTGCTGCTGGTAATGTAGAATCATCGGCATTAACTGATGCTCAAGTTATACCAATGATAACTAATCCAGAACAAAATATAACTATTGATTTATCTGCACCTGCTACACCAAAAATAACAGATCAATCGACCACACAAGCTAATATAATAATAACTGATGTTCAATGTGCTAATGGAATGATACATGCTGTAGATAAGGTTTTACAACCAACATTATAAATTCAAAAACTATCTGAATTTCTTACAAAAATCCCTATTAATGAATTATTAGTAGGGATTTTTTATTTCCCTAATTCTTCTGCTCTATTATTAGCCGCAAAAATTCCTTTTTTTATAGAATCCAAAACATAATGCTCTTTAAAAAGTAATAATGCAGCTTCGGTAGTTCCTTTTTTAGAGGCCACTTTTTCGATCCATTCTTGATGAGATAAATCGCTTCGGTTTTGCAATTGTACGGCTCCAATAAAGGTTTGGTTTACCAAAAATTCAGCCTCAGATTTTGAAAATCCTAAATCTATTGCCGCTTCAATCATTGCATTCATAAAATAGAACACATAAGCAGGTCCACTACCGGAAACGGCTGTAGTAGCATTCAGCATCGTTTCTTTTTCAATATAAATTGATTTCCCTGTAGTATTTATCAAATTCTGAATAATAAATAATTCTTTGCGATCAACCTTTGGAGAGGCACAAAAAACAGTCATTCCTAAGCCTATTTGAGTAGGAATATTTGGCATGGAACGGATAACTTTTTCACAACCTAGTTTATCCTGAATAACTTGCATAGGTATTCCTGCCATAACAGATAAAATAAGATGTTCGTTATGTACAAACAATTGTATTTGTTGTGCCAAAGTGTCAAAATCCTGAGGCTTAACAGCTAGTATAATAATATCTACATCGAATAATTTAGTTTCTGGTTGCGTATAAAAATTTGATTCTGAAATAGAGAATTTATTTTTGTTACTTACATTACTTCGATGTAAGATGTTTATATCTGTAGCTGAGATAAATCGAGAACTTACAAAGCTATTAGCATATGTTTGTCCCATATTTCCATAACCGATGATTAAAGTTTTCATGTTGTATTAACTGTTTTTTTTAAGCTTTTTATAATCTTTTTTAAAGATATTAGCTATCTATTTACTTTAAAATTATACTTTATTTTATAACAATTTCTAAATTATTGTTTAAAAAAAATCCCTATTTAGCAAAATAGGGATGTATATAAAAATAGTATTCAATTATTTTTTCTTTTGTGCTTCTGCTTGTTCCATCATTTCCCTCATTTTTCTTTGGAACTTACTTTCTGTTTTGGGTTTTGATTTATTTTCTTGTATTTGAGCGTGAATCTTGTCCTCTTTTACAATATAATTTTTAATTACTAACATAATTCCAATAGTAATTAAGTTAGAGATAAAATAATATAATGATAAACCAGACGCGTAATTATTAAAGAAGAATAACATCATTAACGGAGAAATATAAATCATAATCTTCATTATTTTACTCATATCTGGCATACCTTCTTGTGTAGGTGCGCTCATTTGTTGATCACCTGTTGTCATTCTCATATAAAAGAAAATCGCAATAGATGCCAAAATTGGGAATAAACTCACGTGACTTCCATATAAAGGAATACGGAAAGGCAACTCATAGATACTATCATACGATGACAAATCATTTGCCCAGAGGAAACTTTTCTGTCTTAAGTCGAACATCGATGGAAAGAATTGAAATAAAGCGTAAAAAACAGGCATTTGCATTAAAGCGGGTAAACATCCTGCCATAGGATTTACTCCTGCTTTTGAATACAGCTTCATCGTTTCTTGTTGTTTCTTCATTGCATTATCTTTGTACTTTTCGTTTAATTCCGCAATTTCTGGGCGAAGTACTTTCATTTTAGCTTGAGAAACATATGATTTATAAGTTACTGGAGACATAACTAATCTTACCAAGATAGTAAATATAATAATGGCAAAACCATATCCTATACCTATACTTGAGATGAATCCAAATACAGGAATAAAAATATAGCGGTTAATCCAACCAAAAATTCCCCAACCAAGTGGCATAATTTCATCTAAATTTCTATCATAATCATTTAAAATCTGATATTTAGCAGGTCCGTAATACCAATTCATATTATAATTAATCGTACCATTTTTAACTTCCAAAGGTACTTGAGCGATAAAATTTTTAGTGAAAATGGTATCTTTCTCTTCATCATCAACCAAATTGTCAGAAACAAATTTAGCTGATTTAAAAGGAGTATCTGTTAATAAGACTGAAGTAAACATATGCTGTTTGAAAGCGATATAGGTTACTTCTTCAGCAGTATCTTCAGAATCTCTAGCCGCATTTAAATAATCGTCTTTTCCTCCTTCATATTCAAAAACTAATTCTGTATATCTATTCTCATAAGAGATACTTTTCTCATTACGATAAGTTTTCAATTGCCATTCTAAATCAACTGGTTTAGTGGTATTGATCACATTTTCTAAACCTTGTGAACGTATAGAAAAATCCAACATATACTCACCTGGTTTCAATACATAACGATACTCTAAAAATTGTGTTGGCCCTGCTTTTAACTGCATGGTTACTACTTGATTATCCCCTTCTTTAGAAACTTTTGGTTCAAAAAATAAATCGGAAGTATGCAACAATCTGTTATCTGTTGTATTTAAAGCTAAGTCAAATTTAGCATTGTTATCTTTGATGATTTTTACAGGTTGATTGGATTTTTTTTGAAATTTGTCGTAACCTAAAACAGTTGCATCAACAATGTAACCTCCTTTACTTGCTATTTTTAAAGAAAGAACATCATTTTTTATTTCTGTAACTTCTTCTTTAGCTGAAGGTAAAGTAGCTGAATACGCGAAAGTTCCTAAAGCCGCTTTTGCTTTCTCTTTAGAAATAGAATCTGATTCGATACTAGCAGTTGCTGGTGATGCCACTACATCTTGCTTTTCTTCTTGCTCTTTTTTAGCCTGTTCTTGTTTTTCTTTTTCTTTTAATTCTTCAGGTGTGGGTTGATTTGAATACATCATCCACATTAAAATACCAGAAATTAATACAAATCCAATAATTGATTTAAAATCAAACTTTTTTTCTTCCATTTTAATTATTTGTTCTATAAGCCAATGCTCCTAGAAATTAATATTACTACTAATTATCGAATAGAAAAAGGAATAGCCCCGATTGCAGTGAACATCCTGTTTGGATCAAATATCAAATATTCTTTGATATGTTTTTTGTTATCCAAACAGATGGTAACGTAAAGCGGGAAAATGGATTGCAACAATTACCAAGCCATTCGCTTCAAACTCTATTTATTTTTATATGCTACAGCAGCTTTCACAAAACTCACAAACAACGGATGTGGATTAGCAACTGTACTTTTATATTCTGGATGATACTGAACGCCTATAAAGAAAGGATGGTTTTTAATCTCTATTACTTCTACCAAACCAGTTTCTGGATTGATTCCGGAAGCAATAAGCCCAGCGCTTTCCAGTTCGTTCAAATATTTTCCATTAAATTCATATCGATGACGATGACGTTCCATAATTTCTGTAGTTCCATAAATTTGGTTAGCCAACGTATTTTCTTTTAAACTACATTTCCAAGCACCTAAGCGCATGGTTCCTCCCATATTTTCAATATCTTTCTGCTCTTCCATTAAATTAATAACTGGATGAGATGAATTTTCATTCATTTCTGTTGAATTAGCATCTGTAAATCCTAAAATAGTACGAGCAAATTCAATAACAGCCATTTGCATTCCTAAACAAATTCCTAAAAAAGGAATGTTATTTTCACGCGCATAACGAACGGTTTCTATTTTTCCTTCAATACCTCTGTTTCCAAAACCAGGAGCAACTAGTATGCCATCTAATCCTTTTAAGTGTTTTTCTGCCGTTTTGACATCTAAATGTTCTGAATGAATCGAAATAATGTTCACTTTAGTCTCATTGGCAGCACCCGCATGAATAAAAGCTTCTAAAATGGATTTGTAAGAATCTTGTAATTCCACATATTTTCCAACTAGTCCAATATTGATTTCATGCTTTGGATTTTTATGTTTCTGTAAAAACTCATTCCATTGTGTTAAATCTGGATTGTTTTTCTCTGGCAATCCTAATTTTTGTAAGGTAACTTTATCTAGACCTTCTTCCAACATTAAATTAGGTACATCATAAATGGTGGAAGCATCAATAGACTGAATTACGGCTTCTTTTTTTACGTTACAGAATAAAGCTAATTTTTGACGTAAATCATCAGATAATTCATGTTCTGTTCTACAAACTAAAATATCTGCTTTAATTCCACTTTCCATCAAGGTTTTCACCGAATGCTGTGTAGGTTTTGTTTTTAATTCGCCAGCAGCAGCTAGGTAAGGCACTAAAGTTAAATGAATTACAATTCCATTTTCATCACCTAATTCCCATAACAATTGACGCACCGACTCAATATAAGGTAACGATTCAATATCTCCTACTGTACCTCCTATTTCAGTAATTACAATGTCAAAATTGCCACTTTGACCTAACAATTGCATTCGTGATTTGATTTCATTAGTAATATGTGGCACAACTTGAACCGTTTTACCAAGAAATTCTCCTCTTCTTTCTTTTTCGATAACAGATAAATATACTCTTCCTGTGGTAACGTTATTTGCTTGTGATGTAGGTACATTTAAAAAACGCTCGTAATGTCCTAAATCTAAATCTGTTTCTGCACCATCATCAGTTACATAGCATTCTCCATGTTCATATGGGTTAAGTGTACCTGGATCGACATTAATGTAAGGGTCAAATTTTTGAATAGTCGTTCGATACCCTCTTGCTTGTAGCAATTTAGCTAGAGAAGCTGCTATAATTCCTTTTCCTAAGGAAGAAGTAACACCTCCAGTAACAAAAATATACTTCGTTTGATTCATTGTGTTGTGGTTTGTAGTTGTAGTTGTTTAAAAAACTTGGCAAAAATACGATTAAATTTATGAAATAGGCAATTTCCAATACGTAAAATTTATTTTTTAGTAATTGTAAAAAAATGAAACCAAAGCTACTTGAACTTAATAGATTTAGTGGATGATATATTATTAATATGGAAACATTAAACTCTAAACTATTTCATTTTTTGTGATACAAAAAAAAAGATAGTATTATACATGCAAAAATGTTAAAAAAATAAGTTTTTTTTATATATTTGAGATAATAAACAATTAAAACAAATACAATGGAAGTTTCAAAATTAAACAGATTTTTAGGCATTTTTATTGACGGAATAATTGGTTCTGTCATTTATTATTTAGGCGTTTTTCTTTATGGAGCAACTGGTATAACCTTTTTAGTATCTATCGGTGGGTTAGCTTATCTTGCCTATATTTTGTTAAGAGATGCTTTATTTGGCGGGCAAAGTATCGGAAAAAAAGTAATGAAATACAAAGCTGTTAAAGAAGATGGAACTTCGTTAAATGGAGACTTTGTTACGAGTATATTAAGAAATGTAACGCTATTAATTCCCTTAGTGGATGCTATCTTAGTTTTGATAGACAAACCTAGACTAGGTGATAATATCGCAAAAACAAAAGTAGTTAATGTTTAAAATTCATTACTAAATATCATAATAAAAAAGCTCCAAAAATTGGAGCTTTTATTTTTTTGGAAAATTTCTTCTAATATTCCGAATCATTTCTTCTAAGCCATTTAGTTTTAATTCATATACTAATTGCAATTGTTCACCTAATTGTCCTTTAGGAAATCCTTTATTAGCATACCAAACAATATAATATTCGGGTAAATCAATTAAAAATCGATCTTTATATTTCCCAAATGGCATGGTGGCATGAGCCAATTTTATGAGTTGTTCGTTTGGGGTCAAAATTAGTTGTTAGTTGTTAGTTGTTGGTTGTTGGTTGTTGGTTGTTGGTTGTTGGTTGTTGGTTGTTAGAAAGGTGAAAACTTAAATTAATTTGGAATAAATTTTTTGTAATTCTTTTTCCAATAGTTGTCAATAGATTCCCATTTATCTCCATAATATCCAACATCACGTTTAATATATTCTAACTCCATTTTTTTATTCCCTTTTATTTTTGAAATTATAATTCCATTTCTTTCTTCTCCATCACAACCTCTACCAGAAATATTTCCTATTTTAAAACATTCAAAATTTTGGATATAAAATAAATCGCTTTCCCAATTTAAATCAGCACATCCTGCTCTATGATATGAATAATAATATTCAGTTCCTTGAATTTTAATCGCATATGGATAATAATCAAAATCTTTGACTAGTCTAAAGTTTAGGTTAATAGTATCAAACAAAAGAATATCATTTATTCCCGGAACATTTGTTATATAATCAATTTGAATATCCATAAATCCATCTTCATTAAAATCTTTGATTTCATACCCACTAGTTAATCCATTATGCTTGTAAAGCGTATCATGATTTGAGTTAAAAAGAATAAAATTACAATCTTGAATACTCTTATCTTTCCAAAAATGATTATCTAATCTTTCAAGATAAAACGTGTTATTATCAAACACTATAGAATCAAAACTAAGCAGAGAGGAATCAATTTCTGAAGTTTCTAGTTCATTATTAATTAAAGCTGCATTGGTAATTTCAATTTTATGCTCAACCTCTATTTGCTTTTCTTTTTTACAGGAAATAAAAATCATTAAAAGTATCAGTATAAAACTTCTAATGATTGTGTTGTCCGTTATATTTAAACGTGAATTTATTTCCAATTAAAAGTTACTTCCTTTTCAATATCTGGATGCAAACTCAATAAAACAGGACAAGTCATGGCTGCTCTTTCTAAGATCGTTTTATTCTTATCTGAAGTTGCAATAGCCATGTTTAATTCTACAATTATCTTGGCAATTTTTCTAGGTTCTGCCTGCATTATTTTGGTAACCAAAATAGTAGAATCTTTCAAATCGACATCTAAATCTTTGGTTTTTATAGCCATGATAGACACCATACAACTTCCCAGAGCTGTTGCGACTAAATCGGTAGGTGAAAAAGCTTCCCCTTTTCCGTGATTGTCAGTAGGTGCATCTGTTATAATTTCATTACCTGATTGCAAATGAATACAAGTGGTGCGCAGTTCTCCTAGGTAAGTTATTTTTGAAGTTGGCATATTTTTATTTTACTGTTTTAATTGTATAATCTGTATCGTAATACAATAAGTACACTCCGTTGTTAATAATGTTTCCATTATAATTTACATAATCGAAAGTGTTTTCAAAATATTCTGTTTTATAATTTTTGACCGATTGTGCAAAGCCTTCTTCCTGACAAATTCTCAAAATAGTATCCCATGTAATATCAAATCCTTTTGCAGCTGCAGCACTTGGCAATGTTCCGTTTTCTTTTTTGTATTTATTAGCAAAAGCTTTATCTGTATCAGTTTCAATTTCTTTTCTGTTTGACGGAAACAACATATTAAGTTCCGTTAAATTAGTCATTGGTATTTCTTCAAAATCTAACGTATCGTATAACTTTAGTACTACTAATTGAATATCGTATTCAGGTTGCAGTTTATTTAAGAAATTGGTTACATTTAAAATCTGTGCGGTTGTTTCAGACTCGATAATCACATAATTTTTTTTCCCTTTTTGTAAAAATATTTTTAATTGATCTGTATCTACACCTCCTTTTGCATTGAAACCTGGGAATTTAATTTCGGGGTATCGGCTTTCTAAAAATTCTTTTGTAGAACCTTTTTTAGCACTTACCACGGCTACAACATTACCATTATTTGCTTTAAAATGTTCAAATAATTTTTTTATCATAAATTCTTCAGAAGGTACGGCATTATATAAATTAGGATACTTAGCTCCTACTTCTTTAGACAATGGAGAAATCACTGGAATACTATCTTTTAATAACAATTCGGCTGTTTTTTCTGCATGAGAATTTTGAAAAGGTCCAATAACTGCCGCTACATTAGAAAAATCATTATCAGAAATTAATTTTGCTATATTAGAAGTGGTTCTTGAGCTTTCAACATCGAGTATCTTTACATTAACTGGTAATCCTAATACTCTAGCAGAATCGATTGCCATTATTGCACCTGAGTAAAATTCTAAAGATAAATTTAATAATGGATTTTCTTTTAAGGTTTGTTTGAAAGAAGAAGAATTTGATTCTACTTTACTAAGATTAAATGGTAATAATAGTACTAAATTTTTCTTTTTATTTTTATTTACTGAGTTCTGTAAATTTCTCACTCTTTTTTCGAATATGAGGGTATCTTTTGCAACTCCATTATCCGTTATATTTGTGATTCCATCTGTATTTGTATTTGAGTTTGATGCACCAGGTAATTTTAAAATCATACCTTCTTTTAAACCTTCCTTTAATTCAGGGTTTAAAGCAACTAACTCTTCTTTGGAAATATTAAGTTCTCTTGTTAAACTATAAAAAGTTTGTCTTGGTTTAACTGTGTAAAGGTTTGTTTCATGGTTAATTTCTGTAACTGTTTTTTCAGATTTCTTTTTCAATGTTAAAACTGAACCTACTTTTAAACCATCACTAGCTTCTGGATTTTGTGCAATAATATCTGCAATAGTAATATGATATTTTTTAGAAATACCATATAATGTTTCTTGTGGTTGTACTTTATGAGAAAAAGTTTCAACTGTATTTTTTGTATTTTGAACTTCTATATAATTTTCATTAACTGGTAATGCCTCTTTTCCAACGATAATTTCTTGTCCTTTTTTTAAACCATCTTGTAATAATTCGGCATTCCATTCTTGTAATTGCGGAACCGTTACTTCATATTCTCTAGCAATACTATATAAAGTTTCTCTTGCTTTAACTTCATGTATAATATTTTTTGTTTCCGTTTTTACCGAAGTAACTTTGGAAGATCCATTTGGAATTAATAGTACACGACCTTCTTCGATACCGTTTTTTGCATCTGGATTTAATCTGTAAATATCAAAAGGAGTAACCTGATATTTTCTGGCAATCTGATATATTGTTTCGCCTTTGGCTACATTATGTCTTAAGAAATTATCTTGTTTTACTTTTGCTGCGCAAGCAGTAAAAACAAAGAATAAAATTAAAAGCTTAAAAATTCTCATAATTAGGTATTAAATTGTTATAGAATAACAAACAGATTTGTGATTTATTATATTATATGGTCAAATTTTATTCCAATTTTACTTCAACTATTTTTGCATTTTCGTACAAAGGTAAACTTTCTTTGGTTTTAATAGCAAACAAAGCTTCTTCAAACCATTTAAATTTTTCAGTATAAATACAATAAGTGAAGGTACTAATATCATAGAAAAAACTAGTTTTTAACTCTCCTTTATCTGATAACTCTCGGGCAAAATCATCTCTTTCTGTCTGACTTTTAGTAACTTTAAGTACAATATAAAAACCGTCTTCAACCTGTTTTAAATTAGTCATCCTTTCAATGGCTGGTAGTTTTTCGTTACTAAAATTACTCGCTTTAATTTTTGCTCTTATCTCTTCTAAAGTAACTTGTTTTTCTGGTTGATCTACAATATTTTTCTCTTTTTTAATATTATTTTGATAACGAATTAATTTTTGTAATGCTAAACGATCGTCATATTCTCTAGCGGCTGCACTGTAAAAAGTTGCTTTTTCTATACGTTTTGTAATAATATATTCTTTTTCTTTTTCTATTGTTGCCATTTTAAAAAATAGCGATTCATTCGTTTTATCACTATCAGCATGAAGTGCTTTAATTTTCTCTATTTGTTCTTGTTCTGCTTTATTTTGAGCTTCAATTTCTGCCATAGATTTACTACGTCTTTTTAGTTCTTGATCTTGGGCTACATTTACTCGTTGCACTTTGTTCATTAAAGCCACATAGTTCTTTCTAGACTCATTTAAATCTCTTTTCAATTGAATAATTAATTTACTCGTTTCAATTCGATTCGCTTGAGTTTCTTTTTGCATTTTTCTATATTCATCCACATCAACTATATTCGAATTTTTTAACTTTTCTAAATCTTCATACATTGTACTTACCAAAGAATCCAGCTTGGTCGTTAATACGTCTTGAATCGTTTTATTAGATTGAAGAATTAATTTCAATTTATCTACTGAAGATCCTTTAGAATCGTCGATTTCTTTTAAATCGACTGCAACAGAATTCATTTTTATAATCTTTTGATTCATTTGTTGTTGCACAATTAAACGATCTTCTAAATCTTCAATTTTTGCATTTTGCGCTTTACTTTTTTCAATTGCAGCATCTTTTTCGGCTAAAGCCAATAACAATTCATTAGAAATATCCTGCGAAGTGATGCCATTTTTATTTACTGCCAAAACTGTACCAACGGCAAATCTATTCACAATTTCAGGATTTTGTAATTCTAATTGTTTAATACTAATGTTGTATAATTTGGAGACAGAATACTTCGTTTCACCTGCTTTTACTTTATGAAAAACGGTTTCTTCGTTAATAATTCTAGATTTTCCATCTATGGTTTTCTTTCTTGTAGGAATAGCAATAACCTGACCAATCTGCAAGCCATCTTTTAAATCGTACTTATTTAAATCTTCCAAATCCTGAACCGAAACATTATACATTCTTGCAATTCCATACAAGGTCTCTTGAGGTTGAACGGTATGACTTGTATTATTTTTAGAAGTTCCTTTTTTTACTTCTTCAGCAGAAAGTGGAATAAGAATTTCTTGTCCAATAGACAAATTATTCTCAGCCAAAGTCGGATTGTTTTTTTTAATGTCTTCAATAGAAATGTTAAGTTTTTTTGAAATAGAATATAAGGTTTCTTGGGGTTGAACTTTATATTTTTTAGTTTTAATTTCTTGAGCAAAAAGCAAATTTGTGCATGCAAATAAAATCCAAAAGTATCTCATGAAAGTTTGTTTGTTAAAAATTAAAAAGTCATTACAAAGTTATTTATTGTAACGACTTTTCAAAGCTTTTTGTTAAATATATCTAAAAAATTATTCCCACTCAATAGTTGCAGGCGGTTTAGAGCTAATATCATAAACGACTCTATTTACACCTTTTACTTTGTTAATGATTTCGTTAGATGTTTTCATAAGAAATTCATACGGTAAATGTACCCAATCTGCGGTCATACCGTCTGTAGATTCTACAGCTCTTAATGCTACTACTTTTTCGTAAGTACGCTCATCTCCCATAACACCTACACTATTAACTGGAAGTAAAATTGCACCCGCTTGCCAAACTTTATCATACAAACCATGTTCTTTTAATCCATTGATAAAAATAGCATCAACTTCTTGTAAAATAGCTACTTTTTGAGGAGTAATATCTCCTAAAATACGAATCGCTAAACCTGGTCCAGGAAAAGGATGACGTCCTAAAAGTTCTGGATCAATTCCCAAAGTTGCTCCAACTCTTCGCACTTCATCTTTAAACAACATGCGCAACGGTTCCACAATTTTTAATTTCATAAAATCTGGTAAACCACCTACATTGTGATGTGATTTAATAGTCGCTGATGGACCACCGGTAGCAGAAACCGACTCGATAACATCTGGGTAAATTGTTCCTTGACCTAAATACTTCACATCAGTTAATTGATGTGCTTCATCATCAAATACTTCGATAAAAGCATTTCCAATAGCTTTACGCTTTGCTTCAGGATCATCTAGACCCGCTAAAGCATCATAAAAACGTTGTGAAGCATCTACTCCTTTTACATTTAATCCCATTCCTTTGTATTGATCCAACACGCTTTGGAATTCGTTTTTACGTAATAATCCATTATTTACAAAAATGCAATATAAATTCGCGCCTATTGCTTTATTTAACAATACAGCTGCAACGGTTGAATCTACACCTCCTGAAAGTCCTAAAACTACTTTGTCATTACCAATTTTTTCTTTCATTTCAGCTACAATTTCTTCGACGAAAGCATTTGGTGTAAAGTTTTGAGGCACTTCGGCTATTTTTACTAAGAAATTCTCTAGCATTTGTTTTCCATCGGTAGAATGATATACTTCTGGGTGAAACTGAATAGCAAAGGTGGTTTCTCCTTCTATTTTATAAGCAGCATTTTCAACATCTTTGGTACTAGCTAAGCGAATAGCGCCCGTTGGCAAAGCTTTAATAGTATCTGAGTGGCTCATCCAAACTTGGCTCCCAACTGATACACCTTCTAAGAACAATTCGTTTTCTTTTATATAAGAAAGGTTTGCTCTACCATATTCACGAATATTGGAAGGTGCTACTTCTCCACCAGAAAAATGTGCTAAATATTGCGCTCCATAACAAACAGCTAATAATGGCTTTTTACCTCTAATTTCAGATAAATCTGGATGAGGAGCATCTTCTGCACGAACAGAAAAAGGGCTTCCTGAAAGTATAACGGCTTTATAACTATCTAAATCTTTAGGCGGATTGTTATAAGGAAAAATTTCACAAAAAATATTTAATTCTCTTACTCTCCTTGCAATCAATTGCGTGTATTGAGAACCAAAATCTAAAATTAATACGTTGTGTTGCATTGTTGTTGTTTAAGAAAAGGAAAAAGGAAAAAGGAAAAAGTTAAAAACTTCCAAAAACCTAAACCTTACATTTTAATTATTATTTGATTTTATTATTATAGCTGCTAAAATATTTTTTAATTCTTGACTTTCTTTAATCAATACATCAATTATCTCATCATTTTTCCCATTTAATTCTTTAAAAATTCGTAACCAATAATTTGACTCTCTAGCTTCCCTTAAAGCAATTTTTACTTTATTAATAAAATGTGCTTTTGATGAAGCAGCTTGAGACTCTTCATAATTAGCACCGATTGAAGTACAAGATTTACCTAACTGAAATCCTATTAGATTGTTTTCAGGATTTACTTCTAATTTCCTTAAATATTTCAAATACGAAATTCCAAAATTAAAGGTTCTTTTCAATAAATCATTTTCTTTCAGCATAAACATAAACCTTCAACTTTTTACTTTTTACTTCAAAGCTAATATTCAAAAGTTCCATATTCGCTTGTTATGGTTAATTTTTTTGTTTCAGATGCTACAACTCTACCCACAATCTGCGCATCAATATGAAACGATTTCGAAATATCAATAATATCTTGAGCGATGGCTTCTGGTACATAAATTTCCATACGATGTCCACAATTAAAAACTTGATACATTTCTTTCCAATCGGTTTTAGATTGTTCTTGAATTAATTTAAACAAAGGTGGTACTGGAAATAAATTGTCTTTTATAACATGAACATTATCTACGAAATGAAGTATTTTGGTTTGCGCTCCACCACTACAATGTACCATTCCGTGAATTGTATCTGACTTGTATTGAGATAAAATTTTCTTTATTACAGGTGCGTAAGTTCTGGTCGGAGATAAAACTAATTTTCCTGCATCAATTGGACTATTTTCAACGGCATCGGTTAATTGGGCCTGACCCGAATATACTAATTCTTTAGGAACTGAAGCATCATAGCTTTCTGGATATTTTTCGGCTAAGTATTTGGCAAAAACATCATGGCGTGCAGAAGTTAATCCATTACTACCCATTCCTCCATTGTATTCTTTCTCGTAGCTTGCTTGACCAAAAGAAGCTAATCCTACGATAACATCTCCTGCCTGAATATTCGCATTATCAA
Source organism: Flavobacterium sp. J27 (assembly GCF_004303025.1). Classification (GTDB taxonomy): domain Bacteria; phylum Bacteroidota; class Bacteroidia; order Flavobacteriales; family Flavobacteriaceae; genus Flavobacterium. Next base: position 77,578 of record NZ_PJQW01000002.1, on the reverse strand, counting down.
TTACATCAGCTCGCTTCATTCGGGCTGTAACTGTAGAATCTACAATTATGGTACGTACTAAATCACCTACATCAGCCGTTTCGCCACCTGTAGAATGAATAACCACTCCATGTTTTTTTAAATCCTGTATTAATTCTTCAGTTCCATTGATAATGGCAGACAAAACCTCTCCTGGAATGATACTTTTGTTTCTACCAATAGTTGAAGAAAGTAGTATATTATCGGTTGCACCAACACACAATAAATCATCAATATTCATGATTAAAGCGTCTTGTGCTATCCCTTTCCATACAGAAATATCACCCGTTTCTTTCCAATACATATATGCTAATGACGATTTTGTTCCTGCGCCATCAGCATGCATGATGATACAATATTCTTCATCGTTAGTTAAATAATCTGGAATAATTTTACAGAAAGCGTTTGGAAACAATCCTTTGTCTATGTTTTTGATGGCATTATGCACATCTTCCTTAGAAGCAGAAACCCCTCTAAGATTGTAGCGTTGGCTCGTATCAGAACTCATTAAAAAGTAGTTTGTTGTGTTGTGGCACAAAGATAGTTTTTTATCTTAAAATTCTAAAATTTGAACCAAAAAAAGGATTAAATTTTTACAATAAACACCCCTTCATCATATTCAGATTGATTTTCTGGAAACAAAACATTTCCTATTTGAAAAGAAGTATAACATTCTTCTTCTTGAGAGGTAACATTATATTTTAAATTTACTTCATCTGTAACCATCGTATCTGGGTTACTTAAAGTAATTTTCACATCAATGTTGTTAGCATTAATTGTCGTTTTAGGAAGTATGTGTATAATATTTACTTCTTCAACAAATTTGAAAGGAATCTCGGTACCAATAACATCTGTTACTGTAATTTCTGTACTTATGAATGTCCCATTAGAAAAAACATTTTCTCCTGAAGTTTCATCGATAATTTCAACAAAAAAAGAAGCAGGAACCGGCTGTTTTCCTTCAATACACTTATCAGAACAACCAGATAAAATAAGACTTATAAAACTTATTACTACAAAAATGTTTTTTTTCATTTATTGGGTTTATTTACTTAAAATTTCAATTTCTACTCTTCTATTAGCGGCAGCTTGTTCTTCATTTGCTTCAGGTATAGGATATAAAGGATAATTTATTCCAAAACCCGTAACCGCTATTCTATTTAAAGCGATTCCTTTGGCTACCAAAAATCGTCTTACTTGTTTTGCTCGTTCCAAGGATAATTTTCTTCTATCGCTACTTACACAACAAATATGTCCTTGGATTTCAATCATTAAAGTAGGATTATTTTGCATTACAAATAATAAATCATACAAAGCTCCATTCGATTCTGGAGTAATGGCAAATGTATTTTGAAAAAATGTAATGTCTTTTAACCTAATTTTCGTACCTTTTCTAGCTAATTTAATTTTTTCATGCAAAGGCAAATTTTCATCAATAGGTATTTCTTTAATTCCTAAAATTTCATTTTCTCTATCTAAATCTTTTTCTAAAATATAATAGATGGTTGCTTTTCTGTTTTCTGCTTTATTTTCAGATTGATTAAATTTTTCTCCGTAACTTCTCGTTTTAAAATCATCTCGAATTGCTACTTTTTCCAAAACATATTCAGAAATAAAATCGACTCTTTTTTGCGCTAAAGAATCGTTATATTCCACCGACCCTACTTCATCAGTATACCCATTAATGGCAACTATTTTTGATTTTTTATTTTTCTGAATCCAATCGTCTAATCGAAGTAATTCTTTATTTGTTAAATGAGATTTATTACTTTCAAAATAAACAGAGAATTGCTCTTGAGCAAAACTACTATCTAAAAAAAAGAGTAATATTAGTAACAAAACTGCCTTCATTAAACTATTTTTTTTACGAAGTAACACTTTTTTTAGAAAATAAAAAAATGCCTTACTGCTTATTTAACGGCAAGAAGGTTTAAAAAGTATAAAAAAGCCCATTCAAATAAATGAATAGGCTTTTATTTTAAATTATTTTTCTAAAACAGACACTATTTTCTATTCCAATATATTGTCCATAATTAGGAATAATTATAAATCCACTTTTTTTATACAACGCTATAGCTTCTGGTTGTTTCAATCCTGTTTCTAAAACTAGTTCAGTACAATTAAGATCTTTCGCCCATGTTTCTAGAGCTACTAGAACTTTCATTGCAAACCCGTTACCTCTAAACTCTTCTGGAACAAACATTCGTTTTACTTCCATTGTATTTTCGTCGTAGGGTTTTATGGCACCACAAGCAACTGGTTTTTGATCTAAATACAAAACAACAGCATGTTTAATTGTATCTATAGCATTAAATTGAGCATAAAAAACATGTTCATCTCCATCTCGTATCGCTAAATCTTTATCCAATTTGGAAACTAAATGAATAAAGTCTGGATTTGATGAATGGGTTCTAACTACTTCAACCATAGGGAACAATTATCTTAAAAACAATAATTCTCTATATTTTACTAATGTCCACATTTCATCATCCACTAATAATTCTAATTTATCAGAATGATAACGAATTTCTTCAAAATAAGGTTTTACTTTATCGCAATAAGCAGCCGCCATTTTAGAGATATCAGAAAGGTTGTTTGCTTTTTTACGCTCCTCAATCATGGCATCAATTTTAGAGTTGATTCCTTCGATATGTTCTGAAATTTCTTTAATTAATGAAATTTGTTCTTTTGCAATTTTTTCAAAATCTTTTCCAAAAATTTCTTTTAGCCCTTTTACATTTTCAATTAATGTATTTTGATAACGAATAGCTGTTGGCACCACATGATTTCTAGCAATATCTCCTAAAACTCTTCCTTCAATTTGAATTTTCTTAGTGTATTCTTCTAATTCAATTTCATAACGTGCTTCAACTTCCACGTGATTCATAATTGATAACTCTTCGAATAATTCGATAGCTTTCTTAGACACTTTTGCTTTTAACGCTTCTGGTGTTGTTTTATGATTACTTAAACCACGTTTTTTAGCTTCTTTTTCCCATGCTTCACTATAACCATCTCCTTCAAAAAGAATATTTTTAGTTTGCTTAATATATTCTCTTAAAACATTGAAAATTGCTTCATCTTTTTTAAGGTCTTTCTTCTCAATTAAAGCATCTACTTCCGCTTTAAAATCTCTTAATTGTTTGGCTACGATAGCATTTAATGTTGTCATTGAAGTAGCACAGTTAGCTGAAGATCCTACTGCTCTAAATTCAAATTTATTTCCTGTAAAAGCAAACGGTGAAGTTCTATTTCTATCGGTATTGTCTAATAATACATCTGGAATTTTACCTACTACATTTAATTTTAAATCTGTTTTTTCTTCTGGAGATAACTTTCCTTTGGTTACTCCTTCTAATTCTGCTAATACTTTAGTTAATTGTTGACCAATGAATACAGAAATAATAGCTGGAGGCGCTTCATTTGCTCCTAAACGATGATCGTTACTTGCAGAAGCAATAGCAGCTCTTAATAATTCTTCATAATCGTGAACCGCTTTAATGGTATTGATGAAAAAAGTTAAGAATTGTAAATTACTCATTGGAGTTTTACCTGGAGAAAGTAGATTTATTCCTGTGTCTGTTGCTAATGACCAGTTATTATGTTTTCCTGAACCATTTACACCTTTAAACGGTTTTTCATGAAACAATACTTTATAATCATGTCTTTCTGCTACTTTTTGCATCACATCCATTAATAAAGAATTGTGGTCTACGGCTAAATTGATCTCTTCAAAAATAGGAGCTAATTCAAATTGACTTGGAGCTACTTCATTATGACGTGTTTTAACTGGAATTCCTAATAACATACACTCATTTTCCAAATCGCGCATGTAATTTAAAACTCTAGAAGGAATTGAACCAAAATAGTGATCATCTAATTGCTGTCCTTTTGCTGAAGCATGACCTAACAAAGTTCTTCCTGTTGCTAATAAATCGGGTCTTGTATTGGCCAATGATTTATCAATTAAAAAGTATTCTTGTTCCCAACCTAAAGTAGGTGTTACTTTTTTTACGTTTTTATCAAAATATTTAGCTACGTCTGTAGCTGCAGTATCAATAGCTTGTAAAGCTCTTAATAAAGGCGTTTTATTATCTAATGCTTCTCCAGTGTAAGAAACAAAAATTGTAGGTATACACAATGTAGTTCCATAAATAAACGCTGGAGAAGTAGGGTCCCAAGCGGTATAGCCTCTTGCTTCAAATGTATTTCTGATGCCTCCATTTGGAAAAGAAGAAGCATCTGGTTCTTGCTGTACTAATTGGCTTCCACCAAATTTTTCAACTGGATCACTTCCATCGAAAGAAGTTTCAAAAAAAGCATCGTGTTTTTCAGCAGTGCTTCCTGTTAAAGGTTGGAACCAATGCGTGTAATGCGTTACATCTTTAGACAAAGCCCATTCTTTCATTCCCATTGCAATTTGATCTGCAATAACTCTATCGATTTTTGCCCCATTTTGTACTGCATTTTGAACTGCTTTATATGCTTCAGGTGTTAAAAACTGACGCATTGCTTTATCATTAAATACATTACTTCCAAAAATCTTGGATTTTCTTTCTAATTTTTCTACAGAAACAGGCTTTCTGCTTGCTGTTTCTTTTAATGCTTGGAAACGAAAAGTTGACATAAATTTTAATAGTTTTGAGTTATACCCCTTAAATTTTGGTACAAATATATAAAAATATATATTTTGAACACAAAACACCCCCTCTATTTTTTAGTATTTTCAAAATAAACATCTTTTTTTAACGATTTATTAAAAAAACAAATTAAATAAAACAAATTAAACTGCTTTTAATAGGGTATTTTTTATCTTTGAAAGATGGAAGAAAAAAACTTATTCATGATAATGCTGGGCTGCACACCAAAAGGTCGTCTAACGGAACAGCATGATATCTTTTTTGGTATTGGCAATTCTTTATTTGATTTAAAACAAGATATGCTAGATTTTTGGCCAGAAGCGGAAGGGAAAATTCATTTAGATGCTTGGCAAAAAGTAACTCAAATTGAGCATTATACGATTACAATTGAAGCCAGAGAAAATAATGTAACCCAAGAACAAAAGTTGTTTTTTATTAATCTAGGCGGTTATAAAGAAAATGAATTTGAAGAATACCATTATAAAGTTTTAGCTGTTGCCAAAAATAAAGCAGAAGCCATAAAAAAAGCGAAAGCAACTACTTTTTACAAACATTGTGGTTTTAAAGGTGCTACTTCGCATATTGATGATAAGTATGGTGTAGATGTAGATGATATTCATGAAATTGATGATATTTTACCTCCAAAATTTAAAGAAAAATACCAATTAAAAATAACTCCTTCAACTACGCAAAAAGAAGATGAAAAACATATAGGTTATCTTAAATTTGATAAAATAAAAACGTCCTAATTAGGACGTTTTTATTATTCTTTACTTTCTGTTTCTTCCTTACTATTCCATTCATTAGATGGTTTTTCTTCGGTTTCTTCACTTGGAGTTAGAAACATAAGAGCTAAACCTCCTACTAAAAAACCAAGCATAATAATCCAAGCGACCGTATCGCCCCAAGTATAAATCCAAAACAATAATCTTGGTACTCTATCAAAAAATTTTAATACGATAGCAAATCCTCCGAAGAACGCTAAATATCCACCTAGTTTTTTCATAATAAAACGTTTTAGTTATATTGCAATATATAAAATAAAAAAAGAATCCAGCATAAAACTGGATTCTTCAATAATTAATTTATATATTTTTTATTTTATTGTCGTAATATTTTTATCATTTATACCATAATACGCAATAACACCATTATAATCTGAATAGTCTATAGGTGTAGCACTTCTATTACTTAAATAACCTGGAACAATTACTATTCTAAAAGTTTGATTATAAATATAATCTGGTTCTGTTGACAAGTTGAATGTTCCATCCGCATAAATTGTAAAATCTTCTCTACTAAAATCAAAATCATAATCTAATTCATCACCATTGCTAAAATAAACAGTTCTAGGTATTAATTGCCAAACTGGTGTATTAGCATTAATTATATCTGACAATCTATAAATTAGCACAACATCAGAAGAGAAAATTACTGGATTTAATTCTCTATAAATAAAATATCCTCCAGTTGAATTATTGTAATTAAAATTAACATTTCTCAACTCAAATACTTCGCTTATAGTATCATTATCAATAGGATCATCAACAATAACTTCTTCTGTATAACAACTCTGTAGCGTAATCATCCCGATTAAAGCTAAAATTAAAGTAAATTTCTTCATATCTATTCGTTTTTAAAAATTGTTTCTATTTACTTACAACCAATAGTCGTGCCAAACTCTAATTTAATCTTTAAAACATTCTGGATGACTTTTTTTTAAGCTCTCTATTAAATCTTTAGAGCTTTTTATTCTATTAATTTCAGCTTTCGCCCATCCATCTAAATTGTGTAAAGCACTTACAGTACTTAAAAGAGAAATAACTTTCGTTCTTAAAATGTATGTTGCTAAAACTGAACCTGCAACTGTAGTTGTAGATAAAATACCAATTGCTGCACTTATTGTTACTGCTAAAAGAGAGCCTGCGCCTAAAGCAATTGTACCATATTTTTTCCATTCAATTTTATTTAACTTTTCTGAGGCATCTTTTATTATAGCTACTTCTTTTAAAATTCTCTTTTTTACTTCTAGAGGACAAGAAACCTTAGTATCATATATTATAAACTCCTTTTTTGTTTCATTAAAATCATATTCATATGGAGGGTTATAAATTGTATTTCCATCTTTTATAACGAATAAGTTTTGCACATCAAATACTAACTTTTCATTCTCTCCGATTAATACATATCCTACCACTTGAACTATATTATCTTCAAACAAATCAGGAATTCTTGTAATATCATATTTAGAAGATTGTAAGTCAGTTAACTTATTATTTGAAGTAGGATGCCATAATTCAATGCTTCCTCTTCCATTAATAGATATTCTTTTTTCCAATCTACCTTCCAAAGTTTGAAAAACGCTATTTATTACTGCTTCAAAAGAAGTTTCTTCATCAAATCGTTTAGTTATAATTGAAGAAGCGAAGTTTGAAGGTTCTGTTTCTAAAAAATCAAAAGGAGTTATTAGTTTTTCTATTTCAGATTCCATCTGGATAATTTGCTGATTTAAAACACGTAACCTATTGTATCTTTCCCAATTGAAATCAAAGACCCATTGCAAACTTTGTGGAGTTCCCTCATACCAATGAGCATAAATAAATGTTAAGCTTCCATCTGGGTTTGCTAATTTAAATAAAGGTAATCCTCCAACAGGACCACTTGTGAAAATAGTAAAAAAATCTGTACATATTGCTATTAAATTATTAATTACCTCTAACTCTTTTATTCCACTTAATTCAGCTGCTTTTACTATTATTTCCTTAATATGTCCCAATAAATCTGAAACTTTATCTTTTTCTGAAATAGTTTGAGGAATTATTTCTCTAGGCCAATGATAAATAACACATTCTTGATATTCACGTTCATTATGACCTCTAAAATTAATCCAAGAAGGAGTTAACCAACCTGTTCCAACCATCATTCCTGGTTTTGGTTCATCAATAACAGTTTTCCAAATTGCTTTAAAATTATTAGTGGTATATAGAGGGATATTTTTTTGTGGGTTCCAAATAGTTGCCATAATATTTATATTTGTTTAAATTTTTATTATCTAATTAATTGCAATGAAATTGATTGATCATCAATTACTAACATTCTATCTCCATCGGGTTTTGAAATACCATTAACTGGTTTAGCAAAAGCATCAAATCCAAAATTTGAATACCTAACTTTTTCTCCAATTTGCCATAAATAAACTGTTCTGTTATCACGTAAATATGTAATTTGAATTACCTTTTCTTCAAAATCTTGTTCATGAAATACCCAAGGAATCCATATATCTTCATACACTTCCCATAATGGTTTTACAATGGCTATATCATTTATATTATCTCGCTTTCTTACTTCTACAGATTGATTTGTTCTGTTTACGATTTTTTTAATTGCTGTAACACCAAATGCCATAATATATATTTAAATTAATCCCTACTCATATGGCTTTTCGGTTACGCCCTGTTTGTATGGTTTCTAGACTCCATTTTTGGTTTATTTGTTAGCTAACACATGGTAAAATTGCTCATTATAAAGCAAAAAAAAATCCCTAACGATAGGGATTTTTCATATAATTAAACTATTTCTTACTTAAAAATCATACTTTCTTTCGATAGCAAACCGAATCAAATCGGTTTTTCCATAAATATTCATTTTTTTTAAAATGTTTTTTCGGTGTGTGTCTACAGTGCTTTTGGCTACAAATAGTAAATCTGCTATTTCTTGAGAGGTTTTTCCTTCTCCTACTAAGCGTAATATTTCTTTTTCTCTCGAACTTAAAATAATTTCTTCTTTGGTAACACTATCTTTAGTAATAATGGCATCATCATAAAAAGGTATTCGTTTGGCCACACTTTTAATTCCTTCTATTAATTTTTTTAAAGAAGAATTCTTCATTATATATCCTATCGCTCCAGCTTCTTTCATTTGTTCGATAGCTTCTTCCTGATCAAACATACTAAAAGCAATAATTTGAATGTTAGGATTTTCTTTTTTTATTATTCTTGTTGCCGCAATACCATCACATTTTGGCATTCTAATATCGGTTACAACCACATCTGGTTTTTTTTGGGTAACTAATTCTAATAACATTTCTCCATCTAACGCTTCTCCAATTACTTCAATATGTTCTTCATATTCTAGGGCTAACTTAATTCCGTCAATTAATGCCTGATGGTCTTCTGCAATTACTATTCGTATCATAATGGTAAATCTATTATTATGGTAGTTCCTTTTCCTATTTTACTATCTATGGTGAATGTTCCTGATAACTGTTCAATTTTCCGTTCCATATTTTTTAATCCAATACCTTCATTATGTTTAATATTGTTTATATAAAAACCTTTTCCATTATCTTCCACCATAATATTTATCTCGTTATCGTATTGATTCATATATATATTTACTTCTGAAGCTTGAGCATGTTTTATACAATTAGTAGCTAATTCCTGAATGATTCTGAAGAGCAATACTTCAATGGTATTGTCGATACGATTATGTAGTCCGGATGGAATAACAGTAAACACAATTTTATTAGGCACAGACATTTTTGTTGCCATTTTCTTAACAGCAACTAACAAGCCTTCTTTACCTATAACGCCAATATTTTTTAGATGAGCAATATTTCTAACTTCTTTATACGCTTCGTCAATTAATTGATTCGTTTTATCAAATAAGGTTGTATTTTTTTCTGTATGATGTAATGTTTCAAAATTTATTTTCAATGTGGTGAGTAAACTTCCTAAATTATCATGTAACTCGTCTGCTATTTTTTGTCGCTCTTTATCTTGAACCAGTAACATTTTATCAATTTCATGCAATTGATTTTCTTTTAATTGGTTTACCAAATTAGTTACTTCTATCTCTTTTTTTTGTTCTACAATTTTCTTTTTACTCTTAATATTTTTAAAAGCTAAAAAACCAATTACAATCGAAAAAAATAATATTATTAAAAGAATACTCAAGATCATTTTATTTTGCGAAACTACACCGCGCAAGGCTATATTTTCTTTTTCTTTTTCGGCAGTTTTGTATTTTGTATCAATCTCAATTATCGCTTTTTTCTGTTCGTTTTCATCTAAAATATCCTGATAAACTTTTTGTTTCTCTAAATAAGCAATTGCATTTTTATAATCGCCACTTTCTTTGTAGGCATTTGCCAAAAAATCATAAATAATGGCTTTGTTTTTATTTTTAAATTCCTGAACCGAGACAGTATCAGCTTTATGAAAACTAGCTATTGCTTTTTCATATTTTTTTTGTTTGGTAAAAACAACACCTCTATTAATATAAATATAAGATATGTATTCTTTTAATTGCTTTTGTTCGTAGACTTTCATGGCTTTATCATAAAAAAACAAGGCAGAGTCTAATTTTAAAATTTTATCGGATGCATAAGTTGCTCCTAAATTCTGCATAATTCTTGCTTCATAAACGACGTCTTTTTTTAATCGACTTTCTTTTAGCGCTTTAAAAAAATAAGTAATGGCTAGATTAGGATTCGAATTGTAAAATGATTTTCCTAATTGCATATACGCTTCACTCAAAAATTGAGTGTCTTTAGATTGTTGTGCATACTCTAAAAACTCATTAATATATACATTATAATCAATCGTATTATTTTCAATTGCTAAGAGTAAAGAAGTGATTTCAATATTAATTTTAGCCACTTTTGATAAGCTATCTAGTTGTAAAAACGTTGTTTTAGCTTCTAAATAATTGGTATACGCTAAATCGTCTTCATTAAGTAACTTATAATAATTGGCTTTACAATAAGCAAATCTTGCTTTGTCTAAAGTAGATAATCCAACCTTATTGAGTTGGTTAATCATAATCCTAGAAGAATCGATATTATTGGTAGCAATACTTTTTTGCAATAAGACTAACGCTTTATTTTGTGCAAATGAAAAAGCAACAATTACCATTGCTGCTATAGAAAATATGGTATTTTTAAAAGAATTCATTAAGAACAACCTTCCATAGTAAGTACTCCTCCATTGCCTACTTTTGGCTCTTCAATTAAATCAAAATCAGGGAATTTAGGCAAACTCTCTTGAAATATTAACAAATCACGTTCAGACAAACTGAAAGAGTCGTCATGAAAACACATGAAATGAATAACGTCATTACTTTTTAAATCTGAAAAACTTTTACCCGAATTAAATGGAGCTAATTCTTTTAAAGATAGTGGTTGCAAATCTACTTGGACTTTTTTAAGATTGTTAACCACTTCAGATAAATCCTTATTGGGTCCGTTTTCTACATATAGAATACCTAAAATACCAAAATACGTGGCATTTGAAATATTATAGTATTTTACATATTTATATTTACCTTCTTCTAAATCTGGTAAAACCGTTTTTATTTCTACTGTTTTAGACTCTAAATTAATTTTTCCACAAGATTGATATGTTTTCATAATGTTTTGATTGTATTATAAAACAAATTTACTTCTCTAAAATAATAAAAAAATCACTAACAATGGGTATTTCTAAAAAACATGAAGATGCAAATCATATAAAAGAAATAAAAAACTCTGTAAATTATTTTATAAGGTTGCTTACTACTTTTACTAATGAAAATAAAAGTACTCTTTTTACCAAAAGTAGTACACTAACTTAATAAAAACCAAAAATTATGAAAGCAACAAAAATCATCGGAACTCTTTTAATTGTATTATCCATTTATGTAGGTTATTTAGGAGCGAATAAAGTAGCCGACAGCACCGCTGAAGTTAAATTTTTAGGAATAGAAATCGATGCGTCTAATGAATCAGGTCAAACACAAGGTTTTATCTTTTTAGGATTAGCAGCAGCACTTTTTGTAGGAGGTATTTATACCGTAAAAAAATAAGAAACCACTTAACAATAAATTTACTTGTTTACTTTTTTTAAACATTTCAGTAAAGTTTTCTGAAAGATTTAGTAATTTTTAAATAACGATTTGATGACATCATACCTGTAAGTTTGTGCCAGAAACTATAAACTTACAATATGAAATCTAAAATTACGCTATTCTTACTTTTAAGTGTGTTTTTTACCAAAGCTATATTAGCTGAAAATAATACACCCATTAAAAATAAAAAGACAACCACATATGCCTCTGATATTACCTTTGCATCCGATTTTTATGTCGTTAACGAAAACGATAATACAGTAGACATTATACTCAATTTAAACAGTCCGTCTGATGGTATAACCAGTGTAGATGTGGTTGTTTCTTCTTATGGTACTGCTACAAACGGACAACAATTTACATTTGCTAATCAAACGGTAACTTTTACTTTAAACGCTAGTTCAGAAACCATCACTATTCCTATTACTAATGATAATGCATATACAGGAGATACTTATTTTGTATTAACACTTTCCAATGCTGTAAATGGAAGTATTGTAGGAACTTCAGAAACAACAATTTATATTTTAGAAGACGAAACAAATGCTCCAGCAAATACTACTGCTTTAGATATTAATTTTATTGCTAGTTATTTAGTAGATCCTTCTGGTTCAGCTGAAATTGTAGCACATGATCCAACTACACAACGCTTATTTGTAATGAACTCTACCGCATCTAAGATTGAAATATTAGATTTTTCTAATCCAAATGCTATTACTTCAATTCAATCGGTTGATTTAGCAACTTATGGAATTGGCGGAACGAGTATTGCTTTTAAAAATGGTTTAGTGGCAGCTACTGTTCAAGGAGCAAATTACGGAAATGGAAAAGTAATTTTTATGGATACCAATGGAACTATTGGCGCTACAGTAGATGCTGGTGTTTTACCAGATATGGTTACTTTTACTCCAGATGGTACCAAAGTTATTATTGCTAATGAAGGAGAGCCTAACGACGATTATACTATTGATCCAGAAGGAAGTATTACTATAGTTGATGTAACGGCTGGTTTAAATAATATTCAACAAAGTGATGTAACTCATCTTACTTTCAATGCTTTTGACAGTCAGTTAGCTACATTAAGAGCCAATAATGTAAGAATATTTGGTGTTAATGCTACTGTATCAAAAGATTTAGAGCCAGAATATATTACAGTTGCAGCAGATGGAAACACCGCTTGGGTTTCGTTACAAGAAAATAATGCTATTGCAACTATCGATTTGGTAAACAATCAAATTACACAAATTACACCACTTGGATTTAAAGATCATATGCTTCCAGGTAATGAATTAGATACTTCAGATCAGTTTGGGGAAATCTTTTTAGGCAACTGGCCTGTAAAAGGAATGTATATGCCAGATGCAATTGCGAATTACACCGTAAATGGTACCACTTATTTAGTAACAGCTAATGAAGGTGATTCTAGAGATTACAACGGACTTTCTGAAGAAAAGAGAATTAGTAGTGGAAGTTATGTTTTAGATCCTACCGTTTTTCCAAATGCTACTTTCTTAAAAAACAGTAAAAACATAGGTCGTTTAACGGTTACCAATGCTACTGGTGACACAGATAATGATGGTGATTTTGATGAAATACATGTTTTTGGTACTCGTTCATTCAGTATTTGGAACACTGCTACAGGGCAATTAGTATATGATAGTGGTTCTGATTTTGAAAAAATCACCGCTGCAGACCCATTGTATGGAAGTTTATTCAATGCGAGTAACGACAACAATAATTTTAAAAACAGAAGTGATAACAAAGGTCCGGAGCCAGAAGGAATAACTATTGCAGAAATTAATGGAGCAACCTATGCTTTTATTACTCTTGAAAGAACTGGAGGATTAATGACGTATGATATTTCAAATCCAATGAGTCCTACTTTTATTTCGTATAAAAACAGTCGCGATACATCTGGTATAGGTGGTGATTTAGGTCCTGAAGGCATTATTTACATCACTCCAGAAAATAGTCCAATTAATAAAGGTTTAGTGATTATGGCAAATGAAGTGAGTGCTACTTTAAGCTTATATGAAATTACGAATGATGTTCTTTCTACTCCAAATTTCGCAGAAAACACCAATGCCTTTTTCGTTTATCCTAATCCATCTACAAACGGAATTGTTCATTTTAACACTACTGTTTCGGTTAGTTTATATGATATGACTGGGAAAAAATTAATTGAAAAGGAAAACACACAAAATTTAGAAATGAATTACCCTAAAGGAATTTATTTTATAAAAACAAAAGATGGAGTCGCACAAAAAGTAGTTGTTGAATAATTATAAATGTGTTATTGTTGATTCCAAAAGACCTTCTTTTCAGAAGGTCTTTCTTTTTTATACTATCAAGGCATGATGTCTCTGAATATTTCATAACACTCTCGTGAAATAATGTAACATAAGAGGAGCCATTGGGCTGTACTTTTACGATAACAAATTAAGTAGTAAACCTATAAAAATTGAAATTATGAAAAAGAAAATAGCCATTTTGGCTACCAATGGTTTTGAAGAAATTGAATTAACATCTCCTAGAAAAGCATTAGAAAAAGAAGGTTGGAAAACAGAAATTGTAAGTCCAGAATCGGGAAGTATTAAAGCTTGGGCTTCAACAGAATGGGGAAAACTACATCCTGTAGATAAAACACTACGAGAAGCCCATCATAGCGATTATGATGCCTTAGTTTTACCTGGAGGTGTAATTAATCCTGATCAGTTGCGAACCAATACCGCTGCCGTACAATTTGTACAACATTTTTTTGAAAAAGGGAAACCCGTAGCTGCTATTTGTCACGGACCACAAACTTTAATTAGTGCACAGGTGGTAGCTGGTCGAAAAATGACTTCCTATCCTTCTATAAAACAAGATTTAATCAATGCAGGAGCCGAATGGTACGATAAAGAAGTTGTAGTCGATAAAGGACTCGTAACTAGTAGAAAACCAGATGATTTACCTGCTTTCAACAAAAAAATGATTGAAGAAATTAAAGAAGGTAAACACGATCCTGTACGATAATGTTTCTTTAATTTGACTACTTTTATAAGTAGGAAACAAAAAGACTTTCTAATTAGAAAGTCTTTTTTATTTGAGATACTATTCATTTAAAACCAAATAGCTTATCGCGAATACCTTTTAGCTTCATAATACTAGCTTTGAGGTTATAATTTGAACCTCTTTGGTTATAAATATAAGCTCTGAGGTTAAAATTAATAGCTTTTAGCTTATAAATAAGAGCTTTAAGGTTATAATTAGAACCTTTTTGGTTATTGCTACTACCTTTTAGGTTATAAATAATAGCTTTGGGGTTGTAATTAATAGGTTTCTGCTCTTATTAAATAAAAAAACCTTTCATTTCTGAAAGGTTTTTAATTTATACTATTTAATTTTTAGTCTGAAACACTTCCTCAAGCTCGGTATAAACGATTCGTACCAAATCTTTTTCAAAGATTTCGGCTCTCTGAGATGCTTCGACAAGCTCAGCATAAGCGATATGCAATTCTTCAACTTCGGCTTCCGCCTTGTTTCAGATGCATCCTTCTTACATATTTCGTCTGTACTGACCTCCTACTTCAAATAAACCAGAAGTAATTTGCCCTAACGAACAATATTTAGTAGCATTCATTAATATTTCAAAAATATTCTGATTCTTAATGGCTGCTTCTTGTAATAACGCTATTTGCTCTTTTACTTTATCTTCATGAGCCTCATGTAAGTTTTCTAAGGTTTTAATTTGGAATTGCTTTTCTTCTTCCGTTGCACGAATTACTTCCGCAGGAATAACCGTTGGTGAACCTTTCGAACTTAAGAACGTATTCACACCAATGATTGGGAATTCACCTGTATGTTTCAAGGTTTCGTAATACAACGATTCTTCTTGAATTTTACTTCTTTGGTACATGGTTTCCATAGCACCCAAAACGCCTCCTCTTTCGGTAATTCTATCAAATTCAGCTAAAACGGCTTCTTCTACCAAATCGGTTAATTCCTCAATAATGAACGAACCTTGGATTGGGTTTTCGTTTTTCGCCAACCCTAACTCTTTATTGATAATCAACTGAATTGCCATTGCTCTACGTACTGATTCTTCTGTAGGTGTTGTAATCGCTTCATCATACGCATTGGTATGCAACGAATTACAATTATCGTAAATGGCATATAACGCTTGTAACGTTGTACGAATATCATTGAAATCAATTTCTTGAGCGTGTAATGAACGACCCGAGGTTTGAATATGATATTTCAACATTTGAGCTCTTTCATTGGCACCGTATTTTAATTTTAAGGCTTTTGCCCAAATTTTACGTGCTACACGACCAATAACCGCATATTCTGGATCAATTCCATTAGAAAAGAAGAACGATAAGTTTGGTCCAAAGGCATTAATATCCATACCTCTACTCAAATAGTACTCCACATACGTGAATCCATTGGCTAAAGTAAATGCCAATTGCGTGATTGGATTTGCACCAGCTTCTGCAATATGGTAACCTGAAATCGAAACCGAATAGAAGTTACGCACATTGTTTTGAATGAAATATTCCTGAACGTCACCCATTAAACGCAACGCAAACTCCGTAGAGAAAATACAAGTGTTTTGCGCTTGGTCTTCTTTTAAAATATCGGCTTGAACCGTTCCACGCACTTGCGCTAAGGTTTTAATTTTAATGTCTAAGTAAACATCCGCAGGTAAAACCTGATCTCCAGTTACACCAAGAAGCATTAATCCTAAACCATCATTCCCTTCAGGCAAAGCCCCGTTATAAGTTGGTCTTTCTAAACCTTTAGTTTTATAAATCGCTTTAATTTTTGCTTCAACTTCTGCTTCTAAACCATTTTCTTTAATATACTTCTCACAATTTTGATCAATTGCAGCATTCATAAAAAAACCTAACAACATAGGAGCTGGTCCATTGATAGTCATCGAAACTGAAGTCGCTGGGTGACTTAAATCAAAACCAGAATATAATTTTTTAGCATCATCCAAACAACAAATTGAAACTCCTGCATTCCCAATTTTCCCATAAATATCGGGTCTGTGATCGGGATCATTTCCGTAAAGTGTTACCGAGTCAAAAGCGGTTGACAAACGTTTTGCTGGCATACCCAAACTTACATAATGGAAACGACGGTTGGTACGTTCTGGTCCTCCTTCACCTGCAAACATACGCGTTGGATCCTCTCCTTCACGCTTAAAAGGATACAATCCAGATGCAAATGGAAATTCTCCCGGTACATTTTCTTGTAAATTCCATCTTAAAATATCACCCCAAGCTTGGTACTTTGGTAAGGCTATTTTAGGAATTTGTGTATGTGATAACGACTCACTATGTGTTTTAATTTCAATTACTTTATCCCTTACTTTAAACGAGTAAATAGGATTTTTGTATTGGTTTACTTTGTCATCCCAAGTTTGAATTACTTCCCAATTGTATGGATCTAAATTCATTTTAACTCGGTCAAATTCTTTTACTAAAAGCGAAACGAAATCCTTGTTTGAATCGTTAATTTGTAATGATGATTCAACGATTCCTGCTTTATCAATTTGAGGGAAGTTTCCATTTACCGATTCAATCGTTTTGAAAATTCCGTATAATTTTTGAGCCACTTCAACCTGTGTTAAAACTGTCTCATCATACTTACGATTATTCTCTGCAATTTCAGACAAATAACGTGTTCTATGTGGCGGAATGACGAAGATTTTCTCACTCATCTCTTTGGTTATTTCAAAAGTAGAGTGTAAATCAATTCCTGTTTTGTCTACAATTTTATCCATAATCGCTTTATAAAGCGAGTTCATTCCAGGATCGTTAAATTGAGACGCAATGGTTCCAAAAACAGGCATATCATCAGGATTGGCATCCCAAAGGTTATGATTGCGTTGGTATTGTTTTTTTACATCACGAATAGCATCTAAAGCACCTCTTTTGTCGAATTTATTTAGTGCTACCAAATCTGCGAAATCCAACATATCGATTTTTTCCAATTGTGTAGCCGCACCAAATTCTGGAGTCATTACATACAATGAAACATCAGAGTGGTCCATAATTTCAGTATCCGATTGTCCGATACCTGAAGTTTCCAATACAATTAAATCGTATTTTGCTGCTTTTAAAACTTGGATTGCTTCCGCTACATATTTTGACAAGGCTAAATTGGATTGACGGGTTGCCAAAGAACGCATATACACTCTAGGATTATTGATAGCGTTCATACGAATTCTATCACCCAATAAAGCTCCACCCGTCTTACGTTTGGATGGGTCAACCGAAATTAAACCAATTGTTTTTTCAGGGAAATCAATTAAAAAACGACGCACTAATTCGTCTACTAAAGACGATTTACCAGCACCGCCTGTTCCAGTAATTCCTAATACAGGTGTGGTTGATGTTTCATTTTCTTGGTGTATTTTATCTAAAGTCGCTTTTGCAATTTCTGGGAAATTTTCCGCAGCTGAAATTACACGCGCAATTTCACGGGGGTTTTTATTCGCTAAATGATCTGCTTCACCATTTAATGCATTACCTATTGGAAAATCAGAACGTTTTACTAAATCGTTAATCATCCCTTGTAAACCCATAGCACGTCCATCATCTGGAGAATAGATTTTTTCAATACCGTATTCGTGCAATTCATCAATTTCACTAGGAAGAATAACACCTCCTCCACCAGCAAAAATTTTAATATGACTTGCTCCTTTTTCGCTTAGCAAATCAAACATATATTTTAAATATTCGGTATGACCACCTTGATAAGAGGTCATTGCGATAGCATTAGCATCTTCTTGAATAGCAGTATTAACCACTTCTTCCACACTTCTATCATGACCTAAATGTATCACTTCACATCCAGTTGCCTGAATGATACGTCTCATAATATTAATCGCTGCATCGTGCCCATCAAAAAGGGAAGCTGCAGTAACAATTCTTACTTTATTTACAGGAATATAAGGTTGTTGTTGTTCCATTTGTAATTTTATGTCAAATTTAAGGCTGCAATTTACGAATTTAATAAATTTCTGCGGTTATTTCAGTGTAGAATTTCACGCTAAAAAAAAAGGCATTATCTTTGATGAAAAGTCCTAAAATAGTACACATGAAAAAAATTGTATTTTGCTTATTTGCATTTATTAGTTTAAGTTGTTCAGAATTACAACAAGTAGTTAATCAATTACCCCAAGGTCCTGGTGGATTAAGTCAGTTAGATATTGCTAATGGTTTAAAAGAAGCGTTAGACAATGGAATTGATAAACAAGTAACAAAATTAACAGCGGTTGATGGTTTTTACAAAAACGAATTGGTAAAAATTTTACTACCAGAAGAATTACAAAAAGTAGATAAAGGACTAAGAGATATAGGTTTATCTAAATTAGCTGATGAAGGTTTAAAGGTTTTAAACCGAGCGGCAGAAGATGCTGTTAAAGAAGCAACACCAATATTTGTTGATGCTGTAAAACAAATGACATTTAATGATGCCAAAAATATTTTAATGGGAGATAACAGAGCTGCTACTTCTTATTTAGAAAGTACCACTTCAAATGCTTTGTATAGTAAATTTAATCCTGTTATTAAGAATTCTTTCACAAAAGTAGGTGCTGATAAAGTATGGACAAATATTATTACAAAATACAATAATATTCCTTTTGTAACAAAAGTAAATCCAGATTTAACAGACTACACTACCAATAAAGCCATGGAAGGCGTGTTTAAAATGATTGCTGTTGAAGAAGGGAATATTAGAACGCAATTAAGTTCAAGAACATCAGATTTATTAAAAAAAGTATTTGCGTTACAAGATAATAAGTAATCAAATTTTAATATTCAATAACATATATATAACACATCGTTAACACACCTTAGCTAAAAATAGTCGGATATTTGCAGTGTTAAAAGTAACAAATCTCATATTTGTTTGGTTAAGGTTAGTTAAAAAAATACCACGTTTTTCTCAGACGTGGTTTTTTTATGCTTTTAATTTTATTTTTTAGGCTATTTTTTCGTGTAGTATTTTAAAATAATCGAATGCCTTTACCAATCGACTTCCATACCAAGAGAACATTTCTCCATCAACAAATACCGTTTTCGCATGATGTGTTGCCCTGCCAATTTCAAAAGCATGTTCATCTTTAAAAGGGAAAGGTTCGGAAGATAAAAATACATAATCTGGATCACCTTCTAATCTAATTTTTTTGAGTTCTACTTCTGGATAGCGACTTTCTTTATTTTCATAAATATTGGTAAAATGATTTAAATTCAATAATTCATTGATAAATGTGTTATTTCCTGCCACCATGTAAGGATTTGCCCAAATAAAATAAGCGGCTTTCTTAACTGGTTTATCAACGATATATTTTTTAAAATTCTGCCAAGCAAAACGGGTTTTATCTATCCATTTTCTAGCTTCGGTGCGCTTATCAAAGAGAATCCCAAAATCGTGAATCATTTGTAAATTATCTTCAATAGTTAGAATATCGGTTACCCAAACTGGACAAATAGTACTTAACTCTTCAACTATTTCTTTGGTATTTTCTTCTTTATTACAAATAATTATATCTGGATTAAGAGCCTTAATTTTGTCTCCTTTTATTTTTTTGGTACCACCAACAATTGTTTTTGTCGCTTTTAAATGTAAAGGGTGAATGCAAAATTTAGTTATACCCAACAAATAATCTTCCAAACCTAAATCATATAATAATTCGGTTTGCGAAGGCACTAATGAAATAATTCTTTTGGGTGTATTTTCAAATAGGTGTTTTGTTCCCATTTGATCTATTAATTCTTTCATTTTTTTTACTTTGTAATTATTTCTTCCATCTCCTTCTGCAATTTCAATGCTTCTGCTCTCGCTTTTTCAGCAAAGTTCTCTTGATTAGAGGCATAAATAATACCTCTGGAAGAATTAATTAACAACCCTATATTCTCATTCATCCCGTATTTACACACTTCAGACAAACTTCCGCCTTGTGCGCCTACACCTGGAACTAAAAGAAAACTATCGGGTACAATTTTTCTGATTTCAGTAAAATATTCTGCTTTTGTAGCACCCACCACATACATTAAATTGTCAGCATTTTCCCATTTTTTGGAGGTTTCCAATACTTGTTTGTACAATTCTTTATCCTTGGTTTGTAAGGTTTGAAAATCGAATGCTCCTTCATTAGAAGTTAGTGCTAGCATAATAGTATGTTTTCCTTCGAAAGCTAAAAACGGTTCTACAGAATCTTTCCCCATATAAGGTGCTACTGTTACACTATCAAATTGTAAATCTTCAAAAAAAGCTTTCGCATACATGGAAGAAGTATTACCAATATCTCCTCTTTTTGCATCTGCTATCGTAAAAATATCAGGATAGTTATCATTGAGATATTGTATGGTTTTTTGCAAGGATTGCCATCCTTTTATTCCATAAGCTTCATAAAACGCAGTATTTGGTTTGTAGGAAACACATAAATCATGTGTAGCATCGATAATGGCTTTATTAAATTCAAAAATAGGATCTTCTTTTTCAAGTAAAAACGCAGGAATTTTGGTTACATCAACATCAAGACCAATACATAAAAAGGATTTCTTGGTTTTAATTTGATGCACAAGTTGTGGTGTTGTCATGTCAATAATTTTGTAGTTGTGCAAATCTACAAAGTTTAAATTACTTAAATAAATATTGTGTAAATATCTGTCGAAATTATATAAGCGAAGCTATTCTAGTCTAGTGTAGCTTTGTAATATTAAAATGTAACAGTTATGAAAACAAGTGCAATATATAATAAGGTAATTATCGATTCATTTTGTTTGATGGTGGCAACTTGTACTAATGATTTAGTGGTACAAGCTAAACAAGTGAATTATTTTGAAATGTTTTTACTTTCATTTGTAATTGAATGTAAAAGCTATTGGTTTCACCAACACACTTTTTCGCTAGGTATATTTTTACAAAATATAAAACAAACTTTTATTTCATTGAAAAACAGTAAAAATGTTGAATTCCATTATCATTTTAAGCTTCAAAATGAGCTTCTTTTTGAAAAGATAAACTATTCCTATTTTTCTAACGCAGTTAGTACTTTAGGATTTTTAAATTCCAATAGAAAAAAATAGTTCCGTTTCGTCTTCATTGAAAAAAGAAGTGAAACTTGAAATTATATAAGTATTCACAAAAATCATATAAGCACTACCAATAAGAAGCAAAGTAACTTTGTAGTAATAAAAAATCAAATAAAAACAATATCATGGAAACAATGTTAGCGCCAAAAATTGGATTAGAGAAAAAAAACTTATCAAAAAGCATACAAGATTTAACCATTGTATTATCTAATGAAATGGTTTTATATGTAAAAAGTAGAAAATTTCATTGGAATGTAACTGGAAATAGCTTTATGGAGTTACATAAACTTTTTGAAAATCAATATAGTAAATTAGAAAAAACAATAGATGAAGTAGCAGAAAGAATAAGCAAACTGGGTGGTAAAACCATTGGTACAATGAAAGAATTTATTGAACATTCTATTTTGAAAGAAGAATCAAAATATGTAAATCAAAATCAAATGCTGGAAGAATTATTAGACGACCATGAAAAAATCATCATCCAATTAAGAGAATTTATTGAAAATGCAGAAGATGTTAAAGATGCAGGAACAGCCGATTTCTTAACCGCTATATTACAAGAACACGAATCAAAATCTTGGATTTTAAGAAAATATTTAAGCTAAGAATAAACAAATTAGCAAACAAATAAATAAACTGAAAAAAACCAAATATTAATTTTTAAATACAAACATTATGAACACTACAGAATTAAAAGGTAACTGGAACGAAGTTAAAGGTAAACTAAAACAAAAATATGCCGATTTAACAGACGATGACCTACTTTATGAAGAAGGTAAAGAAGACGAACTTTATGGACGAATCCAAAAGAAAGTTGGTAAAACAAAAGATGAAATTAAACAATGGATTGCTGAGCTGTAATCTAAACCTCAATTAATGTTACTGTCTATGAATCTATTGATATGTTGTAAAAAGCTATTAATACATTTATAGACAGTTTTTATATCAAACAAAATGAATACAACTAACCACAAAACACATATTGTACAAGATCTTTTTGCATTTATATTGATTGTATTCATGGCTTATATATTGCAAGATTTCTTAATACCCATTTTATTTGCTATACTCCTAAGTGTATTAGTATATCCGATTGTGAAATTTTTTGAAACCCGACTGTGTTTTAACAGAATTATATCGATACTAATAGCTATCTTAGTGTTTTCTGCCATTATCTTTTTCATTTTTGTTGCCATTGGTATTCAATTTCAAGACATTATGGATAAAAGTGATACCTATTATGATAAAATTGTAGAAAAAACCAATATTTTAATTAGAGAAACTGAAAATTCTACAGGAATTGAAAGTAAAGATATTGTAGGTTCAGAAAAATTAGAAGTTAAAGAAATTGTAAAACAAAATTCGAATAAGATTCTCAATTTTATTACCCAATCTGGAACCGTAATTAGCGATTTTCTTTTTACTCCTTTATATATGTTTTTCCTGTTACTTTATCGTAGTTTTTTAATTAGCTTTTTGTATAAAGCAACAGCTGGAGTAAGTACTAAAAAGAGTATGCGTTTTATTTTAAACGAACTTTACAAAGTACAACAAAACTATTTAGTGGGTTTAGTAAGTGTTATGGGAATTGTGGGATTATTAAATAGCTTAGGGTTAGTTGCTTTGGGGATAGATTATCCTTTCTTTTTTGGGTTTCTATGCGCTTTGCTTCTTTTAGTTCCTTACATAGGCATCATCATTGGCTCTATGTTACCAGCGTTAGTTGCTTTGGCGACCAAAGATTCCTATTGGTATGCTATTGGTGTAATTGCCATTTTTAGCTTTATTCAATTTATTGAAGGTAATTTTATAACACCCAAAATTACAGGTTCAAAAGTTTCGTTAAATTCGTTTGTATCCATTTTAGTTATTTTATTGTTTTCTATGTTATGGGGAATTCCAGGGATGATTTTGGCCTTACCAATAACAGCATCATTAAAAGTAATTTTTGACAATTCAGTAAAATTTAAAGCCATAGGTTTTGTACTTGGGCAAGCAGATGAAAAGTACTTTAGTAGCAGAGCTAAAAACCGATTGAAAATTTGGAAAAAAATAAGAAAAGAGAAAAACAAATAACAGCTAATTTATAAAAGGAACATACTATGGATTCACAAATGGAAAACATCAATCAAATAGTACAAGAAAGTTGGAATAATTTTTATGTTGCTCTACCAGCTATAATTTTTGCAATTGGTATTTTTATAATTGGTATTTTTATCATTAGAAAATTAAAATCGGTTGCATTTAATAGTATCGATAAAAAATCAAAAGACCCATTAGTTAGCGATTTTTTAGTAAATGTTATTGCATTAGTTCTCACCATCTTTTTACTTATCATTTCGTTAAGTATTTTAGGTTTGGGAGAAATTACCGATAAAATTTTAGCTGGTGCAGGAATTACAACCTTTATCATTGGTTTTGCATTAAAAGACATTGGTGAAAATTTTTTATCAGGAATTATAATGGCTTTTAAAAGACCTTTTCGAATAGGAGATTTAATTGAAATTGATGGTTTTAAAGGGAAAGTAACTAATATGTCTTTGAGAGAAACCTTGATAAAAACCCTAGACGGTAAAGAGGTTTTTATTCCTAATGGTTTAATTGCAAAAAATGGTTTAGTAAATTATACATTAGACGATTTATTACGAACTGAATTTTTAATTGGGTTAGATTACAATGATAATACAGAAGAAGCGTTAAATATTATAGAAAATATTCTCAAAACAGAAGAAGGTGTATTACAATATCCAGAACCTTTTGCAGTTATAGATGAATTAGCAACTAGTACTGTTAATGTAAGAGTGTCCTATTGGTACATGACTAATGATATTAAAGTACCTGGTGCAAAATTAAAAAGTAATATTATGCTCAAGGTATTTAAATTGTTATTAAATAAAGGATTTGGTTTACCATCAGACATTGTTGAAGTAAAAATGATTGCGACATAATTTTTGAGATGTTTAAACTTTAAAGAAAAAATTGAAAAAGAAATGAAAAATTACACCATGCTTACACTATTTTTATTTTCAGGATTAGTATTCAATTCCTGCATTTCACTGGATTCTGATATAAAAGAAATTACTGTAACTGAAGTTCAAGAACTACCAGACAAGTTAAATGAAGTTTCCGGAATGACATTTGTTAAGGATACTTTATGGGTAATTCAAGATAGTGGAAATGCAAATAAATTGTACCAAATTACTACAGATGGTAAACTCATAAAATCGATAAAAATTAATCCTGCAAAAAATCATGATTGGGAAGCATTAACTTCGGATGAAGAAGGCAATATATACATAGGCGATTTTGGTAACAATGGAAATAAAAGAAAAAATTTAGCAATTTATAAAATTAATCATACCGACTTAAAAAAAGAAGCTATCGATTCTATAGAAAAAATAGAATTTTATTATGAAGATCAGGAAGATTTTCCACCAAATAAAGAAAACTTATTCTATGATTGTGAGGCCTTTCTAATTAAAGATGATTCGTTTTATTTGTTTACCAAAAACAGAAGTAAAAATTTTGATGGCACTACGCATATTTATAAAATTCCAAATGAACCAGGAGAGCACAAAGCCATTTTACTAAACAAATATGTTACTTGTGATAAATTTACGGCTTGTTCAATAACAGATGCAGCCATTAGTCCAGATCACAACAAAGTTGTTTTATTAAGTAATAAAAGAATGTGGATTTTTACCGATTTTGTAGAAGATAATTTTGTAAAAGGAAGCTTAAAAGAAGTACAGTTTGATACTTATACACAACGAGAAGGCGTTACATTTAAAGACAATGATTTGCTTTTAATTTCGGATGAAAAAACCAAAAAAGTAGGTGGAAAAATTTATGAATATAAATTAGAAGAATAAATCCTATATTATTTATATAAAAAAGAGTAGTGATTTAAAATCACTACTCTTTTTTTATGTTTATATTGAAGCATAACTAAAACCCAAATTGAACGGCAAAAGTGAGACGTCCTTTATCATTAGGGTTTTTAAAATAACCTGCTTTTGCTGTAATCATATTGATACCATTTAGCCATAAAGCACCACCATAAGAAGTATGCCAAGTATTAGACGTATCATTACTCGTCCATACTCGACCATAATCAAACCCTCCAATAATTCCATACTTCATAGGAATGAAACTTCTTTTAATACTACCTAAAGTTAATCGTAAATCAGACGTTTGATAAAAAGATTGTCTTCCTATAAAGCGTTCATTTCTTACACCTCTTAAGCCATTGTTTCCACCTATAGCTGCTGCATGATAGAAATCAAAATTATCATTCGTTAGTATTTTTCCTCTAAATAAGGTTTCAAATACTAAATTACCATTAGTAGCAATTTTATGCGAAAAATTAAACTTACTCTCAAGAGTAACAAAGTTTTTGTTTTCTACATTTAAATTACTTTTCCATTCTGCAGATAATAAAAAGCCCATACCATAAGTAGGTAAAGATACAATATCATAATTTTCAAATCCGTAGGCTAATTTTGTACTTGCAAACTGCTGATTCGTAAATAATCGATCTTCTAATACATTGGGAATACTAACAAATCGATCAGCTATTTTTTCCACTTCTAAATTTTCAAAACCTAATTGAAAGGTAAGAATACTCCCTTTTCTTCCAACTCTATTTATTGATGGAAAGAAATTAATAGTACTTAATTTTACCCTATTGTAATCAAAATCTATATCTTCATCTAAATCATTATATACCGATTCGTTTCCATAACCAAAATAATTGATTGTAAAATTTGGACTAGTAAATTTTGAATCGATATTAAAATCAAATGTACCTAATAACTTTGGAAAATGACCTTTATATTTTACTTCAAATCCATTGGTAGCAAAAAAATAATTAGGAGAAATTGTATGTTTGCTAGTATAAGGATTTTGTCTAAAACCATTGTGTACATAATTCATAATAACACCTAATTTTAATCC
Organism: Flavobacterium sp. J27; assembly: GCF_004303025.1. Taxonomy (GTDB): domain Bacteria; phylum Bacteroidota; class Bacteroidia; order Flavobacteriales; family Flavobacteriaceae; genus Flavobacterium. Next base: position 50,982 of record NZ_PJQW01000002.1, on the reverse strand, counting down.
GTCATCTGGATTAAAACCCCCACCTGGAATTGTTGAAAACGAACTATAATTGGCTTTTTTATAGCTGTAAACATTCATTTCATAATTATCACTTAAACGTGTTGCTGTTTTATGGTCTGTTTCTAAGGTATTGTCTTTGGATTTATAATCATAAATTTTAACGTGATGCCCATTTTCTATTTTATAGGTATCATTGTTTTGTCCGCCAATGAGTCGTATTTTAATTTTAGATTTAAAATTACCTTCTACAATAAATTTGTCATCATCATCTAAACCATAAATCCAAATTTCTTTAGTATTTTTTGAGTTAAAAGTACGTTTTCTAATTAATTGCTCTTTTCCATCCTTTTTATTTCGGATTTGAGTTACTTCAATTTCGGTTGGACTTATTTTTTTTATATAAAAATCTTCTTTTTTATCAGTACCTACAAGGATGGCTCTTTTTTCTAAAAGTTTGTAATATTTTTCAGCATATTCTTGCAAATGATCTCTTCTCGATTTTAAATCCGTTTTTAATTTTTCACTCGTAGCATCTTGTACTTCAACTGGTAACTGAAGAAAAGCAGCATCAATAACAGCATCTGTTAAATTATTTTGAATAAACTGAGCTTGTGCCATCCAATCTTCTTTTTTATTAGATTGCAAAAATGCCATATCTAATTTATAACCCACATGATTAAGCCATTTTAAATTTTGAATTTCTCCATCATAGGTCTGCATTTTTCTAAATTCGGGAAGATTTAAAATTAAACTCATTAAAACACCTCCATATTTTGGAAAAGCCTGATCTCTGTCTTTTGGAATAGGTTTATAACTAATTTCGTCATCACTTATTTTAAATTCAGACCATTTCCATTGATCGGAGTGCCTATCCCAATCACCCAATAACATATCAAATAAACGAGCTCTTATAAAAGCAGCTTCGTCCACTTTATATTTTTCATCTTTTCTTAATTTTTTAAATAAATCATCGGTACCAATAATATCGTTGGGTTTACCAAAAGATGTTTCATCCAGCTGACTATCCGATTCTCGCTCCTGTACCATATACAATTCGTCACCAAAACTAGAATTGAATTTTCCTAAAGCATCGTGTTTTGGAATGTAATATAATTTTGGATTCGCATGATAAATAGCAATATTTTTAGAAAGATCATCAATGATAAAGGCCGTAAAAGGATGACCTGTAGTAAAAAAATCCATTAAAAAAGTCTCTACATAAGTATTTTTTAAATCGTCTTGAACATATTGGTCCACAAATACTGCTGCTTGAAAAAAACGAGTTGCATTCTTTTTTACTGCTCTTAAAACATATTCCTTTTTAGTATTGTCTACCACTCGCAACGAATTAGATTGCTGCCCTCCTCCTTCTCTATCTATTTTTAAACCTCCAAAAAGCGTATCAATTGTAGCCACTCTTGCTTTTATAGGTGTTCCATAATAATTTCTATAATGTTTTCCCCATAAAAAATTGTAAAAATTAGAGCGTTTTGTGTTTTCTGGTTTATAAACTGTAGCTTCCACATATTCTGGAAAAGTATCGGGGTAATCTTTCGTTTCGGTATTTACAGGTTCTAAGATAGTCTGTTTGTATAGTACAATTTCTTTTCCGTTTTCTTTACCAAAGAATGTTAAAACACCTTGTCCAGACTTTAACAACTCTAATTTTGCAAAACCATTTTTACCATAAGAAAAATCATTCGGATAAATCGCTCTAGCAGCATCAGTTTTGGTTCCTGATCCACTCACTATTTGTTTAATACCGTTTTTTTCAATGTATTCTAAACTATGTTCGTGTCCTGAAACCACAATGATATTTTCATGTTTCTGAATTAAGGTTTGAATTCGTTTTGACATTGTCATATAATCTTTATTTAAAACATCTTGTGTACTAACACCAGAAGTTTTTCGCAACAAATTATATAAAGTACCTAGTAAGGGTACAGGAAAAGAAGCTTCAGCAGATATCAACATTTTTTTTACGCCAAAGTGACCGCCATGAACTCCATTTGTAAATAAAGGATGATGCATGGCTACAATTACAATTTTGTCTTGGTTTTTGTTTAGTAAGCTTTCAAATTCTCCAAAGAATTCATCTCTACTCTTAATGGTACAATCATCATTAATTGTAGGTATTTTATTCCAATCTTCTAAATACCACTGACTGTTTATTGTAATTAAAGTAATATTATCATTAATTTCAAAATCTTCAATTGGACATCCTTTTCTAGGTGAAAAAGATTTTTTATCATTTAAATATTTCACTACAAAATCTTCCTGATTATTAAGTCCTTTTAACCCACTATACCAATCGTGATTTCCTGGTATAACCAAAGTTTTTCCTTTATATTTTTTTGTAATAGACAATTGGTTTTCCAAAATTTTTTCCGCTGTTTTATAAGCCTCACTGTTTTTATCATCAGACATTCCTACAGGATAAACATTATCTCCTAAATAGATTAGTGTACTATTTGTAGCGGCATTTTGAAGTTGGCTTTCCAAAGGTAACAACGCTTCTTTTGAGTTAATTTCATTCGCATTACCTGCATCGCCAACCAGATAAAAAGTATAATCTACTTGATTAGCATTTACTTGGATATCTGCAACTGGTTCTTTTAAGTTTCTTCCTGTTTGAACAGAATATGTGGCACAAGAATTGAGAAAGAGTATGGTACATAAAACACCTGTTATTTTTATCAAAAAATGCTTTTTAAAGTAATTAAATTTCATAATTTAGTAGTAGTATATTTTGAATGTATGAAATTAGTAAAAAACGCGGAACAATTCGTTACAGAATTATTTAAAAAAGTATTAGAATTTAAATATAAATATCACGACGTAAATCATACAAAAAATGTAGTTCATGCAGTAAGGCAAATAGGTGAATATGAGGGCGTTTCCGAAGAAGATTTAGAATTGCTTCAAGTAGCAGCATGGTTTCATGATACTGGTTATATTAAAACAAAAGACGGTCACGAAGAAGAAAGTACACGTATTGCTTCATCATTTTTAAGGGATAACCATGTTCCTGAAGAAAAAATTGAGGTAATCAACCGATTAATTATGGCCACAGTTTTTAATCATACACCTAAAGATTTACTAGAAAAAATTATTTGTGATGCCGATTATTATCATGTAGGCAGTTGTGATTATTTTTCATTTTTAAAAGAATTACGTACCGAATGGAAATTATGCAATGTTGCCGTTTTTACTGAAAAAGAATGGCTGAAAGAAAATATTAGTTTTTTAAAAAGTAAGCATACTTTTTATACTGACTATGCAAAAAATAACTGGAATAAAGTAAAACAACAAAATCTAAATATCTTGGAAGAAAAAAAAGAAGAAAATGGAACCATAGCGCAAACGGAAGCTACAGTAACAAAACCTAAAAAAAAGAAAAAAAAGAAATTAGGTCGTGGTGTAGAAACTTTATTTCGAGTTACAATAACTAATCATACTCGCTTGAGTGACATAGCCGATAGTAAAGCTAATATTTTGCTTTCTGTTAATGCCATTATTATTTCTGTAGCTTTATCAGTTTTAATTCCTAAATTAGATAGTCCAGGTAATGCCTATTTAACGTTACCAACTTTCGTATTACTTTTCTTCAGTGTTATTTCAATTGTATTTGCTATTTTGGCTACACGTCCAAAAGTAACCTCAACAGAATTTACAAAAGAGGATATTTTAAATAAAAAAGTAAATCTTTTATTCTTTGGTAATTTTTATAAAGTACCTTACCAAGACTATGAAGATGAAATTAATAAAATGATGGTAGATAATGATTATTTGTATAATTCATTAACCAAAGACTTGCATTATCTAGGGATTATTTTAGATCGAAAATATAAATTACTTCGAATTACTTACAATATTTTTATGGTGGGTATTGTTATTTCGGTATTAACATTTTTATATGCTTATCAGCATTCTTAGTCTTCCCATTTTTTAATCGTGGCACGCAAAGCTTTTAATCCTGAAATACTTTGTAATTCTTCCACATCAAATTTTTCAATATCTTCTTCCAATAAACCTTTTGCAATCAAAAACTTAAGGTATTTCATATACTCAATTTTCTCTGAATTTTGTGCGTAAACAATCGTTATCTTATCTTCTTGGGTAATTCGTTCTTCTGAATTTTTAATGTGAGATTTATCGATGCGTTTTTTTACAACCTCATATCTTGCATTATACGATCCATCAACATCAAATAATTTTTCGTCCATTCTAAACCGTATCGTTAATGGTGAACTAAATGCTAGGATTAATGTGGTTACTTCTAATGGAAATTCTAAAATATGCTTCCATTTTTGAAAATTATAGACCGTTTCACACAAGGATTTTAATTGCCACAATCTCAAATTATTAAAATAAATAGGATTAAATTCTATTCTTGGATTGATTGAAGCTCCAATGTATAAATTGTGTTCAATTCCATCTGTAGCATAACGCTCATAATAATGCGGAAATATCTTTTGAGCACTTACTTGACATTCGTCCAAATAAGAAGACATTTTTTTATTTAATAAAGAAACCGATTGATCGTATGCTTTTCTACTGTCATAAATGATATGTAATTTTTTATCTAGTTTTTCAAAATAGGCATCAATCTTATCACTTATTTCCTTAGAGAATTCCATACTTTCTAAAATAGGATGTACTTCACTTTCCACATAAATTCTAAAATTGTTTTCAGATGTAGTATCGAATGTATTTTCAAGTTCTTTTGAAAATTTATCTAATTCAAATAAAATTTGATCGATGATTAAAATTTTGTTTTCCTCAATAATAAGATTAAAAATAGCAATAAGTAAATGCAGTTGATGTCGAATATCATCAATAGTGGCTAATTGTCTGTTGTGAGACGAATCTTTAATATCTATCTGACCAAAGAGCGCATAAACATCTTTAAAAACAATATCTTTAAAAGTGTATTCGTCTATTTTTTTATTTGAATTTAAAAAATCTCTAACTCCCTGTTTAAATTTCCAGTACACACTAGGATGAATAGAGGTATATTCATTTTGAATAATCGCGTCAATTCTATTTGCCGTTGCTTCAAGAGAACGTTCTAATGTATTGGTAATAATTGGTAAAATAAGATTTAATCTGGTGATACTTCTCTTGTTAATAGCATATTTTGTTTTGGAAACTAACTCTATAGTTCCAATAATTTTTTGATTACTAACAATAGGTGCTATGATCAAACTTTCTAAATTTTGTTCCGTCAGAATTTTTAATAAAACTGAATTAGGAAATTGAATACGGTATTCTTCTAAGTTTTGAATTAAAATGGGATGTCTTCTGAGAATATAATTCTTTAACAAAGGATCATTTTTAAACTCTATAATTTTTTTAGAAAAGGTTTCATTCAAGATAAAACTATCAATTTCTTTTTCTTCATAACGCGTTTTTATTAGTGCATTTTCTTCTTCATTATATATAGTAATACCAATTTCTAAATCACATATATCAAATATCGAACGAAATACTTTAATGAAACCCTCATCATTTACAATAGTATCATTTTGAGAACTCAGTAACTTTGTTTTTAATTGAGAAACCGCATTTTCAAGCGTATTTTCTACCAAAGTTAAAATACTAAACCCTTCTATATTCCAAGAATTTTCAGGAAAAGTTGTTTTCCAAAGTACAGTATTATCTAAATCGTTTAACAATTCTTCAATTTGTTTTGTTGTTGGATAATATTCTTTTTTCTTTGGAGTAATTTTTAAGAAATTATTACTATTGGAGATATAAAATGTCCGAAAAACACCTTTGGTATCCTTAAATTCAAAAATGACTTTATTATCTAACTCAATTTTATTTTCGATTAGAGAATTTAAAATAATTGTACACTTCAATTTATATAAATAATCGGCATCAATATTAAAAAACTTAATCGTTTCTTTAATAGTACAATCGATATTGTTTAATTTCTCAGATTTATGAAAAACACCATTATTGAAAGGTAAAACCACTCCTTTGTATTCGTTTCTGGAAATATGTTCTGGTATCACCACTTGAAAAAAAGCGTCAAACAAATCATTATTCGTCTCTATCGTTGTTTCAATTGCTTCAGAATCTTGAACAAGACAATCAATTTCTTCAAATAATTCTTTATAATACTTTGCTAAAACTGGATTTTTTGGCATTTCAAAATGTTCCACAAAAGATTGTATCGAAAATCGAATTTGAAAAGGAGATGGTGTTTGTTTTATATTCTCTTTAGTTATCATAGTTATTTCTTACTGTCATCGACTTTGTAACTAAAACCTATACTAAAAAATACATTAGGTTTAAATGAATCATTATAGTACTCCGAAATATCATTAAAGTTACTATCGTATTGTTCATACAGTCGAAGGATGGTAATTCCTGCTTTTAATGTTGCCCAAATATCTGATCCTAAGTGCCTTGAATAAGAAGGATAGACAAATACATTCATGTTTCTAAGATAAGTAATTTTATTGGGATTTGCACCAAGATTGTTAGACAAATTTAAATGGGTTATATTACTTTCGGAATGATATCCAAATCCGTAGATTGCATTATGATTTGAAAACATAATAGATGCTTTAGATGGAATAAAAGCGCTAATTTTCATATTGTCTTTTTGATAATGAAAATAAGCTGTGGGTAACACTCTAAATTTACCGTTATTATTATTAAAATTTAACCCAATTCCATACTTATAATGTGGATTTCTTACTACATTTTTTACAAACATAGCTGTTAATGCTGGAAATAAATCTTGTTGATTAAAATTGGTTTTTAAGTCAGTTCTTATGTTTAACCTAGGAGCAATATAAGCGTTCCAATTATCATTTATTTTTTGACGAATGAGCAACACATACTTAAAATGATGCATATTATCTGGATACGAATTGGCTTCAGCATCACTAGAATCGAAATTATAATCATACAGTCTATAATTTATAATGCTATTGAGTTTCGTGGTTTTACCAATTCTAATTGTGGGTGTGAAACTTTGAAAATCAACCTCTGTTAAATCGGCTCTTGCTGCTGCATTTTTTAGATTGGAATTAGGAATATGAGAAATATTCAAGCGAATTGCATCTGTATCAAACTGTGCTTGTAATGCAGTAAAGCAGAAAAAAATAATAAGGATTATTGGTTTCAGTTTCATAGTATTTATTTTTGTCTTGTAAAATTAGAACTACACTAAGCTTACCCTGTTATACTTTACTATGAATCATTTATATAATTACTATTTGATATGCTGACTTGCCTTTAAATTATATAAAAGTTGACTCATATTGTGTAAGACGTTTCTTATTGAGGAGTTGTTATTTTGTATACAACAAATACAAACAAGTTCCAAATGAAGAAAATAGCAATCTTATATAGTTTGTTTTTCCTAAACATTAGTTTAGGAAAAAACAGTTCTTCTTACCTTACTGACTTGGTAACAGATGGTTCCATTATTGTAAAAACTGCAGGTATAAATACAGTCAGTTTATTGTTAATTAAGAATAAAAAAACTCTCACTGAAGCTAAATTAGAACAATTAAATTCTAATAATATTTGGTTTGTTGATCGTTCGTCTGCTGGAAATTACAATAAAGAAACTTCTGCAAAAAGCGACATTCCTTTGTATGCCTCATTAGCAGTCCCTTTCCTGTTTACTTTAAATAAAAATACGAGAGAATATGCAAGGCAATTATCAGTAATGTATGTAGAAGCAGTAGGTTTGTCTTTAGTTACATTTACTATGACTTCAGCGTTAGTAGAAAAATCGAGATCTAAAGTATACAATACAAATTTAAGTTGGGACCAACGGTTAGAAAGCAACAAAAAACATTCCTTTTTTAGTGGTCATGTTGCCACAGCTACAGCTTACACATTTTTTGCGGCACAAGTTTATCCTGACTTTTATCCTAATTCGAAAGCAAAACCTTATATTTGGCTTGGCGCTGCAATACTTCCTGCTGCGGTGGGTTTTTACAGAGTAAAGGGAAGAAATCATTTTCTTTCCGATGCAATTGTAGGCTATATTATTGGTGCAACCAGTGGTATTTTAGTTCCCAAACTACATAAAAAAACAATCTAATCTAATTACAGCAACTGAAGTTGGTTTAGGATATCAAGGAATTGGCATAAATTATACCTTTTAATTCGAATGAATAAGATTAAAAAAATTGCAAAAATTATACTTTGGATCGTAGGTTCTATAATTGGACTTATTTTCCTTTTAATGATAGCTTTACAAATTCCTTTTGTCCAAAATTATGTCAAAGACAAAGCCGTTTCTTATCTAGAGAATAAAATTAAAACAAAAGTTGAAATTGGTTCTATAGAAATTGGATTACCAAAGAAAGTCATTCTAACCGATTTCTATTTCGAAGATCAATCTGGTGATACTTTACTGAGTGGAAAAAAAATCGATGTTGACGTGAGTCTTATCAAACTATTGCGTAATTCTATTGAAATTAATCAGGTAAATTTAGATGGTATAACCGCTAAAATTGATAAAGACAAAGATTCTGTTTATAATTTCGACTATATCATTACCGCTTTTTCTTCTCCAGATAAGAAAGAGACTTCCCAACCTATGAAAATAAAAATTGACGGAGTTACTATTACAAATACAAAATTTTATTATAATGATGTAATCCATAAAAACGATGTTACGCTAAAAGTGATTCAATTTGAAACTAATTTTAAGGCATTTAACTTAGATAGTTTGCAATTTGATATTCCTGAAATTAAACTTACAGGTTTGCAATTAAAATTAAATCAAGGAGTAGTGGAAAGTGTAGATAAAGTAAACACAAAAATTAAAGAAGAAACAGCAAAACAATCTGTAGATTTAAAATTAAAACATATCGATTTATCACAAATTGAAGTAACTTATAATGACAAAAATTCAAAAATAGACACACAAATTGCTTTCGAAAAGCTAGAAACTCAAATTACCGATTTTGATTGGAATCAACGTTATCTTCATTGTAGCGAATTACTTTTTAAAAACACAAAAGGAGTATTCAATTTAGGCAAAAATGAATCTAGAAATATAGTGCAAAACACGACAAAGCAAGATTCCGATTGGAAAATTGTTCTCGAAAAAGTAGAATTAAAAAAAATTAATTATGCTTTTCACAACCATGCAACCATAAAAACAAAAAAAGGTTTCGATTTTAATCATATAAATGTACAAAATTTCAACTTTAAAGGAAACGATTTAGTATATAGCACAGATGCCATCTCTGGAACTATTTCAGAGTTGCATTTTTATGAAAAAAGTGGCCTCACAATTCAAGAGTGTAGTGCACAATTTCAATATTCTAAAAAAAATGCTTTCTTGAAAAATTTAAAATTGATTACTCCGCAAACTCAGTTTAAAAACGAAAACATTCACCTCAGTTATCCATCTATTGCTTCAATAACATCGCATCCAGAAAAAATTAAAGTAAATACTAACTTTAGTAATAGTACTTTAGGTATACAAGATGTCCTTTTAATAGTTCCAAAATTAGCGAACCAATCGCCTTTTAAAGAATATTCTAACCATCATGTTCTTTTTACTGCAAGAGCCAATGGTTCATTAGCAAATTTGATAATTAATCAATTTACGCTATCTGGAATTGGAAACACAAAAATAAATACCAAAGGAACGATTACTGGTTTACCAAAAATGGATGAAGCTTATTTTGATTTAAATATTCTTCAATTAGAAAGTACTGCTTCAGATATGAAGAATCTACTTCCTAATGGAACCATACCCACTTCAATTAGTTTACCAGAACAGTTTGCGGCTACAGGCAATTTTAAAGGTACAATGCAAAATTTTAATACCTCTATTGATCTCAAAAGTTCGTATGGTAATGCCATTGTTGAAGCCTCTTTTAATCAACAAGAAAAAGAAAACGAACAATACGCTCTGAATGCTTCATTACAAGAATTTTATATTGGTAAACTCATTCAAAATAAAGCATTAGGTAAAGTTTCGGTTAAAACCAATGTAAAAGGAAGTTCTTTAAACCCTAAAAAAGCAAATGCAACCGCTACAATTGAAGTACTTTCAGCAAAATATAATGACTATGAATACAAAAATATTGTTGTAGATGGAACTCTTCAAAAGGGTACTTTTACAGTTACTTCTCAATCTTCTGATCCAAATCTGACTTATAATTTAGAAACTACTGGTGATTTTGATGGCAAATACCCTAAAGCCAAACTTAATTTAACTATAGACCTAATTGATTTGAATAAATTGAACTTACATGCTGGTCCTTTAAAAATGAGAGGCGATGTTATGGCCGATTTTGAAACCTTAGCTATCGATAATTTAAACGGGCATTTTCAAGCAACTAATTTTTTAGTCGCTCTAGAAAAAGAACAATTTCCTCTAGATACTATTTCTTTACGAAGTGTAGCAACTGCTGAAAAAGATTCTATCATTTTAAAATCACAATTTGCAAATGCTACCTTTCACGGAAATTATCAATTGTCTTCTTTAGTAAGCGATGTACAAGAAAGTATTTCAAATTATATCGACTTACATTCCAATTCCAAACCACAAAACAACAACAACAACAACCCACAAATTCTAAATTTTGAAATCAATATAAAAGAAGAAGAAATTCTAAAGAAAATAGTTCCAAATTTGGAAGAAATGGAAGCTATTTCTATCATTGGGGCCTATAATTCCCTTACCGACAGTATTGCTTTAAAAGCAACTATTCCAAATATAAAATATGCAGGTACAGAAATTATTGCCACACAGTTTTCTGTAGATAAAAAAGAAAAAGGTTTACGCTACAATACCCAAATTGGAACCATTAAAAACAATGATTTTACCATTCCAAAAACCAAGCTTTCTGGTAAAATAGAAAATAATACACTTACGTACCAAGCCAGTATTGTAGATGCAAAAGAAATTGAAAAATATGCTATCTCTGGAGATTATATTACTAAAGAAAATATTTCTGAAATTAAAATTAACCCAGAAAATTTAGTTTTAAATTATAATAAATGGAACATTGCAGCAGAAAACACAATTAAAATAAGTTCATCAGGCATTCACATTTCCGATTTCATTTTATCTAAAGAAGGAAATGAGTTAAAAATTCAATCTGAAACTGACTCTTTTTCAGCACCTATTCAAATTGATTTAAAAGATTTTGAATTACAATCGGTAACAAATATTATTAGTTCAAATTATGAATTTGGTGGAACAGCTAACGGTGTTACAACCATAGAAAATAACAACTCCTCACCTACTTTTATGGCTGATGTAGCTATAGCTAATTTTACCTTTAAAAAAGATACAATCGGTAATTTATCTGTAAAAATTGATAACAAAATAGCGAATACCTATTCGGCTAATATTGCTTTAACAGGAAAAAATAATGAGGTAGCTATTACTGGAGATTATAAAAAGGATATTGAAACATTGCATTTTCAAATTAATTTAGATCGGTTACAAATGCACTCATTACAACCTTTTACATCTGAAAATTTAAAAGAAAGTGAAGGGTATTTGAATGGTAAATTATTAGTTACTGGTAAAGCAAGTAATCCAAATATAAATGGAAGTCTAAAATTCAATAATGTAGGCTTTATAGTCGCTCCTCTTAATTCAAAATTTAAATTAATTAATGATAAAATAGATTTTAATTCCAATCTTATTTCATTTAAAACCTTTCGATTTAAAGATGAAAATGACAATGATTTAGAAATAAATGGCACAGTAAATAGTAACGATTATACAAATCCAGAATTTAATTTAAATATTATTGCCAAAAATTTTAAAGCCATTAATTCTAAAGCAAATGATAATGAATTATTTTATGGTACCTTATTTTTAGATAACAATATCAACTTAAAAGGTACTTTAGAAAGCCCAATCGTAAACGGGAATATCAAAATAAATAAAGATACCGAATTTACTATCGTATTGCCTCAAGAAGATCCTTCTATTGCTGATCGAGAAGGTATTGTTACGTTTGTAGACCAAGATCAGCCTGTATTAATTACTGTCGAAGATTCTTTAAAACAAATTACAGAAACAGATGTAAAAGGAATTGATGCTTCGGCAACAATTGAAATCGATAAGGATGCCGAAATTTCAATTATTATTGATAAAGCAAATGGTGATTTTTTAAAATTAAAAGGAGAAGCCAAATTAACTGGAGGCATTGATCCTTCGGGAAAAACTACTCTTACTGGAAAATATGAATTTACTGACGGTTCTTATGAAATGAACTTTAACTTAATCAAAAGAAAATTTGACATAAAACCGGGTAGCTATATTCTCTGGACAGGTGAGCCTACCAGTGCCAATGTAAGTGTAACGGCTATTTATAAATCAGATATTGCCCCAATAGATTTAGTAAACGATCAATTAGGAACTGCAAGCACAGATGAGAGAAACACCTACAAACAAAAAATCTCTTTTGAAACTCAATTGAAAATGTCAGGCGAATTAATGCAACCTGAAATTCAATTTGATATCGTTTTACCAGATGGAAATAATGATGTTTCCAATGAAGTTATTAGTACAACACAAGCAAAATTAGAACAGATAAGACAACAAGAAGATGTTTTAAATAAACAAGTTTTTGCAGTCCTTTTATTGAACAGGTTTATTGGCGAAAATCCGTTTCAAAGTGAAAGTGGTGGCTTAAGCGCTGGATATTTAGCTAAACAAAGTGCGAGTCGTATTTTGTCGGAGCAACTCAATCAAATTGCTGGTGATTTAATAGATGGTTTCCAAATTGATTTTGATTTAGAAGCAACTGAAGATTATACAACTGGTCAAAAACAAGATCGCACTGATTTAAATATTGGTGTTACAAAAGAATTATTAGATGACCGATTAAAAATTTCCATTGGTAGTAGTTTTGGCGTTGAAGGAACACCAAATGAAAACGAACAAGCAAATACCATTGCTGGTGATCTTAGTGCTGAATATTTACTTACTAAAGACGGACGATATAAATTAAAAGCCTACCGTAAAAACAATTATCAGGTGGCATTACAAGGTCAGGTTATAGAAACCGGAGTGGCATTTATTATTACCATGAATTATGATAAGTTTAAAGAATTATTCCAAAAAAACAAAGACAAAAAACAATAATGAGAACAAAATATTGCATTATATTTTTTACAATTTTACTCCTTTCGGGTTGTAGCGGTACAAAAAATATACCTGAAGGTGATTTATTATATACTGGTCATCAACTGAAAATAAATGGAGAAAAAACCACCAAGTCTGAAAGAAAAAAAATAGAGAAAAGCTTAAACGAACTTGTTCGCCCAAAAACGAATCGATCAATTCTTGGGATGCGTCCTGGAATTTTCTTTTATAATTTAGCTGGTGAAGTTACTAAAGAAAAAGGGTTTAGACATTGGTTAAAATATAAATTAGGCGAAAAGCCAGTTTTATTTAGTGAAGTGGATTTAGCTTATAACAAAAAAATACTTCAAAATCATGCCGAAAATAAAGGTTTTTTTAATGTAAAAGTCGCAACCGATTCTACTCGAAGAGGTAAAAAAGGAAAAGCTACTTATACTGTTTCCTTAAATTACCAATATTTTTTAAAAAATATAGTATATCCAAAAGATTCATTAGAAATCTCAAAAGAAATGACTCGCTTCCATAAAAGAAGTCTTTTAACTGTGGGAGAAGCCTATGATCTAGATAAAATTAAAAGTGAAAGAGCACGAATTGATTCAAAGCTAAAAGAATTAGGTTATTACTACTTCAATGAAAATTATATTTTAACGAAAGTAGATAGTACCGTGGGTAATCATGAAGTAACATTATTATTAGAACTCAAAGAGAATACTCCTGAGAAAGCAAAAAAACCATTTAAAATTCATGATATTTTGGTGTATTCTAATTTTAAAATTGAAGAAGATACACTTAATCAGAAAACAAATTATGCTATAAAAGAAGAGAATTTCACTATTATTGATGAAGATAGCCTATTTAAACCTGTTGTTTTTGAGAATACACTTAATTTTAAAAAAGGAGACTTATATAATAGAACTCACCACAATTTATCGTTGAATAGATTAATTACCTTAGGTGCTTTTAAATTTGTAAAGAATCAATTTAAAGAAAAAGATACTATAGGAAATTATTTAGATGCTTATTATTACCTCACTCCTTTGCCAAAAAAATCAATTCGTTTTGAAGCCTTGGCTAAAAGTAATTCTGCCAATTATTCTGGTACTGAAATCAACGTAAATTGGAGCAATCGCAACACTTTTAGAGGTGCAGAAATACTTGCTATTTCTGTCTTTGGAGGTTTGGAAGTGCAGGTTTCAGGACAAAACAATGGCTTTAATGTTTATCGTTTTGGAGGTGAAACTAGTCTAACTTGGCCTCGTTTTATAGCTCCTTTTAAAGCACATACCGCCAGTGGATTTGTACCACGAACCAAAGCACTCATTAATTATGAATATCAATTTCGTTCTCAATTATATTCCTTACAAACTTTTAAGAGTTCATTTGGTTATCAATGGAAAGAAAATGTTAGAAAAGAGCATAATCTCAATGTATTCGATATTACCTATACCACTTCAAATGGTGTTACCGATTTATACCGCGAACAAATAGAAGCCAACCCTTCTCTAGAAAAAGTAATTCGAAAACAACTCATTTTTGGTCCTACTTATTCATATACGTATACCAATACTATGCTGTCTCAAAAAAAACATACTTTTTATTTTAAAGGTGCAGCTGACTTATCAGCTAATGCGACTGGTTTGATAATGGGTGCCAATGATCCTAATAATCCTAAAAGTATTTTGGGAGTTCCTTTTAGTCAATTTGCTAAATTTGAAGTTGATTTCAGACATTATTTAAATTTAGGTAATGAAACCAAATTAGCTAGTAGAATTATTATGGGTGTAGGTGTTCCTTATGGAAATTCAAATGAATTACCTTTCATTAAACAATTTTTTATAGGAGGTACAAGTAGTATTAGAGCATTCCGTGCCCGTTCTATTGGTCCTGGAACATTTTTAGACACTACTAATAATACCTTTTTGCCTGATCAATCTGGAGATGTAAAACTCGAATTTAATACCGAACTAAGAGCGAAAATCTATAATTTTATAAAAGGAGCTGTTTTTTTAGACGGTGGAAATATTTGGTTAATCCATGAAGACACTAACAAACCTGGAGCAAAATTTACCAAAGATTTTATGAGTCAATTAGCCATTGGAACTGGTGTAGGACTTCGATTTGACTTTAATTTTTTAGTTTTAAGAACCGATTTTGCATTCCCCTTACGTAAACCGTATTTGCCAAAAGGAGAAGAGTGGGTTATCGATGACATTAACTTTGGTGATGGTAATTGGAGAAAAGAAAATTTAATTTTTAACTTAGCTATTGGTTACCCATTTTAAAATTAACACATACTATAATTTGTCCTTTGAGTAGTGTTTAATATAAATTATATAAAAGTTTAAAAAAATTATATAAATAGCCATAGAGGTTTTATTTCTAGTTTTGAGTAACTAATAAAAACCACCAATGACATCTTTACAGACCAATAACAACGTTATTAAAAACACGTTTTTTAATAATGTAAAGCAAAAATTTATATCCTTTTTTATAGATGTAGCCGATGTTATGTCTTATTTAAAAAATATGATTAAGAATCTATTTTCTTCACCATTTGAACTTAAAGAATTCTTTAAACAATGTTATCAAATTGGGAATAAATCAGTAGGACTAATTTCTATAACTGGAATTATTATCGGTTTAGTACTTACTATTCAGTCTAGACCACCTTTAGTAGAATTTGGAGCGGTAGCCATGCTTCCAGGCATGGTTGCTATTTCAATTATTAGAGAAATGGGGCCTGTAATTACAGCCCTAATATGTGCTGGAAAAATAGGATCTAGTATGGGAGCAGAATTAGGTTCTATGCGTGTAACCGAGCAAATCGATGCTATGGAAGTTTCTAATACTAATCCAGTTAATTTTTTAATTATACCACGTGTTTTAGCAACCACAGTGATGATTCCTATATTAACTATTTATGCCGATGTGATTGGAATAGTTGGTAGTTGGTTAGGGGTCAACATAAAAGATGATGTCAGTTTAACGCTTTTTATCAATCAGGCTTTTAATAGTGTTGAATTTATCGATTTAATTCCTGCATTTATTAAATCTTTCTTTTTTGGTGCTGTCATAGGTTTAGTAGGCTGTTATAAAGGTTTTAATGCTGGTCGCGGAACCGAAAGTGTAGGTGTAGCAGCAAATTCAGCAGTCGTTACAGCCTCTTTATTACTAATTATTGTCGATTTAGTTGCAGTACAAATAACAGATTTATTATGAAAAATGTATTAATCGATATCCAAGAAGTTAAAAAAAGTTTTGGAAAACAGAAAATCCTAAAAGGAGTTACTATGCAACTTTTTGAAAATGAAAATTTAGTTATACTAGGAAAATCGGGTACAGGAAAATCAGTTTTAATAAAATGCATCGTTCGCTTATTGGAATTAGATTCTGGAAAAATACAAGTGGATGATTATGAAGTAGCAGAAAGTAATGAAGAAGAATTAGCAGCTATACGAAAAAAAATAGGCTTCCTCTTTCAAGGTGCTGCATTATATGATTCTATGACCGTTAGAGAGAATCTTACATTCCCGTTAACACGATTAGACAAAAAGTTTTCTAAAGAAGAAATCACAGATAAAATCGAAAAGATTTTAGAAGATGTGGGCTTACCCGAAGCAATAGACAAAATGCCCTCTGAATTATCTGGTGGGATGAAAAAAAGAATTGGTTTAGCCCGAACATTAATTGTGAATCCAAAAATATTATTATATGATGAACCCACAACGGGTTTAGACCCTATAACTTCAGATGAAATTAGCGAATTGATAAATACAACAAAAAACAAGTTCAATACCTCATCCATAATTATAACCCACGATATTAAATGTGTAAAAACGGTTGCCGATAGAATTATTATGCTAAAAGATGGAATGGTTTACAAAGAAGGAACACTATCCGATTTTGAAAACGATAAAGACAGTTACATACAATCATTTTTTAACTAATCAAAAAAGAAACAAACATGGAAACACAAAATAACTCATATAAAATTAAATTAGGTCTTTTCGTAAGTTTAGGCTTAGTATTCTTAATAGCAATTATATTTTTAATTGGTAGCCAACAACATCTTTTTAGTTCAGAAATCCAACTTACCACTCGATTTAAAAACGCAAGTGGTTTACAAATAGGAAGTTCTGTACGCTTTTCAGGGATAGATGTAGGAACAGTCGATAATATAGAAATAGTAAATGATAGTACAGTTCAAGTAGATTTATCTATTAAATCAGATATTAAAAAATTCATTAAAAAGAACAGCAAAGCTTCTATAGGCTCTGAAGGTGTTATTGGAGATAAATTACTTACCATTTCACAAGGTTCTTCAACTTCCAAAGAAGTAGACGATGGAGATGTAATTGGTTCTTATGAACCTGTAGAAATGGATGCCATTTTAGCTTCGGTAAAAGTTACAGCAGAAAATGCGGAAGTAATTACAGACGAATTAGCCCTGTTATTAGGAGATATTAACGAAGGAGAAGGAACTCTTGGGAAACTAATGAACGATGAAGGTATGGCAGAAGACTTAGAAAAAACAATGGAGAATTTAAGAAAAAGTTCCAAAGGACTAAATGAAAATATGGAAGCTGCTAAGCATAATTTTTTATTAAGGGGGTATTTCAGAAAAAAAGAAAGAGAAAAAAGAAAAGCTTTGGAGAAGGCACAAGAAGAGGCTGAAAACACAAAAGAAGAAGCCACTAAAAAATAAACGAATCCGAGTTTTTGTTTAATAACAAGGGTTTTTTTATTAAACATTTTTATTACTTTTACTAAAATTATAATCAAATAACCGTGAAACTATTCTTAAAGCTCGACACGAATGCTCTAGCTAAAAAAATTTTAGACGAAAAGCTTAGCGATTTTAACATCAAATTTGAAGTTATAAATGCCTCAGAAGTTTTGTTTCTGGAGAATATTCCAACTGAAACATATCATCAAATAACGGCAGTATTAGAAGAATATGGCTTCGAAATTATAGAGAATCAAAAAAACATTTTAGTACAGAAAATAAAAGACGCCATTATAGAAATGGTGTTCAGTGAAGAGGCTCCTAACGTAAAAAGTTCGGTGTTTTTAGCCGAAAAATTAGACCATAGTTATGGTTATCTTTCAAATATTTTTTCTGAAGTTACTTACACTTCAATTGAAAATTTTATTATTCTTCAAAAAATAGAATTAACAAAGCATTTAATTATAAATGAAAATTTAAGCCTAACCGAAATTGCATTTAAATTAAATTATTCTAGTGTAGCACATTTAAGTACTCAATTTAAAAACACCACAGGAATAACACCATCTGCTTTTCAGAGAATCATTGCTAAACGAAGAGAAATTGCCACAAAAAATATAAACTAATAAAAATGCAAAAAGATTATATCCTAATAACATTAGCCGACGATGACGAAGATGATCGTTTGTTTTTTACAGATGCTTTTGATGAATTAAAAATCAATACCGTTGTTAATACTTTCAAAAACGGAAAAGAACTATTGGATTTTTTACATCACCCTGAATCTATTTTACCTAATATTATATTTTTAGATTTGAATATGCCAATTCTAAATGGAATAGAGTGTTTAAAAGAAATTAAAAAGAATGATAAATTTAATAATATTGCTATTGCCATCTACTCTACTTCATCATCGGAACAAGATGTTGAAAATACTTTTGTGTTAGGTGCCAATATTTACATTAAAAAACCAAGTGATTTCAATACACTAAAAAAAGTACTATCAGAAGTTGTCACCATTAATTGGCAATACCACACCAGTGGATTAAATAAAGATAATTTTCTACTACGCTTATAACTATATTTCATGAGAGAAAATAAATTTAAAACTTCAAAATTTCATAAAATAATTTTTACAATTAGTTTGTTTGTGGTTCTATTTATTGGATCCATAACGTATCGTCATTTTGAGGGTGTTTCGGCTACTTCAAGAAAAATTATTCATACCTATGAGGTTAATTTAGAATTAGAACAATTGTTTTCTTACATAAAAGACTCTGAAAATAGCATGAGAGGTTTTTTAATTACTAAAGAGAGTATTTATTTAAACCCTTATTATACAGCGAATAGTAATATAAATTCGTCTTTTTCAAAATTAAAAAACTTAACAAAAGACAATAAAAAACAACAACAAAACCTAAATGATTTATATGAAATAATAAAAAAACGTTTAGATTATAATGGAGAATACTCAGATCCTGACATTAGTAAAAACATTGAAAAAACAAAGAAGTTCAAAAAAGATTTTAATGAAAGTAGCAAACTTTTAGTGGCTATTCGAAATAAAATCAATGAGATGATTCAATTAGAACAATCTTATCTAAAAAAACGAAATTCCATTTTTTACGAGCAAATTAGCCTAACGCCTATTTTAACGCTCAGTATCTTATTAATTACCATTCTTTTAATTGTATATTCTTATTACAAGACAAATAAAGATTTGGAAAGACTAAAAGAAGCCAACAATATTCTTAGCAAATCGTTCTTCTTAAATTCTCAAGCCGAAATACTTTCAAGCTTTGGTACTTGGGAATGGAATTTAATTACACATGTGACCAAGTATTCAGATAATCTCTACCGAATTTTAGGATATGAACCACAAGCATTTATTTCTTCTAATGCTAATTTTCTTGAATTTGTACATCCAGAAGATAAAGAATTAGTCGTTGGTATTATGGACAAAATCGTAAGAGAGGAAAATTTAGAACCTACAGTCTTTAGAATCATTCGTTCTGATGGAGAAACTCGTTTTTTTAGAGCCACAGGAAAATTATATGATGAGAAATTAAGACAAAAAACTGTTTTAGGAGTTACACATGATATCACTGATGAGGTTAAAAATAAAAAGCTTCTGCAAGACACTATTAATGATTTACAAAAATCAAATAATGAATTAATGATTTTTGACGAGTCGAGTCGTCAAGCGGAAATATTAGGTAATTATGGGAGTTGGACTTTAAATTTTGAAACGAATGAATGTATCTATTCTGATAATAAATTTAGATTAATGGGATTTGAACCACAATCTTTTGTGCCAACAATGGAAAATCTTGTGGCTCGTGTACATGAAGATGATCAAGAAATGGTAACAGAAGCTTTAGAACAGGCACAAACATCAGGCGAAATTCCTACTTTAAATTATAGAATTGTTAGAAAAGATAAAGAAATTAGACATTTTAAAACAGTAGCTAAATCTTTTACCGATTTAAGTGGTTCTGAAAGCATGATAGGAACCACACAAGACGTAACGGAAGAATACAACAAAAATGAGTTACTAGAAGAACGAAATTATGAATTAGAACAAAATATTAAAGAACTAAGTGAATTTAACCATGTTGCCAGTCATGATTTACAAGAACCATTGAGAAAAATTCAAACCTTTATTTCTAGAATAACCGATAAAGAAAAAGAAAACTTAACCGATTTTGGAAAAGATTACTTAATCAGAATTGAAAAAGCATCTAACCGTATGCGTATTTTAATTAATGATTTATTACAATACTCCAGAACAAATAGAGGTGACAATGTTTTTTCACAAGTAGATTTAAATGAAGTTTTGGCAAATAGTATGCTAGAATTGTCTCAAAATATTGAAGAAAAAAAAGCAATTATTACTTATGATTCTTTTGATATTATTGAAGGGGTAGAATTTCAAATGCAACAACTTTTTACTAATTTAATTAGCAACTCTTTAAAATATTCTAAAGAAGATGCAGCTCCAGAAATTATCATTAAGTATAAAAAAGTAAAAGCCAAAAATGAAGCCATTTTAAATGACGATTCTAATGATGTCTACCACAAAATCAAATTTAAAGATAATGGTATTGGGTTTGCACAAGAAAATGCTGAAAAAATCTTTTTGTTATTTAACAGACTTCACGGAAAAACAGAATATCAAGGAACTGGTGTAGGACTAGCCATTTGTAAAAAAATTGTTGAAAATCATGGTGGTTTTATTTTTGCCAATGGTGTTCCTGGTAAAGGGGCTACATTTACCATTTATATTCCTAAATACAGCTGAAAATGGATTTTAAAAGATTATGGAAAGTTTTGAAAAATACATTTACTGGTTTTTTGGAAAAAAAAATCCTTAAAATGAGCGCCGCTTTGGCTTATACTACCGTTTTTTCAATTGGCCCTTTACTTCTGGTTATTCTTTACTTATGCGATATTTTTTGGGGAAGGGAAGCTATTGAAGGTACAATATACAATCAATTAAAAAGTTTTGTAGGCAACCAAAGTGCTGTGCAATTACAAGAAATGATTCAAAATTTAAGCATTTCTAATAGTAGTAGCTTAGCAGGAATAACGGGTATAGTTATGCTGATTATTGGAGCAACATCTGTTTTTGCAGAAATTCAAGATTCAATCAATACTATTTGGGACATTCGTCCTAAAAAGAAATCCTCTGGCTTTTGGATTTTTTTAAAAGCGCGATTATTGTCTTTTGGTGTGATAGGAAGTATTGGTTTTATTTTACTTGTATCTTTAGGCATTTCAGCTATTTTAGATGCTATTGGTGCTCAATTAACCTCTTACTTTCCAGAAGTATTATATTATGTTATTTATGTAGCCAATTCCTTATTATCATTTATAGTCATATCGGTGTTATTTGGAGCAATTTTTACAATATTACCCGATGCCGAAATTAAATGGAGACAAGTAAAATTTGCCTCTTTCACCACAGCATCTTTATTTATTTTAGGCAAATTTTTAATTTCATTTTATATTGCAAATTCTAATATAAATTCTGTATATGGCTCTGCAGGATCATTTGTTATTATAATTGTTTGGGTATATTATTCTTCTGTTATTTTATATTTTGGTGCTCAATTAGCAAAATCTTATGCTGTAGAGTATGCCTCACCTATTCAACCTTCTGCTTTTGCTGAATTTATATCGGTTACAGAAAAAAAAACGGAAAGTCAAATTTTACAAGAAAATAATTAAAAAAAGATACTTTAATTTAGAATGCACTCCATAAAGAGTGCATTTTTTATTATTTCTAATACTCTTTTTATTAAAAATTAAAATTCTATAAGCTTCTCGAAAAATCATATAACAACTTACCTATTAGATATAGGTAATTTTGTCTTATAAGTTCTTCAACATAAGCAATATCAAGGTTAAATGGAAATGATATAAGCAATACAAAAAATCATGTAAGAAGAATTTTATTACAATGAACCAACTTTGTAATGTATTAAAAAGAGAATAAAATGAGAAAGACAAACCCCAAAAGAACGTTACATTTTTACTTCTTTCTGTGTAGTATTACTTTGTTGACCGTTACTTCTTGTGTCTTTACAAATAATCAAAAAGAAGAAAGTATTTTCACAAGTATGAATAATACAACAAAATATGAAAACATAGAAGCTGAAGTGCTAGCAAAATTTAATCAAAGAAATGCGAACCTAATTAAGATTAGTACCAAAGCAAAAGAAAAAGAAATTCCATTTAGAATAAAATGTTTGGCCGATAGCTTAATTGAAGAGCAGAATACTATTAATGAAGTAATTAATCAAATAACAACAGAAAAATTAATCATAATTCCTAACATACATTTACAAAGAAATATAACTGAAATAGACAAAACAAAAACAGAGAATTTTAAAAAAATTTACTTAGAAACGGTTACCGCAATTTTAACAAATCAAATACAAGATTTAACCGTACTGTCTGAAGCAACTAAAGATGCAGATTTTAAAATTTTAGCCCTACAAACTATAGTAAAATTAAACACATCCTTAGACAGGGTAAACCAAATTAAAACCTCTCAAACATGAAAAAATGGATTATAGCACTGGTCTTATGTATCGTTTTTACACTTTTAGCCAATGCAAGTATCATATTAACAAACTAAAATATAATAACTTAAATACAAACACTAAAAACAATTGACATGAAAAAAAGAAAAAAAATTGTAGCAACCCTAGCATTAGCCTTAATGACATCATTAGCTGTTAATGCTCAATCAAAAGATTCCAATGCAGAATTTGGTGTAAAAGGTGGTGTAAACTTCTCTAATATGTATACTGATGATGTGGATGATGAGAATGTATTAACCAGTTTTAATGCAGGTGTATATGCAAAACTGCCCCTTTCAGATGCAATAGCTATTCAGCCTGAACTTTTATACAGTAGAAAAGGAGCCGAATTAGTCTATAATAACGCCTTAGCTGAAGGAACAGCAAAATTCAAATTAAACTATATTGAGTTACCTGTATTATTAAAAGTAAATATTACAAATAGCTTTAATATTCATGCTGGTCCATATCTTGCTTATTTAGTTGATGCTCAAGTAACGAATGAAACGGAAAGCGGGACATTTGACTTTGAAGACAATTATAATAATGACGATTTTAACAAATTTGATTATGGCTTATCTGCTGGTGTAGGGCTAGATTTTGAAGCAATAGGAATAGGACTAAGATACAATTATGGTTTACAAACTGTAGGTAAAGAAAGAGAATTTGCGGGTACAACGTATACCATTCCAGATGGTAAAAACAGTAACTTAAGTTTATACTTAGCCTTACGTTTAAATTAATAACAATTAAAAATTAATCAAGATGTCAAATTTATTATATCTCGTTGCAGTCATATTAATTATTGGCTGGGCACTAGGATTCTTTGTGTATAGCGTTGGGGCATTAATACATATATTATTAATAATAGCCGTAATAGCAATTATAATTAGAATTATACAAGGAAGAAGAATTTAAAAAATATTAATTATAAAAATAAAGATTATGAAAGCGAATAAAGCAATTTTAGGAGTAGTAGCTGGTTTAGCAGCTGGAGCAGTAATTGGAGTTTTATTAGCTCCAGATAAAGGATCAAATACAAGAAAAAAAATCGGTAAAAAAGCAAACGAATTAAAAGACACTTTTAAAGAAGGCATTGATAATACCGTGAATACCATAGAAAAAAAATATGGAGAACTTCAAGATAAGTACAATTACCTTTCTGAAAATATTGACGAAAAAATTAAAGAAGGGAAAAGCAAAATCAAAGAAGAATTAGCAAAAATTTAATAGATTAAAAAATGGAAAAAATAGCTACAAATATCGAGATGCTTTTTGAAAAAACGCAAGAGTATACAAAGTCTAGCATAGAATTGTTTCGGTTAAATGCAATAGATAAAACGGCAGACATTACAGCAGCTTTAACGTTTAGATTAGCTTTTGGTTTAATTGTAGCTATGTTTTCCTTATTTGTTAATATAGGTATTAGCCTTTATCTTGGAAAAATAATTGGAGAAACATATGTAGGCTTCCTCATCGTTTCAGGTTTCTATTTACTTCTTGCAATTATTGTATACTTTTTTAGAAATAAATTAATTAAAGCGCCTATAACTAATTTAGTTATTAAAAAGCTTTTAGAAACTAAAATGAGATAAAATGAGAAGAGTAAATGAAAATCAACTATTGGATGAAAAAATAAGACTCTTAAAAATAAAACACGAGCATGACTTTGAGATTTTAAGAGCACAATATCATACAACTATAGATAGTATGAAACCTGTTAACATAATTAAAGAAACCATTCATGATTTTAAAGCTTCTAAAGAAATTAAGAATTCATTATTAGAAACTACGCTAGGCATTGCTGGTGGATTTATTACTAGAAAAATGATGGTAGGAAAATCGGCAAGCTTATTTAAAAAATTATCAGCAACAGTAGCTCAGTATTTTGTTTCAAATTTTATTAAAAATAAAGCAGAAGAAATGACTTCTAATGAGCAAAATATTTAAAATCGGATACCATTATTTTATCGTATATACCTTCAAATTGAAATTGTATAATTCTCTACAAAAATTATGTAATGACTAAAAGAATTAACAAAACTAATTTTACAAAACAATAATAACAATAAAAAAATAAAAGATGAAAAATTTAAAAATCACTTTAGGACTATTTGCAGTTGCCATCTCATTAACTGCATGTACAGATGAAAAAAAATTACAAGCGGAAAAAGACGTTGCTATGTATGCTAACTATGTAGATTCTGTAAGTAATGTTGAAATGGATAAAGCAGCAAATGAATGGGATGAAATTCAAAAAGATTATGAAAGATTGAAAATGAATGCAGAAAACTCTTTAACTGGTGTTGAAGATGAGCAAAAATTAAAAGAATCTATAGATAACACCACTATTAGATATGAAGAATACAAAGTAAAAGTTGTTACTGAAAAAGAAAAAGTAGATATGGAAAATGCCAAAATGACCATGCGTAAAACTTTATTAGGTGAGGGTTATGATGGTTCAACAGATATGTCTTTTGCTTGGGTAAATAAAGATAATATTTTAAGTGTATATGACAATTTTGTAACCACAGTAGAGAATAACAAAGATTCGTATTCAAGAGAAGATTGGGATGAAATTAAATTATTATATGAAGCACTTGATACCAGAAAAAACACAGTTGAAAAAGAAGGTTTAAGTGCTGAAGATAACAGAAAAATTGCAGCTTTAAAAATTAAATTTGCTCCAATGTATACTGTGAATAGAATGGGTGCAAAATCGGAAGAAAACCAAGAAGCAAAAAAATAATAGCTTAGCTATAAAAACAAACAGTAAGCTATGCTCACTGTTTATTCCACAAAAGTTTTAGTTATTGAAGACCGTTTGGAAATAATTTCCAAACGGTTTTTTCATTATTTTGAACTTTTATAAAGCGGAACTTTTAAACCTATATGAACATCTATAGCATTAGTATACCCAAAAAGACCATTAAAAACAGAACCAGAACCCACCGTTAGTGGACCAGCTCTAAAACCAAAACCAGATAAAAATCCTGTATCTTCTACAATCGAAAAAGGTAAATAAATACTCAACCATTTCGATTCATAACGAGGAGTCATACTTATTGTATTTTTAATGTAATTCGCGTTTGGCTTTGTCTGTTTATTTAAATTGAAATCGGTATTTAAATTGAAGTAGTATTTTTGGTAAACATTCCAATCAGCATTTAAATGTAAAGCTGTTGGTAAAGAAACTTTAAAAGATTTGCTTTCACTTATTCTAGTATAATAGGCATCAAAATTATCATTGATTGCATATTCTGCATCGGTATAAGATGCATTGGCTTCATAAACAACTTGCTCCCCTTCTTTAAACGAAACTGAACCAATATCGGTAACCGATAAACCTATTTTTAATAAATATTTATTTACTCCTTGAGCTGCACTTATATTAGTGCTATTTGTTCTAAATTCATAGGTAAAACCAATGTCTGTACCAAAACCATTCCCATAATTTTCTACCGGGTCATCAAAATTTTCTAAACTACTTACGTTACCTGTTTCAATTTCACCTGAAGTAGTCGTCGTATTTGTAATTTCTAATCCCGTATAATCATAATCAATCGATAAATTTCTTGCTTTTATATATCCTGAATAAATACCGCCAATATATTTAGCAGAAATACCTCCTTTTAAAAAATGTTTTTCATTGTTAAATAAGACCCTAGCATAAGATAACCCAACTTCAAACCAAGCATTTGTTGCAATACTAAAGTTTTGATTGGAAACATTAAAATCTTGTTCTACATCATCCTGTATTTTCTCTAAAAAAAGACCATCTATTTCTGAAACATGACCAATTCCTCTTACTCTGGAAAAAAAAGCAATCGCACTTATGTCGTTCAAATTCATTTGAAAGGAAGGTCCCATCAAATCTACATTAGTATAAAAATTATTATTATTTGTGGGCGTTTTTCTTGCATAATCCTCAAAATCAGAATGCTGTAATGCATCACCTAGTTTAACCGCATAATAGTCGCTTCCCGCAAAAAAACTACCCGAAGCTATATTAACATCTGTTTTAAAACGAGAATCAGCAATATTAGCTGGGTTATTAATAACACTATATATTCCAGCATAATTATCATATTGGCTCCCAAAAAATGATTGTGACTGACCAATAATGCTAAACAAACAAATCACAATTAAAATGAGTCTTTTACACATAATTTAAGGATTTAGGGTGATTAAAAAAGGCTATAAATTAATTTATAGCCTTTCAAAAATAATATTTTTTTTTAAAACACCTCAGTCTCTTTCAGCTTTTCAGTGTTTGCAACTAATTGAAGTTCACTTACTATCTTATGAATATCTCCATTCATAATATTGCCTAAATCATATAATGTTAAACCTATTCTATGATCTGTTACACGACCTTGCGCATAATTATACGTTCTAATTTTAGCAGAACGATCCCCACTACTTACTTGTGAAGTTCTCTTAGAAGCATCCTCTGCTTCTTTCTTCGCTAATTCTAATTCGTATAAACGAGAACGTAAAACGTCTAAAGCTTTATCTTTATTCTTATGTTGTGATTTTTGATCTTGACATTGAGCCACTAAACCAGTAGGAATATGCGTTAAACGTACGGCTGATTTTGTAGTATTAACTGATTGTCCTCCAGGTCCAGACGAACAAAAGAAGTCTACTCTTACATCATTCATATCAATTTGTACATCAAATTCTTCAGCTTCTGGCAATACCATTACGGTTGCTGCAGAAGTATGTACTCTACCTTGTGTTTCTGTTTGAGGTACACGTTGCACACGATGCACTCCTGCTTCATATTTTAAAGTACCATAAACATCTTCTCCTGTAACTTCAAAAATAATTTCTTTAAAACCTCCCGAAGTACCTTCATTCATATCAACTACAGATGTTCTCCACCCTTTAGACTCACAATATTTAGTGTACATTCGATATAAATCACCTGCAAAAATAGAAGCTTCGTCTCCACCTGTACCTGCACGTATTTCTACCATTACATTCTTAGCATCTTCTGGATCTTTAGGAATCAACATGAATTTTATTTCCTCTTCAAGTTGTGGCAATCTTTCTTTAGCTTCATCTAACTGCATTTTTGCCATTTCTACCATTTCTGCATCAGAACCATCTGCAATAATTTCATTTGCTTCAGTAATGTTGCCTTCTAATACGATATACTCATCTCTTTTCTCTACTAAAGCTTTTAAATCTTTATATTCTTTGTTGAGTTGTATATAACGTTTTTGGTCCGCAATTACATCTGGCTGAATAATCAAATCAGATATTTCATCGAAACGTTGTTTCACATATTGCAATCTATCTAACATAGTAATTTTATATTTTGGAGTGCAAAGTTAATAAAAAAATCAATCGGTTAATATATAATAGAAACTACTTTTTATATTCTCAAAATTAATAGGTTATCTTTTTTATTTAAAATAATTCTAAATAAATTTTGGAAAATCCAACTTTGCATCTATTTTTGCGTCGTTATTTTAATTAAATCTAAATAAAATGAAAAATATAGTGGCTGTTGCCTCCTTCACTCTTTTATGTTCTACAGGTTATGCCCAAGAAAGTTTATATACTGAAAACGAAATTGAAAATGATACGGTAAAACCAAAAAAATATATCTTAAATGAGGTTATTGTAAATGGTACAACGCAAAATAATACACCTAGTGCCAGTAAATCAACTATAAAAGAAATGGATTTACCACAAGCTTCCAGCATTATTACTGCTGAAGTATTACAAAAACAACAAGCCAAATCTTTAACTGATATATTAAAAAATGCAAATGGTGTTTATATAATGGGGACAAGTGGTGGTTACCAAGAAGAAATAGCTTCTAGGGGTTTTTCATTACGTAGTGATAATACATTTAAAAATGGAATTCGCTATTATAATGGCATGATGATAGAAACTTCCGGATTGGAAAAAATAGAATTTCTGAAAGGTAGTGCTGCCATGTTATATGGAAATGTAGCTCCTGGTGGTATTTTAAATTTGGTTACCAAAAAACCAAAAAACACTTTTGGAGGCGAAATCGGTTTTGCTCAAGGTAGTTTTAGTACTTACAAACCTACTTTTGATATTTATGACGGCCTTGGTTCGTCTAAAAAAGTGGCTTTCCGATTAAATGGTAGCTACGAAAATGCGGAAAGTTTTAGAAATTATGTCACTTCTGAAAAATATTATATCAATCCGTCTTTTTCTTTCCAACTATCTGAAAAAACCGAATTATTAGTAGAAGCGGATTATACCAATGATTCTAGAACTCCCGATTTCGGAGCAGGAGTTATTAATTATCAAATTGTTGAACTTCCAAGAAATCGTTTTTTAGGTGTTACTTGGGGAACATATGATGCGGAACAACTATCAAGTACACTTACTTTAACCCATAAAATCAATGAAAAATGGAGTGTGAATTTTATTAACGGAATTCGTTACTATCAAACCGAGCTTTTGTCAAATGCACGACCAAATACAGGTGGTTTAATATCAGAAAATGGAGATTGGAACAGAAATGTTCAAAAAGCAGATTCAAAAGATAATTATTTTACACAACAAGCAAATTTAAATGGATTATTTGCACTTGGCACAACGAAACATAATGTTTTATTTGGAGCTGATGTTGAAAATTTTAAAAATTATGCCACGAGATACAACAATGCTTCATATGATACGATAAATATTTTTGAAGACTATAATTCGGATACGGAAACAGCAATTCCAGATATTACAAAAAATAGATTAACCACTACTCCTATTAGTCGTTTTGGAATTTACATACAAGATTTAGTAAGTCTTACCGAAAAATGGAAAGTGTTAGCAGGTGTACGATATAGTTATCAAGATACAGAGACGAATGTTTTAACTTATAATAACAATCAAACTAACGTTACCAATAACTATGATGATGCCTTTTCTCCTAGAGTAGGTTTAATTTATCAACCTACTAAGAATCATACCGTCTTTGCAACGTATTCTAATTCTTTTGATGTTAATACTGGAGCAGATATTAATAACGAACCTTTAAAGCCTTCAATAATTGATCAATATGAAATAGGTTTCAAAAACAAATTATTTAAAGATATTATTCAAGCAAATATTACTTTTTACCAAATTAATAACAATAACTTAGCACAAACATCATTAGTAGACCCTAATTTTAAAGAATTAGCTGGCTCCATCAAAAGTGAAGGTCTAGAAATTGACATTATTACTAAACCCTATAAAGGCTTACAAGTAGTGGCAGGATATAGTTTTAATGAAACTAAATATGTAAAAAGCAATACGTATGTAGAAGGTAGTTTACTTAGATATAATCCCAAAAATACAGCTAATTTAAGTGCTAATTATACTTTTGAAGCTGGCCCATTAAAAGGATTAAACTTAGGAGTAATTAATACTTACTTTGGAGAAAGGTATGCAGGAAGATCTACACAAGTAAGAGTTGCAAATGATACCAGACAATTAATATATTTGCAAGATTTTTTTCAGGTAGATGCTACTTTAGGATATCATTTCAAAAAAGCGACACTTAGAGCAAAACTAAGCAACCTTTTTAACGAATTGAGCTATAATGTACACGATGACAACAGCTTAAATCCAATTGCACCTCGAAATTTTTCAATTGCATTACAATACAATCTTTAATATTAATTAGAAATGAAACAAGCTACTGTTAGAAACCTTCACAGAGATTTAGGATATATTTATCTTGGTTTAATTATTTCCTTTGCCTTTTCTGGAATTATGATGAATCATAGAGAACATTGGCATCCAGAAAAATATACTTTAGAAGCCAAAGAAATTCATATTACGCTTCCTGAAAACGAAAAAGACATCAACGATACCTATGCTGAAAATTTGGCTAAAGAATTAAAAATTGAGGATAAAATTAGAAGACATAATGTTCGTAAAGGTAAATTTAGAATGCAATTTGAAAACACAGAAGTCGAAATTGACTTAAAATCTGGTGATGGTGAGATTGTTTCTTTTATCAAAACACCCTTAATTAGTCAATCGATGTTTTTACACAAAAACACTTCTAATTGGTGGATTTATTTCTCTGATATATTTGGAATATCTTTAATAGTAATAGCCGTTACTGGTGCTATGATGATTAAGCATGGTAAGCATACTTTTAAAAGAAGAGGATGGAAATTAGCTCTTGCTGGGCTGCTCTTCCCTATCTTGTTTTTAATTTTCTCTTAAAAACAAATATAAAACCCTAATCCTCAATGAGTATTACTTATTGAGGATTTTTTTTTTTGATACAATAGTCATTTTTTCTCAAAAAAATAAAACATTAGAAGTACTAAATGTTATATTTTTAAATTAAATAAGTCTAAATAAATTTTGCATAATTCTGTAAACAAACTTATTTTTGCATCATTATTTTAATTCAATCTAAATAAAATGTACAAAAAACTTTTACCCGCTATTTTGATTTTTTCTTCCTTTTCAATCTTCGGTCAAGAAACCAATGAAACACAAAAGGACACTGTTAAAAAATTAAAAGAAGTTACTGTTACCAGCAATTATAAATACAGCCGAGAAAAAAGCAATACTGTTGCTAAAATGCCACTTAAAAACATAGAGAATCCACAAGTGTATAATTTAGTTACCAATGAATTATTAAAAGAACAAGTGGTTACTACCCTTAACGATGCTTTAAAAAATGCTACAGGCGTAACAAGACTTTGGGAATCTACAGGTAGAAACGGAGATGGTGCCGAATTTTACTCTATGCGTGGATTTGCTGTACAACCATCAATGATAAATGGATTACCTGCTTTAAGTAATACAACTATCGACCCAATTAATATCGATAATATTGAAGTAATTAAAGGTCCTTCAGGAACATTATTTGGAAGTAGTGTTATTTCTTATGGTGGTTTAATTAATATTGTTACCAAAAAACCATATTATAAATTTGGTGGTGAAATTAGCTATAATACTGGAACTTATGGCTTAAACAGAGTTACAACAGATATCAATCTTCCTGTAAATGATAAAGCTGCGGTAAGAGTAAATGCGGCTTATGAAAATGGAGAATCATTTCAAGATGCTGGTTTTACCAATTCTTTATTTGTAGCACCTTCTTTAAAATATCAGGTAAATGACAAGCTAACTTTCTATATAAATACAGAAATCTATAAAAACACATCTGCTAAAGCTGCTATGATTTTCTTAAGTAGATATTCTCCTCTTTCGTTCGATTCAATGGATTTATTTGAAAAAAATTATAAAAAATCATTTACAGCAAATGACTTAACCATAAACACCAATTCATTTAATCTACAAGCACAAGCCTTCTATACATTATCTGACAAATGGACGTCTCAAACGGTGTTATCAAAAAGTACCACTAAAACAAATGGGTATTATCAATATTTATGGGATTCGGCTAATGGCGATGAATTTACACGTTTTATTTCTAAAGCGATTGGTACCAATTATACTACCGATATCCAACAAAATTTTATAGGCGACTTTAAAATTGGTTCTTTACGAAACAGACTAACTGTTGGCTTAGATTATTTTAATTCAAGACTAACTAATGGTGGTCCAGGATGGGTAAGTTACGGAATAGTTTCTTTAGTGAATGGTACCGATTTAAATGGTACTGATCCTACGGTTCTAACACAAGCAGGTGTTGATAATGCCTTATCTGGTTCCTTTAGCCCAAATTCTGAAGCAACACAAGAGATTTTCAGCGCTTATTTTTCAAATGTTTTAAATATAACTGATAAATTATCCGTAATGACTAGTTTACGTTTGGATAACTTTGGCGGAAAACCTTCACAATATGATACGGAAGAAATTGACAACCAAACTTTTTTATCGCCTAAATTTGGTGTGGTGTACCAAATTGTGGAAAATAAGGTTTCTGTTTTTGGAAATTATATGAATGGTTTTAAAAATATTACACCTCAAACTGTAGCTAATGTGGATGGCAGTAACCAAAGAATTGCCTCTTATGATCCAGAACATGCTAATCAATTAGAATTTGGTGTAAAAACTAATTTATTTAAAGATATTTTAACAGCTTCTATAAGTTATTACGATATTACTGTTCAAAATATTTTAATGGCTGATCCTAATAACCCAAATAGTTTTACACAAGGTGGCAAAGTGGAAAGCAAAGGTGTAGAGCTGAGCTTTGTTTTAAATCCTACCAAAGGTTTAAATATTATCACGGGAATAAGTAATAACAAAAGTGAAGTGACTGAAGAAACACCTGGTGCTGGTTATTTAGGCTTAAGACCAGAAGAAGCAGGTCCTGAAACATTAATTAATTTATGGGCTAATTATACATTTACACAAGGTTCATTAAAAGGTTTTGGGTTAGGCTTTGGTGGAAACTATGCGAGTGTCTATAAAACCTTAAACAGAGCTAATATTGGTACTTTTGAGATTCCTTCTTACACTGTTTTAAATGGTGCATTATCATATAACACAGAAAACTTCAACTTTGCACTAAAAGTAAATAATCTATTGAATGAAAAGTATTACGCAGGTTGGTCTACAGTAACACCTCAACAACTACGAAATGTGGTTGCTGGTTTAACCTATAAATTTTAATAGTAATTTCTAAGACGTTTCTCATTACAAGAAACGTCTTAGATTTTGAACAAAAAATTATGAATTTTAAAAAAAGTATTCGAAAAATACATCTCTGGTTGGGATTGGCATCTGGAATCATTGTTTTTATTGTGGCAATAACGGGTTGTATTTATGCTTTTCAAGAAGAAATTTTAGAGCTAACAGAAACCTATAAAAAAGTAGAAAAACAAGAACACGATTTTGTACTACCTACACAATTAAAAACTATTGGCCAACAACAATTGCCCAACAAGCACATTCATGCCATTCAGTATAGAGGAAAAGAAGAAGCTGCTGAAGTAATTTTTTATAACGCAAATCCGTTGTATTATGATATCTGTTATGTTAATCCATACAATGGCGAAGTAATTCGAACGGTAAATGAACTCTCTGGTTTTTTCAGATTTATTCTGGATGGTCATTTTTATCTTTGGTTACCTGAGAAAATCGGACAAACAGTAATTGCTTCTGCGACCTTAATTTTTGTCTTACTTATTATTTCTGGATTTATACTCTGGTTTCCCAAAAATAAAAAAGCAGCCAAACAACGTTTTTGGTTTCGTTGGAAAAATACGACCAAATGGAAACGCAAAAATTATGATCTACACAACATTACTGGTTTTTATGTGTTATCGATTGCCTTAATTTTTGCTATTACAGGTTTAGTTTGGGGTTTTCCTTGGTTTGCCTACTCTTATTATACGGTTATTGGTGGAGAGAAATCATTACTTTATGCTGAGCCAGTAGCTTCAATATCTGAATCCCCTTTAGTCATTGAAAATCCTTTGGATAAAGTTTGGCTAAAAATGGTTGAAGAATATCCCAATGCCTCTGCTATTGAGGTACATCCTCCAGAAACAAATGAAGCGCCTATTGCGGCTAATGCCAATGTAGGACAAGGAACCTATTGGCAAACTGATTACCGTTATTTTGACCCTTACACTTTAGAAGAAAAAGAAGTGGAACATATTTACGGAAAACTTAAAAACGCAACTATTTCAGATAAAATCATGAGAATGAACTATGACATTCATACAGGTGCAATCATTGGATTACCTGGAAAAATATTTGCTTTTTTAATCAGTTTGTTAATTGCTAGTTTACCAATTACGGGTTTTATGATTTGGTGGGGGAAAAGAAATAAATAAAATTGTTTTTTGTTATTTTAAAAACAGTAAACAATCTATTTGTATTAAAAAAATCCTGTAAGTACAGTAATTCAATATTTTATATCTTTGAGTAACTAAGAATTTACAGGATTTGTTTTATAAAAATGTCATATTGTTATTTATTTGGTGTTTCTGTTCCAATGTAACTGCTCAAGAAAAAAAAGCAATCGATTCTACTTATATAAAATCGTTTCCTGATAAAATTTCAATACGAATAAATGTAGATACTCAAGAAGACCTATTTTCACTAAAAAATACGGAAGACAATAGTCAACTTACACTACAATCTAACAATAGTTTTAAACTCTTTTTATCTTTAGATTATAAATTTATTGGAGGAAGCATTGGTTTTGCTCCTCATTTTTTTTCAGATAATACAGACGATTATTTAAAAGGGAAATCTTCGTATACAAATTATAAATTCCGTTTTTTCTTGGGCAAATGGGTCCAAGGTTTTGAATATGTTAAAGTGAAAGGATTTTATATTGAAAATACGCAAGATTATATTCCTAATTGGACTGAAAATCTAGACCCTTATTTACAATTTTCAGATTTAAAATACCTTACCATAGGTTCCCATACAAGTTATGTTTTTAATCCAAAGTTTTCCTATCGAAATGTCCTTTTTCAATCGGAATGGCAACAAAAAAGCGCAGGTAGCTTTGTCCCTACTTTGTATTATGATTATAACCGAACTTCATTACAACTTGAAACCACAAAATTAGCCGAAGATTTTTTTAACATTCGATTGGCATTAGGGTACTATTATACTTTGGTAATTCGAAAAAAAGGTTTTGCTTCTGCTTATTTAGCTCCAGGTGCTGGTGTTCGCTTTTCGAAAAATACAACTATCTCTTCAAATGAAAAAACAATTTCTAAAAATACTTATGCTACTCAATTTTTAGATGGCGGATTGCAATTAGGATATAGTTCCGATCATTTTATTTTTGGTACCAAATTAAATTTTTCTGTCAATGCCTACAAAGAAAATAATACCGAAACAGTAAGTCAAGGAAAAAGTTATTTACTTTTTTACATTGGTTATCGATTTAATCCTCCAAAACCAGTAGTTCAATTTGTAGATAAAATAACATTAAAAAAGAAAAACAAAAAATAGGGTTGCTAGTATGCTACCCAAAAAATTATATAACATTTCCAAAAAAAAATATAACTATTCTTCGCTATTTTCAAAGTACTTTTATACTATGATAGACAAGAAAAAAATAGCATTTTATAAAAAGAAACGGTATGTTTTTATCGCTATATTATTATTAGGTCTTATTATTTTTAGAATCTACTTACCTACTTTGGTCAAAAACCAAATAAATAAAACCTTAGCTGATATTCCTGGTTATTATGGTGCTGTTGAAGATATAGATATTGCCTTAATTAGAGGCGCTTATGTTATTAAAGGAATGTACTTAAATAAAGTAAATGCTAAAACGCAAATTCCATTTTTAAAGTTCCCAAAAAGCGATATTTCAATCGAATGGAAATCTCTCTTTAAAGGAAAAATTGTAAGTGAAGTAATTCTGTTTCATCCCGATGTGATATATGTATTTGAAGATCAACAAACCAAAGGTAAAGCACCAGATGTAGACGATTGGACTAAAGCTTTAACTGAAATTATTCCTATTGATATTAACCATTTTGAAATTCACAATGGAAAAGTTGCTTTTGTACAAATACAAGCCAGTCCTGATATTGATTTACATATTGAAAAAATTGAATTATATGCCGATAATCTTAGAAATGTAGTTGCCAAATCTCGTACCTTACCTTCTCCTTTTCATGCTACTGGCATATCAGTAGGAAACGGAAAAATGACTTTAGAAGGTACTATTAACTTAATTAAAGAAATTCCTGATATGGATCTTACATTTTCACTTCAATCTGCTAATGCAACAGCCTTAAATGATTTGTCAAATCACTATGCTGGTATCGATTTTGAAAAGGGTACTTTTGAATTATATAGTGAAGTGGCTATTGCTGACGGCTATTTAAAAGGCTATATAAAACCTCTTTTAAAAGATTCTAAACTAA
Organism: Flavobacterium sp. J27; assembly: GCF_004303025.1. Classification (GTDB taxonomy): domain Bacteria; phylum Bacteroidota; class Bacteroidia; order Flavobacteriales; family Flavobacteriaceae; genus Flavobacterium. The sequence continues at coordinate 14,253 of NZ_PJQW01000002.1, read as the reverse complement.
TAGGCAAAGAAGATGGATTTTTTGAAAAACTATGGGAAGGTTTTGTGGGTTTCTTTAAATTTGTCCTTAAAAATCAAAAAACTAATACATTAGCAACTAAAGTTCCTATTGAAGGTAATTTAAATAATGTTAAAGCTGGTGTTTGGCCCACCGTGATTCATATATTTCAAAATGCATGGATTGAAGCTTTTACTAGACAAGTAGATAATGATGTCGAATTTAAAGATGCCTTTCAAGAGGCAAAAGAGGAAGCTAAAAAAAGAAAAGAAAAATAATGACGAAACTCCTCTTTAACTTTTTTAAAATTATTATTATACTTTATATACTACTCTGTGGTATTTTATATTTTTATCAGGAAAAAATTATCTTTTTACCTACAAAATTAAATCCGAACTTTCAGTTTAAATTTAAACAGTCATTTGAAGAAAGAAACTTTATTACTCCAGATGGTAAAAAATTAAATGGCCTACTTTTTAAATCCGAAAATCTAAAAGGACTTATCTTCTATTTACACGGTAATGCAGGCAATTTGAATTCGTGGGGTTTTACAGCTGAAACGTACACTCGTTTACACTATGATGTTTTTATTTTAGATTATCGTGGTTATGGCAAAAGTGAAGGAAAAATTAAAAGTCAACAACAATTATTTGACGACGCTACTTTAGCTTATCAAAAAATGAAACAAGAATATAATGAAAATAAAATTATTATTACAGGGGATTCTATCGGTTCGGGTATTGCTTCTTATTTAGCAGCAACAAATCATCCTAAAAAACTCATTTTACAAGCTCCCTATTATAATCTCACTACTATGATGCAACAAAAGATGCCTTTTATTCCTAGCTTTATTTTAAAGTATAAATTAGAGAACAATGAGTATTTAAAGACTTGTCGTTGTCCAGTATATCTTTTTCATGGAAAAGAAGACACTATTATTCCTTTTCAATCCTCGCAAAAATTAAAAGAAGAATGTATGGGTGTTTCCCAACTCATTTTAATAAATTACCTTGGACACAATGGGATGAATGAAAATAGTATGTATCAATCTGAAATTGAAAAAATACTACAATGACAGAAGAATATCAAAAAAGAATAAATACCGTTTTTGAATTTATTGATGCCAATTTGGATTCCGAATTGTCGTTAGAAACAGTAGCGCAAATAGCTTATTATTCCCCTTTTCATTTTCATCGCATTTTTAAAATGATTACCAATGAAACGCTGAACAATTACATCATTCGTAGAAAAATTGAAAAAGCAGCTTCTTTATTAGTACATAAAAGAGAACTTAGTGTTACTACTATTGTTCATCAATTGGGGTTTACAAGTAATGCTGTTTTTACCAGAACTTTTAAAAATTATTACCATCAAAATCCTTCCGATTTTAGAAAAACACATCCTCATAAATTTAGCAAGATAAGTCAAATAGATAGCAAGAATAGTCAACAAATGGAGAATTATGAAACCTACATTTGTAACCTTATTCATCTTAAAAATTTTACGACTATGCATGCAAAAATTGAAATTAAAGAACTAAATGCTCAACCTTATGCTTATGTTTCTCATATAGGTATAGAAGAATTAGAAAAAGCCTTTCAAAAAATTATTCAATGGTGTACACCAAAACAAATTTTAGAAAATAACAATTCTAAAATCATTCGTGTTTTTCATGATAGTTTTAAAATTACAGCTTCAGATAAAGTACGCATGAGTATTGGGGTTACTTTACCCGAAACTATTGCTGTTAATGGAGAAATTAGTATAGGAAACTTACCAAAAGGAAAGTATATTGTAGGTCGTTATGAATTGTTAATTGAAGATTTAGAAAAAGCTTGGACAGGTTTATTTATATGGATGAATGAAAATAGCTATAAAAAAGCAGATCACAATCCGTTTGAAGTATATCATAATGATTTCAATAAGCATCCTGAAAAAAAAGCGATTATCGATTTGTGTATTCCTGTTGAATAACTAGTTACAAAACTAAATTTTTAGTATCTTTAACTTACAAAATTTAGCTTATGGAAACTACAAAACGATTTGATACTGCTGTAAAAAAACTATATCAAGCTTTTCATAATAACACCTTGCATCCCGAATCGTGTACACAATGTGCAGTAGGTAACATTTTGGATAATAAAGATTCTTGGAAACATTTATCAGATGAACATGGTTCCCTACAACTCAACTATGTAGGCTTAGTAAATCAAAGATTAGGCAAACGTTTTAATGGATACACACCACTTGAATTATTACAAATTGAAATGGCTTTTTTAATCCATTGTGGTTATACTTTACCTTTACAATTGAATCGTAAAACTAGCAAAACACTTTCAAAAGACAAGCTATTTAAAGGTTTAGAAGCTGTTGTTGCCCAACTTTGTGCATTGGATCGTATTCCAAATGTAATGGATTGTTCTCAATTATTTGAATACCATAATACTACTGAAAAAGCAGTGGCTATCGTATAAGTTTATCAATAACTTTAAAAGAATCTAAAACACCATGCATCAAGACATTGGTGTTTTTTTATATTTACTTTAACAAACAAACAAACAAACAAACAAACGATGAACGATACTTCTAAACCACGACTTTTAGCTTTAGATACTTTGAGAGGATTTGATATGTTTTGGATCATTGGCGGTGATTTGCTTTTTAAAGCTTTAGGACAAGAAACCAATTGGGCTTGGGCAGACTTTTTTGCGAGACAAATGGATCATGCAGTATGGGAAGGATTTTATGCTTACGACTTGATCTTTCCTTTGTTTATGTTTATCTCAGGAGTAGCTATTCCTTATGCGTTATTCAGTCAGTTAGAAAAAGGAAAAACGACAAAAGAATTGTATCCCAAAATTCTAAAAAGAGCTTTCATTCTTATCTTATTAGGAATCATTTACAATGGTGGTTTGAATTTTCAATTCGATACATTACGAATAGCGAGTGTTTTAGGACAAATCGGCATTGCTTATGCTATAGCAGCTTTCATCTCGATACATTTTAAAAATTTTAAAACCTTACTTTTTTGGGTCATCGGAATTTTAGTCGGTTATGCAATTTTACAATTGGTTGTTCCAGTACCAAATTTTGGAGCAGGAAATTTAACGCCTGAAGGAAGTATAAACAGCTATCTAGATCGGTTATTACTTCCTGGAAAATTATATGGAATCGTATTTGACCCAGAAGGTCTTTTATGTATTATTTCGGCTTCTGCCATTACCTTAATGGGAACTTTAGCTGGCATTATTTTGCGTTCCCATTCTTTTACTCCTTATAAAAAAGTGCAATTATTCATTATAACCGGACTGGCTTTAATTGGATTGGCTTTACTGTTACAAAATGTTTACCCTATTATCAAATCGATTTGGACATCTACTTTTAATTTGTTAACTGGCGGTATCAGTTTTATTTTGTTAGCACTATTCTATTTGGTTATCGATGTTTGGAAATACCAAAAATGGACCTTTGCTTTCAGAGTCATTGGTTTAAACTCAATTGCTATTTATATGGCTGTGGCAATGATCCATTTTCAAGCTACCTCTAATTTTATTTTTGGCGGAATTGCTTCGTTATTTGGAAACTACCAACCCATTATTCTAACCCTCGGATTACTTATTGTAGAATGGTTCTTCTTATACTTTTTATATAAAAAGAAGATTTTTATTAAGGTGTAAGCTATTTTCTGGAATTAAAATAATCTTCAAAAGCTGTGCAATTTCTATCAGAAAGATCGTAATACTCATTTTCAAATTTATTTTTTAATTGTTTATAATCTTCAGCTAACCATAAACATAAAGCTTTAAATTTTTCTGAATTTGAATATTTATAGGCCAATTTATAATACTTTTTAGACAGATAACCATTTTGAAACTCGGCTTCATCTTCAGGAAATGGTGCTACATCATAGCTTGAGGTTCCAAATCGCCTCATCATCCAAACATTCCCATATTTTATCATATTCCTATAGCAATTTGCTACTAAGAAGTAATAAAAATCTCTTTCGCTTTCGTTTGGATTATTGGCTTTTTCTAAATAGTAAATCAATCTTTCCGTTACCGATTTTTTGGTTAAATAAAAATCTTCCTTCTCGGGTATAAATTCTGGTGTGTTTTTAAATGTAAAAAATGGGTTTTTATCAAATATTTTATCATATGCAATATAATCATCACCCCATAAGGAATAATTTGTGATCCAATATTTTTCATCAATTTTTTGAAAACATGCTAATGCTTTTTCTAAATTATTTTGCCTAATATATTTGGTTCCTAGTAAATCATATAATTTAGGCATTTCTTTAATAATTCGATCTTTCATCCAGTTAATAAAAATAGAATTAGTATTATTTTCTGAAGCAGTTTTAATAATCACTTCTAGTTGTTGTGGTGTATATATAATATCTAAATATCCAAAGTAATCATCGAAATAATCTCTGTAAGAACCTTTCTTATGAGCACGTGATTTCCAAGTTAAAAAACTACCATTATAATACCCTTCTTCAAAATTACTATTATAATTAATTTTTGATAAAAGAAATGCGGCATCAGTAGTATTTCCTAAAAATTCTAATTCTCTAGCAATGGCAAACAAAAATCTATCATTGTCTTTATTTTGTAATAGTATTTCTTGTATATCTTTTGAAATTGTAGCATTTCCATTTTTTTGACTCACTATCTCATTCAAAGCTTTTATCAATTGAAGTTCGCTAGTAAGCTTTTCATCTTTTTGTATTTGATTTTCTACATTTGCAATTATTTTATTACACTCTTGATACTCTTTTGAAATAAAAGCCAAATGTGCTTTACAAACTTCAATTTGTGGATTTTTAAAAGGCAATGAATTTAAAAATTGAAGTACTTCCTTAGCATATAATCTATCCGATTGTATTCTTTTCTCTAAAATAGAGTAAGAAAATTTTAAATTATCATCCCATTGAAAAGGATTCTTTTCTAAAGATGGAAAAAAAGTAGTGTAATAAGGTGTAAAGACCCAATCTTCAATTTTATTGATTTCTCTTATTAATATAAAAGTATTAAATATAGCATTAGAATTTAATTCAAATGCCTTTTTAATATAATCCAAAGATTTATCCACTTTCTTCATAGCAGCTAAAGCATAAACATTAGCTTTCTCTTCATCATTTTTTGCATATTTTAATATGACTTCTAATGGAAGCTTTTTATCAAAACTACGATGTATTGCGAATCTTTTTTCTGGAGCGTTTGCAAATACTTGAGCGGCATAAAAACTTTGCAACGCCTTATTTTCTTCCACTAAAGTTCTAAAATATAAGCACCAATAATCTAAAATAGTTGGTTTATTAAGTTGTGGTAATGATTCAAAAATAGAAATCACTTTTGTTCTCTCACCAGCATAAAAAGCGAGACGAATAGCTAAGAATTGATAACGAAAGGCTAGCTCCTTGTTTTTGACATTGTTAGAAAAAAATATTGCTTCATTTATCTTATTAATCATTTTATCTTTTTCAAAAACAGCATTTCTCTCCCAAGGATCATTTAGATACATATTTCCTGCTTCACAAGATTTGGCAAATTTTAAATAGTTAATAGCATCTAAATCTTTACTTTCATAAAGAAATTGAATCATTTTATTTTGATTCCTTTCATTAAAAAGTTCAATAGGTATTGTATAAACTGCGTCTTCAATTGCTTGAATTGGCACTCTTCCTAAACAATAGTTAAACCATAGTTGGTCATTTGGCGCAATTTCATTTTTTGCATAAGGATATTCTAATGAAAAAGACTTAGAAGAATAATGAAAACCATTAAAAGTAGAGCAATTAAAATGAGACGGATTTAAAAAATACATTCTTATTTCTTCTCCGTAAGGATAAAACCCACAAGAAAAAGAATAAAAATTATTAATTAAAAGCAGTATAAAAACTAGAAATTTCTTCATCAGTATATTTTTTCAATTGAGAATTATCTAAATGAAATAAAGAAATGGTAGTTTCATTATCAAATTTTACATTTCTTTTTAATAGATCTATTGTTTGATGTACCAATTTTTGATCTATTTCTTCAAACTTAATTTTATCACCAATTCTGAAATAAGTTTCACTTGCAGTAAAATCATTAATTACTTCATACCATAAATTGTCAATTTTTTTTAAATTTTTCATGACCTCTTCATGATCTTCATAAATGACTTTCTGAAATTGATTGTTTTGATATAATTGCATCCATGAATAAATAGGCAAAGCGATATCTAAATGCAAAGGATATTGTTTTGTTCCTTTTAAGTAGCTTGATAGTTCTTTTACATCTAAAATTGAATTTTGTTTAGGACTTGATAATGGATTTAATAAATTATAACACATTAATGTAGCCTTATCAACTGGAGGAATTCCCATCTTATCAGGATACTTATAAGGATATAAGCGTAGTGTGCAACTAATTTCTTTTTTGGAAATTTCTTTAATTTTCTTCAAAAAATAAAAATAATTATTTCTAGATTTTAATGTCCAATCACAATCAATTTGAAATTCCTTGCAAGATTTTGCATTGAAATAATCATCTTCTGAATAATCATTGGATAGCATTTTAGTAATTAAAAAGTTAATATTATCAGCCAATACATCTAATTCCTTCTCAGAACTTTTTAGAAAAACATCATTGTTTATAAAAACTGTTGGTATAAATTCAACATTTAAATTGTTAAAACGAATACTATTTTTTGAAATAGGAATATTACCCATTAATTCATCATGTGAAACTTCAAAAAATTTCGCATATACTTTTTTTACTTGAGCATTTTTTAAAATATTCATTAAATTATCATCTAATCTCCACTCAGAAGTTTTCCAATAATAAAATGCTGGTGTTACATTTTTTATCTTATTTGTATCTGAGCAAGATTGTAAAAACAATAAAATTAGAATAGATAATAGCCATTTTTTCATGAAGAGAGAGCCTTTTTAATACCAACGGAAATTCTCAATAAAATTATGTAATTCTTGCCATATTTAACTAAATTTAAAGCTTAAATTAATAAAAAAATGGATTTTAAAGAAAAAATTACTTTTACATCATTTGAAGACTTAGAAAATCACTTAAAAAATTGTATCCATTGGTATTCAACTGAAAATGTTGGGCAATTTGATACCGTTGGTATAACCATCTTATTAAATGCATTAGTAGAAAATTTAAGAAAAAACACGTCTGATACAACTAGTAAAGATTTAAAAACCATTTTATCTCAAGAAAACAGAAATTATTTATTAAATATGTTAGAATAAAAAACCTCGTTTTAAATAAACGAGGTTTTTACTATTCACTATTACTTTAGACTAATTACTTTTCACTGGAATATTTTCTAAAATTTCCAACACAAATTTCCAATATTTTTGAGCAGAAGAAATACTTGCTCTTTCATCTGGACTGTGTGCACCATGAATAGTTGGTCCAAAAGAAATCATATCCATATCAGGATAATTCGTTCCTAAAATACCACATTCTAATCCAGCATGACAAGCCACCACATTGGCTTTACTTCCATTTTGCTTTTCATAAATAGTGGTTAGCACATCTAAAATTTCAGAATTAGCATTTGGTGTCCAACCCGGATAACTTCCTGAAAAGTCTACTTCGCATCCCATTAATTCAAAAGCAGAACGCAACGCATTTGCCAAATCAAACTTAGCCGTTTCAACAGAAGAGCGAGTCAAACACTGAATGTTTAATTTTCCTTCACCTACAGTTACTTTGGCAATATTGTTTGACGTTTCTACTAAATTATCAAAATCTGCACTCATTCTATACACACCGTTATGTGCGGTGTATAAAGCACGTACTAAATAATATTGTGCCATTGGAGGCATTACCTTAGTAGGAGTAGTTTCCGATTTTTCAATTACAATTTGTAAATTCGGTTCAGTAGTTTTTAATTCTGTTTTGATTTCCGAAATAATGTCTTGCATATCAAAAACGAAAGCTTCATCATATACATTGGCAATAATTACCTGAGCCACACTTTCTCTTGGAATTGCATTTCGTAAACTTCCTCCTTTAATAGAAGCAATTTGTAAACCAAAATTATCAAAACCATCAAATAATAAGCGATTCATGATTTTGTTTGCATTTCCTAATCCTTTATGAATATCCATACCGGAATGACCTCCTTGTAATCCTTTTACGGTAATAGTATATCCTACCGAACCTTCAGGAGTGTCTTCTTCATCGTATTCTGCTACAGCAGTAACATCTACACCACCAGCACAACCAATATCAATTTCATCATCTTCTTCCGTATCTAAGTTTAGTAAAATTTCACCTTCAAGCATACCGCCTTGTAAGCCCATAGCACCTGTCATTCCTGTTTCTTCATCTATAGTAAATAACGCTTCAATAGCTGGGTGTTTAATATCATTACTTTCTAAAATAGCCATGATAGTTGCTACACCTAAACCGTTATCAGCTCCTAAAGTAGTTCCTTTAGCACGAACCCAATCACCATCAACGTACATTTCTATACCTTGAGTATCAAAATCAAAAACGGTATCGTTATTTTTTTGATGCACCATATCTAAATGCGATTGCATGACAATGGTTTTTCTGTTTTCCATTCCTGGAGTGGCTGGTTTTTTTATAATGACATTTCCAACTTGGTCTTTTATGGTTTCAAAGCCTAGCTTTTTTCCAAAGTCCATAATAAAAGCAATGACACGCTCTTCTTTTTTTGAAGGTCTGGGTACTGCATTTAGATCAGCAAATTTGTTCCAAAGTGCTTTAGGCTCTAAGTTTCTTACTTCTTGACTCATGTTATTTTATAATTTCAAGGTTTTAACATGCCAAAGTTACAAAGTTTAAATGCTTTACTAAATGATTTCTAATTATATTTACATTTAAAATTTATGCTTTGAAGAAAAAATATATTCTACCGCTTTCTTTACTCCTACAAATTCTTATTGTAAAACTAATTGCGTTATTTCCAGAAGGAGTTGAGAAATGGTACAGTAACGGTTTGTATCCAAAAATTGCCTTTATTTCCAGAAATAGTTTGGGTTGGATTCCTTTCTCTATTGGAGATCTCATTTATTTCATTCTCATCTTTTTTTTAGTGAGATGGTTTTGGAAAAACAGAAAAGGATTTTTTAAAAATTGGAAAACCAATGGATTAACCATCATGAGTTGGTTTGCGATATTCTATTTCTTCTTCAATATTTTATGGGGTTTGAATTACTATCGGGTTCCATTAAACAAAAAACTAGGTATTCCAAAAGAATATACCTTGGCACAATTAGAAGCTTTCACCGATAAAATGATTCTCAAAACCAATACTTTACAAGAAAAAATTACGGGTACTGATTCGTTAGCTGTAGCCATTCCATATACAGAAGCTGAAATCTTTACGTTAGCGATAAAAGGGTATCAAAACTTACCTGAAAATGTAAAAGAGTTTCAATATGAACAGCAAAGTATAAAAGGTTCTTTATTAAGTTATCCGTTAAGTTATATGGGTTTTGGTGGTTATTTAAATCCATTTACCAATGAAGCTCAGGTAAATACCTTAAAACCTAAATACAATTGTCCAATGACCACCTGTCATGAAATGGCACATCAAACTGGAATAGCAAGCGAAAGTGAGTGTAATTTTATTGGTTTTCTAGCTGCAATAAAAAATGAAGATGTCTATTTTCAATACTCTGCCTATAATTTTATCACACGCTATTGTTTAGGAAATTTAGAAAAAATTAAAGAAGGTAAAAGCAAACCTTTCTTCGAAAAACTAAACCTGGGTGTTGTTAAAAATTTTGATGAAAACGAAGCTTTTTGGGAAAGTTACCACACTCCTATTGATACCTTTTTTGAATATTTCTATGATAACTTTTTAAAGATGAACCAACAAAAAGACGGTTTGGAAAGTTATAGTAAATTTGTGGGCTTGACGATTGGGTATGAGAAATTAGTGGTTAGTGAAGAGTGATTAGTGGTTGGTTGTTGGTTGAATGCATCACATCCAATAAAAAATTATTCCATATTAAAATAAAAAGCTATTGCATATTTACCTTTAGTAATTTTTTACAATCAATTTTGGATTGGAAATGAGCGATAATTTTTTCTTTACTCTAATCTATTGATTTATTAAAGGCAATTAATTTTCTTTTTATTTCCAACACATCTACTTTACAATTTTCGCCTATAGAAAAACGAACAATAACTTGATCTTTTTAAATATTTTTACTTACTGCTTCTTCTAAAACTGCTTCAGTCTAGCATAAATATTTTAAATAATCAGAATCGAAACTAGCTTGTTTATAAGTACTACAAATTGTGGATTGACCAAAGGTGGTAAAGCTAAAAGTAGTAATAAAAAAAGAACACAAAATAATTTCGTTCATCTTTTCATAAATAAGAAAATAGTTTAATTATAGAAAATAAAAAACTAAATCTCATCAGTAGTAAAAGTCGCGATTTGTTTCTTTTTATAAGGTCGAATAATCAATCGAGCTTCTCTGTCAAAACGAACATAATTATAGACCCAATTTAAAAAGACAACGGCTTTGTTTTTAAAACCAATTAAAGAAAAAAGGTGTACAAACATCCAAACAAACCAAGCAAAAACACCAGAAAAATGATAATGCGGTAAATCGACAACGGCTTTATTACGACCAATGGTTGCCATAGAACCTTTGTCTTTATATATAAAAGGTTTCATTTCTTTCTTTACTAATAATCGGGCTAAATTTTCAGACAAATGCTTCCCTTGCTGAATAGCAGGTTGTGCCATCATAGGGTGTCCTTGTGGATACTCTTCTAAAGACATGGAGGCAATATCTCCAATAGCAAAAATGTTATCATACCCTTCCACTTGATTATAAGTATTAACTTTAATACGATCGGCTCTTGCTATTAAAGAATGTATATTAAGCCCGTTAACCAAAGCACCTTGCACACCAGCTGTCCAAATTACAGTGGCACTATCAAAAGTTAAATCGGAATTAGTTGTAACTACTCTACTGTCATACCCAGTCACACGTACATTTTTCCAAACACTTACGCCCAACTTAATTAAAAACTCTTCAGCTTTAAGAGATGCTTTTTTACTCATGGTGTTCAAAATGCGGTCTCCACTTTGAATAAGGTTAATTTCCATCTTTCTAATGTCTAAGTCGGGGTAATCTTTAGGCAAAATGGCTTTTTTCATTTCTGCTAATGCACCAGCCAGCTCTACACCTGTTGGTCCACCACCCACTAAAACAAAGTTCATTAAACTATGTCTTTCATCAATATCATTAGTTAATAAAGCCTGTTCAAAGTTTTCTAAAATAAGACTACGAATGTTTAACGATTGCGGAATGGTCTTCATGGCCATACAATTGCGTTCCATTTCTTTATTTCCAAAAAAGTTCGTTTTTGAACCGGTAGCAATTACGAGATAATCGTATTTTAATTCACCAATATCCGCAATGATTTTATTGTTATTGGAATCAATTTCTTTAACATCGGCTAAACGAAAGTAAAAATCTTTGTGTTCTTGCACCACTTTACGAATGGGATAAGCGATAGAATCGGGTTCTAATCCTCCAGTCGCAACTTGATACATTAAAGGTTGGAAATTGTGATAATTATGTTTATCTAATAATACTACTTGAACTTTCTTATTTCTTAATCTTTTGGCTAAAGCGATGCCTGCAAATCCTCCACCTATAATTACAATTCTAGGAAAACTACTACGAGGTATATTCATTTTTGAGATACTTAATTTAGTATTATCAAAGATACAGATTTATTCATTGAATTTATACTATTCATAAGGCATTTATAAAGTCGTTTGATGTATTAAAGAGTTATAAGTATTGGAATGAATCCTATAAAATTGAAATTGCTATTGTTTTTTGCTATTGCTATTGAAATTGCTATTGATATTGTTATTGTTATTGATATTGTTATTGATATTGTATTTCTAGCCCTGATAGTAGTGGAAATCTTTTTGAAATCCTTTTCTTATTTTTGTTAAAAGAACAAAACGACCGTAGGAAGTTCTTGTGCTTGTTAGAAAAATACAAAAGGATTAAAAAAAATGTAACGAATAGCAGGAAATGGCTACTTATAGTTCTATGAATCCAACATCGGAAGAAATTTTTGTAAAACAGTTGCAGGAAAATCAGAATATAATCCACAAGATTTGTCGGTTATATACTACTGATGAGGATGCGCATAACGATTTATTTCAGGAAATAACCATTCAGTTATGGAAAGCATTTCCCAAATTTAGAGGTGATTCTAAATTTACTACTTGGGCATATCGTGTAGGCTTAAACACGGCTATAACATTATATAGAAAAAAGAAAAAATCGGTTAATACTATTGAATTTGACAGTACTTTTCATAAAGTAAAACAAGAGGATTATAATTATGAAGAAGAAGAACAACTAAAGCTTTTATACAGTGCCATAAGTGAATTAAACGATATTGAAAAAGCATTAATATTCTTATATCTCGAAGATAAAGATTATGCAGAGATTTCAGAAACTCTAGGAATTAGCGAAGTTAATGCCCGAGTAAAAATGAACAGAGTAAAAGGAAAATTAAAAAAAATATTAAATCCGTAGTTACATGGATGAATTAGAAATATTAAAAAAAGATTGGAAAAAGAAAGAACATTCTTTTAACCAACTTACAGAAAGAGACATTTATAAGATGCTACACAAAAGATCGTCTTCAATTGTGAAGTGGATTTTAATTATAAGTATTTTAGAGATTGTTTTTTGGTTGAGTTTAAGTTTTTTAACAACCGATGAAAATTATTTTAAAACACTTGAGGTATATCATTTAAATAAGATAATTCCAGTTATTTCAATTATAAACTATGGAATATTGATTTTCTTTATTTATTTATTTTATAAAAATTTTAAAAATATTAATACCACCGAAACAGTAAAAAAACTAATGTTAACCATCATAAAAACCAGAAAAACGGTAAAGTATTATGTATGGTATAATTTAATGATGTCATTTATTTCCTTCATATTAGTTTTTACTTTCCAATTTAAATATGATCCTAATTTAAATGAAGTTATTGAAAAAGCAACACAAAACGTAAATCCAAATGTATTTTATTTTGTACTTTTTGCTGTATATATTCTTTCCGTTGCGGTTATCATTACACTTATTTGGCTTTTTTATAAATTACTTTATGGTATTTTATTAAAACGTTTAAATAAAAATTACAAAGAATTAGAAAAATTAGATTTATAACTTAATCTCAATAATCATGATTAAAATCATTGTTAATTTAGTTAAATTTTCGGTTTTATTTGCTATAATGGTTGTGAGCTATATTGCCAATGCACAAAAATTAGAGAACACATTATTATGGAAAATATCTGGAAATGGTATTGAAAAACCATCTTATTTGTATGGTACTATGCATGCTGTTTGTGAAACAAACATAGACGAAGCTGTTTTAAGTGCATTTGATAAAACATCTCAGCTTTATCTAGAAATAGATATGGACGACCCTTCGCTTCAAGCTACCATGATGTCCAAAATAATGATGAAAGATGGAGTAACAATTAGTTCATTGGTTACTGAAGAAGAATCAAAACAGATTGATCAATTTTTAAAAGATAATATTGGTTTTTCTTTAAAAATGATGGATAATTTCAAACCATTTACCTTAAGTTCAATGTATTTACCAAAATTATTAGATTGTCCAATGATAGCTGTAGATGCTGAATTAATGAAAATTTCAAAAGAACAAAATGAAGAAGTTTATGGACTAGAAACAATAGAAGATCAATTCAATGTTTTCGATAAAATTCCATATAAAGTACAAGTAGAGGAATTAGTAAAAGCTTCAAAAAACAATTTAGCATCTGATAAAGAAGAAATGGTAAAAATGCTAGCTATTTATAAAAGTGAAAATATAGAAGAAATGCTTACTTTATCAAAGGACTCAAATAATAAAATGTTTTCAGAATATACTGATGATTTATTAAATAAAAGAAATAAGAATTGGATACCAATTATTGAAAAAGTAGTAAAATTAAAACCTACTTTTTTTGCTGTAGGAGCAGCTCATTTAGCAGGAGAAGAAGGTGTGATTAAGTTACTTAGAAAAAAAGGATATAAAGTAGAAGCAGTAAAATAAAAATATAGATAATAGAGGAAATTAGATTAGAGGCAAAATTTGCCTCTTTTTTTATCTCATAACTTTTATTAATATAATTTCCAAACCTTTCTTTGATGAATATCCCGATTTCAAAAGTCTTTCAAATTCCAATTCTAACAA
>NZ_PJQW01000019.1 GCF_004303025.1 Flavobacterium sp. J27 | reverse complement strand
GCGCTTTTCTTCTTTGTTTGCTAGTCTATTCATAATAAGTCGATTTTGTGTCAACTTATTTCAGGACGGGACAATATATTAAAAAAGGGCGTTTATTATTAAATGCCCTTTTTATTTTTAAAATGGTGATTATAATTTATAAAAATAACAAACTAAGTAAAGCTAAAATGGCAGGTATTCCTTGTACAAAAAATATTCTTTTAGAGACCGAATAAGCGCCATATAATCCTGCAACTAATACACAAGCGCAAAAGAAAATAGCTACATTTTTACTCCAACTCATATCGGTAATGCATAAAGACCAAAGTAGACCAGCCGCTAAAAAGCCATTATACAAACCTTGATTTGCAGCCATAGATTTTGTTTTTGGAAATAGCTCTTTGGGAACAGTTCTAAAAACTTTTGGACCTCTTGTTGTCCAGGCAAACATTTCTAGCCATAAAATATACAAGTGTAAAATAGCTATAAAAGCTACTAAAATTTGAGATAATACATTCATTTTTTTGTTTTTTAGTGTTCAATAGATTTTTCAATTCTTTTATCTGGAATAATCCAAATTATAGCTACAGTAACAAATATAATAGGAGCAAACCAATAGATAAATTGTAAAGATAACAAGGCAATTAAATAGAGCACTACTGAAATTTTACCCTTAAAATCTTTTCCAATAGCTTTTAATAAAAGGGAATCATTTCCGTCAGCAGCAATGATTCTATTGGTTAAAACCCAGTAAGAAATACCAGCCATTAATAGAGTAAACCCATATAAAGACATAGGGTCACATTCAGTAATATGTTCTCCCAACCAAGAAGTGGTAAAAGGAATTAAGGATAACCAAAACAGTAGATTCATGTTTGCCCATAAAATACCTGAAGTAATTTTTGTTACTGTGTGCATCAAATGATGGTGATTGTTCCAATAGATAGCTAAATAAATAAAACTTAAAACATAACTTAAAAACTTTGGTGCTAAAGATTTTAAATCTTCAATTTCAAATCCTTCAGGGACTTTTAATTCCAATACCATTATCGTTATTATAATAGCTAAAACACCATCACTAAAGGCTTCAAGTCTGTTTTTTTTCATTTTAAAGTTAGTTTATTACTTCTACAAAAGTTGTCATTTTGGTAGTTTCAAAATCATGATCTTTCATGTGCATTTCTAATTCTAAATAATTTCCTTTTACATTTTTGATTTGTACTACTAAATCAACTTCCGTTTTTAAAAACAATGAGGTTTCGGGAGTACTTTTCAGAATATAAGTACAATCATCAATCCATATGACTTCAAAATCCAAACCTTTATCTTCACCTAATTTTCTTTCCGTTTGAATATTCCCTTTTCGTTTGATAATATACGTAACTCCTAGTTCTTTATCTTCAAGTTTAAATGTTCCGTTTTTGTATTCTTTACATTCTTGGGAAAAACCAAAGCTTACAAACCCTAAAAAAAATGTGAATAAGAGGAATTTTTTTTTCATGATTTATCTATTTCCATTTAAAATTTTTTTCAATAGCTTTGATCATTTCACCAGCAATATCTTTATTCGTTGCGCCTTCAATGCCTTCAAGACCAGGAGAAGAATTAACTTCTAATAATAAAGGACCTTTACTAGAACGAATAATATCGACACCAGCAACCTTTAAATCCATAGCTTTGGCTGCTTTTATTGCAATTTTCTTTTCTTCAGGTGTTACTTTTACAACTGAAGCAGAACCTCCCATATGAATATTAGCTCTAAACTCTCCAGGTGCTGCTTCTCTTTGCATAGCAGCAACTACTTTACCATCAACCACAAATAAGCGTAAATCTTTTCCATTAGCTTCTTTTATAAATTCTTGTACTAAAATGTTTGCATTTAAACTTTTAAACGCATTAATTACCGATTCGGCCGCTTTTTTAGTTTCTGCTAAAACCACTCCCTTTCCTTGTGTACCTTCTAATAATTTAACAATCAGAGGAGAACCGCCTACCATTTTAATTAAATCGTCAGTATCTAAAGGCGAATTTGCAAAACCAGTTGTGGGAATATCTACACCATTATTAAGGAGTAATTGTAATGAAAAAAGTTTATCTCTAGATTGTGTGATAGCCGCAGCATTATTTAGTGCAAATACCTTTAGTGCTTCAAATTGACGTGTTAATGCACAACCATAATAGGTCATACTCGGTCTAATTCTTGGAATAACTGCGTCAAAATCATTTAAAATCTTTCCGCCTCTATAATGTATTTCAGGATTATCGGCGTCTAGTTTCATATAGCAATATTTTAAATTTAAGAAGTGCATTTCATGACCTCTTAATTCTCCTGCTTCCATGATTCTTCTATTACTATATAACTCTGGATTACTAGCTAAAAGCCCTATGCGTAGTCCTTTTTTTTCTGTAGAGTTATCAAAATAGAGTTCTTTTAACTTTTCATTAGTTGGTTGGCCTAGTAAATATTTTTTTTCAGGATCTACCAATATTCTTCCCGACATAGCTTCTCTACCTAATAACATTCTAAATCCCATAGAATCTCGATTGGTTAGAGTTAGTTGTACTTCCCATTTTTTACCACCGATTTCTAATGTTGTTTTAATAACAAACCTTCTTTCTCTGTAACCACTAGAACTTTTAACTATTCTTTGGTCTACCAATTCTGCTTCACAATTGATAATTGTTTTTGCATTATTTTGAATTGGATTTATATCAAATTTAACCCAATCGACCCCGTCTTTTTGAAAGGTTTTTAAATTAGTAGCGTGTAGAGCAGATGTTTTTGCACCCGAATCTACTCTGGCTTTTATAGTTGGAATTCCTAAAGTAGGGAAGGAACACCATTCTTCGCTACCAACAATCACTTTGTCTTGCATTATCTATTTAATTTATTTCTAAAGTAGTATTTTTTTTTTAATTATAATTTTTTGATGCTAAAAAAAAACCTACTATTTAGTAGGTTTTTCTGGTTTGTTGATTTTTATGGTGAGTTCGTTATTCGTCTCATCTAAGTCCATAAAAATTTGATCTCCCTCATGTATTTTTGAGGTTATAATTTCTTCGGCTAGAGCATCCTCAACATATTTTTGAATTGCTCTTTTTAAAGGTCTAGCTCCAAATTGCTTGTCAAAACCTTTATCAGCAATATAATCTTTTGCTTTTTCAGAAAGTTTTAAATCATATCCTAAATCTTTAATTCGTAAGTATAATTTATCCATTTCAATATCAATAATTAAATCGATATCTGCTTTTTCTAAAGCATTGAACACAATAACATCATCAATACGATTTAAAAATTCTGGAGCAAATGCTTTTTTCAATGCATTTTCAATAATTCCTTTTGAGTGTTCGTCTGCTTGAGATGTTTTTGCAGAAGTACCAAAGCCTACACCTTGACCAAAATCTTTCAATTGACGCGCACCTACATTTGAAGTCATGATAATGATAGTATTTCTAAAATCTATTTTTCTACCAAGGCTATCTGTTAAATGGCCATCATCTAATACTTGAAGCATCATATTAAACACATCAGGATGTGCTTTTTCAATTTCATCTAAAAGTACTACACAATATGGTTTTCTACGTACTTTTTCAGTTAATTGTCCTCCTTCTTCATACCCAACATATCCCGGAGGAGCACCTACTAATCTAGAGATGGCAAATTTTTCCATATATTCACTCATGTCTATACGGATTAAAGCATCTTCGGAATCAAAAAGTTCTTTTGCTAAAACTTTAGCTAATTGTGTTTTACCTACACCAGTTTGTCCTAAAAAGATAAATGAACCAATCGGTTTATTAGGGTCTTTTAACCCAGCTCTGTTTCTTTGAATCGCTTTGGCAATTTTCTCAACGGCCTCATTTTGGCCAATTACTTTTCCTTTTATTAATTCTGGAAGTTTAGCTAATTTATTGCTCTCGGTTTGTGCTATTCTATTTACAGGGATTCCTGTCATCATAGAAATAACATCTGCCACATTGTCTTCCGTAACCGTCACGCGATTATTTTTTGCGTCTTCTTCCCATTGTTCTTGAGCGATGGCTAATTCTTTCTCAATTCTTTTCTCATCATCTCTTAATTTAGCCGCTTCTTCATACTTTTGTTTTTTAACAACTGTATTTTTTAGTTCTCTAACATCTTCTAATTGTTTTTCTAATTCAAGAATTTGTTTTGGAACATCAATATTTACAATATGAACTCGTGATCCAGCTTCATCCAAAGCATCAATAGCTTTGTCTGGTAAAAAGCGATCAGTCATGTATCGATTGGTTAACTTAACACAAGCTTCCACAGCTTCATTGGTGTAAGTTACATTGTGATGATCTTCATATTTGCCTTTAATGTTGTTTAAGATAGTAATTGTTTCTTCAACAGAAGTTGGTTCCACAATTACCTTTTGAAAACGTCTTTCTAAGGCACCATCTTTTTCAATGTATTGACGATATTCGTCCAAAGTAGTTGCACCTACACATTGAATTTCTCCTCTTGCTAAAGCTGGTTTGAACATGTTTGAAGCATCTAAAGAACCTGTTGCGCCACCAGCACCTACAATGGTATGAATTTCATCTATAAAAAGAATAATATCATCATTCTTTTCTAATTCATTCATTACCGCTTTCATTCTTTCTTCAAACTGACCTCGGTATTTTGTTCCAGCAACTAAACTGGCTAAGTCAAGTGTTACGACTCTTTTATTAAATAAAATACGGGATACTTTTTTCTTAACAATTCGTAGGGCTAAACCTTCTGCAATAGCAGATTTTCCTACACCAGGTTCACCAATTAAAAGTGGATTGTTTTTCTTTCTTCTACTTAAAATTTGCGAAACTCTTTCAATTTCTTTTTCTCTTCCTACAACTGGGTCAAGTTTCCCTTCTTCGGCCATTTCAGTTAAATCACGACCAAAGTTATCTAGAACAGGAGTTTTAGATTTCTTGTTTGTTTTGTTTCCAGAAGAAGGGCTATTAAAGCCACTATCTCTTGCACTTTCCTCTTGACCAGATTCATCATTGAATTCTGCTTTAGGTAAGTCTTCAGAATAATCATTTTCGTTTGTTATCATAGCTGTATATTGATCTTTAATCAATTCATAATCTAGTTTTAATTTGTTTAAAAGTTTTGTTGTAGGGTCATTTTCATTACGTAAAATGCACAACAATAAATGTGCTGTACTAATTGTTGCACTATTGTATAACTTGGCTTCTAGAAAAGTAGTTTTTAAAGCTCTTTCTGCTTGGCGAGTAAGATGTAGGTTCTTTTTGTCATTGTTTTGGGCAGATACAGAACTAGCAGGACTTAATACTTCAACTTTTTTTCTCAGATAATCAAAATCTACTGCAAGATTATTTAAGATAGCCATTGCTTTTCCTTGTCCTTCTCTAAGTAAACCAAGTATAAGATGTTCCGTACCAATAAAATCATGCCCTAATCGTAAGGCTTCTTCTTTACTGAAAGAAATAACATCTTTAACCCTTGGTGAAAAATTATCGTCCATATAATAGAAAATTGTAAATGTAAATATACTAAGATATCAACTAATAAGCAAAAAATATGCCTTTTATAGAATCTATAGCTAATTGACAAAAAAAAAACGATAAAAAAAAATTCTTGTCAGTTCATTTGACATGTTTTTTTAAGAATAGATTGTTAATAAATCATTTAAATTAATCTTTTAAAAGACAAATAAAAATGCTAAAAAGCCGTATATTGGCGCGTTAAAGAAAAAATATAATTTTAATATAAATACTTATGTCTGAAGGAGAAAAATTAATTCCTATTAACATTGAAGATGAAATGAAATCAGCTTACATTGATTATTCGATGTCAGTTATTGTATCAAGAGCACTTCCAGATGTTAGAGATGGTTTAAAACCTGTACATCGAAGAGTATTGTTTGGTATGCATGAATTAGGAATTAGGTCAAATAGTGCTTATAAAAAATCTGCAAGGATTGTAGGAGAAGTATTAGGTAAGTACCACCCTCATGGAGATACATCTGTATATGACGCCATGGTACGTATGGCTCAGGAATGGAGTTTAAGATATTTAATGGTTGATGGCCAGGGTAACTTTGGTTCGGTAGATGGTGACAGTCCTGCAGCAATGCGTTATACTGAAGCAAGGATGCGCAAGATATCAGAAGACATGTTGGCAGATATTGAAAAAGAAACGGTAGATTTTCAATTGAACTTTGACGATTCTTTGGAAGAACCAAAAGTGTTACCTACAAAAGTACCTACCTTATTAATAAATGGAGCTTCAGGAATTGCTGTTGGTATGGCAACCAATATGCCTCCACATAATATAACTGAAGTAATCGATGGAACTTTAGCTTACATTGATAATAATGCTATAGAGGTAGACGAATTAATGCAATATGTAAAAGCTCCTGATTTCCCAACAGGAGGTGTAATATATGGTTATGAAGGAGTTAGAGAAGCTTTTAAAACTGGTAGAGGTCGAATTGTTATGCGTGCCAAAGCTAATTTTGAAGAATCAAATAATAGAGAAGCTATAATTGTAACAGAGATTCCTTACCAAGTGAATAAAGCTGACATGATTAAAAAGACAGCGGACTTGGTAAACGAAAAGAAAATTGAAGGAATTTCGGCTATTCGAGATGAATCGGATAGAAATGGAATGCGTATTGTTTATGAATTAAAAAGAGATGCAGTTCCGAATGTCGTATTAAATACCTTATTTAAATACACACAACTTCAATCTTCATTTAGTGTAAATAATATTGCTTTAGTAAACGGAAGGCCAGAATTATTAAATTTAAAAGATTTAATTCATTATTTCGTTGAACATAGACATGAAGTAGTTATTAGAAGAGCGCAATATGAATTAAGAAAAGCAGAAGAAAGAGCACATATTTTAGAAGGATTAATTATTGCTTCTGATAATATTGATGAAGTAATCGCATTAATCCGTTCGTCTAAAGACGGTGAAGAAGCTAGAACGAAATTAATTGATCGTTTCAAATTAACTGAAATTCAAGCGCGCGCTATTGTTGAAATGCGTTTGCGTCAGTTAACAGGACTAGAGCAAGATAAATTAAGAGCGGAATATGAAGAAATCATGAAATTAATTAATGGTTTAAAAGAATTATTAGCAAGTAAAGACTTGAGAATGGAGCTTATTAAAACCGAATTAACCGAAATGAAGGAGAAATATGGTGATGAAAGACGTTCTGTTATTGAGTATTCTGGTGGTGATGTTAGTATTGAAGATTTAATCGCTGATGAACAAGTTGTGGTTACTATTTCTCATGCAGGGTATATCAAACGTACTTCTTTAACGGAATACAAAACACAAAATAGAGGTGGAGTAGGCCAAAAAAGCGCCGCTACAAGAGATCAAGACTTCTTAGAGCATTTATTTGTAGCTACAAACCATCAATATTTAATGTATTTTACTCAAAAAGGAAAATGTTTCTGGATGCGTGTATTTGAAATCCCTGAAGGAACAAAAGCGAGTAAAGGAAGAGCTATTCAAAATTTAATTAATATTGAACCAGATGATAAGGTAAAAGCTTTCATTTGTACTCAAGATTTAAAAGATGAAGAGTATATAAATAGTCATTATGTTATTATGGCTACCAAAAAAGGTCAGGTAAAGAAAACACCTTTAGAACAATATTCTAGACCACGTCAAAATGGAATTAATGCCATTACGATTAAAGAGGACGATGAATTACTAGAAGCTAAATTAACTACAGGAAATAGTCAGGTTTTAGTGGCTGTGAAATCAGGTAAATTAGTTCGTTTTGAAGAAAGTAAAACACGTCCTATGGGTAGAACAGCTTCTGGAGTAAGAGGAATAACTTTAGCAGACGAGAAAGATGAGGTAATTGGTATGGTATCCATTGATCAAGCTCATATTAATGATTCACAGATTTTAGTTGTTACCGAAAATGGTTATGGAAAACGTACTAAATTAGTTGATGAAGATGGAGAGGATGTATACAGAATTACAAATCGTGGTGGAAAAGGAGTTAAAACATTAAATATTACAGAAAAAACAGGAGCGCTTATAGCTATTAATGCTGTAACAGATGAAGATGATTTAATGATTATTAATAAATCAGGTTTAACCATTAGAATGGAAATATCTGATTTACGTGTTATGGGTAGAGCTACACAAGGTGTCAGATTAATTAACTTGAAAGGTAATGATTCTATTGCAGCTGTAACCAAAGTTTTAAGAGAAGAAGAAACAGGCTTGGAAGGTGAAGAATCTGAAAATTCTGGTACAGATTTTGAGTCAAACAACGAAGGAAACGAATAAAAAAAATAAAGCCCAAAATTAATTTTGGGCTTTGTATTGAATAATTAAACTATAAAAAAAAGATTACAAAATGAAAAGATTATTTTTGGGTGTTGTTGCCCTAATTTCAATGACAGTTTTTGGACAAAAAGACGAATTGAAAGTATTGAAAAAGATTTACAACAAAACTGAAATTTCTAGTGAAGATTTAAAAGCTTATAAAGAAGCGTCTGATAAATTAAATACAGTAGCTACTTCTGAGTCAGACAAAGTGTATGCTAAGTTATTCAAGACAATCTATCCTGCGCTTGAGTATGAAGCTAAAGGAGCAAGTGCTACCTTACAAGATAAATCAAAATTATTACACCCTGATTTTTTAGCAGAATATGGATTGGTTTTAGATAAGACGATAGCCTTTGAAGAAAAAACAGGAAAAAAAATATTTTCTGATGAATTGTTAAAAGAAAAAAATGAATTTAGAGACTTTTTATATGGTTCTGCTTCAAAACTTTTTCAAGAGGCAAGTTATAGAGAAGCTTCTTTAATGTTTCATCATTTATATGTTTTTGATCCTAAGAATGAGGGAGTTGCTCTTAATAATTCTGCTGAATTAGCTGTACAAGCTCAAGATTATCTTTTAGCTGAAAAATTTTATGAGGATTTAAAAGATAGTGATTATTTGAAAAAAGGAGTTAAATACTATGCTGTTCCAAAAACTACTGGTGAAGAAATTTTATACCCTAGTAAAGAAGATAGAGATAAACAAATACAGTTAGGTTTCGCATCTAATCCTAGAGAAGAAAAAATGTCTGAAAAAAAACCAGAAGTTTATAAGATGTTAGCTTTGTTAGCTTTACAAAATAAAAACTACGAAAAGACAAAAAAGGCACTACAAGAAGCAAAAGCTTTAAATGCAAGTGACCCTGAATTAATTAATGCAGAATTTCAGATGAATTTTACTTTAGGGTATGACTATTTAAAAGACGATAGTAAATTGGTTGACGAAATCAATAAAAATGTTGCTGATAAGGCTAAATATGATGAATTAATGGAGAAAAGAAAGAAAACTTTCAAAGCAGCATTACCATTTTTAGAAAAAGCATATCAATTAAAATCAGACGATAATAATACTAGAATTTTATTGCGTTCTGCATATGAGATTTTAGATATGAAAGATAAAGCCGCTACTATTAATTAATTTTAGTTGTTACTCTTAAGAAAAATAATAAAAAAAAGACCTCTAAAATTGAGGTCTTTTTTTATATAACTATATTATTTTCTTTATAACGCGTAGTTTATGAGTGTGTCTATTAGTTTCTGCATTATAAATTCCTAAATGATCCAATCGGTCGATTCTAACTTTTCCAGATGCATGTATAATGTAATTGTCTTCCATTATAATACCAACATGAATAATGTTGCCTTCTTCATTGTCAAAAAAGGCTAAGTCGCCTGGTTCACTTTCTTCAATAAAACTCAATGCTTCTCCTTGAGTAGCCTGTTGTGAAGCATCTCTTAAAATTTTATAACCATTTATTTTGTATACCATTTGAGTAAATCCAGAACAATCGATTCCAAATGGAGTTTTTCCGCCCCACAAATAAGGCGTATTTAGATACATATAAGCTGTTTTAATTAGATTTGATTTTGCTTTTATACCACAAACTTTTATTCCTTCAAAAATATAATTGGAAATATTAATTTGTTCATTATCTAAAAAAGACAAACTGCTTCCAAGAGGAATAGGGAGTAATTGATTACTAGGAGTTGAAATATATTCGATCAAATCACCGTTTAAAACTATCGGAGATTCTTCTAAAACAAGATATTGTTCTTCTTTAATGCTTTGATATTGTTTGTTATCTATCCAACCAATATAATTGTCAAATGCTGTTTCTATTTGAGTCCACTTTTCATGTTTTTCTAAAATCTTAAAATGTTCTCCAAAAAGTAATTGAGAAACTTGTTCGCTTCTGTCGGAAGGCTCTAATCTAAGAGGTATAATGGCAAGATTGCAAATTCCAAACATTGTTTGTTACTAGATAAAGGTAAATTATGAGTTAGGACAAAACTACAATTCCTAACCCATAATTCATAATTTTATTTATTATGCTCTTTCAATTACTATAGCTGAAGCGCCACCACCTCCATTACAAATTGCTGCTGCACCTAATTTTGCATTGTTTTGCTCTAGAACATTAATAAGTGTTACAATAATTCTAGCTCCAGAACACCCTAAAGGATGGCCTAAAGATACAGCACCACCATTTACATTGATTTTATCTTCTTTTAAACCTAAAATTTTTGCATTAGCTAATCCGACTACAGAGAAAGCTTCATTGAATTCAAAATAATCAATAGCGTCAATAGATACACCTGCTTTGTTTAAAGCAATAGGAAGTGCTTTTGCAGGAGCGGTTGTAAACCATTTTGGCTCTTGTGCTGCATCAGCATAAGATTTAATGTAGGCAAGTGGTTTTAATCCTAGTGCATTTGCTTTTTCTTCGCTCATTAAAACTAAAGCAGCTGCACCATCATTAATCGTAGAAGCATTAGCGGCAGTAACAGTTCCTTCTTTTGTGAACACAGCTGCTAAAGCAGGAATTTTTTCTAATTTTACATTAGTATATTCTTCATCTTTTGAAACGATTATAGCATCACCACGTCTTTGGGGAACTTCGACAGATATAATTTCGGAATCAAATTTTCCTGCATCCCAAGCTGCAGCTGATCTTTGATAAGATTGAATAGCAAAATTATCTTGTGCTTCTCTTGAAATATTGTGTTCTGTAGCGCATAAATCTGCACAAACTCCCATCGCATTATTGTCATACGCATCAGTAAGCCCATCTTTTTGCATTCCATCAACTAAACTAGTAGGACCAAACTTTACACCATTTCTCATGTGAACATAATGGGGAATCAAACTCATGTTTTCCATTCCTCCTGCAACAACTACTTCAGCATCACCACACATAATAGCTTGTGCGCCTTGCATTACGGCTTTCATTCCGCTAGCACATACTTTGTTCACAGTTGTACAAGGAACAGTGTCAGGAATACCAGCATAAATAGCTGCTTGTCTTGCTGGAGCTTGACCGTTTCCAGCTTGAACCACATTACCCATTAATACTTCATCTACTTCTTTTGGGTCTAAATTGATTTTATTTAAGGCTCCTTTTATAGCAATTGCTCCTAATTTTGTAGCAGGTACTGAAGATAAAGCGCCCATAAAGCTACCAATAGGTGTTCTTACTGCAGCAACTATAACAACTTTTTTCATGATATGGTTTTTTAATTGAATTGCGAATTTACTATTTTTATTGATAAAAATTGCAATTTTTATAATATATAAGATTAAAAAAAGAAGGGTGTTAGGGAAAATTTATTTTAATCTTAAAAAATGTTTATTTGTATCTTATTGAATGATAAGCTTTTCAGAAAAAAAACACAAAAAAAACGAAAAAAAACTTAAAGAAATGTTGTAAATTACAATACTAAGATATACATTTGCAACCGCAAAAAAGATGAGTTCTTTATCAGATTATTGGAGAGGTGCCGGAGTGGTAACGGAGCAGATTGCTAATCTGTCATCGGGTAACCGATGCCAGGGTTCGAGTCCCTGTCTCTCCGCTTTTTTGTTTTCGGGGTGTAGCGTAGCCCGGTTATCGCGCCTGCTTTGGGAGCAGGAGGTCGCAGGTTCGAATCCTGCCACCCCGACTGAAAAATATTGGTCTCGTAGCTCAGCTGGATAGAGCAACTGCCTTCTAAGCAGTAGGTCTCAGGTTCGAATCCTGACGGGATCACTTAAGGAGATACTACTTAGTAGTTATCTCCTTTTTTTATGCCAATAAAGTCTTGTAAACCAAACAGTTTTGTTTGGTCATTTGTAGTTCGATTTTTTTACCAACCTAAATCTTTAGGTAACATATAAAACCACCTAAATCCCTTACTTTGGTACTCTTTTCGGTGGTTTTTCCGAAGTTCGATTTCTCTCTAAGGTTTCGAATTCTTTTCCGTCTTTAGGTTTATTGTAATTTTTTGACATGAAATAAAGGAAGTCTAATATAACAGCCGCTTCATTATCATTTATCACAATACCATTTTTTGCTAATGCAGTAATTGCATGCTTAATTGAAACTTTTTTATCGATGAAACCCATATCTATTATTTTTTTGATTGTCCTTTCTTTAGCAATATTTTAGATAGAGGACTATCCAAATCCAAAATAATATCTCCTGTTTTGAAATCAACTCTATGCGGTGGAATCAGATTGACAAGATACCTCTTATCGGTCGGATCCAAACTTGAAAATCCTTGAAAGATGTCTACAAACGACCTGACACCTGTCTGGTATTTCTCTTCAATATCCTTTAACTTAATGTTGATATTACGTAACTCCCTTTTCAAATGTTTGAAATTGACATGGCATTCTCTTTTTAATTCTCCATAATCATCTGGTTTTAGTATATCTGATACAAATAACCTCCGAGCCTTGGAAAGAATTAATTCCTGCTCATTTAGCTTTCTAATCGTCTGACTTCGATTTTGAAAATACTCTGTTTTGTGTGTGTTTGTATTACAATCTTCTAAAATACATTTGAATAGTTCAATCGCTCCATTTGAAATTACCAATTGCTGAAGTTTACGTTGGTAACAATCATTAAGAAAAGGTGCGTTGATTCTTGTTTTACATCTTCCCACACAATGATAGTATGGGTATCTTTTTGTTGATCCCTTAGAAAAACTTCCACTAAGTTTTCGGGCACAAACAGGGCACACCAAAAAGCCTCTAAGAAAAAATGTATCTTTCAGTAGGTCTTTTTTGGCAGTAATCTTTCTTTTGGTTGTAATGATGTCCTGAACCTTATAAAACAATGATTCTGAAATCAATGGCTCATGGATTCCCTTTACCATTTCTTGTTCTTTAGAGTTGAATTTTATGGGTATAAGACCACAATAAATAGGATTGTGTATAATTCTGAAAAAATGTGACCGAGAACAGCTAAGTCCCTTTTCATTGGCTATCTTTCGAATTTCCCCAATCGTATAGGTATTTTTAGCCAACAAATAGAAAACTCTTCTTATAATACCCGCTTCGGGTTGCTTAAGCGCTATGATTTTTTTACCGTCCACTGTTGTCATATTAATAAAACCCAAAGGAGCTTTGTTAGGATATCTGCCCATTAGTTTTGCCCTACGGATGCCGTTTACCGTATTCAGGGCTCTTCTATTGTTTTCCGCTTCTGGTATTGATAGATAAACGGCAAGCATTACCGTGCTTTCTGGTACAGAAAAATCTATAGGTTGATCAATAGCCATTGCTGTTGTCCTGTATTTTCTAAGTATACCTATCATCTCATAAGCGTATTCAATATTTCTGCTAAATCGATCCCATTTAATGAATAATATACTCTTATCATTCTTTGATGAATTACTTTTGATAACTCCCATTAACTTTTTCCATTCAGGGCGGTTGAAATTCTTGGCAGAGAAGTCTTCCCTATAAATGTCCTTGACTTCTATATTGTTATCCCTACAATATTTTAATAACCGATCTTCTTGTTCTGGTAAAGAGTATCCCTTTCTCTTTTGCTCATCCGTGCTTACTCGGACGTATAGATAAGTTGTTTTCATAATGATTTATTTATTCTATTTTCATAATGAACATTTCATAGACTTTCAAACATTTGAAAATCAGTAGGCAGGATAATAATTTGATTCCATTTGAAATTATTTCAGGGATTGATTATTTAAGCCTATTCATCTATACTGACACAAATGTAGAAAATGACTTTCGAGGTGAGTTCCTTATAATAACGTGAAAATTTATATGAGAATTGTTGAATATTCTGTAAAAAGTAGAAAGAAGCTATAAGAAAATAGAAACTCCTACAAAAACTGGGCTAGATATAATACAAGGCAATTAGAAAGCCACTAAAAGGGTGTTGAAAAGCATCATTATTGGGTGTGCAGGGCGATTTTTTCACTATGCTTTACCTGAAGATTAAGCAAAGTTCTTTTATAGGTAGTAGATTTTTTGGAAGAAATAGAGATGCTTGGGTGTCTTTTTTAATGTAATAAATTTATAAAGTATAGTATTTAATTCCAGAATCACATACGCTACTTTTGGTATAAGAATATACTAAATATAGTCCTGAAAACAAATAATTTTGTATTGACCAATAAGTTAAAATTTACTTTAATCAATTTATGAAAAACTAAATTTAGTTTTAGTTGCTTTTCTATGGTTTACGATTAATTCGTAAGCCTCATTTATATGTGCAGAAATTATTGTTCTTTTATCTTTATCAGTTTTACTGGCATCTGGATGAAATTCTTTTTGCATATTTCTCCAAGCCTTTTTTACTTCATCATCACTTGCAAATTTTGATACCTTCAAAAATGCATAAGCTTTATCTATTTCAGTAAGAAAAACTGCTTTTTGTTTTTTTAAAATATTAACTTCATCTTTTGACTCTAATATTTCTTTAAAAAATTTAGAAATATTCATTCCAGTACTAGCGTCCAAAGTAGCTGAAAATGTTAATAATGCTGTTGCAAAACTTTTATCTGAAAGGCCTGCGATTACTGCAAGAGCAATACCCGTCCAAATTGTAGCCTTTTGAACCTGAGGATCTAATTTTGAAATATCAAATGTTCCAGGATGATAGGCGACCAACCTCGAATCTTTAAATAAATAATAACCTGGCAACATCTTGTCAGAACTTTCCAAGCCAATATTTATCATTTTTTCACCAATTAAAGACCGTACAAATTCATCAGTATAATCTAAGCTTTCAATATTAATAAATCCAATTTTTATTGTGTTTTTATAAAATTGATTTAGTTGACTGTTTAAAGTTGAATTAAAATCAAGGACTTCTTCAAGTCCTGCTTTAATTACAGAAATTTTGTTATTATCAATAAACTTAAATAAATCTACTGAAGCTATTTGTATTGGTTCGGTTTTCATAATTACTTGGTTTTCTAAAAATGCACTAAAATCATTCCAAAAGTTGTAGACAAATAGCAACTGACATATTAGCAGTAGTTTATGATAAAAAATAGTTCATTTATCGATCTAAATGAATAACTTTACAAAGTTGATTATATTTGAAAATTAATTTAATGATAAATGCCAGGATATATTATTGACCGCAAAAAGGGGGCTTATTTCGGATGATAAACACAAAGAAATTTATTGGAATGAACTGTCGAAATACATAATTTTACAATCACAACCTTAAACTTAACATATTAACCAAAAATAAATTTTACTTTCACACAATATGGTTTATTTATGGTTAATTGATTTATTTTTAATCAAATCAATTAACTCATCTTTATTAGATACATGCAGTTTTTCGTAAATATTACGAACATGGAATTTTATTGTGTTGATACTTACATTTAAGGTTTCGGCTATAGATGCATAGGTTTTTCCATCTGATAGTAAGTCCAACACTTGATTTTCTTTATCGGTTAAATTGTCAATCTGTTTTTTTTGAAAAGACTCTACAACCATTCTAGCTATATTAATACTCATAGGAGCTCCACCTGCTTCTACTTGGTACAAAGCTTCAATTAATTTTCCTCCTCCACTACTTTTAGTGACATATCCTACTGCTCCTGCACATAAAGCATCAAATACATATCTAGAGTTTTCATGAACAGTTACCACTATGATTGAAATAGACGGAAGTAAGTTTTTAATTCTTTTTATTCCTTCAATTCCATTCATTCCTGGAAGTGATATATCAATCAATACAAAATCTGGTCTTATTTCTTGAATCTTAACCAACGCATCTTCACAGGTATTAAATTCTCCTACAACTATAAAATCTTCAGTATTATTAATTATTTTAATAAATGAATCTAATACTACTTGATAATCTTCTATAAGTACAACTTTTTTTTTCATTTTTACCTATTTATTAGTCCAGTAAATATAATTTTGGTTTCTTCTCCTGTAATTATTTGCAATTCTCCTTCAATTTTCTGTGTTCTCTTCTGCATATTATTCAAACCATTTTTTCTTTTTAATTCTGATTCTATAAATCCTTTCCCATTGTCTTTTAATTCAATTTTTAACACATTCTTTTTTAAATTAATTGACAAAATAACCTCAGTCGCATTGGAATGCTTATAGCTATTTGTCATTGCTTCTTTAAAAAGTAATAATAATTGGCGACTCCAATAGTTAGGTAATTTTCTTATCTCTTGATTAATCTCCTTCTCCACTTTAAAAGTAATTTTAGAATTTTGAAATAATTCTTCACCGAAATCTGACAAATAAATAATCAACTCTTCTAGATAATCGCTTTTACTATCAATGCTCCATACAAAATCTCTTATACCAAAATACAAACTTTTTGAGTCTTTTTGGATTTGCTTTATTGCTTCAAAAGAATCAGACTGCTTAATAAACTCGTCTTTTAGCATTAATTCTGAAACAATGGTTATACCTGCTAATTTATTGCCCAATTCATCGTGAAAATCACTAGCTACATTTTCTCGTACTTCACTAAGTTCCTTTTCTAATTTTTTTTGACTGGCTATTGAATTTTTTAACAAATTATTCTTTTTATGAATGTTTAAAATTCTGTACAATAAGAAGAGTAAGATACTAACTGAGATTATCAATACACCCCACCAAGTTTTATACCAAGGAGCCGCATTTGAAAAACTATAAATTGTAGAATAACTCCAATCACTTGATGATCTTCTTACTCTAAATTGAACTTTATGTAAACCATATTGATAATTCGAAAAATTATACTCTCTTTCCTGTGTTGATATCCAATCATCATCTCCAATTCTGTACTGTATTAGTAATGCTTCGCCTGAAAAGTCTATTACATTTAATTTAAATTGATCATTTCTTTTGTTTATTTGAATTGAAGGTTTGTTGTCTGGTTTAAAAGGCAAAGTATTTTTTATTCTTTTCGCTCCATTGCTTCCTACTAACCAAATAAAGTTATTGTCGTCTTCTATTATTTTGTTAACGTAAGAGAATGAACTCCCGTTTTCTTTAGTAAAATTATAAAAATTACCATTCGTAAATACCGAATATCCTTTCTGGTGTGACAACCAAACAATGTTATGATGATCTACAAAAACACGATTCAAATTATCTGAAGGCAATCCATCTTTTTTAGTGTAAACTTTTACGGAATCTTTATCTATCACATTTAACCCATCAATAGTGGCTACATATACTTTGTTTTGTGATGTGGTAAAAGATTTAATATTGGTATTAGACAATCCTTGTAAAGAAGACACTCTTCTCTTTTCTTTAAAATGTTTAGTATCATAAATATAAAAACCAAAATTAGTGGCTACCCATAATTCATTATTAATTAACTGTACGTCATTTATTTGAATTTGTTCTTTAAAATTAATTTTTAGTGGAGCTTTATTTTTAAAAACGGTTAGTTTATTTCCCCAAAAAGATACTGATATGTCAGTGCCATTAATTCTTTTTTTATAGAAAGAATTTAATAATGATACATTGCTCAATTCTTTATTAGTGCTATCATGATGCTTGCTCAAAGAAGTAACTGTAATTATTAATGAATCTTTGTTTGAAAAGTTAGTGTTAAAACCTTCTAAAAAACACGTAAAAGGATAGGTCTTAGTATGCTCATTATTATTAAGAGTATAAATTGAAGTTAAAGATAAAAAATATAAACTATTATTTAATTGTGTTACATCGTGTAAGGGGATATTACCAAAAAAAGATTTATTATCGTGTTCATAGGTATTAGGAATAAAATAAACACCTTGACCATTTAATGAGATCCAAATATTCTCATCTTTATCTTTTATAATATCACTTACAAGAGTATTTATTCTTTGTTCAGATGAAAAATTAATTTCTTTTTTACTTATGTTATCATATAATATTATTTGATCACTTGTATGAAAATCATCTTCCAAAATATAGACACTAAATCGCTTAGTCTTTACAAATCTTTTAAACTTAAAGTTGCTTTTTGCTTCTTTAAACTTTACAGCTTTAACTTTAAGAATTTTTTTATCATTAAAAATAATTTCTTCTTTATCTGTTAACCCTATATAAATTCCATCTTTATAGATTAAATCATTAATTTCTTTATTACTTAAAAAGGAAAATTCTTCTTTGTATGATTTTTTTTTAAAATCTAATGAAATAATCCCTTTTATTTTTTGAAGACCAAAATTATTACCTCCTATAAAAAATAAATTATCGTTAATATTAATTGGGCTTAAAGTTCTTGAATTGTCTACTCCGGTTTTTTCTTTTATATTAAAAAGCGCAACATTTTTTTTATTTTTAAAATTTGTTTTCTCTTCAATATAATTATTGCCATTTTTATATAAAACATGGAATCTATTGTTTTCTGAACTGGCAATAATTGTATTTCCGTGTATATTAATCTTACAAATTTTTGAAAAATGATTAGTTGATCCTTTAAAGTCTAAAACAGAGTCATTTTGAATAAGCTGTACACCACCACCCCACATTCCTATTACTATTTTATTATCTTTTGTTTCATTAATATCAATGACATAGTTAGAACGTAATCCTTCTTTTATGGTAAATGTTTTAAACTCATTACCATCATATTTTACCAATCCATTATCAGTACCAATCCAAACATACCCTAAAGAATCTTGAAATAAGCCATAGGTAATATCATGAGGTAACCCATTAGAAGAGGAAAAGTGAATAGGTTTATTTTGAGCAATTCCATAACAAAAGAAAAAGAATACGATAACTCTAAGCCACATATTTTTGAATTTGAAACTTCGGTAAAGTAAAAAAATTTAAATGCAAAAAACTACTAAAACAGTATTAAAAGCATGATTTTTAACATTAAAAATCTAAAAACTACCCATTCTGGGTGGGGTAAAAATTATACTACACGTTTACCTTTGCCTTTAGAATTATATAAGAACATTTTGTTAAAGATTCATATTATGAAAACTTCTTTAAAAGTTGTTCTGCTACTTTTATAAATGAATAGTTGTAAAACATTTAAACAAAAATTATGGGAATAGAAAAAACCGAACAATTACTGAATAAGTTTGACTATAAATTTGAAAAGAAAAATAACAAAATAATAGTCAAATCAGACTATGCTCAAAGAATAATAATTGACTTTTCTGACCCAGAAAAAGTGAAAATAACGGACAGATTGGTTGGGTGGAATTTCTTAACTGGACTTATCGAAATGAGTATTAAAAATGCGACTCTTTACAATTTTATTGGTGCAATAATT
Organism: Flavobacterium sp. J27; assembly: GCF_004303025.1. Lineage (GTDB taxonomy): Bacteria > Bacteroidota > Bacteroidia > Flavobacteriales > Flavobacteriaceae > Flavobacterium. Next base: position 16,301 of record NZ_PJQW01000019.1, on the reverse strand, counting down.
ATGACTTTTCTATTCGTATACATGGATTTAGAATATAGCGGACTGAATTTAGTGTTTTTCTTTTTAGCATTCATAATTTGGGTACTTTCTTTGGACAATATTCTACCTAGTCAAAGCGGAAAACCTGAAACGGATTTTAATAAGTTGGGATGAATAAGAATACGCAGAATAAAAACGTTTTACAACAATGGCTACAAGTAATTGCTTGTACTTGCAAAGTTAAGTTATAAACCGCTCAACTACTCATAGCCGAGACCGCTATAGAGTCATTTTTGACACTTTATTTTATATAGCTTATTTATTAACTCTAAAATATAAACTATGAAAAAAAATATCTTAATAATATATATCATTTTTATTGCATTAACAAGTTGCAACAACACTGATGATACGATAATAATTGCAACCCAAAGTCAATTTTTGGTAGACAAAGTATATGATTATAATAATAACATATTGGCTGAATATTTCTACAATGAAAATAATCAGCTAATTATGCGGAAAGATACCGATCCTGTAAATAATAGGAATTCAATTTATGAAATTGAATATGAAAATGAACGAGTATCACAAATAATTTATACGGATTATACATTTCCACAATTTAGCCACTTAACTAAAGTTTATTACAACGAACAAGATCAAATATTCCGTGCTGAAACTTTTAAAAACGGCAATTTAATTGGTGCTAAAAATTATATATACTATGCAGATGGAAAAATGAGAGGACTTAAAGATGAGGATAATACCGAATATGTAACACTTTTTTTTAATAATACTGAAAATGTGGAACAAATTAAACTTTTAGGATCAGGAAATAATTTGCCAGAAGATGGAGGTCAAACAGAAGATCAATATTTTAACTATGAGTATGACAATGGATTGAAGCCATATTGCGGGATAAGTGGTGTATTACCATTTGAACCATTACCATATTTTGGTAATGAAGCAACTTTTGCAAAAAATATTTCACAAAACAATATGACCAAGAATTTAGAAAGTGGAACAAAATGGATTTATCAATATAACGAGTTTAATCTTCCAACAACAATTGAGGTAAAATGGTATAATGTTTCAACCTATGAACCTATGCTTTGGCGCATTAGCTATAAAGAAAGTGAGTAAATAGTATTCTTTAAACACATTAAAATCAAAAATAAACTTATGAGGAACTTTTTATCTTTTTTAGCATTATTTGCTTTTATGTCAATTAGCAATGGTCAAATAAAGCTTAAAGGAAAAATAATAGATAGTAAAACAAATGTACCAATATCTTATGCTAATATTGGAATTCTTAACACTGAAATAGGAACCATTTCAAATGAAGATGGAAGCTTTTTTGTTCAGATCCCTGAGGAAAACGTAACATCTTCCATAATTTTTTCATCACTTGGATATGTTTCTCAAACAATTAATGGCTCTTCGTTTTCAGACAAATTAAATATAGTAATTCGACTTAATGAGGATATTACTGAATTAGAAGCTATAGAATTGACATATCAAAAGAAAAAAAAGAAAAGTGAAACTTACGGAAACGGTAAAAGTCTTTTGTTATCTGGACAACTCCACTATGATAGATTAAAAGCAGGTAGTGCTATGGCTTTGTTGATTGAAAAGAATAATCCTGATTTAGAGTTTATTTCCAATGCCTCATTATATATAGCCAAGAATCTTTCTCCAAAATTTAAAGTTAGATTACGAATAATGTCCGTTGATGGCATGACAAAAAGACCAGGTGAAGATTTGATTAAAGAGCAAATTTTAAAAGTATCAGATATAAAGAAAGGATGGTTAGATTTTGATGTAAAGGAGCTGCATAAAATTACAGATAGCTCATTTTTTCTTGTTTTTGAATGGATTTTAAATTCTAATGATCGAGAATACATTTCAACAAAATATGAAGAATATATGAAAGCATATCCTAATCGTGTTTCATATGATACAGTAGTAGTTAATAATGAACGAGTAATGATTCCGCAAATTAGTTCTGTTATTGCAGGCACTGTATTCGGAGTAACAAAATCTGATAAAGATCGTGAAAACTTTACTTGTTACTACCGTTCTAATAGTTTTGGAGAATGGAAAATATCTTCAGGAATACTTTCTGCTAAAGTTACATTATCTAATCAGCCTAACAGAAATGAAGACAACAATAAATCACAAATCATTAATAATGAAAATTTAAAGGAACAAATTGATAATTGGGCTATAAAGTTTAAAGAAAAATACAACATAATAGGATTACAATTGTCAATCTCTAAAAGCAATAATACTATTTTTTCAAACGGTTATGGCTTTTCAGATATTCAATTAAAGAAAGAAGTTAATAACCAAACTCAATTTAGAATAGCTAGTGTATCCAAAACAATGACAGCTGTAGCCATTATGCAACTATATTCTAAAGACTTATTAGATTTAAACGCAAACATTCAAGAATATGTTCCAGAATTTCCAAAAAAAGAATATCCTATTACTATAAGACAAGTAGCAGGACATTTAGCAGGCATACGCGATTATTATGGAAAGAGTTTGGATGAGGTATTTATTCAAAAACATTATAACAATTTATCAGATGCTCTTGAACTCTTTAAAAATGATCCATTAGTTACAAAACCAGGCGCAAATTTTTTATATTCTTCATTTAATTATACTTTGTTAGGTGCTGCTATTGAAAATATTTCTAAGAAGAACTATTTGGATTATATGCATCACAATATTTGGAAACCATTGAAAATGTATAATACCTATGGTGAGGTTAAGGATAGTATTATGCCAAATAAAAGTAAGTTCTATTTTTCTACTGGAGAAGAAGCAACACCTTATGACTTAAGTTATTCTTATGCAACAGGAGGATTGCTTTCAACAACAGATGATTTGGTAAAGTTTGGTGCATCAATAATCAATAACACAATTTTTGATTCAACTACTAAAAAGGAGATGTTCCAGAACCAGTTAGATGAAAAAGAGAAACCAGTTAACTATGGTATAGGTTGGTATATTGGTCAAAACAAAGGTGGAGAGAAAGTGTACTATCATTTAGGAGAGTTACCCTCTACAAGCTCACTATTGCTATTATATCCTGAACGAAACCTAGTTATAGCTCTACTGACTAACTCTACTATAATATCAGAATCAGATTATGGCTTTATACCTGATATTCAAGCTTTAAGTAAGATTGTTTCTCAAGAATAATAATTACGTGTTACCACTAGATTCTGAGCAAATTCACAAAGAGAAATTGTAGACTCGTATTAAGAATTATCAAAGATATTGATGACAATTTTTGACTGTTTTGAAAATAATATTGCATTACAAAAGCGGAAACCAGTGACCGCTCAAAAAACGGGGCGACTCCGAAAAGCCAAACGAGTAGGGAAATATTTAAACAATATAAAAATGGGACTATTTAATGCTTTATTTGGAAAGAAAAAAAGCACATTACAAGATTTAGATGAAAAAAATGATGATTTCATAGCTAAAAATCCAATAGCACAAAATGATGAAAATGAAATGATGCGTAATGCTTCTAAATTAATGACAAGTGGAAAATTTAGTGAATCGTTAGATTTATATAAAAAACTATCTGAAAATTACCCTAATAATAAAGGACTATATGAAAGTCAAATAGGAGTTGCGTACCATTTTTTAGGAGACTATGAGAATGCAGTTGCATACTATATTTCTTCCCTTAATAATGGCGGTGATAAAAGCATGATGGATGATAACATTTGGGAAGCCGCAGAAGCTTTTTCTAAATTAGAATCTCAAGAGAAAGGTAGCTCAACAACAAACACTACAAAATTAATTGAAAAATATTGGGAACTATTTCCTAATGGTCGTTATGCAAAAAAAGCAAAGAAACATTTAGGAAAGTAAACACATCTAAGTATTGATAGCAAAAACATAAACAAATTTATAATATCATTTTAAAAAATAATCATGAAAATTACCATGAAAATTAAAAACCTATTGTGTACTATGCTAATTTTATTAGCATTACCCTTAAATGCTCAAATTGAAATTGAACAAGAAACTTCAAGTGAATCGAAACCGGAATCTCCTACCCAAGGCTTTTTTGTAAAAGGAGGTAGTCAAAAAATCGACGCTCTGGAATGTTATACCTTTAAAGACTTGATTGTAGCTTTTGACCTAAAAAAAGAACATTTTAATTGTGATGGGATTGATATTGAGATTTTTGTGGGAAGAGAGAAGTATGCTAGAAGCCATATTGGTCTGACCCAAGAAGAATTTACAGCGCGTTTTGGTGGCAAAAAATATGCATATTTTGAAATATTTACAGGTGACATGAAGGAAAGGTTGAAAAAGCGTTCCTTATTGCAACATACTAATACTAAAAAAGATTTACATGATACTAAAATGGTGGCAAAAGTATCTTGTGGAAAAATAACTGGAGAAGAAGAAATTTCCGAAGTGTTTAATGGTCAAGTGGTAACCCGCAAAAAGAAGATATGGAAATGGGATGAATCAACTACGTTTAGTATAGAATTAAAAAATAGAATTTACATAAAACCCTTAAAGTTTATGGTCAGTGATTACCCCAAAACACCTGTTGAAACAGGCAATTGTTACGAGTAAATTTTATAAAATATTTAAACACAATTTTATTATGAAAATCAGTAAATTACTTTTTTCTTTAGCAGTGGTAACCTGTTTTTTTATATCCTGCGATTCAGTTGGAACTTATCCGAGTCCTCAAGAACAACTCGATGACATACAAAGGTTTCGAAGAAATTTACGTGGCCTTGCCCATAATTATAATCTGAGTAAAGAGGAAATTAATACACTTTGTTCAGACAGTATTAGTAAATACATTAAGATAAAGGACGGAAAGGTAAATTTTAATGTTATTGATATTAGTATGTTAATGCAATTTGGAAAAGAGAATAAAAAACCTGTTTATTACCAAAGAGAATCACCTAATCTTTTTCATTTTTGTGCTAATGAAAATTCGAGAAAACAAATGAATTTTTTGGCTTATTCTTATATTACTGAACAAGATACTATCTGGGAAAAAGTAATAGAAAAAAAAGATAATGTACAAGATTTGATTCCCAAATTAGCGGAATGGTCTGAAAAATTTGTAGATGAAAATGTTGCTATTTTTTATACCCTTGACGATAGGTCAATATATCCAAAAATAGACGGTAATTCATATGAGCCTGGTGTGTTAACAGGTTTACTAATACTGGTTGATTGGGATAAAATAGAACCCGTATGTTCAATCCCTTGTTACTCAACCAATAGTGATGAAATTGATTTTAGTTATTCTATAGGAACAGAACAATGGGCAGGTATGAATAAATTAAAAGAGGATCTGGTAATGAACTTTGGTAATGAACTGGTAAAAAAATTCCATGAAATGGGGCTTAATCAAGTCGATTCAGTTAAGATTCATTACTAAGATAGATTTAGGTTGCACCTCCTAACAATTGGAACAAAAACGATGCAGCAAGTTATAATACGACAGCTTGCCCTTAAAAAATAAAATTATAATATCAAAACCATAGTATATCCCAATTATGGTGTTGTTAGCAAACATTAATACATTTAAATTTTAAACTCATGAAAAGAAATTACATTTTAATCTTAATTATTTTATTATTTGGTATTAGTACCGAAGCACAGACTACAACAGATGTTGTCACAGGGTTAAGTAGGCCTGTTAGGCTTGTATTAAATGGAAATGACCTTTATATCGCTGAATATTATGGTAATAAAATTTCAAAAATTGATATTTCGGCAACAACGCCAACTGCAACAGATGTTGTTACGGGATTAGCGGGTCCTATAGAACTTTTGTTAAACGGAAATGACCTTTATATTTCTGAGTATTATGGTAATAAAATTTCAAAAATAGATATTACGGCAACAATGCCAACGGCAACAGATGTTGTTACGGGATTAAATAATCCTTATGGCCTTGCATTAAATGGAAATGACCTTTATGTTGCTGATTATGGCGGTAATTTAATTTCAAAAATTGATATTTCGGCAACAACGCCAACACTAACAGGTGTGTATGGTGTATATAGTCCTTCTGCTCTTATATTCAACGGAAATGATCTTTATATTGGCAATTATCAAGGTAATAAAGTTTCAAAAATTGATATTTCAGCAACAACGCTAACACAAACAGATGTTGTTACGGGGGTAAATACTCCTGTCGGACTTGCATTCAACGGAGACGACCTTTATATTTCAGAATATGATGGTAATAAAATTTCAAAAATAGATATTACGGCAACAATGCCAACGGCAACAGATGTTGTTTCGGGATTGAATGACCCATATGGGATTACATTCAATGGAAATGACCTTTATATTGCAGAATATGGCAGCAATAAAATTTTAAAAATTAATTTATCTACACTTGCAATTAATGATTTCAATACTGACATACCGTTTCGTTTATACCCAAATCCTTCAAATGATTTTTTACAAGCTTCTGGACTAACAGCTAAAGAAAATTATAAAATCATTGATACCCAAGGAGCAGAAGTTAAAAAAGGAGCTATTTCTAATAAGGAAAAAATTGACATTCGAAACTTAAAAAATGGACTGTACTTCTTGAAATTTAATAACGGAAATGCCTTTAAATTCATAAAAGAATAAACGTTTATCACACTATAAAAAATTAATTACTTCAAAACTAAGTTTTATTAAGCTATTTTGGGAGTGTCTCTATATATCAAGTATACTTTTAATTCATTTTAAACACGAATTTATTTTTATGAAAACAACCAAAATAATCTTGGGTTTGTTTTTAACCTTTATAGGTTTTTCGACTCAAGCACAACTAAAAAATGGCACATATTACCGCACAGGCAGCGATGGTACTATAGAGATATCCAAATGCTGTGAAAATGGAAAGTTTACAGCAACATTTAAGAACGAGGATGGAACAGAAAACACTAGGGAATTAAAATCTGTACAAGGTACAGATGGATTGTATTTACATGTAGGTGATGGTTTTTTCTATTTTATAGCCGAAAACAATGGCTATTTGGAACGTTATATATTTAATGGCAATTTTAATTATGCAACTGCTGATCCAGCCGATTATTATGAAATTTTGTCTCAAGATCGGTCTTTAGTTAATTCTAAAAAAAATTCAGCCGAATTAAGACGAAATATATTAAAAAATGGTAAGGAAAAATTCTACTTCCCACGACTGTTATGCAAATATGCTAAAGCGTTGGCAGATGAAAGATTTCAAACCGAAAAAACCTATAAGAGCATCAGCTCTTTGGGCAAAAAGAATAGAATGCATGTGGAAGTGATTGATAAAAATACGGTTAAAATAAAAATGCTCTCTTTAACAAGTAAAATGAGTACACAGAGCTTTTACAGACATCATTTAAATCCAAACCTCTTTGTTTATTATGATACTCCTAACTATTGGGGAAGAAGCGACCCAGATGAGTATTTATATTTTGGTGCAGATGGCATTCATTATATCTATAATGAAGGAGATAAATCCATAATTCTATTTGGTGACGAAAAGAAGAAATATAGCGAACAAGAGGCTATAGAGATGAAGTTTAAAGCAAAAAACGATATAGAAAATAAGTTCAGAAAACATAAGGAAATATTCATGAACAGTTGGGTAGATAAGCCTAAAATGCCAACCGCAGCTATGAATGATGATAAAATAAAATTAGAAGCTTTAAAAGCACTTCAAAAACATGCTAAGGAAAAAGGGTGGAAAGAAAATTTCACCGATGTTTTAATTACCTCTGGTAGCTGGAGCGATGTAATTACTGTATCTTACATTGGTCGCATTATTGAAGTAGCTGCAAAAGCTACATGGCCAGATGGCAACTGTACCTTCCAGTATTTTGACATGATATCTATGTATGAAAATGGAAACTATAGCAAAACACTTTATCACTATACAACAGGAAATCAATATGAGACCAATTGTCAGTAACCAACGGATTCAAATAATGCATGCTCACTATTTTAATTCAAGAATCACTATATAGACATAAAATTTACCTAATGGTTAACTTGTTTTATACTGTTTACATTATGAAGGTGTTTTTTCATTTTAGCCAGGATTCTAGGATTCGACATCTCGCTTTAGAGATAAAAAAGTAGGTTAACCTCCTATTCTAAAAGTCTTGTAGATAGTGTTAAACCCTTTGATACTTGAAATACTATTTATTTTGAATATCAATAGTTATGACAATAGAGTATAATTATCAAACGATTTAAGTCATCTATGAAATATAATATAAAACCAATATCAGCGTCAGAAAGAATCCCTTCTTTAGATTTTCTAAGAGGGGTTGCAATTCTTGGCATTTTATTTATTAATATAGAATCTTTCGTTTATCCTAATCCTTGGAGTTCATGGCAATATGGGTATAAGAATCCAATAGATCATCATACTCGTTTTTGGATATATTTTTTAACACAAGGTAAGTTTTATACCATGTTCGCATTGCTTTTTGGAGTTGGCTTCTTCATTTTCATGGAACGTATTAATCAAAAAACATCTGGGTTGAAAGTCATGGATATTTATACCAGAAGGTTATTGTGGTTATTTATAATCGGAGTAATTCATGCTTATTTTATTTGGGATGGAGATATATTATATCATTATGCTATTTGTGGTTTGCTTTTATTACCATTTCGTTCTATGAAAAGTAAAAACCTGATGGTTGTTATTTTGTTTTTATCATTCTTTTTGTTTTTAAAATCTTATAAAAGTGTTACAGAAAGACAACAATCTTTTGCTAATTATATTGAGACAGTAAATAGAACTGAAGAGGAAAAAACGGAAAAAGATATGAAGTTAATTGCTTCTTGGGAGAACAGATATTCAAAAAAAAAGTATAGTATATCGGAAGAAATTGTTAATCCAAAACCAACATATTGGCAAGGGGTTATTAACTCTTATGAAAATCATAATGTTCACAAAGGCGAGTTTTACTATCAATCGTTAATTCTATCGTCATTAATCGTAATGATATTGGGTATGCTGTTATTTAGAACGGGTATCTTTTCTAACTATAAGGTGTGGAAATATTATTGGATTATCACTGTATCTGTTTTAATTGTAGGTCTAGTGATAAACTATATGCGTTATTATAGTTGGACTTATGAAGATCACATCCCAAATATCAGTACATGGAAAGCACTGTTATTTACCTTTCCAAAAGAAATTTTAGGAGTAGCTTATGTGTTATTACTTAATGGCATCTATCAAAAATATCTAAAGAATGTAAAACTTAAAATTTTTACTAAAATAGGCAAAACTGCATTGTCTAATTACATTTTCCAAAACATCATTTTAGGAATTTTATTTTATGGCTATGGCTTTGCTTTATTTAATAGCTATACTAGATTTGAACTTTTGGGATTTGTTGTGGTCATTTGGATAGTTCAAATAATAGTAACATTTGTTTGGTTGAGGTATTATAAGCAAGGACCACTAGAATTTCTTTGGAGGAGTTTAACTTATAATTCATTTAATAAAGATTAATACATGTCAACAATCAACTCATTATATCAACACTTCATTTTTATTTTCTTCGTATGCTTTTTTAGTTGTAAAAACATTTCAACAGACAAAGGGTTATCTAACAAACAAAAGAATCAAAATAGAGAATTATCCGATAGCATATTGCCCTATATTAAGTATCAAGAAGATTTAATAGCATTTACTAATGTTATTTTGGTAGATGGAACAGGCAAATCCATAAAACAGAACCAAACAATAATTATAGAAAATGGAGTTTTTAAAGCAATAGGAAATGCTACAAATATCGATATCCCAAAAAACGCTAAAACTATTAATCTAAAAGGAAAAACCATTATTCCTGGTATAGTAGGCATGCACAACCACTTACATATTCCAAGATTCCCTGATGTAGGAGATATAGCGTCTAAATTATATCTGGCGTCAGGGGTGACAACCATTCAAACCTGTGGTGCAGCAGCACCATATAAAGAATTAGCACTATCAAAACGGATAGAAACAGGAAAACAGATTGGACCTGACATTATTCCTAGCGCGCCTTTTATAACAGGAGAAGGTGGCAATCCCAATATGATTATTCCAAGAGATACAAAACATCTGAAAGACACTTTGCAACATTGGCTAGATCAAGGTGTAAAATGGTTTAAAGTCTATCGAAATACTTCACCGACTGATTTAAAAATAATTATTGATAAAGCTCATGAAAATAATTGTAAAGTAAGAGGTCACTTATGTTCTATAACCTTCGAAGAAGCTACAAAGCAAGGAATCGACTGTATAGAACATGGTTTAAATAGTGCTAGTGATTTTAGAAGTAATAAAGAATATGGTATTTGCAATGGGGATCACAACTATATGGACAACCTTGATATTGGTAGTCAAAAAGTAAAAGAGCTACAGCAGTTAATGATTGATAATAATGTGGTTTTAACATCCACACTCTCTATTTATGAAGCGAGTATTCCAAACAGAGCTTATGCAGATGTAAGAACATTAAAAGCGATGTCTCCATTTTTATTAAATCAATATAAAGATAGACGAACAGATTTTGATAAAAATATAAATGATACAATCAGAAATAATAGATTAAAACGCATAATGTTGTTTGAATATCAATATTATAAAATGGGTGGTTTATTGTGTGCAGGTGTAGATGCTGGAAGACATGTACTGCCAGGTTTCGGAGATCAAAGAAACTATGAATTACTTCTAGAATCTGGATTTTCTACCCAAGAAGCCATTCAGATTATGACAAATAACGGAGCAAAAGTATTAGAGCGTTCTGATATAGGTACTATTCAAGTGGGTAAAAGAGCTGATTTTGTAATCTTAAATGGAAATTTAGAAACAGATACCTCAGTAATTAAAAATGTTGAACACGTTTTTAAAAAAGGAGTTGGTTATAATGCCGATAAAATATTAGAAGCAATAACTAACAAATTTGGAATAGAATGAAAAAAGTTAAATCATACGGTATTATTGTATTCACTTTTCTTCCTGTTTTTTTAATGTTAAGAATTGTTGAATATTACAATGGTGATCTAAAATATTTAGGTCAAACCCCACCTACATCAAACCCAAAGGTTTTCGCACCAGGTCTTATTTCAAAAAAGAACGAATCCGAATTCGGTTCGGTTTTTAATAGGGAAGCCACTGAATTCTATTATGGAGTGGATGTCAATGGAAAAGCAAAAATATGTTATACCAAATTAGCAGGTGAAAACTGGTCAGAACCTAAAGTGTTGCTTTCGCACGATAAATATAGTTTAAACGACCCTTTTCTATCACCTGATGAAAACAGACTCTACTTTATATCTAATAAAGCATTAGAAAGTGACGATATAAAAGAAGATTATGATATTTGGTATATAGAACGCGAGGACAATAAGTGGAGTCCAAAATTGATTAATGTAGGGTCAAATATCAACACCAACAAAAACGAATACTACATGTCGTTTGCAAAAGATGGAAGCATGTACTTTTCTTCTAATAAAGATGCTGAAGAAAATAAACAGCATAATTTTAATATCTATTCTTCTGAATTTAAAGATGGAACATTTCAAAAGCCAAAATTACTCGGGGATTCAATAATAACGAAAGCTTACGAAGCCGATGTCTTTGTTTCACCGGATGAATCATATGTTATTTTTTGTAGCATCAGAAAAGAAGGTTATGGAAAAGGAGATTTATACATCAGTTTTAAGGATGATGCTGGCAATTGGTCAAAAGCCAAAAATATGGGAGCAGTTATTAATACAGCAGGTCATGAGCTCTGTCCTTTTGTAACCAAAGATGGTAAGTATTTTTTCTACACTAGTAATCAGGATATTTATTGGGTTGACGCTGCAATTATTAAAGAATTTAAAAAATATAAAACCAAATAGTTAATATATCACTCATTTTTTAATACCACTGTTATGCCTTACTACAAAAACGAACTACATAGAGAATTAATTATTACAAAAAAAAACATCATATCAATTTTTGCAATACTATTGTTACTATATAATTCGGAAAATGCAAGTTCAAAAGATATTCAACTTGATGTTACAAACTATCACCTAACACTTGAAGCTAATATCGATAATAATTATTTAAAAGGTTCAGTTGTAATCAATTTCCAAATAAATAGTGATGCCGATTCGGTAATTTTCAAATGTGGAAACCTCAATATTGACAAAGTTAATGGGGAGAATGTAGTAGGGTTTAAGAAAATCAGCCAAGATTTGGTTGTTTACCTTTCCAAAAGGGATGGTTTGAAAAACAGGATTATTGTTGAATATCAAGGACGCCCTAAAAAGGGACTTATTTTCGATAAAGTTGATGACCAAGCTTATACATCTTATTTCACTAGCGATTGGATGATATGTAATGATTCACCAGAAGATAAAGCTGCTTTACTTATAGATATTACTGTGCCGAACGATAAAATGTGTATTGCAAGCGGAGAGTTGGTAAATAAGAAGGAAAGGAATGGCAAAACAATTTATTCGTACTGCTTAAATACCGAATCACCCAGTTACACATACGGATTTGCAATAGGCAGATTCAATGAAGCAGAAGAGACATATAATGGTATGTTGCTTAAATACTATTCGCTAAACTATTCTTCGGAGCAGATTAAGGATATTTTTAAGGAGACTCCGAATATACTTTCATTTTTAGAAGAAAAGTCTGGTATTAAATATTTTCAGTCTACTTATTCTCAAGTACTCACTGGCAAATATTTTCAAGAGATGTCTGGATTTTCAATGTTGAAAGACAATTATGGGAAAATGGTATTAACGGACAGTACCGAAACAAATCTTATTTCACATGAAATGGCGCATCAATGGTGGGGAAATCAGATAACCTGTAAAGGCTGGAATCACTTTTGGTTGAACGAAGGAATGGCAACCTTTATGTCCGCGGCTTACAACGAATATCGCTTTGGTAAGGAGGTTTATCTTGCAAATATTGAAGCTTACTATAAAGCATATGAAGGAATAAAAGAACGGGGTAAAGATAGATCTCTTGTTTTCGAGAATTGGTCAAACCCATCAAAAGATGATAGGAACTTGGTTTACTTTAAAGGGGCATATGTAATCCATTTGCTAAAAGAAAAATTAGGTGATAAAGCGTTCTGGGACGCCATTCGATTATACAGTACAATACACTTAGGGGGAACTGTTGATACCAGAGATTTTCAGAAAGCTATTGAGGAATCATCGGGAGTCAACCTAGAAGATTTCTTTAATGAATGGGTATACAAAACCAAAAAGAAAGAAAAACCACATATTTCCTTTTCGTTTGATGACGGTAGTACAGAAAACATTTTATTCTATGAAAATGAGGATTGGAATTCAATGATTAGAAAGAGTTTGAAAGACAATAATATTCAAGCAGTCTGGTTTGTTACGGGTGAAAATTTAGATAGCAAAAAGGGTCAAAAACTATTGCAGAAATGGGATGAGGCCGGTCATATAATTGCAAATCATACTTATAGCCATAATAATTATAACGACTCTTTAATGACTTGTGAAGCATACATAGAAGACATTCAAAAATGCGAGGTACTAATATCTGAGTATGAGAATTACAAAAATATTTTTCGTTTTCCCTATTTAAAAGGAGGAAACACCATAGTTAAAAGAGATAGTATTAATTCATACCTGTTACAAAAGAGTTTTAAGCAAGGCTGGGTAACGATTGATGCATCTGATTGGTATATAAACATGAGGTTGATAAAGCGATTAAAACAGCACCCAAATGCTGATATTAATGGATTTCGAGAATATTATGTCAATCATATTTATGAGAGAGCGCTGTATTACAATAATCTTTCTGTACAAATTAATCAACGACAGATAAAGCACACGGTTTTGTTACATCTAAATTTAACTTCAGCATTATTTTTAAATGATTTAATTGAAAAATTTAAGAATGAGGGTTGGATTATAGATGATTATAGTGAGGCTATTTTAGATCCGATTTATTCAGAAAAACCAGCTAGAATGGCAGCCGAACAAAGTTTAATATGGATGCAAGCTAAACAGCAAGGAGGGTTTGAATTGAGATATCCGGGAGAAAGCAGCAAGTATGAAAAAAATGAAATGGATAAATTAGGACTATAAAAATAGTAGGGCAACAATGTATATAATTCATAAGGGTTTCAGAGGTTTTCGAGCGATGTCACAAGCTAAAATATGTCAGCAATCATTCTAACGTACTATATGTATGCAAATTAGTTTTAAGGATGATATAGGTAATTGGTCAAAGGCTAAAAATATGGGAGCAATTATTAATACAGAAGGTCATGAGCTTTGTCCTTTTGTAACCAAAGATGGTAAATATTTGTTCTATACTAATAATCAGGATATTTATTGGGTAGATGCTACTATTATTAGTCAAATTAAAAAATGAGAATAAATCATGATTGAGTTTCCAAAAATAAATACTAATAGATTGGTTTTAGATAAGTTAACATTCCATGATATTCCAAAAATTGTTGAATATGCAGGTAATAAAAAAATTGCTGATAAAACTTTAAACATTCCACATCCATACAAAGAACAAGATGCTATTTTTTGGATAAACAGTGCCAATCAAGGATTTGAAAATAAGTCACAGTTCACTTTTGGTATTAAAATTAAAACCTCAAATGAATTTATGGGAGGCATAGGTTTAAAAGTTGACAATAAGTTTAATCGAGCAGAATTAGGCTACTGGATAGCCGAAAAATATTGGAACCTTGGTTATGCAACAGAAGCAGTAAAAGCCATATTAAACTTTGGGTTTACAGAGCTTAATCTAAATAAAATTTATGCAACACATCTTGAAGAAAACATCGCTTCAGGAAAAGTGATGATAAAGAATGGAATGGTAAAGGAAGGAGAGTTAAAAGAGCATACTAAAAAAGGGAAAGAATATAAAAACTTAATACAATACCGATTGACTTTTCAAGAATTTAAAACAAAATGAAGAAACGACTTTTCATAATAACGCTTTCAGTTTTTGGGCAATTAACCTTTGCTCAACAAAAATCCATAGCCATCACCATAGATGATGTACCTAATACAATAAAATATCAAAAAGACAATTTCAACCCATTGTTATTACAGAAATTAGACTCTTTAGAGGTGCTCTTTACCATTTTTATCAACGAGGATAAAATTTACAAAACCAAATTTCTAGATAAGAACAATAAGGTATTGGAACAATGGATTAAAGATGAGAGAGCGATAATCGGGAATCATACCTATAGTCACCCCAGATATTCAGAGGTAGGTTTTGCGAATTTTATAAAGGATATTGAACAAGGAGAAAAGTTAACAAAACAATACGCTTCAAAGTACAATAAAGAAGTCAAATACTTTCGGTTTCCATTTAACGATATGGGAAAAGATTCAATTCAACACATGCAAATTAGGGAATACTTAAAGTCAAAGAATTACACAATAGCTCCTTTTACCATTGAAAGTTCCGATTGGATGTTTAATACCGTGTATCAACACTATTTAGATACTGGAGAATCAGAGAAAGCAAAAGTAATTGGCGAACAATATGTTGAAAAGACCTTGGAGTTGGTAGCCTTTTATGAAACCATGGCCAATACTATTTACAATCGCCCGATTAAACAAATCTACCTATGCCATGATAATGCTATAAATACAGATTATTTAGTAGAAATTATATCAAGATTAAAGAAAGAAGATTACAACATTATAAGCTTTGAAGAATCGTTAACAGATTCAATCTATAATCAAGAAGATACCTATTATAAAAAATGGGGAGTCAGTTGGATTTATAGATGGATGGATACGCAAGAAGAAAGGGTAAAATGGATGAAGCAAGAACCCAATCTATCCGAAATTGAAAAGAGATATAACGAAATACAAAACAATAAGAATTAGCCTATTTATTATATAAAAATTAAAAATCATGAATCTAAAAATTAAAAATCTTATTAAATCAATAGCATTAGTGCTTACAATAAGTCTAACAACATCTTGTTCCAATGATGACAATACAAACAACTCGTGTGAGAATAGCACATTAACAGTAACAGCGATTGCAGAAGAATACACTGTAAGAGCAACGGCTACAGGAGGCGTAGCCCCTTATGAGTACTCCATAGATGGAACAACATTTCAAACATCCAATATCTTTTCCGATATTGAACCTGGAGATTATACACTAACCGTTAGAGATGCCAGCACCTGTACATCTACAACAAGTATAACAGAAGCCGATTTAAGCTCGCTGTTAGATGAACGGGATGGACAACGTTACAAGATTGTAAAAATTGGTGATC
>NZ_PJQW01000018.1 GCF_004303025.1 Flavobacterium sp. J27 | reverse complement strand
AAGGTTGCAAAATAGAAAAAGTATGGTGCGTGTGAACTTTCTGATGGATTACTAATTTTGAAAATCGCGTAAGTGTTTCAGAACCAATTTTTATATGAATTTTTGTACTTATTGCCATACGTCATGTTTTTTAATGTTAATTCAATTCAGACGAATTGTATCCAATTTTAGTTTTGCAGACAAATAATCAGGCTGAATTTCAAGTGCCTTTTGATAATTTAAAATTGCATTTTCTTTATCATTCATTTCTAAGAATAAATCACCTCTATTTGTATATATTAAAGCACTTTTAGGACTTAATTGAATGGCTTGATTAAAAACTGATAGTGCTTGCTGTTTTTTATTTTCATGTAATAATAAAGAGGCTTTCAAATTATAAGCAATACTCCAATCTTTGTGTATTTTAATTAATGTATCTACTGTTTCAATTGCTTCTGAAATGTGATTCATTTCAGATAATAATCCTGCTTTATTTATATAAAACCATTTATTGTTTGGATTTAATTGAATAGCTTGATTATACAATTGAATAGCCAATTCAGTATTATTGAGTTTATAATACATTTTCGCTTGAAAACATTTGACGTCTGCATTATTAGGCAATATTTGATTTAATTGATTTGCCTGTTCTAATGCATTGTTATAATCTTTTTGCCTGATAAATTGAGCTATCGCTGCATTGATCGATTTGGCTTCAGAAGGGAACCTAGAAATCCTTTGTTTTAAAGCATTATTTTCTACAAGCAACTCATTTCTATAGGCAGAATCCAAATCAAACTCAGACAGCAACTGACTAAATGATACTTGAAAGCAAATAAAAAAGAATACAATTATTTTTGAAAAAAGAATTTTCATTTTAAAAAGATTATGTTTTCTTTCTAATTACCAATATGGTAAAATAGAATCTAAATCTTCAACTGGAATGAATGTATAAATCTCTTTATATGTATCTAAGAAATATTTATCTTCAAAATTTCCTTCCCCTTGTAAAGAATTTGGCTTTACAATTATTAATTTTTCATTTTCAAGATAACCATAGGAATAATTAAATCTTCTAAGAGATGTATTAACTTTCTCAATAACAATTTTATTGTTTTTTAATTTATAATATCCTTGAAATAAAGTTCCTACGTTTTTATTGTTTTTGGACCGATTAAAATCGTTTAAAACAAACTGCTTGTAATCTAAATCGTCTTCCTTTTCAGATATAATCATATTAGATTGACCAGTTTTATAGAAAATGTAACATACTTTTTTTATGTTTTTTTCCATTGGGATTTCTGTACTTGATTGTGACCATACCGAATCTAACACATAAATACCATTTGTTTTTAACAAAGATTCTTTATCTAATTCAAAATTTTGATTATAGAAAGAATAGTCTTTCTTTGAGTAAAATTTTGAACTACAAGAATTAAATGCAAAAACTAAAAAAAGCAATGCAATTAGGCTTTTCATTAAAACTGATTTATCGTAGGACTATATTGAAACTCCCAATAATTTGGTCTTTCAGAAGGTATCAAATGAAAATTGATGATTCTATGTATAATATCTTGACTATACATATTACTTTTTCCTAAACTATTCATACCAAAAGTACCATCAGGTGTTTTCAAACGAAATGAAGTTCTCCCTTGATTCAAATCAAATGAATGTGCTTCAGGCGTCCAAGTAACCCCGTCTCTATTCAAGTCAAGAAAAGTTTGATCTACTTGAGAAGCAGTTGCTGGTGTATAATCAGTAACTCTATTCTTCAACCTTTCTAATTTAGAATTATTTTGATTATTATTTAAAAAAGTTTCTAAATTTTTATTGGCAGTGTTACGATCAAAGTCATTTTCAGAATCTGTATCGGCAGTAAAAACATCGCTAGCAATAACAAATTGATAATCGCTATTCTTTGCTCCTAATGTTATATTGCCGCCTCCAGTCCACCAACGATCATTTCCATCACTGATTCCAAGCTTTTTGAAACCACTAAAATCATTATAGGTTTGAAAGCTAAAATCACTAGCTCGTAATTGTACAAATCCTACATGTTGATTCCTTTCATGATTATTGAAAATAAAGTTAGTTCCAATGGTTGCAGAATACTTATAGTTATCTTCTAATCCAGTTCCACTATTTAAATGCAATGGATAAACATCCATTGGATTTCCTTTTCCGTCTCCAATGGTTAATTTACCTGTTAAAACAGTATCAATATTAAAACTTGAATCATTAGAAAGGGAACCTAATCCACCATTATAAAAATTAACAGCAAGATTAGCACCAGGATTGAAATTGCCAAAACGTTGACTTATTCCAACTCCAGCTGTTCCACTCATATAATTTTTTGGACCTCCAAAATGATAGCTTAACCCAATAAAAAAATTAGTTTCTAATTCGTCCATTACTTCTAGAATTTAAGAGGCCAGTTTCTTGTAAATTTAGAACCATTCATAATAACTTCTTTTGCAGAAACAACTATTTCTACACTCATTGGATTGTTAGTTTGAGATAAAAACACCTCATCGTAACCAATACAATAGCCGTCGTTAAATTGAAGTTCTCTCATTTTAGAAACCGCATCTCTCCTAAAAAAAGTAACTTTTCCGTTTTTAGTTTGATTATTACTAGTCATCCAATCGAATAGCATGGTACTTTTAGTTGATTCTACAACTACCCTGAATCTACCTCCTGTCGGATCTGCAGAGGGCTTCCCACTTTTATCAATCTCTTGACCAATAGTAAACTGAAACTCCAATACATTCATTTCTTCACCATCGATTTCAAGCTTTGCTAAAAAAGACATATGTATAAAGTATAAGGTTATTAAATATATAAAATACAAATAAATGATAAAGAGTAAGTAACAAAACCAACTCTTTATCATTTCATTTTAAAATAGGAATGTTATACCCACTCATTTACATGTTCACCAGCTCCTACTCCAATTTCTTTAGCAGAAATAGTAAACGTCTCAACTAATGGATTAGTTCCTGTAGCATCAAACTCTTCTTTGTATTTTATCAAATAACCTTCTTTGAAGTTTAATTCTTTCAATTTGGCATCAGTATCACGCTTAACGTATTGAACTGAACCATCTTTTCTTTCGAAATTATTAGTCATCCATTCAAAAAAGAATGAATCACCTGTAGATTCTACTGAAAGATTAATTGTACCTCCTCTTGTTACAGAAGAAGGTCTTCCACTTGCATCAATTTCTTGATATAAATCATAAGAAACTTTTAAAATGTTAAGTTCCTTTCCGCCAACTTTAAGTTTTGATTTAAATGACATAATGTAAAATTTAAAGATTAAAAAAAATGTTTGTTATTTGTTATTTGTGTGGTTGTCAGTAAATCTACTCAAGAATAAATATAGTACAAATATATTAATTTTTGAAAAAAAATGTATGTTTTCTTGTTAAATTATATTAAAATTATGATTATGATTCTGCATATTCGGTATCCCAATCGTTTCCATCGTCTCCTTTTTGCCCATCCATCTTAATTAAGAAGTTTTTAGCAGGGAAATAAGGCTTTAATCTGATATCTAAGAATATTCTATCTTTTTGATTAGGATCTTGCTCAAATCTTTTGATATCAAAATCTTCAATTAGTTTATCTGGACCTGTAACATTGTCTAAGAATTTAACAATTTGTCCTAAAATCTCTTTTCTAGTTTTAGCATTAAAATTTTCAAAAGCCCTTCTATTTAAGAAATCCATTAATACTTTGGTCACATAATCAAAAACCCTTACTACTGAATACGTTTGTAAACCAAGGTTATCACCACTAAAGAGTGTTTTCCCTGAGAAAGCCATTACTTTCCCATATTCGTTAACCATAGGAATTAATCCAAGGCTCTCTAAATTAGCAATTTCACTTTTCTTTAAGTCAAATTTAACTCCATCCACTTCATTAATCCCACCAAATTTCTTACCCGCTGTTATTTGAGACATCAAAGTATTGTACACTTTTCCTGCTAACGCCATTGAAGGAGGAACAAACAAATCATCTTCTTCTTCAATCTCATCATGTTTACCTCTACCTACAAGCCAGTTACACGCCATCATAACATTCGACCTGTACACATCTCCTCCTGTTAAATTAGCAGCCTCAAACATCTCCATCACATCATCTGGCTCATCTAAATGCTGAAAATCAGTAATTAACATTACTTTATTTTCAAAAGCAATCTTAGCCCATTTCTCTAATACTTTATTTGAACCTAAATATCCAGGAATAACCAATAGTGAATAATTTTGTCTTAAATCTAGGCGATCAAAACCATTAACTAATTCTTCATGTATTGTATCAATAAATCGCGTATTATCTAAATCTTTTAACTGATCTAATTCTGCATTTACTATGGATATATTTTTAAGTTTGCTTTCTTCTGTATTTTTATAAAAAAGAGCAATACTTCTGTAATTTTCTTCTAATTCTTTCGTTTCATCAACAGCTATTCTCAAGTTGTTTTTCAACGTTTTTTCTGCTTCTTCCGCTTTTGCAGTACAATCGTTTACTAAATCAACTAAGTTATCTGCCGATTTCAAAGATTCCGCCCAAATCTTTAAAACTTTTTTCAGATTATCGCGTTCCGCCTTTTTACTTGACTCTGTTAAAAAAATATTTTTTCTTGCCTTTCTGCTTGGATTTAAGTTTTGCACTCCTTCTATTGAACCTTCTAATAAATCAAATCCGCCATATTGAATAAATGAATCTAAAGTTTGTTCTAAGGAACGAGCTACTTCTTTATGCTGTTTGTCTGCGCTAGAAGCTGCGCTACTACTTTCATGGTTTGCCATAATTGTTTCTTGTTTTATTTGTCTGATGCCTCAATTTCTGCTATTAAAGTTTCTAAACTTTCAATAATCGATTGTTTTGCATCTGGATCTTGTAAAGCTAGTTTTAAAACTTTATTTGTTTTTAATTGCTTAATTAATTTTTGATACTGCTCATTTTTAGTTTTTAAATCTAATAAAAAAGAACTTTGATCAATAATCCCATTAATAGAGAAATCACCTACATTTTTAAACTGTAGCTCTTCTCTATTGATTTGTCCATTTTCATCTTCAAAAGCCACCTTTACTTTAGGGTCAAAATGTTCAAATACTTCATCCATATTTTTTAAACCTGTAACTATTTCAGGTTTCACTGGTGTATTTGGCGTTAATTTTTGAGCTATTAAAGTTCTATTTTGAGGAATTTCAAGAATACCTTCTTGACCTTCCACTCTAACTTCATTTCCTCCAATTCCATAACTGCCTGAGAATCTGTCTGCCATAATATTAATTTTAGTCTATAGATTTTTAAAAAAATGTTTTATACTTAAAGCTAACATATATAGTTTCTATACATTGATCTTTATCCTTATATATTTTAACTTGTCTTATTTTAATACCTTTATTCTTTATTGATTTATAAAACTGCTCTAAAGTCATAAATCGACTATCCGAATTAACTCTTACTTTTGGCGCGTTATCTAAACAAAATTGATTTTTAAAATTAATTAAAGATATTTTATTATCAGACACACTATACAACAAACGCTCTAATTCATCTTCACTTATCGATTTAACCGCTACTACCAGAGCCTTCTCTTCAATAACTACTTTTGGCAATGTATCTAGAGGAATCGATTTAACAGTCGAAGTTTTTTTTGTTTTAGGCTTCCCTGTCTTAGCTACCACCACTATATCCTTAAAAGCTCTATTTTTCTTATCTCCATTAATTATTAAAGATACCGTTTTTACGCCTATAGTCGAGAACTTATATCTTGGATTCTTATCTTTACTATCCACTTTACTATTTTCACCAAACTTCCATTCCCATGTTTCTGCTCCTTCTGTATGATCTACAAACTCCACTATTTCTCCTTGCTCTACTCTATCTGGAGCTTCAAAATTTACCAATAGCGCTTCTTTCACTTCTACAACTGGCTTTGGCAAAACCTTAATCGTTTTTTCAATCTCACAAGTTTCATTAATTAATAATTTCACTTTATAAGTCCCTGGTTTATTAAAAGAAT
This sequence comes from Flavobacterium sp. J27, assembly GCF_004303025.1. GTDB lineage: Bacteria > Bacteroidota > Bacteroidia > Flavobacteriales > Flavobacteriaceae > Flavobacterium. Next base: position 35,438 of record NZ_PJQW01000018.1, on the reverse strand, counting down.
GTAACTCCTTTGACTTATATGATATATCTGATCCATCTCCAAAATACCATCTCCAAGAATAGGCTTTACCTGAAGTCTCAGAAAAAGTAATAACATTATCAACCATATAATGCTTTGTATCTGTATTAAAATCAAAAACAGAGCAATCTATTTCATTTGATTTTTTAAAGGCTAATAACCCACACGATAATATAAAGACTAATATAAATGTAATGATAACTTTATTATCAAAGTGCGTTTTTATTTGATTATTTGCGTTCATTTTTTAGTGAGAAAACTTTTCGATTTATAACTTTACTCCAAATATATAAAAAAAATATTCAGAGGTTAAACAATAATCTGCACTATTTTGATTATTAAGCAAAAAAAATTAAAATTTAAAAAAATATTATGCGTGCATAGTATTTTTAAACATTTTTTTTGTAATTTCGTGACATTAAATCTCAAAAATAAAACAATGAAAATATTAGTTTGCATCAGTCATGTACCTGATACTACATCAAAAATCAATTTCACCAACAATGACACTGAATTTGATACAAATGGAGTTCAGTTTGTTATTAATCCAAATGATGAGTTTGGCCTAACAAGAGCAGTTTGGTTCAAAGAAAAACAAGGCGCTACTGTAACTGTAGTAAATGTAGGAGGTACTGACGCTGAAGCTACCTTGAGAAAAGCTTTAGCAATTGGAGCAGATGAAGCAATTAGAATTAATGCAAACCCAATAGACGGCATGTTTGTTGCAAAACAATTAGTTGAAGTTGTAAAACAAGGAGGCTATGATTTAATCATTGCAGGTAAAGAATCATTAGATTATAATGGCGGAATGGTTCCTGGTATGATGGCAGGATTACTTGGATATAATTTTGTAAACTCTTGCACTGGATTGGAAATTGAAGGTGAAAAAGTAACCGCAGTTAGAGAAATAGACGGTGGTAAAGAAACTTTATCTACAACACTCCCTCTTATTATAGGTGGACAAAAAGGATTAGTAGAAGAGAAAGACTTAAGAATTCCAAACATGAGAGGAATCATGATGGCTCGTTCAAAAGCATTAGCAGTTAATGAACCAACTGGCGATAGCAATGCAACACAAGCTGTTAAATTTGAAAAACCAGCACCAAAGTCTGCTGTAAAACTAGTTAACCCAGACAACTTAGACGAATTAATTGAGTTACTTCACAACGAAGCGAAGGTAATCTAAATCATCATCAACCATTTTAAATACAAAAATCATGTCTATCTTAATATATGCTGAATCAGCAGAAGGAAAATTTAAAAAAGTAGCCTTAGAAATCGCATCTTATGCCAAAAAAGTGGCCGATGCAATGGGTACAACTGTAACAGCAGTAACTGTTAACAATACTAACACAGCAGACTTAGCCAAATATGGTGTTAGCAAAGTTTTAAAAGTAAGCAATGACAAGTTAGCCACTTTTAATGCAAAAGCCTACGCAGATGTTATTAAACAAGCTGCAGAAAAAGAAAACACTAAATTAGTAGTCTTATCTTCAACAACAGACAGTTTATATCTTGCCCCATTAGTTGCAGTAGCTCTAAACGCAGGTTACGCATCAAATGTAGTTGCTTTACCAGTAAACACAAGTCCATTTCAAGTAAAAAGAAATGCTTTTTCAAATAAAGCTTTTAACATTACTGAAATAACAACCGATGTAAAAGTAATTGGAATTGCTAAAAACTCATTCGGTCTATTCGAATCAGAAGCAACATTAACAGAAGAAGACTTTTCTCCTTCTTTAAATGATGCAGATTTTACAATTAAAGTAGAAAACATAGAAAAAGTAACTGGGAAAGTTACGATTGCCGATGCTGAAATCGTAGTTTCTGCGGGACGAGGCTTAAAAGGTCCTGAAAATTGGGGAATGATTGAAGAATTAGCTTCAGTATTAGGAGCTGCAACTGCTTGTTCGAAACCAGTTTCAGATATCGGATGGAGACCTCATAGTGAACACGTGGGACAAACTGGTAAACCTGTTGCTGCCAATTTATATATTGCTGTGGGAATTTCAGGAGCAATCCAACACATAGCAGGTATCAATTCCTCTAAAGTTAAAGTAGTTATCAATACAGATCCAGAAGCACCATTCTTCAAAGTTGCTGATTATGGTGTTGTAGGAGATGCATTTGATGTAGTTCCGAAATTAATAGAAAAATTAAAAGCTTTCAAAGCGAATAATGCTTAATTTTTAGCTGTTTAAAAATATATTATATTAAAATTAGAGTTATCTTTGTTAAGATAGCTCTTTTTTTTATTTTTGGAGCGAATGACTTGTAGTATATTTGCCAGCCATTTTCCTGCTGTACGCTATATTTTTTGTTTGGATAAACTCCCAAACAAAAAGATACCGCTCCCATCAGGGCTAATTTAGAACAATAGTTTATTTTTTATAATCTTTCAGTATTACAAAACGAATACTTGACACTATTTATATAATGAGTTTAGTAAAATTAACAATAAAAGGCATTTCCTATAGCCAAACACAAAACGGAGCTTATGCTCTTATTTTAAATGAAGTTGACGGAGAACGAAAATTACCTATAGTTATTGGTGCTTTTGAAGCACAATCTATTGCCATCGCTTTAGAAAAAGAAATTAAACCACCTAGACCTTTAACTCACGATTTATTTAAAAATTTTGCAGATCGATTTGACATCATTGTGAAACAAGTAATTATTCACAAGTTAGTTGATGGTGTATTTTTTTCAAGTATTATTTGCGAAAGAGATAAAATTGAAGAAATTATTGACGCAAGAACTTCGGACGCTATTGCATTAGCCCTTCGTTTTGGTGCACCCATTTTTACTTATAAAAACATTCTTGATAAAGCTGGTATTTATTTAAAAATAAACCCATCAAAAGACGAAGAAAACAATGACGAATCTGACGACGTATTATCATCTCCAGAAACGTTTGGAGCAAACGAACCTTTAGAACCTCAAAAAGAAGAATATAGCGGTTTTTCGTTACAAGAACTTTATGACAAATTAGAAGAAGCTGTACAAAATGAAGACTATGAAAAAGCCGCAAAAATAAGAGATGAAATCTCTAAAAAAGAATCTTAACAAAACTTCACAAACGAATGATAAAAAATATATTTTTATGTTTAACGTTTATATTTACATTTTTAAATATAAACGCACAGGAAATTGAAAAAAAATGGCAATTAAACACTTCAAAAAATGATTTCCTAGAACTAAAAGAAGGCACCTATCAACTTAAATTATCAAAAGATAGTCTTTTTCAAAAAGGAGACTACCTAATACAAGACAAATTTTTATTTCTTTTTGAAAATGGTTCAGACTCACCAACAAAACGTTTTGTAATAGAGACCAAAACTGATTCTACCCTTACTTTAAAAAAAGGAGACAAAGCCTATTCTTTTTTCTCTTCAAATAAAATTAAGAAAACAACAGAAACCACCAATACTTTAGTAAAAAGCACTGGAATAACTGCAAGTGGAATCGCTCGAGGTATTTTAGGAATGTTAGCATTACTAGCTATTGCATTCGTTTTTAGCGCCAACAGAAAAGCTATAAACTGGAAAACGGTCTTCATTGGTTTGGGTGCACAATTAATTTTGGCTATTGGAGTACTAAAAATTTCATTTGTTAAATCTGCATTTGAATTTGTAGGAAACCTTTTTGTTTTAGTACTAGATTTTACCAGAGCAGGTAGCGAATTTCTTCTAGGCGGAATGATGAATGTTGAAAGTTTTGGTTTTATCTTTTTATTCCAAGTTTTACCTACAATTATCTTCTTTTCTGCTTTAACTTCCTTGTTATTTTATTTAGGAATAATACAAGTTGTGGTAAAAGGATTAGCAAAAGTTTTAACAAAACTACTGCACATATCTGGAGCTGAAAGTTTATCTGTAGCAGGAAATATATTCTTAGGACAAACAGAAGCACCTCTAATGATTAAAGCCTATTTAGAGAAAATGAACAAGTCTGAAATCTTACTCGTAATGGTAGGTGGAATGGCTACAGTTGCAGGTGGAGTACTTGCGGCATACATTGGTTTTCTAGGAGGTAATGATCCTGTTCTACGTTTAGAATTTGCTAAACATTTATTAGCTGCATCAGTTATGGCTGCACCAGGTGCCATTGTTATTTCAAAAATATTATATCCTCAAACTGAATCAATCGACACCAATGTAGAAGTTTCAAAAGAAAAAATTGGCTCCAATATTTTAGATGCTATTTCAACCGGTACCACAGAAGGATTAAAATTGGCAGCCAATGTAGCTGCTATGTTGCTTGTATTTATCGCCTTTATAGCCATGATTAACTATACTTTAGGATGGATTGGAGATTGGTCTGGATTAAATACCGTTATTGCTGATAACACTCCATATTCTAAATTCTCATTAGAAACTATACTCGGTCTTATTTTCTCTCCTTTAATGTGGTTAATCGGTGTAGCGCAAGAAGACATGATGCTCATGGGGCAATTATTAGGCATTAAATTAGCAGCCTCAGAATTTGTGGGCTACATTCAATTAGCAGAGTTAAAAAACGCAACTAATGAAATTCATTTTACCTATGAAAAATCAGTGATAATGGCTACTTATATGCTTTGTGGTTTTGCCAACTTTGCTTCTATTGGAATACAAATTGGTGGCATCGGTTCTTTGGCTCCAAATCAAAGAAAAACATTATCTGAGTTTGGATTAAAAGCGGTTATTGGTGGAAGTATTGCTTCCCTATTATCTGCAACAATAGCTGGAATGATTATTGGGTAAGCACAATCTAATACTCTCGAATTTGTCTCAGAATCAAAACAAATTAGATACCAAAACAAATTCAACATGACAAATAAAAAATAAAAAATGAAACAATATCACGACTTAGTAAAACATGTATTAGCAAACGGGAACCAAAAAGGTGATCGCACAGGAACGGGAACTATTAGTGTGTTTGGATATCAAATGCGATTTGATTTAAGTGAAGGCTTCCCTATGGTAACTACAAAAAAGTTACATCTTAAATCTATCATTTACGAATTGCTATGGTTCTTAAAAGGGGATACTAATATCAATTACTTAAAAGAAAATGGTGTTAAAATTTGGGATGAATGGGCAGATGAAAATGGAGATTTAGGCCCTGTTTATGGACATCAATGGAGAAACTGGAATAGTGAAGAAATCGATCAGATAAAAGAAGTAATTGATACGTTAAAAAACAATCCAAATAGCCGTAGAATGCTGGTTTCAGCTTGGAACCCTAGTGTATTGCCAAATACTTCTATTTCGTTTGCAGAAAATGTAGCTAATGGAAAAGCAGCATTACCGCCTTGTCATGCATTCTTTCAATTTTATGTTGCTGATGGAAAATTAAGTTGCCAACTATACCAAAGAAGTGCCGATATATTTTTAGGTGTACCATTTAATATTGCTTCTTACGCACTATTAACTATGATGATGGCTCAAGTTTGCAACTTACAAGTTGGCGATTTTATTCATACGTTTGGAGACGCACACATCTATAACAATCATATAGAACAATTAGAACTACAATTGTCTCGCGAATGTCGACCATTACCAAAAATGAAATTAAACCCAGAAATCAAGAATATTTTTGATTTTGATTTTGATGATTTCACTTTAGAAGGATACGATCCTCATCCGCATATAAAAGGTGCTGTAGCAGTTTAATTAGATTTTTAATGTCACATTATAGTACAGAAGTAACTTCCGCAAAAATAAAATCAGATAATCCTGTACATCAAAGGTTGCTTTTTGGCTATCATTCTGCCAAAGAATATATTCAAGGTGATGTATTAGAAATAGGTTGTGGTATTGGTAGAGGGTTAGAAATTGTAGTTAAAAAGAGTAAAACTTACACAGGAATAGATAAAAACAAAAAATTAATCGAAGAACAAATTCAAAATTATCCTGAAAATTCTTTTATACATGGTACAGTTCCTCCATTATTAGAAATTAAAAATAATAGTTTTGACACCATTATAACATTCCATGTAATTGAACATATTGAGAAAGACACCTTATTCATAGATGAAATTTACAGAGTTTTAAAACCTAGTGGAATATTAATTATTTCTACTCCAAACAAAGAAAAAACCATTACCAAAAACCCATGGCACATTAGAGAATATAATAATATTGAACTTAGAAACATTTTTAATCCTAAGCAATTTACAGTAGAAAAAGAGTATGGTATATTTGGCAATAAAAAAGTAGACTCCTATTTTGAATTGAATAAAAAAAACACGCTCAAAATTTTACGATACGATTTCTTAAACATAAGAAATCTACTCCCCTCGTTTTTATTTAAAATAGTTTACGAATTTTTCAATAGGATAAATAGAATTATGCTAATGAAAAAGCAACCTGACATTTGCGCAACAATTAATCAACAAGATTTTTATTTAAAAAATCACACCAAAGACTGTCTTGATTTATTTTATGTTATTAAAAAAATATAATTGTATCAACAATACAAATTGCCTCATAAAAAGTTACAAAAACTAGAGATGAAAAAAATTACATTCCTCTTCCTTATTCTTTCCCATTTTGTTTTTTCTCAAGAAGAAGATTATTCAAAAATATTTTCCAATTTTGACAGCATACAAAAAAACAGTTTAACCCTACATGCGAACCAATTACTAAATGTCTTTGACTATAATTATGTTAAATCAAGAAAAGATGGCACAAGACAAGTAATAATGACTATGAAACTAGATTCTATTGGCAAACTAAATTTAGTCTTTATTGAAAATAAAAGCAGCGATTTAGAATCTTTTTTTACAACAATTTTGGAAAAAATTCCATTAATTGAAATCTCAGATGAAAACAACGCAAAGATTACTGAAGAATTTATAACTTGTAAATTTACTTTACATCCAAATACTGATTTATCTGCATTAAGTAGTATTCTATTCGAAAAAGAAACGGACACCATCAAACAGATAAAAAATCTTGATATTTATCCGTCTTTTGGTATGTTAAAAAAGGGTACAGATAAAGAAAAATCAATGGAAGACTTCAATAAAAATATATCAAAACACATTGTAAGAAATTTTGTATATCCAAAATATGCACGTAATAATAATATTACCGGAAAAACATTTGTCTTTTTTATTATAGAAAAAGAAGGAAGCATAGAAAGAATAATTGTAACAAAATCAAACCCTGTCTTACATTTCGCAGGAATAGATATTATTAGTAAACTACCCAAACTTAATCCAGGAATTTCAGAAGGAAAACCGATTCGAGTTAGTTATGGATTGCCATTAACTTTTAGACTTGAATAGCGTTTTGTTATTATTTTCTTAAAAGAATATCCTTATCTCTATCTTTTTTTGTCAATTTAGTATTTTAGCAAAAACTACATTTGGAACAGATGAGAAAAATTACATTCCTTTTTTTGGCACTTTTTATTTTCCAAACGACTTCAGCTCAATTTTGGAAAAAGAAAAAAAACACAAAAACAACAATAAGTAATACTACAGAGAAGAAAAAAAACGAAAAAATAAAAGACTATAATAGTATCATTACAAAAGAGGCTAAAACAACTTCTGGCCTTTTCAAAGTACACAAGGTAGCAGATAAATATTATTTTGAAATTCCCAATCATCTTTTAAATAAAGACATGTTACTAGTAAGCAAGTTTGCTAAAGTTCCTGAAGGCCTTGGTGGCGGTTATGTAAATGCAGGAACAGAAACAAGTTCTCAAATGGTTATTTGGGATCGTTTTGAAGACAAATTACTTATTAAAGTAAAATCTGCTAATAGTATTGCCAATGATAGTCTACCAATAAGTATTTCAGTTAAAGCAAACAATAACGATGTTACTCTATATGCTTTTGACATTACCGCTTTTTCCAAAGATTCAACAGCGACAGTGATAGATGTAACCAAGTTTTTTTCTACAGATGTTAAAGGAATTAGTGGCTTATCACCTAGAATTAGAGAGGTTTACAAAGTAAAAAACCTCGATGAAAATAGAAGTTTTATCAATTACATAAAAACCTTCCCATTAAACATTGAAATTCTTCAAGATTTTACCTATAATGCCTCAAAACCCTCTATTTTAGAAAACACGGAAGCGATTAGTATTCAAATGAATCAATCACTCATTCTACTACCAGAAAACCCTATGCGCCCTCGTTATTTTGATTCTCGTGTAGGCTGGTTTACTTTAAACAAATATGATTATAGTAGTAATGAATTAAAATCAGATAAAAAAACCTACATCAGAAGGTGGAGACTAGAACCCAAAGATCCTGAAGCTTATGCTCGAGGAGAATTAGTAGAACCTATCAAACCCATTATTTATTATTTGGATCCAGCTACACCCGAAAATCTTAGACCCTACATTAAAAAAGGAGTTGAAGAATGGCAAAAAGCTTTTGAAGTAGCAGGTTTTAAAAATGCTATACTCGCAAAAGATCCACCTACTACTAATGAAGACCCCGATTTTAACCCAGAAGACATACGTTATTCCGTCATACGTTATGTTGCCAGTACTACAAGAAATGCCATTGGACCAAGCATTTCAGATCCAAGAACAGGAGAAATTATTGAAAGTGACATTATTTGGTATCATAATCATCTTCGCTCCTATAGAAACAGATATTTATTAGAAACTGGTGCGGCAAACCCTTCTGCACGCACATTACATACTAGTGATGCAGAAATGGGTGAAATGATGCAAATGGTAATTGCTCATGAAGTAGGACATGCTTTAGGATTCCCACACAATATGAGTGCTAGTTGTGCTTACAATGTTGAAGACTATAGAAAGCCTTTTTTTACCAAATTAAATGGTATTTCAGCGAGTATTATGGATTATGCAAGATTCAATTATATTGCTCAACCTGGCGACACAAATGTACGATTCATAAGACAAATGGGACCTTATGACAATTATGCCGTAAATTGGGGATATCGGATCATTCCAAATACAAAAACTCCAGAAGAAGAAATACCTACACTAAATCAGTGGATAGAAGAAAAAGCAGGAGATCCAAAATATGAATTTGGCAAACAATCAAGCTCCTTTAATCCTTATTCACAAACAGAAGATATTAGTAATAACGCTTTACAAGCAAGCAGTTATGGCATACGTAATTTAAAAATAGTTGTTTCAAATCTTCCTGATTGGACCAGTAAGGAAACAAATAATTATGAAGACTTAGAAGAATTATATGGTGAACTTTTAAATGTTTGGAGTAGATACATTGGCCATGTTGTAACCTATGTAGGTGGCGTTGACGAAATCGAAAAAAAACCGAATCAAGAAGGAAATGTTTATACTGTAATTCCGAAAGAAAAACAAAAAGCAGCAGTTGAATGGTTACTTGAAAATGCTTTTAAAGATCAAAACTGGTTAGTTGATACCTCTATTTTAAATAAATTTTCACCTAACGGATATTCACAAGAAATATTAAAATATCAAACAAGACATTTAAATAACCTTTTAAGTTATGACCGTATGGGTAGATTATTAGATGCTGCCTTTTTGGATTCCAAAAACTATACTCTTAACGAATTTTTATCACAAATTAGAAAAGGTATTTGGCAAATTAATCGAAATCAAGGCAATACAATTTCAGAGAGAAACATTCAAAAAGCACACTTGGAAAGAATAATTAAGTTATATACAGACGAAAGTAACAACACATCTTATAATGTTGTTTTGTCTGACATCAAATCTTTATTGTTTGGAGAATTAATACAACTTAAAACTTATTTATCAAATTTAAAAAACACGATTTCTCATCCAGAAACCAAATATCATGTCTTACAAAGTATTAATCGAATAGAAAATGTAACAACAGTTAAAAATTAGTTTTCTATCAACATTTTAACAAAAATTATAACTTTTTATTCAAATAAAAATCCAAAACAATATTATTTTTTGGCTCACTTTTTGCATAACTAAATATAAAGCGGTTTGTAAAAGTTATTATAATGATTTACAGTAATTTAATTTTAACAAATTATTAAATTTAACTTATTTTTACTGCAATTCTAAAATAGATTTATTATTTTTGCAATCGTTTTTTTTTAAATTATTAAAAAATTATTAAAAAATCTTATGAAGAAAATTTTACTATTATTATTAGTTGTGAGTTTGAATGGTTATTGTCAGGTTATTGATTTTTCAGAATATGATGATTTCTTAAAAAAACATGTATCGAGTAAAGGGGTTGTTGATTATGACAAAGTTTTAAAAAACATAAGAGAGATAAACAATATTGCTCAAAATTTTTCAAAAATTTCACCTAATAAAAGTTGGTCAGAAGCAGAAGTAAAAACGTATTGGATTAATGTTTACAACGCAAACATTATCAAATTATTAGTAGAAAATTATCCGATAAAAAGCATCAATTATATTAGAGATCCATTCAAAATGCAATTCATCGATTTTGATGGAGAAAAAATTTCACTAGATCATATTGAACATGAAATTTTAAGGCCAATGAACGACCCAAGAATTCATTTTGCATTATATTCTACTGCAATTTCATCACCTCATTTAAGAAATACTGCTTATTCTTCAAACAGCATCGATTATGATTTAGATGTTGCCACAAGTAATTATATTAATGATGCCTCGCAAAACACAATTGGAACAGCAACCTGTGAGCTATCAAAAATTTTCGAATGGTATTTCACTGATTTTATAGGCCCAATGAATATGGTAGGTTTCATCAATAAATATTCTGCTGTAAAAATTAATGACAATACTAAATTAGTTTTTAAAGAATACGATTGGAATTTATATAAATAATTTATAAAAAAAATAATCCTCGATGCCTGTTTGAAATTCAAACAGGCATTTTCGATTTTAATTTCAAAAAACAATACAATGCTTACAATAATTGCTGCTGCATCAGAAAACAATGCTCTTGGTAAAGACAATGATTTAGTTTGGCATTTACCAGATGATTTTAAAAGATTTAAATTATTAACCACTGGTCACACTATCATTATGGGAAGAAAAACCTTTGAAAGCTTTCCAAAACCATTACCAAATAGAAAACACATCATAATTACAAGACAAAAAGAATATAAAGCTCCAGAAAATTGCATTGTTATAGACAATCTAAATAAAGCAATTGAAATCTGCTCACAGGAAGAAGAAAACTTTATTATTGGTGGCGGCGAGATATACAAACAATCAATAGCAATAGCCGATAAAATTGAATTAACCAGAGTACATACTTCAATTGAAGCAGACACCTTTTTCCCCGAATTAGAATTGCAAGACTGGAAATTAATAAAAGAAGAATACCATCCTAAAGATGAAAAACATATTTATGATTTTACCTATCTTACATACATTAGAAATGAAAATTAAATTTGTATTTTTGCCATCCATATAATAAAGACCATGTCAAAAAATATAACTCCATACAAAAATTCTGAATTAGGTAAAAAAGAACAAGTTGCACAAATGTTTGACACAATTGCTGGCAATTATGACGGGTTAAACCGTGTTATTTCTTTTGGAATTGACGTATCATGGCGAAAAAAAGTATTACAACTTGTTGCTAATAAAACCCCAAATACAATTTTAGATATAGCAACAGGAACAGGAGATTTAGCTATTTTGATGACCAAAACAACTGCTACAGAAATTATTGGTTTAGATATTTCTGCTGGAATGCTTGAAGTAGGTAAAGAAAAAATCAAAGAAAAGCAATTAGATTCTAAAATCGAAATGGTACTAGGAGATAGTGAAAACATTCCTTACCCTGACAATTACTTTGATGCTATCACTGTTGCCTTTGGAGTTAGAAATTTTGAAAATCTAGAAAAAGGATTAGCCGAAATTCTTCGTGTTTTAAAACCTAATGGTATTTTTGTTATCCTTGAGACTTCCGTACCTACTAAATTTCCTTTTAAACAAGGTTATGCTTTTCACACTCGATTTATTTTACCAATTATTGGAAAATTATTCTCTAAAGACAAGGTAGCATACAAATATTTATCAGATTCTGCTAATATTTTCCCTTTTGGAGAAGCTTTGAACAATATTTTAAGAAAAATTGGGTTTATAGATGTAAAGCATCTACCTCAAACATTTGGTGTTGCTACAATTTATCATGCATCCAAGAAATAGTATGAAAAGAAAGTTTATTTTATTGTTACTAACCTCAACAATCGGCTTTGCCCAAGGCGGTTTGTTTGGAAAAGACCCAATTATTAATCTTGAAAATTTCGACAAGCAAAAAGTGCATTGGGGTTATTTTTTAGGATTTAATAGCTTGGACTTTAAATTTGATTATTTACAACCAACAAAAGATGTTGTTTCTGAAACAACAGTTGGTTTTAACGTAGGATTAGTTGGAAACCTTAGAATCATAGATCACGTTGATTTACGATTCGAACCAGGTTTATATATCACTCAAAGAAATTTAACATTCCCAGGCTTTGAAGACCCTGTTGATGCTTTGCGAGAAGTAAAATCAACTTATATATTCTTTCCTTTATTGTTAAAGTTTTCCGCTAAACGAGCAGGAAACATAAGACCGTATGTAGTAGGAGGATTATCTACAGCTTTAAACTTAGGCAGCAACTCACAAGCACCAGATGACAATTACAATGATCGCTTTAGAATGAAAAAATGGACAAATTTTTACGAAGTAGGGTTTGGCATCGATTTATATCTAGAGTATTTCAAGTTTTCGCCGTCTATTAGAGGTGTTTTTAGCCTAAACGATGAATTAATAAGAGACAACGACCCAAACAGTCCTTGGACAGGAAATGTTCAGTCTATGAAAACAAGAGGCGTCTTTGTAAACTTTACATTTCATTAACAGATCGCTTAAACTCACTTAAAATAATTGCTGTAGCTGTAGCTACATTTAAACTTTCAGTTAGTTGTAAATTACCAAACCTTGGAATTGCTATTCTCTTGTTTACCAATTTTTCAATGTTGGCAGAAATACCATTGGCTTCATTACCCATTATAATAATCCCTTCTTTTGGAAGCGATTCATTATAAACATTTTGACCATCCATAAACGTTCCATAAACAGGTAATTTATTCCCAATTAGCTTTTTCTCAAGGTTTGTATATACTACATTTACCCTACTGAGCGACCCCATGGTCGCTTGCACCACTTTAGGATTATAAATATCAACAGTAGCTTCGGAGCATAAAATAGTTTCAACACCAAACCAATCACACAAACGAATGATTGTTCCTAAATTCCCAGGATCTCTTACATCATCTAAAGCCAAAATAAGACCCGACATATTCGCTCTTTTATCTGCTGGTATGGCAAACAAACCCAAACAAGTATTAGGTGTAGCTAGTGCACTAATTTTTTTTAATTCACCTGGTGTAATGGCATGAATTTTGTTTGAATCAACTGACCAAAAGGAAGCATCTGTTGTAAAAAGGCTTTGCAATTCATACTTAGCATCTAGAAACTCTTGTATTACTTTTTTACCTTCAACAAAAAATAATTGATGGAGTTTTCGATATTTTTTTTGTTGCAAACTCGTTATAAGCTTAATTTGGTTTTTACTAACCATAAAAATTGTATTTTTGACTAACTATATTAATCGCATTGAAAAAAATCTTTCCAAAAATAGTATTTATATTTCTAACTGGAACTATCTTTTACTCTTGTTCAATTGTAAAAAAAGTACCAGAGAACAAACAACTCTTACTTAAGAACACGGTTATTACTAATGATACCGTAGTTAAAAACGAAAGAGTTGAAAGCTTATTAAGTCAAAAACCAAATGGAAAATTACTAGGTTTTCCACTTCGTTTAGGATTATATAATATGGCAAAAGACAATCCCGATTCACTATATTATGCTTGGCTGAATAGAAAACCTAACCGTAGAGAAAATTTAGCCAAAATAATTTCCAACAAACAAGTAGATCGATTAAGTCAATCTTTTCTTGTATCGGGTTTAAGTCGATTTTTAAAAAAAACAGGAGAAGCACCCGTTATTATAGATTCTATTAAGATTGGAACTACAAAAAGCAGATTACAAGGCTTTTATAATAACCAAGGCTATTTTGATGCTAAAGTAAATGCGGAGGTAGATTCTGTGGGAGTAAAAAGAGGAAAAGTAACTTACAAAGTAGATACTGGAAAGCCTTATATCATTGATAGTATTTCAACCCGAATTGAAACCAAAGAATTAGACAGTCTTTTTAGCAAAGCAAAACGCCGATCTTTAATCAAATCTGGAGAACAATTTAATGATGAAAAATTTGATGCTGAACGCTCAAGACTAACAAACTACTTCCGAAATAATGGAGTATACGATTTCCAAGTAAATCATGTCCGCTATGATGTTATTACTAACGAAAAAGACACTAAAATAGATATCGTTTATGACATTGAAGATCGAAAAATAAAAAGAGGTGACACCCTAGTTAAAACTCCATTTAAAATATATAAAATAAGCAAAGTAAATATTTTCACAAACAGCATTATAAAAAGAGGCAAATATAAGATAAGTGATAGTGTGGTTTATAACAATTATCATATTTATTCTATAGGTAAATTAAATTATAAACCCAAAGCCATAACTGATGCAATTTTCATCGAAAAAGGCAATTATTTTAGTGACAAAGACAAAACGTTAACATCTCGATCTTTAAGCAACCTTAAAGTATTTAATTTCCCAACAATTGAATATGTTGTAGACACCATTACAAATGGTGAAAATAATTTAATTGCAAATATTTATCTTATACCATTAAAAAAGAAAAATTTAAATGCATCTATAGATTTTAATCATTCTAATATTCAGGATTTTGGTGTTTCCGGCAATCTTTCTGTTACATTTAGAAATCTATTTAGAAGAGCTGAAACCTTAGAAATATCAACTAGAGGAAATATTGGGTCATCAAGAGATTTACCTAATCCTAACGGAACATTTTTCAACCTTTCTGAATATGGTGCTGATGTAAAATTAACTTTTCCAAGGATATTTCTTCCATTCAAAACCACAAATATTATTAAAAAAGAAATGTTACCTACAACTCAAATGAGTTTTGGTTTAACCAATCAGAAAAATATTGGATTAGATAAAGAAAATTTTACTAGTATCATTAATTACAATTGGTTACCAAAAGATGACACGACCATACGATTTGACATGCTCAATATCCAATTTGTAAGAAATCTTAACATTGATAATTATTTCAATGTTTATAATTCTTCCTATAATCGATTAAATGACTTAGCAAGAGTTTATGATACTTCAGGAAACTATCTAGATGGTTCAGGCAATTTAACCTATACCAGCGCTGTATCTTTTATTGATGCTGTAGTTAATGGAACAATACCTATTAGTCAGTCAACCGATTTTAATTCGATACGAAGTATTGGAGAACGCAGAAAACGATTAATAGAAAACAACCTAATTGTATCATCTGCATTTACCTATAACAAAAATACCAGAAAAGGTTTTATAGACAATACGTTTTATGCCATTAAAGCAAAGATTGAAACCGCAGGAAATTTAGCTAGCCTTATTGCAAAACAAGTACCCCAACCAGAAAGCGACAATGGCAACAAAACGCTTTTTGGGATTGAGTATGCCCAATATGTAAAAGGAGAAGTAGACCTTATTAAACACTGGGATTTAGGAAAAAAGAACATTTTAGCTTTCAGAACTTTTGGTGGTATTGCTATTCCATATGGTAATGCTAAATCAATACCTTTTTCCAGAAGCTATTTTGCTGGAGGATCAAATGATAATAGAGGTTGGCAAGCATATAGCTTAGGTCCTGGTAGAAGTGGTGGAATTAACGATTTTAATGAAGCTAATTTAAAATTAGCGGCTAGTGTAGAATATCGTTTTAATATTGTTGGAAAAATTAATGGTGGCTTGTTTGCCGATGCTGGAAATATTTGGAATGTTTTTGATAATGTGGAAGACAAATCTTATACTTTTAATGGAATTGAATCCTTAAAAGACATTGCTTTAGGAACAGGTATTGGATTACGATATGATTTTGACTTCTTTGTTTTTAGAATTGATTTTGGCTATAAAGCCTATAATCCTGCAAAAGAAGAAAGTGAAAGATGGTTTAGAGATATCAACTTTAGCAGAACAGTTTTAAATTTTGGAATTAATTATCCATTCTAATTTTATAAATTATTATTTTTGTAAATTATATTAAACAAACTAACTATGAATCATTCAATAAAACCTGGTGTAGCAACTGGAAATCAAGTACAAGAAATTTTTGCTTATGCAAAAGAAAAAGGATTTGCATTGCCAGCTGTTAACGTTACAGGTTCAAGCACAATAAACGGTGTATTAGAAACCGCTGCCAAATTAAACGCTCCAGTAATCATTCAATTTTCAAATGGTGGAGCTCAATTTAATGCTGGAAAAGGGCTTTCAAACGAAAATCAAAAAGCGGCTATTTTAGGAGCAGTTGCAGGAGCAAAACACATTCATGAATTAGCAGAAGCTTATGGTGCGACCGTAATTTTACATACTGATCATTGTGCAAAAAACTTACTTCCTTGGATTGATGGCTTATTAGACGCATCTGAAGCATTCTATAAAGAAAAAGGGAAATCATTATTTAGTTCTCACATGATAGATTTATCAGAAGAGCCAATAGAAGAAAATATCGAAATATCTAAAAAATATCTAGAGCGCATGAGTAAAATGGACATGACTTTAGAAATTGAATTAGGTATTACAGGTGGTGAAGAAGATGGTGTAGACAATTCTGATGTAGATAGCTCTAAATTATATACACAACCAGAAGAAGTAGCTTATGCTTATGAAGAATTAATGAAAGTGAGCCCAAGATTTACCATTGCAGCTGCTTTTGGAAACGTTCACGGTGTGTACAAACCTGGAAATGTAAAATTAACTCCAAAAATCCTGAAAAACTCTCAGGAATATGTTCAAAACAAATACAGTACAACGGCAAACCCAGTTGATTTTGTTTTCCACGGAGGAAGTGGTTCTACACTAGAAGAAATTAGAGAAGCCATTTCTTACGGTGTGATAAAAATGAATATAGACACTGATTTACAATTTGCTTTCACGGAAGGGATTCGCGATTACATGACTAAAAACATCGAATACCTAAGAACTCAAATAGGTAGTCCTGAAGGACCTGAAAGCCCTAACAAAAAACACTACGATCCAAGAAAATGGATTAGAGAAGGTGAAGTAACATTTAACAAAAGACTAGAGCAAGCATTTGCCGATTTAAATAACGTAAACACTTTATAATAATTTAGAATTTAGAGTTTAGAATTATGAAATTATGTTTTTCTAGTTCTAAATTTTAATTTCTAACTTCTAACTTCAAGAATTATGGCTTGGTTTAAAAGAAAAGAAAAAGGAATTCAAACAGCGACAGAAGATAAAAAAGACGTTCCTAAAGGCTTGTGGTACAAATCGCCAACAGGTAAAATTGTAGACACTGAGGAACTAGCAAAAAATTTATGGGTAAGTCCGGAAGATGATTTTCATGTACGAATAGGTAGTGCTGAATACTTTGAAATCTTGTTTGACAACAATGAATTTAAAGAATTAGATGCCAAAATGACTTCTAAAGACCCTCTTAAATTTGAAGACACAAAGAAATATGGCGATCGTTTAAAAGACGCCATGGAGAAAACCAAATTAAAAGATGCAGTAAGAACTGCTGTGGGCAAATCTAAAGGGAAAGACTTAGTAGTTTCTTGTATGGATTTTGCTTTTATTGGGGGTTCCATGGGAGCTGTTGTAGGAGAAAAAATTGCTAGAGGAATTGATTATGCTATCCAAAACAAAATTCCTTTTGTAATGATTTCTAAATCGGGTGGTGCCCGAATGATGGAAGCCGCTTATTCCTTAATGCAATTAGCCAAAACTTCTGCTAAATTAGCCCAACTTGCAGACGCAAAAGTACCTTATATATCACTTTGTACAGACCCTACAACAGGAGGAACAACAGCTTCTTATGCCATGTTAGGAGATATCAACATTGGAGAACCTGGTGCGTTAATTGGTTTTGCAGGTCCGCGTGTAGTAAAAGATACGACAGGTAAAGATTTACCAGAAGGATTTCAAACTTCTGAGTTCTTACTAGAACATGGCTTTTTAGATTTTATCTCTCACAGAAAAGAGTTAAAAAATAAAATCAATTTATATATTGATTTGATTTTAAATCAAGAAATTCGATAAAAAGATGCCAGCTAAATAGCTGGCATTTTCTTTTACAACGACTTAGCAGAAAAGCACTATAATTCCTTTCAAAAAAAAGCTAAAAGTTTTTTGATTATATCTAAAAATACTTATATTTGCACTCCAATTTAGCGGGTATGGTGAAATTGGTAGACACGCCAGACTTAGGATCTGGTGCCGCAAGGTGTGAAGGTTCGAGTCCTTTTACCCGCACGACAAATCGCAAAACCCCTTTAAAATAAAGGGGTTTTTGGGTTTTTTATAAAAAAACTCCGTCAAATTACAGTCATTAACCTTTTATAGTTCAAAATATTAATTTTTTGAGCCATAAAAAAAAATGCCTAACACTCACAAAAATTACTCACACGTTAATAGTACAGCTTTTATAAGCTTCAGACCTGCTGAATTATGCATCGGTAAAGACTGGATAGTCGTATACTATGCTAAAAATCCACTTTCAGAAAAAATGGAACGTTTTCGAGTTTATGTACCTGCTTTGAAAAACAATAAGGAGCGTAAAAAACTGGGTAAAAAAATGGTTCTAGAAATAAACAACAAATTGTATACTGGGTGGCTTCCTTACTATTCTGATGTTAAGAGCGCAGAATTTAAAACATACGAATACTGTAAGCAGAAATTTTTAGATCAAAACGAAAAAGATGTAAAAACAGGCTTAAAAAGAATAGATACTTTGCGCACGTATAAATCTTTTTTAAAAATGATTGATTTGTACGCAAAAGAAAAAAAAATCGATTTAAAGCTGGCTTTGCACTTAAATAAGGAATTTGTAGTAAATTATTTAGACTGGATTCTCTATGACAGAAATAATAGCGCACGGACACACAACAATCATTTAGATTTTATTGCAACATTTGTAAACTATTGCAATTATCGTGGCTGGATTAAAGAGAATTTTGTAAAACAAATTCCGAAGAGAAAGGAAAGTGAAAAGAAAAGAAAAGTTTTGCCACTAGAGGTAAAAGAAAAAGTAAAAGAACTAGAAACAAAAAACTTTCATTTTTACGCCTTATGTATGCTCATTTATTATTGTTTTATTCGTAGAACCGAATTAACCAAGTTAAAAGTTTCTGATGTTGAACTGGTAAACAATAGAATTATTTTGCGTGCCGATATTTCCAAAAACAAGAAGACGGAAAGTGTAACCATTCCAAGAAAATTTTTACCAACGCTTATAAAACATTTGGAAAAAGCTAAAAATACAGATTATTTATTTGGAGAAAATTTTAAAGCTTGCGATACTAGGTTAAAACCTGCAAAAATTTCTAGCACGTGGGATAAATTTCGGTTGGAAAATGATATTGATATGATCTACCAGTTTTACAGCTTAAAAGATACAGGAATTACCGATTTACTAAAAGCGGGTTTACCAGCTATAAAAGTGCGTGACCAAGCGAGACACCATGATTTAAAAATTACTGAAAAATACACCGCAAGAAATAAAACTTTTGACCTTGATGTAATGAACAGCGAATTTGATTTTTAAATATTTTTTTCTGTAGGCTGATTTAAAGTGTATTTTTTTTGTATTTTTTGTATTATGTATTTTTTTGAACCCTAAAATACTGAATAACAATAAGTTAAAACTAAATACAATTTGTATTTTACACTATAATACAAAAATACAAATTTGTATTATAGTGTATTTTTGTAAGAATATTTTTAAAATTATATTAAAAAATTGCATTAGCCAAATCTATTGTATCGAGTTTTGGAGAATATCCATTATTTGAAATGCTTTTTTTAAATAAATCAACTTCTTTAAGTCTTAAATGATAATACCCTTTAAGATGCTCTATTAAATAATCTTTATTAAATATTGGTTTTTTACCAATATAAGTTACCTCGATAAGAACAATTGTATCAAAAGAATCTTTTGAATTACATTCGTCAAATTCTCTTTTTGCTTGTTCAAAATCTTCTCCGAAAAATTTATCATCAAAATTTTTTCTATTATGCCATTGAATAACATATACTTTTAATTCGTTTTCCATAACTAAGCTATTTGTTTATTATTTTTTAAATTTCCTATTTCTTCCAGCGCAAAATCGAGTGCTGCATAGGTTCTTTCTTTGTTTAGTTTTTCTTCAGTATCACAATCATTATGAATTAAGTACGAAATAAACATTTCTGTAACATGTTTTCGCATGGTTGCAACATCATCAGTAATAATAAGATTTTTTACAATTGCTTTTGGGGTAACTTTGCCTAAATTTCTCATAATTGACACCAATAAATTTAATACTTTTTTTAAACACTTATTACAAACGAATGAATGAAAGATTTAAAAAGGTACAGTATACTGTAATTTTTAGTATTTTAGCGAGGTTAAAACAGGGTTTAAATTCGCATTTAATTCGCAATCAATTCGTTTTGATGTAGCAAATGTGAAAAAATATTTTCATTTATGCAAGAAAAGAGAAATAAATTTTCAAATATTAAAGAAAGAGTGATGTTTTTTATTGAAAATCAAGGATTTAAAAAATATGAGTTTTTTGAAAAAATAAATGTTACATCTGCAAATTTTAGAGGTAATGCTTCAAATACACCTTTAAATTCGAAAACTATTGAAAATATAATTTCAGTTTGCCCTAATTTAAATTTATATTGGTTAATTACTGGAGAGGGCAAAATGATTTTAGGAGAAGAAGATATTACCAGCGAAGAAAAAATAAAAGAATTGGAAGAAACTAATTCACTTCTTAAAGACAGTATTGCAACTAAAAACAAGCTTATCGAAGCTTTAGAAGAACGCATTAGAATACTAGAAAAAAAATAACCGTTACACTATTGCAACGGTTTTATGAATATTAATTAAATTAAAGAACTAATCGAGTAAAAGAGCATCTTTAACATCAGACAACTCAACTTCAATACCAAATTGTTTTTTAAATTCTTGCTTAAAAAAACTTCTTCTTCGTTGATTTCTTTTTGACGAATTTGAACCTAAATTACCATAGTCAACAGCATTTTTAATAATAACTTTTACATTATTAATTTTATTTCCAACGACTTTTTTTATTAATCCATGTAGTTCTTGTTGTTTTGTTTGAAAATCATTCAAAAATTGTTTATGATCTTTTTTGTATTTATTAATTTGCTCTTGTTCTTTTGCTTTTTTATTTAAGTGTTTGGTTAGTGAAGCTTTTAAAGTTCCAGTAATTTCTAATTTAAAAAATTTAGAAACAATTTCTAAAATATCAAACTTATCATTCAATGGATTACCTACTAAATCAGTAATATATATTTCCAAATCCGATTTTCCTCTCATTCTTTTCATTGCTTCATTAGGTTCGTGATTTGAAATTCTAATTTTTTTATTTTTAAATTCTAAATATACAGACCCAGTACCAGCACCAGTATATTTAATTTCTTTACTTAAACCTTGAATAAATGATTTTGTAATAATTGTTTTCATTTTTTTCTCTTTTAAATGTTACTTTTTTTATATTTGCAAAGTTAGCATAACAAAGATACAGTGTATGTTGTGAATGAAGTTTAACTTCCTTGTGCTTTCAAAATTGTAATTAAAGCGTCTTTCGGGATGCTTTTCTTATTTTAATAAACAAGTGTAAACACACTAAGTGAGGAATTAACTAATTACACAAGCCACCATCTACAATCTTTTGAAACTGTACCTTTCTTTTTTGTGGTTTTTCTTAAATCAATAACAATGATTAATTTATGTGTTCGGATTAGTTAATTTAACTTCTATTTGGGCTTCTAAATTTTCAATTTCTCCTAAAATTTGTGTTAATCTCTTGGAGTAAACCATAGTTGAAGCAACACCGCCCAATACAGCGCCAAGAAGAAAAAAACCTATTTTACCAAGTATTTTCTTTTCTTTTGCTACAAAAACACCGCCTACACCGCCAGTTAATTGTATTGCTCGCATTTTTAAAACTATAGAAGCAGCTTCACTTTCTAACGTTGTTATTTTTTCTCTAATTTCTACTATTTCCATATTTCTTAATTATTATTTTTTTAATTCACTTGAAAAGAAAAATCTACTGGCAAAATATTTGGTATTTCTTCAGTATTATTTTCTAAATCTTCGGGGTCTTCATTCTGTAAGGGATTGTAAGTTGTTCCAGTTGCAATGTTATATCGAATGGTTTCAATTGGAACTTTAGTATATCTATTCTTATCAAAATAAGCATAGTTATCTTCAAACCGTTCTTCTTTAACCATTTTTGTAATTATATCGCCGTCAAAAACAACTTCAGCACCGCCTTTGGTTCTACCCGTTGTTGTTTGCTGGAAAATCACAACAAATACTTTTCCATTAAACTTTTGTCTTAAATCTTCATCTAAACGCAAAGCACCTACCATACGAAGTAATTTTTGCCAGCTATCAATAAAAATTATATCAAAAGGCTCAATAAATTCATATAATTGTTGCACATCTTTTACAGAACCAACAATCGAGGTATGTTGCAACGCTTCATTTGACAAATACTTATCTCGCTTCTCGATTGCTAAGCTACTATCGGGATGCTCTTCTCCACTTATAAACAAACATTCGTTGCCAGCACTTGCAAAAGCATCGATAAACTTATATAATGTTGTGGTTTTTCCTGCTCCTTGCATTCCGTCCATAGTTATAACAACACTATGAAACGGTTTTCTTTCAACAGCTTGTAGAAACTTTCCTACCTCTCCATTAACCGTAAAAAATTCACTTGGCGTGGCACCAGTAGAAGAAATAGGTTTAATATTTGGATTTACAATTAAAGGTTTTTTTGGTTCTTTGGCTTCTTCAATAATCGGAACACCAGCCAATTTTTCTTTTGGATCAAAAAGTGCTATTTGTTTACTCTTATCTGCTGCTTTTCTTTTCCTAACTTTTTTTACTGCTGGTTCTTTTACTAATTTGGCCATTTTTTGGCCATTAGAACTAGCTATAACTGTTGACTTTAAAGGTGTTTTATTCTTTTTTTTAGATTTTACTGTTATTTTATTGGTCTTTTTTTGGCCATTAGAATTAGGCTTAATTATATCAATTTTAGGTTCAATAGCTTGCAAGTCTTTTAAATATTTTGGATTTCCGTTTTCATCAAATTGTAAAATAAAATCGGTTAATTCTTGGGCTTTTGTACAAGCTTTCATTATAAACTTTGTATCTTCTTTTATAAACGTAAGAGCGCCATTCCAGTTTTTAATATATTCCGCATGATTTTTATCAGTATGCCAAATAATACCAGCTTCAGCACTTAAAAAAGTAGCACCCCATTCGGCAACTAATTCTTCAAAAGCATATTTTTTACTCCCAAACCTACCCGTAAAATCTCTATTTAACCTTTCAACATTCCCTGTGCTATGAGAATACTCATGAAGTAATGTTCTATAATAATCCTGTGCAGTATCGAAATCAGCTAAAAAAGGCATTTGAACAAGATCATCGAAAGGTCTATAAAATGCCCTATCTCCACCATGTCTTAAAACAGGCGCTTTTTTTGGATAGTTAGCAATTATAGCTTCAGGTATAGTGAGTTTTTCAACTGGTGGCAATTCATTTTCTATATAACCAATTTTAAAGTTTTTTAAATCAAAATCAATGCCCTCAATGTCTTTACCGTTGAAAACATTATAATACTTTAAAATTGGCAAATCTTTAATTAAATCGTAATTAATTCCATTATCATCAGCAAATTGTTTTGCTTTATCAAAATTATAGGTTCCAAAATCGATGTTTTTTTCAGCATCTTCTATTTTGTAAAGCTTAGTGAAATAAACTACTGGATAGCCTGAAGAACCTTTTTTCAATTTCCCTTTATTTGCTTCAATCTGCTTAAAAGTCATAAAATAAGGATTTTCTAAAGGCTTGAAATTTGTCAACAAAAATACGTTTACACCTCTGTAACGTTTCTTAGATTCAAAATTAAAAGGTATAGTATAGCCTTTACCGTAAGATTTTGCACTCCATTTCTTTTTGTAACCGTTACCCGAAGCTTCTTTAATCATTTTAAGCATTCGATCTGTAATCATTTGATAAATATCACTCGGGGTAACCGCTTTATTTAAACCTGTAAATTCTTCTTCAGTTTCTTCAAAATGCAATCCATTCAACATTGATTTTGGAACTATTTCAAAAGCTTGTTCTTTGATATTGATTTCAAAAAAATCTTCCTCATTATAAAGCAACACATCTTGAATTTTATTAAAAATGTGTATTTGTTCTTCTTTAATTGCTAAATCAGATAACTTTTCAAGTTGTACACGAGTTGCAACAACACCATGTAAGGCATTAAATTTTTTTACAGATTTACTCATTTTATTTTATATAAAATTCTTTTCCTGCAACTTCAATAACTGCTTCAACTGCAAGTTTATTAAAGTCAAAAGAAGAAAGTTCGACAATGTTTGTTAAAATTGTTGAAGCTGGTAACTCAACAGGTATGTTTTTAAATAATAACTCGTTATTTGCTGGAATTTCAATTTCTGAAACAACAGGTTTTGCAGTTCCTATATACTTACCACTATAAAAAAAGTTTAACCGCTTTAAATTAGCAAAATAACCCTGTACAGAAAGCGCTTCATTTGAACGATTAACTAACAATACATCGGTAAGAAAAGAAATTGAAGAAAAACTTATATTAAGATTTCTTACTGCTTTTGGTACAATATCGATTTGCGCAAAAATCTCTTTAATTTTATTAATCTTTTCGTAAGCTAAATAAGAAACTATTGCTAAACCAATACCAGCGCCAATTAATATTTTTTTTGTTGTAGGTTTCATCTTAAAATAAATTTGTCGGGTCGATTAAAACCCAGTTGTTACCTTGTTTTTTATAAGCTTCAAAATGGGCGTGATTAGTCATTCCTGCACCGTATTTAACCATTATATTTTGAGCAATTGCAATTTTTTCACCAGCGACAATATTAGTACCAATTGGAACAATTCCTTCAACATAAAATATTTTAACCTTATAGATATTGTTTACTATTTCTATACCTTTTTTAGTCAAATCAGAACCGTCAGGAAAAGGATACCTTGTAATTTGCCCTGTAATTGGTGACTTTATTATTTGATTTGGTAGAGTGATTATATCAACACCTTGATGTTTATGACCTACTCTATTTGCATCAAAAGAACCACAACCTTGAGGGTCACAATCTCTAAATTTTTGATTATCTACAATTTTAGCAAAAGCTTTTTGAGTTCCCATAATTAAGAATATTAGTAA
This sequence comes from Flavobacterium sp. J27, assembly GCF_004303025.1. Classification (GTDB taxonomy): domain Bacteria; phylum Bacteroidota; class Bacteroidia; order Flavobacteriales; family Flavobacteriaceae; genus Flavobacterium. Next base: position 10,061 of record NZ_PJQW01000018.1, on the reverse strand, counting down.
AGAGCCACCGAGTATATACCAGGTACTTTTTTTCATTATCTAAATATTTTTGAAAAACGCCACACAAGGAAAATGATAAATAAGACCCCTAAGCCTGCAAGTATTTTGACCCATTTAGGGGTAAACTGTACAGGGATTTCTTTAATTAAATTGTCTTTTTCAGTTTCCTTGGTTACGTTATTTGTATTCGTTTCTTTGTTGGTGCTTTGCCCAGTTTTAGCGTAAGCAACCAACATCTTTTTTATTTGATCGTAATAAAACCCGATTTCGTTATCTCCTGAAGTTTTAGAAACTTCAATTTGCGATAAAAGTTCCTGAATTTTCGCATTAGTAATACTGTCACATTCAGGCTTAGCAGTTTTAATTTCTGCTATCTTTACTTTTAAACTATCAATAATTGCGTTTGAAATTTTTGTAACCGAAGTACTATCTTTTTGCTTTTCAATAGTTTTTTCAACGGTATGAATTTCTTTTACCGGTTGTTTCGATTTGCAAGAAACTATACAAGAAAGTACCATAAAAAGAAAAAAAACAAAATACATGTAAAACGCAACTGTAACAAAAAAGCTTAATATCTTTAATATATTTTTCATTGTTTATCTATTTTATTATTTGAACATTTTGAGCATTGATTTTTATAAAGATTTAATTCGTTTTTTATTTTTTTATTCTCATCCGAAATTCTTTTATTTTCTGCCTGCACAGTTAAAATTTGTTTTGTCATTCTTTCAAATTCGCTATCCATTCTTTCCCTAAGCTTATCTACCAAGTCAATTGTTTTTTCAGCAGTTGTAATTTTTTCTTGGTCACTTTTTGAAACTTCTTGACTTGAAGAAGCTTTAATTTTTATTATTTCATATTTGAATGCAACAATTGATAGTATAAAACCTACTGCTGAAGATGAAATGATAGTTAATATTATTTGTAGCATATTTTAAATCGTATTAATGTATGAATTGAAAAAAGCGTTACCGAGTGCAATTTGCCCCGCAGTTGATAAATGCAAATTGTCTGCTTTTAAATCAAACAAACTCGTATCTATAACACTTGAAGCGTAAGCTGGAAAATTATTGTTTTTAGCACTTCTAACCGTTTCCCTGTAAGGATAGCTTACAAGATCTATTTCGGGTATGTTTGATGTTGCAAAAAAATTGCAACTACAATAATCTTTAAAGTCATTAATTAAATTTTGTTCGTTAACTTCGTAATTGTCAGCTTTAGTTAAATTGTCACAATCGCTTTCTCCTTGCGTCCAAAAGATAGCTTCACAGGTATGCTTCCCTAAGCTTTTAACAGCATTAGTGTAATTGTTTTTTGCTAAAACCCGCATACTTCCTAAACTAGACCAATCATTGTTTAAGTCCGTTCCGCCTAAAGCGGTAATTACATAATATTTTACTTCGTTTGGGAATTGTTGATTCATTTCGTAAGCGAGTTTTAAAATTGGACCCGCTAAATTTTCATTGCTGGCAGAGCCGTTGCTTAAATCAATCCAATTGCCGTTAAAAAAAACTTTTGTATTCGGAATTTTACCCATTAATTCGGCTGGCAATTCAGACAAAATACCTCGCCCGTCCATGTTAGACTGTCCGATTAAATGAAATACTTTCTTAGTATTTTGATTATTTCCTAAAAAAAAGTTTAGTTTCATTTTTAGTTCTAATTATTTAAAAATTCCGTGAGTTCTGTTTTTTCAGCTTCAGACAATAATCTATCATAATGCACTATTTTACTACACTTAAAGTTGGAAAAAAGCGTATTAGTAAGTGCGCCACAACCTAACTGTAAATTAGGATTTGTACCTGAGCCAAAAAACGGATTTTGACCTGTTGTAGCAGCTGCAATTCCATTTACAGAAAAAGAGAGGTTTAAATTGTCGTTTTCCATAATGAGAATGATGTCTTCATTTAATGTTAGCGAAGAAGTTGCCACTTCTTTTGTAATGTTTGTAGTAGAACGATAGTAAGCGCCAAAACCAAGTTTACTGTTTTTAATCCATAATCCATGAATCGACAAACTATTACTAGGCTCTGTGTGCGACAAATCTAAAATAACGCAGTTTTTAATTTCTTTTAACTGAATTTTCATCGCTATTGTATATTGCGTGCCAGTCAAATTGAAATTAGCTAGATTATCAATATTCGATTTTAACACGTCATTTGTACCGTCAAAATCTGCAAAAGAACCTACAATAGTCGGTTTATTTGTAGTTGTTGCTTGGTTTAAATTATTGCCATTGGCAAAAAATTCATTAATTTGAGTAACTAAAGAAGAAGATTCTAAAACTAAAGAAGTTGCATTTGTAAAGTCGAATAAATTCACAACATTTGCGGGCAAATTAGGCTGTACTAAATACTCATTAATTTGACTTACGAAAACATCTACTTTTGTGCCGTTGAACAGGAAATTAAAGGCGTAGTATTTGTTTTCTTCTAAAATTTCGCCATTAGTAATACCTACTAACGCATTAACATTAACTACATTAAAAACAACTGCATGAATACCGTTGCCTTTAATCTTTATGTATGCCGATTTTCCATTGCTAGCCTCTTCAATGACAAATCCAAATGAAATGTTTTCAGTTATGGTATGATCTGCTAAAATATAATCTTTATCTAGGACAATGTTTTCTAAATCATATTCATTTTCTGCCAGCAAAGTAGCATTGTTAGGGATTTTCTTTGTAGCAAAATTTGTTTTATATCCTATTCCCATTTTGATTAAGTTTATAAATTATAAATGATATTCCAGCTATAATTGAAACATTTGTAAACGTAATTATGCTTTTTTTTTAAGTGTTATGCCCAAAATATCTAAAGCTTTTTGGTAATCTGAATCATCGATATATTGCTTTACTATTGCTCCGTTTTCGACCAAAACAATAGCTTTACAAAGAGCGATTAATTTTTCTTGTGTTAATTCTCCAATGATATTACTACCTACAGAAGCAATAACAGAGTTAATATAAGCAGTAGTATTGTTTTCAAAAGCAGGTGCAAATTCAGTTATTAAGCCTGTAACAGTGGTTTTTCCTTTTTTAACATCGCTTATAATATCACGCATTAACGCACGAATACCGTAACGTAACTCATAAAACTGTTCAAAACGAGAATCTGTATTTTGTGATAACGGAACTTTACCAAGCCATGTAATAGAAGTTTGCACCAAGTTACCTGGATTATTATTTCTCAACCCACGAGGCAAAGTACCATTATTTAAATACGATTTTTCCATTATTTTGATAGATTTAAATTTTCTGTGTTTTCAGTTGTGGTTGTTTCAGTTAATTTTTCTTCTTTTCTGCCAATTAGCAAATAAGAAGTACCTAAGCACAACGCTAGCATTAATATATCTTTCATATCGTTATTTTTTTAGGTTTTGGTTTTTTTTCTTCTTTTTCTTGCTTGTTGATGTCAACAACCGATTTTATTATAAAACCAACTAATAAAAGTTCTAAAAACAAAGTCCAATAATTCGTCGGTTTTTTACCCGTTACCGTAACTTCAGGCAACGCAATTTCGTTTGCCATAGTTACATTAATGATGTTGTTATAGCTGTTAACAACTCTTTGAACAGGAACATTTCCTACATAAGAAAACTCTAAAACTTGCCCTGACTGGGCATTAATAGCATAATTGCCGTCAAAGTCAGTTGATACACCAATTAAAGGATTAGAATCTTTAATTGATACCGTTGCCATGTGTATAGGTTCTCCTGCAAAATCTGTTATTTTTCCTTGTATCAACATAACTTATAAATAGTTAGGGTATTTTAATTTCAAGGTATTGTATTCACTATCTGACAATTCACTCTTTAGCCAAACACTTAAAGGATGCTTCACGAAGCTTAGTGTATTGCCAGAAAAAGGATTGTAGTTTCTGACTCCAAAAGCTTCAACAACTTGTGAAAATTGCGATTGATTGACATTTTTTAACGAACTGAAAATTAAATCTTCGTCCGTACCTAAATCTTTCATCGCGAGATACAGGTTTTCAGCTACCTTTTGAGGGTCGAAATAAGTGTTCGTGTTATTATTATTTCCCCAAGTATCGTTGTTGTTTGTTGGGTCGGTAACTAAACCACCAGTATCTTGTTTTTTAGGTTTAAAAAACAAGTACAGTAAAAAACCAGCTAAGGAAATACCTCCTATTCTTTTTGCGTACTTTATTTGTTGGTTAGTTAACTTCATAGTTAGATAGTTTTTGAAAAAATGTTAGGTACTAAAAAATTAAGCTGCTGGAGTTCGTATGTATTAAATTGATCGTTAAACCATTCTATCAAGTTCATTTTTGAAGTAAAAGGAATTGCTCCCTCTCTATTGCCAAAAGCGTTGTAAATTTTAAAAAACCCATTGTAGTTAACGCCTGCAATAGCTTGTTTTACGGTTTCAAAACCATTTCCAGCACCTTTCATAGCTTGGTAAATAGTTTCAGCTTTAGCACTTGCCTGATTGTCTGTAATGTTTGAAACTGGATAGTTCTTATTTTCTTGTAATGGCTCAAAACGGTTGGATATTTTTTTATAAATCACATATCCAATACCCAAAAAAACAAGTGTTTTTACTAAAAAAGGAATTACATTTTTTGCAGTTTCGACGACTGCTTTTTGATTTTCTGAAGCGTTTTTAATGGCAGTTTGCCCCGCTTCTGAATTAGCGACACTTGCTATTAATGCTGGATTTCCTAATTTTTCTTTTCTCATTTTTCCAATTTTAAAAAAACCGCACGACACGGCAAGTGTGCCGTACGGTTCAAACAACACTCTACAGCAACATTGATTTTATAAGTTTCTGATTGCTCATTAATTTATCAACCGCTTTTTTACTTCCTGCGAGTTCGCCTAAAAAGACAATTACGTCCGTTGGTAATGTTGCAATTTGTTGCAACGATTTTTCTTTTGCTTTTAACTCAATAGGGTTTGAATTATTAATTTCTAATGTTATTTTTTGTGCCATAATTTGTGTTATTTTAAAAGTGCTTCTAATTGATCGTAAAAATCCTCTTTTGTATTAATCGCATTAATTACTTCATACAAAAAAATCACGTTTTCATTTGAAAAATTAGGATTACTAATTAAGGTTATGAATTGTTGTTTTTCAGGGGTTAAGTTCTGACTAGCAGGAGCATTTAAAGCGGAACTGGAATTATTTTGCATTAGCATTTGTAGAACTGGTCCAAAAGTATTTACTGCCTCTTTTAATAATTCTTTGTTTCCTGATGCTTTAGTGTCTGAAAATTCGTTTTCTAAAATTTTACGTTCTAATGCTTTGTTACTCTCTTCAAGACGTTTATTTTCTTTTTTTAAAAAATCATTCTCAACTTCCAGCCTTTCCTTTAATACCGAATTCGTGTTTAAATTCATAATATCTGAAAAGCCTAAACCGAAATTTCCATTTAAACCAACTGTGTTATTATTTTGCATTTGCGGTGATGTTTGTGGGGTTTCTGAAAAAGTAACTGGAAAAGCATTTCCTTGCTTTTCCTTTGAAGTACCATTTTTTCGATACTCCTGTACGGTAAGATTTCTTTTACCCTCACGGTTTAACTTTTCAAAATATTCTTTAATGCTGCCAAACTGCTGTTTTAAATCAGTACCATAGGTAGGTTTTAATATTTGAGTAAACGTATCGTTGTCAAATATTGAAACTGCCGTTAACGGGTCAGTATTTAATTTGTTAACCAAAATGTTAAATTCTTGCCTCATTTTAACATGGATTTAATGGGTTATTTTCTTGATCTATTAATTCTGCATAATCAATTGTTACATTATTATTAGAGCCATTAAAATTTAGCTCACAATCAAAATAATGACCGTTGCAACTAAATTCAAATGTTGGTATATTGCCTAAATCTGCTTCACTATCATAACCAGGTAAAACTCTTTTAATTCCATTAAAGAAAAAATAGAGTGCGTTAGCTGATAAATTACTTACCACAACTAGCGTTACTTTTTTATAGTTTTTTTTTGCTATTTTTCTTATTTCTTCGCTTTGTAGATTTACCTTAGCCATGATTATTTTAACAGTTATTTGGTTCTTTAATAAGTATTAATTGCGCTTTAAAGTCTGATGTAAAATTTGTTTCTGAACGAACTTCAAATTTTACTTTTCTCCCTGATTGAAAAGGAACTAAAGGTTTATAACTAGAATTGTAACCAGCTTCTCTGCTTCTGTAGTTTTCAATGTGTTGCATTTTTGAAACATCAACACCATCAACACTAACCATTGCATTTATAATGTCTGTATTAGCAGTTAAACCACTATGAAAAATTGCTACTCCCACAATTTGTGTACCGTCAGGAGTTGTGGTTTCGGTTACTGTATCGCCATTTGTTCCTGTGGAAACTGAAATATTTATAACTTCCTCTGTGTACTTCATTTTTAATTTTGTTTAAAAAAACCCAAAACCTATGCTTTGGGTTTTTGTTGATTGATGATTGATTAATATTATCTAATAGTAGCGTCTGGCACTAATTCAATACCGTGCAATTCAAGTCTATAAACTTGATTAACAACAGCATTACCCACTAAAGAAGGTGTGATTTTGAATGGTTTTTCCTCTCTAAGTACAAAAGGAATCACAGTATACACATCATCTTTTACAGAGGTTGGAGAACCTAAATTTGCAATTGCTGAAACAGGAGATTCAAACAATACATCATCTTGGCTAATTTCAATTTCGCCATTTGCCCAGTAATTTGGCGCTTTATCATCGAAAACAGCAGTCAATTCTGTTACACCTGCACCAGTAGCCGTGTCAAACTTAATTGTTATACCTGTTACAATGAAAGGATAACTTAGCTTTGCTTTATCGATATTGGTAATACCTATTTCTTCTGCATTTTTAGGATGCAATAATTGGTTTTGTTCTATAGCATCGGACAAACCTGCTACATATTTAACAGTTGATTTTAGTTTAAATCCGTCAGGAGTAGTTGGGTTATTTTTTCCCTTTCTAACTTTTGCTACTATGTCTAAAATTTCATTTGGTGTTAAATCTTTGTTCATAATTTTAAGATTGAATGATTTTTATTTTTTAACTATTCGTTTTTTTTTAAATGATTTTTATTTCGTTTTAACTCAATGTGAATGACGCAAAAGCATCTTTACTATTTGAGTTGCTATAAACTGGCGTTTGGCTTTCCATTATCGCCATGTTTAATCTAGGACGGTTTAACGTTTTACTATAAAAACTAGTATTCATATCTGGGCAACCTAAAGCGCCTTTAATAAATCGGCTACCAGCCGTTCCGTCTGTAGTGTTTTCAGCTACTTTTTTAGCTAGCGCTGGTTTGATTAAACCAACCGCACCACCTGATGCAATTCCCATAGCTAAAGACTTTCCTCCTACAGCAAGAATGTTGTCGCCTTTAATTAGTAAGGACGCTAAAACACCACCTATTAAAAGCACTCCATTGGCTAACATTTTTTTCTTTTTTTGCTCTTCAGTTATGATTGTTTCGTCATCTACCTTAGCATAAGTGTTAGCCAAACCGTTAGGGATTACAAAACCAACCGCGCCACCTGCAACTTGTGCAACACCTATGCTTACATCGCTTGATTTAATTTTTGGTAATTTCATTTTACTATTCGATTTTTGATTATTGATTATTTTTATTTATTATGCTCAAAAGCCATTTTAAAGCACCGTAACCGCCCACACCCCACAAAATCCAGTCATAGCCAAAGCGTTTAACCGTTGTATTTGTGTTTATTGTTTGTACTGGCGTTGTGTCAACTGGTGTTGTGTCGTTTGGTGGTAAGTCTAGTTTTTGCCACTTGTAGATTTGAAATTTTGTACCAAAAGTGGTTTCGGCTACTTTTGAAAGTGGGTATAATTCTTGTACTATTTCATTGGCATTTGAAGTGGTTGAAACTGGTGCTAAAACTAAAGCTGGCTCTTTTGCCATTTCATTAGTTAAGTCAATTTCTATTTTAAGTAATAAAACTTCAATGATTAAATCTCTTAAACTAATAGCTTCAGCAGACAAACCTTGTTTTTCAGAACCTCTATAGTATCTTTTAATAACCGCAAAACGTTGCAACAACTCATTTGCTATGGTAAATTTTTCTTCTGTAAAAGGTGTATTAATTATACTAGCAGTAATTGTAGCTAGATTGGTTATTAATGGTGTAATTTCTTCGGAAAACTTATTTAAAATTATTTCCTCTTCATAAGTAGGCTCATAATTTGCACGTGGGTCGTTTTCAATGTTTGCTAGCGTTTCATTATAGGTTGCGCCTTTGTTCCAAAAGGAAGAACCACCCGAACCGATACTATTTGCAAATTCTGTAAAATTGGCATTTACAATTGTACCTGTCGAAGTCGAAACCGTTGCATCAACAAACGTTGCCACTCTTACAATGACACTTTTTAAAAATCTACCGAACCAACCGTTTAAACCTCTATTCATAATTATTTAGTTTTAGAAGTTTTACTGTTAGCGGGTTGTTTCTCTTTACTGTCTTTATCTTTCATTTGCGACCACGCGTAAACTCCACCTGAAAACAATAAAAGACTAGGTATTAAACTAAAACCTGCTTTGGTTGTTTTTGGCTCAACTGGAACGTTAGGGTTGTTGTTGTCATACACTTGCCCGTTGCCTGAAGTACCTGTACTATTGTTTCCTGTGAATGAAACTAAAATAGTAGACAGCCCTTGTATAAACTGTAACGGGTCGAATGAACTAGGGTTTTGAACTGCACTTTCTAAATATGGTGTAAACTCAAATTGTGGTATAGCTGTTACACCTGCTTTTATGGCGAATTTTCTTAATGGTACTTTTGCAAAACAAGGTTCGCCAGTATAAGCAAACCACATACCGACTGGTAAGTCTTCGACTGCCCAGTTTGAGTATTTTTTTTCGCCTACTATTTCAAAATCGAAATAGGTTGTAATCCAAGCATCATAACCAGTCCAAACTACTTTTTTATAGAAGTTTAGAATTTCAATCATTTTAGTAATTGATTCCCTTGTACAAGCGTTATAACCCTCTGTTATCTTTTTTTGATAACCGCATAAGCCAGCTTCTAACTTTCCTTTGAATTTATTTTCTAAATCGGATATTGCAGAATAGTTACCGCTTTGAACTGCATTGTTAATATTGGTTAATAACATTTCGTGCCATTTGCCAATGTTATTGGCTACTTCTTGCGCTCTTGCGCCATCAAACGAAGTGCCATTCCAACACGAAATAGGCGTTGAAAAAAGGTTTTTAATGCTATCGAAGTTTAGGTTTGATAGGTTAATATCGCTTCCATTTAACCCGTAATGTTGTAATTTATCCATGTAATAATCATCTTTAAATGTGTAAATTGGTTCAATGGTGTAAGGTAGCGTGCCGTCTATAGTGTAGTAGCCTTTGTCTAACTTTCCCGTTTTTTGATTAACAGGAACAATAACATAAACATGACTATAATGTTCGGGGTTGTGTGTGGGTTGTTTTATTCTTCTTATGTAGTGTTTTACACCGAGTTGCAACAAAATAGCACTTGCAAAAATGGAATAGCTTTTGCAATCTATGCCTACATAACGTTGTTGCCATGCACAAGCAGGACTTCTTAGTAATTGCGCTTCTCCGTCTGCTTTATATTGCAGATGCCAATACAAAAATGAATGAATATTGTTGCAAACTTGTTCTAAAGAGCCGTTTGTTTCTGCAACTAGTTTTTCAGCTAATTCAGTTACTTGTTCACGGTGTTGCAACGCTTGTTTAACTATCATTTCGACAGAAAAACTAGTATCGCCCTTACCTAGATTAACTCTTTCACAAGCCGATTGAGGTAAAAGGGCGTTATACTGGTTTCCGTTTTTTAAATTTCTAAACAAACTCATTAAAACAATTTAATACTAAAGGATTGAGTACAAAATTGCAACAGGTAAAAAGATTTTATTTGCGTAAGGATGCGATACGACTAGATTAGGAACGATACAGTTATAAAAGAAACGATTGTAACAAAAAAAGCAACCTTTTTGAGGTTGCTTTTGGTTTTTTAATTGATGTTGAAATAAAAAACAGGCTTTCGTGATTGTTCTAACTCTTTTTTTAAACGTTTTTCGATT
>NZ_PJQW01000017.1 GCF_004303025.1 Flavobacterium sp. J27 | reverse complement strand
AACCAGTGAAGCTAGCTTCACTGGTTTTAATTAATTTATTGTAAAACTTGTCAATCTATTTTAGGACGACTCAAAATCTATCTTTATACTTCTATTCCTAGAAACTCTAATCGCACACTACCATCTTCATCGATGTGCGTTAACTTGATATCGTGCAATGTGTTTGCAAATGCTGGATTCCAAGGGGTTTTCACTTTTACATAATTTTCGGTAAAACCATGAATATAACCCTCTTTATTTTCGCTTTCAAACAGCACGGTTCTTTGCGTTCCAATTTGGCTTTCATAAAACGCTCTTCGCTTTTTAACCGATAATCCTCGTAGCATTTTACTTCTTTTTGCACGCACATTTTTTGGCACAACACCTTCCATGGTTGCAGCTTCTGTATTATCTCTTTCCGAATACGTAAAAACGTGCAAATACGAAATATCTAAGTCATTTAAAAAATGATAGGTTTCTAAAAAATGCTCGTCTGTTTCTCCAGGAAAACCTACAATTACATCTACACCAATACAAGCATGAGGCATTACTTCACGAATTTTATTGACTCTATCTACATACAATTCTCTCAAATAACGACGTTTCATTTTTTTAAGAATGTCGTTACTTCCAGACTGTAATGGGATATGAAAATGAGGCACAAACGCTCTGGATTTTGAAACTAAATCGATGGTTTCATTTTTTAACAAATTCGGTTCAATGGAAGAAATTCGCAAACGTTCAATACCTTCTACACGGTCTAATTCGGTTACTAAATCTAAAAAAGTATGTTCGTGTTTTTTGTTCCCAAATTCTCCTTTTCCGTAATCTCCAATATTCACTCCAGTTAAGACAATTTCTTTAATCCCTTTGGCAGCAATTTCTTTGGCATTTTTTATAACGCCTTCCATAGTATCACTCCTAGAAATTCCTCTTGCTAATGGAATGGTACAATAGGTACATTTATAATCACAACCGTCTTGTACTTTTAAAAAAGCACGGGTTCGATCACCGATAGAATAACTTCCTACATAAAAATCGGCATCTTCAATTTCACAAGAATGTACTTCTCCCATGTCGTTTTTAGACAAATCATGAATATAATCGGTAATTTTAAATTTTTCAGTAGCGCCAAGAACTAAATCTACACCATCTACTGCAGCTAACTCTTCTGGTTTTAACTGCGCGTAGCAACCTACTGCAGCAACAAAAGCATTTTCATTTAATTTTAATGCTTTTTTTACGATTTGCTTGAATTGTTTATCTGCATTTTCAGTAACCGAACACGTATTAATAACATACATATCTGCTACTTCTTCAAAATCAACACGTTCAAAACCTTCTTCTTGAAAACTTCTCGCTATAGTAGAGGTTTCGGAGAAATTTAATTTACAGCCTAAAGTATAAAAGGCCACTTTCTTTTTATTTTCCATATATCAGCTCAATTAATGAAATCGTTGTCAAAAAATTGAGGGTGCAAATTTACATTATTTTTATAATTATATAAAATTTATACATAATTCTGTAAGACAATTTTAGTTGGTTATTCAGAAATTTGAAGTAATAAAAAATCAAAACGTTATGTCTAAGGAAAACTTATTTAGTAAAGATGCTATAGAAAAATTAAAGATGCTATAGAAAAATTAAAAGAGCTTTCAGAAAAAGCTGGAACTTGTATGTTTGTAACCAATTTAAACACAAAACCACCTTTTAACGCTAGACCAATGAGTCTACAAGAGTGTGATGAAGAAGGGAATTTATGGTTTATAAGCAGTAAAGAAAGTAATAAAAACATGGAAATTGACCGTAACAACCAAGTACAATTATATTTTATGAATAATGGCGATTATGAATACCTTTCTATTTTAGGCAATGCCTTCCTTTATGATGACAAAGCTACTATTAAAGATAAATGGTCTGTTGCAGCGAATACTTGGTTTGATGGTAAAGAAGATCCAAATGTAAGCATCATTCGAGTAGAACCAAGAGATGTATATTATTGGGATACCAAAGCTGGAAAATTTGTATCCATGATGTATTTTGTCTCTTCTATTCTTACTGGTAAGAAAACAGATAATAAAGATGGTGTAGAAGGAAAAATTAAAATTTAATTTAGAAAATTATTGATCTCTATATATCCAAAAGAGAAGTAATCTACTCCAAGATTTACTTCTCTTTCATTTTATTAAAGAATACTCTACTAAAAATAATCTCATTCATTTGTAACAATTTCCCTTCTTTAACCGTACAATTATAAAATGTAAAAAACAGAATTATGAGCGCAGCAGGTTCTATAATGAGTGCCAATACTAGTTTAAAAAATAATCGAAGAAGTAAAACTTCTAGATTAGAAAAATTTGTAAATACTACATCTAACAATACTAGTGAATTTTTTGACCCAAAAAAAGCAACACCTGAACAATTAGAAGCAATTAGACAGCGATTACAAGAAGAACACAAAGCCATTCAAAAAAAGAAAATTATACTTACAGTTAGTATTGTTGGTTCTATCGTAATTGTATTAACTGTTTTAAATTATTTTTTATAAATTATCTATTATGGGAGGATATTATGGTTCACCAGCTACAATTCTGAAAAACAATAGAAACCTACTTAAAAAACACGATCGCAATAAATGGAAAAATTTGCAAACTTCTTATAGAAAGGCATTAAAAGAAAAAGAAGCTTCTCCAGAATTATTAGCAGAAATTAGAAAAAAAATCCAAAGGCAAAGAAGAAATAATATTCTTATCCCATTACTATTGACTCTTATATTTGCCACTTTACTCTATTTGGGGATAGCTTGTTATTTTAATTTGGGTTAAACTAATTTTATAATGCATGAGGAATTATACCCCTATTTCATCAATATCTTTTCCAATGTCATCAATATTTTCAATAGGCTCTACTTTTTTTGATTTCCAATGTTTTTCTAAAAAAAATAAAACGCATAACAAAATAAAGCTCCTATTGGAATTCCAATAAGACTGTACACAACATTATCGATATCTATATCTAAATAAAAAAATTCAGATATAATAACTAAGATTATTCCATACACAAACTGACCGAAATAATAGGTAATTACACCTAAAATTGCAAACAACCATTTGTTTTGATTGTATTTTTCAGCAAGTGTGTAAAAACGCTTACCTAACCAATAAATTAAAAATAATCCCAAAAACATAACTATTCTTTTCTATATTTTTTAGTTTCTTCGAAAACATGTTCTAATATTTTCGCATCTTGTTCAGAAAATTCAACTTGTCTACGTTGCATTACCACTTTAGCTACTTCAAAAGCTTTTTTGGTGAGGTAAGTAGTAAATCCAGATGCGCCACCCCATGAAAAGCTGGGCACAAAGTTTCTTGGAAATCCGCTTCCAAAGATATTGGCAGAAACACCAACTACTGTACCTGTGTTAAACATGGTATCAATACCACACTTGCTATGATCGCCCATCATTAATCCACAAAATTGTAAGCCTGTTCTAGCAAAACTTTCCGTTTCATAACTCCATAAGCGCACTTCTTCATAATTATTTTTTAAGTTGGATGTATTGGTATCAGCACCTATATTGCACCATTCACCTAAAACCGAATTCCCTAAAAATCCATCATGTCCTTTATTGGAATACCCAAACAACACCGAATTATTAACCTCTCCTCCTACTTTACAATGAGGACCAACCGTAGTGGCTCCATATATTTTAGCACTCATTTTTACTTGAGCAAATTCACATAATGCAAAAGGACCTCTAATTACAGAACCTTCCATAACCTCAGCATTTTTACCAATATAAATAGGTCCTGTAGACGCATTTAAGGTAACAAACTCTAATTTTGCACCTTCTTCAATAAAAATATTTTCTGGTGCAATCACATTTACACTTTTTGGAATCGGTTGTGAATGCCTGTCTTCTGTAAGTAATTGAAAATCCTCGCGTATTGCTTCATCATTTTTTGAAAATATATCCCAAGTATTTTCTATTCGAAGAATTTCTTCATCATAGTCAATCAATTCGTAATCGTCAAAATCTACTTCTTCTTGAGTATCATTAGAATAAAATGCAATGATTTCTTCTCCAGAAATAATGGCTTGATTGGGTTCCAAATTTGTAATCATCTCCACTACAATTTCATTTGGAAAAAACGAAGCATTAATCATAACATTTGCTTCCATCTCAACCATTGGAAATTTTTCCATCAAATACTCTTCCGTTAATGTTGTAGTGGTATAACCTAGGTATTTTTCCCACTTTTCTCTAATAGTTAAAATGCCTACTCTAATATCGGCTACAGGCCTAGTAAAAGTAAATGGAAGCAAAGCATTGCGAACGGTCCCGTCAAAAAGTATGTAGTTCATTTTAAATAAATTTAAAGATTGAAACGTTTCAAAAACGAGAGCTTTTTCAACGTAAGCCAAAGTTACATGTTTTAAATTATTTTCATAAAAAAACCTTCCGAAAAGGAAGGTTTTTTATATTCAGATAAATTTCGATTATTTTTTATCGAATTTAGCATATTTGCTTTTGAATTTATCAATACGTCCTGCTGTATCAATAAGTTTCGATTTACCTGTGTAAAAAGGGTGAGATGTTCTAGAAATCTCCATTTTAAATACTGGATACTCTACTCCTTCGTGCTCAATTGTTTCTTTTGTTTCTACTGTAGATTTAGTAATAAATACATCTTCATTTGACATATCTTTGAAAGCTACTAATCTGTAATTCTCTGGGTGAATTCCTTTTTTCATCTTGATAAATCTTTTTATTTGTGATTATAAATTGCTTCGCGGCTTCTTTATTTTATTAAAAAAGGTGTAAACACTTTATAACCTTTTCGTTTATAATCTTTTAATTTGAGAGTGCAAATTTACACTAAATTTTTAATTCACAAGCATAGGTGTAACTTTTTTTTATTTTTTTACACTAATAAGGAGAAACTTTATTATTTCTATATTTGTAAACTATTAAAACTAACAAACCATGAACGAAATTATTAAAAAAAACGGAATTAAATTTGGAATTATTTCAGGTGTAATTGGAATTTTATCGATAATAATCCCCTATGTAACAGATTTAGGCCTTCTTGTAAAATGGTGGTATGGAATATCGATCTTATTGATTTATTTTATCGTTGGGTGTTTTTTATTGATAAACACTAGAAAAGAATTAAATGATGTTATTGCATTTAAAGATGCTTTTCTTACTTATATAATTTCAGCCTTAATAGGTATTGCAATAGGAGTGGTTTTTAATATCATTTTCTTTAATTATATAGATACTGAAGTGGCTCAACAAGTAAAAGATTTAAATATCGAAAATACGGTTGCCATGATGAAGAAATTTGGAGCACCAACTAATTCTATTAAAGAAACTGTTGAAAAATTAGAAAATTATAATCAATTTGGTATTGCAGAACAATTAAAAGGTATTATTTGGAGTTTATTAGGCTCTACCTTTTTTGGATTAATATTAGCTGCAATATTTAAGAGAAAACCAAAAGAACAATTCTAAATGAATCTATCCATAGTTATTCCTTTATTAAACGAACAAGAATCGTTACCTGAATTACATAATTGGATTGTAAAAGTTATGACTAGTCATAACTTTTCTTATGAAATATTGTTTATAGACGACGGAAGTACCGATGCTTCTTGGGCAACTATTGAACAGCTTTCAAAAGAGAATACAAATGTAAAAGGTATTCGGTTTTTAAAAAATTATGGCAAAAGTCAGGCTTTACATGCTGGTTTTGCTAAAGCTCAAGGTGATGTTATTATTACTATGGATGCCGATTTACAAGATAGTCCGGATGAAATCCCAGAATTATATAATTTGATTTGTAAAGAGGGATTTGATTTAATTTCTGGATGGAAAAAGAAACGTTATGATTCGGTGCTTTTTAAGAACATTCCTTCTAAATTATTCAACTGGGCTGCTAGAAAAACATCAGGAGTAAAATTAAATGATTTTAATTGTGGTTTAAAAGCATATAAAAACGAAGTCATTAAAAACATTGAAGTTTCCGGGGAAATGCATCGCTATATTCCAGTTTTAGCTAAAAATGCAGGATATTCAAAAATTGGTGAAAAAGTAGTGATTCATCAAGCCCGAAAATATGGTAGCTCTAAATTCGGTATAAGTCGCTTTATTAATGGCTTTTTAGACTTGATTACTATTTGGTTTTTGTCTAAATTTGGGAAACGTCCTATGCACTTATTTGGTGCGTTAGGCGTGTTTATGTTTTTCATTGGTTTTGTAGCAGCAGGTAGTATTGGTTTTATGAAACTATGGAAATTATACCATCACGAACCTACTATTTTAATAACGAACAACCCTTGGTTTTACATTGCGTTAACCACTATGATTATAGGAACTCAATTGTTTTTAGCAGGCTTCTTAGGAGAAATCATTTTGAGAACTAAAAACAACGAAGAACGATATAAAATTTCAAAAATAATAGCGTAATGAAGAAGTATTTATTACTACTATCTCTTTTATTAATTTTTAATAGTATTAGTGCCCAAATTAAAACAGGTAGTGACCATACTAATAATTTAGAAATTACTTATGAAGTTATTTTTGATTCTTCTAAAAATAAAACAGAAATAGCAGATTGTATTAGTGAAAATGATTTTTTAGAGAGTATGACAAACTATATAACAGATAGAGAAAGGATTTTTTTGAAGGGTAATTATGAATATACTTATTATATAAACAATACCGAAATATTAGCTGGAAAGATTTCTCATGATTATTTGATCACTGTTCAAAACAATAAAGTTTACTTCAGGTTTTTTAATTTTATACACGCTGAAGGCAATTCAAAATTTAATTCTATTGGCATATTGCCATTTAATTTTAACAATACAGTAGCGTCAGTTTTTACAAAAGATAATTACTCCGAAATACTTTATGATTTAAAGTTTAACGTTGCAAACCAAATAAGACAGTTAAGTAAAAATTGTTTTTAAAACATTCTAAAAACATATAATATGCATATCGACAAACAAATTCTAGACAAAGCAAATGAATGGTTAACGCCTACATTTGACACCAAAACAAAAGAAGAAATTGAAACAATGATGACTAGTGCTCCTAAAGAGTTAGAGGATTCGTTTTATAAAAATTTAGAATTTGGTACCGGTGGTATGCGTGGTGTAATGGGAGTAGGCACCAATAGAATTAACAAATATACCTTAGGAAAAAACACACAAGGCTTAAGTAATTACCTTAAGAAAGTTTTTGCAGGTGAAGCGCTTAAAGTAGCGATTGCCTATGATTGTCGTCATAATAGCAACACACTCGCTAAAGTGGTGGCAGATGTTTTCTCTGCAAATGGAATTCAGGTCTATTTATTCTCTGACTTAAGACCTACTCCCGAATTATCTTTTACTGTACGTTATTTAAACTGTCATGCAGGAATTGTTTTAACAGCTTCTCATAATCCACCAGAATATAACGGTTATAAAGTGTATTGGCAAGATGGGGGTCAACTAGTTCCTCCTCAAGATGGTGAAATTATTGATATCATTGAAAACCTACAATATAGCGATGTTCTTTTTGAAGCAAACGAATCGTTAATTGAATATATTGATCAAGAAATTGACGAAGCATTTTGCCAATCTACTCTTGAAAATGCAAGTTTTAACACACCACAAACGGCCAAAGACCAATTAAAAATTGTATATACATCTTTACATGGCACCTCTATTAAAGCAATTCCAAATGTGTTAGAAAAAGCGGGCTATACAGATGTTAATATTGTAGCGGAACAAGCGGTTCCAGATGGTAATTTTCCAACCGTAAAATCTCCAAATCCTGAAGAACCAGAAGCGCTAACTATGGCAATGGCTTTAGCAGATAAAATTAATGCTGATATTGTTGTAGGAACCGATCCTGATAGTGACCGTTTAGGAGTGGCTGTTCGTGATTTAGAAGGTAATTTAAAGTTGTTGAACGGAAACCAAACCATGGTTATTATGACTGCCTTTTTGTTAGAACAATGGAAAAGAGCTGACAAGATTACAGGAAATGAGTTTATTGGCTCGACTATTGTATCGACTCCAATGATGCTAGAATTAGCTTCTGAATATGGGGTAGAATGCAAAGTAGGTTTAACTGGGTTTAAATGGATTGCTAAATTTATCAAAGATTTTCCAAACCAGCAATTTATTGGAGGTGGTGAAGAGAGTTTTGGATATATGGTAGGTGATGCCGTAAGAGATAAAGATGCTGTTGCTGCCATTTTACTCGTTTGTGAAATTGCTGCACAAGCAAAAGCTGCTGGAAGTTCTATATTTAAAGAATTAATAAACTTGTCTTTAGATTATGGCTTTTATAAAGAATACCTTATTTCTATTACTAAAAAAGGAATTGAAGGCGCTCATGAAATTAAACAAATGATGATTGATTTACGTGAAAATCCTTTGAAAGAAATTAACGGGCAACGTGTGGTTTGCATTGAAGATTACCAAAGTTCGAAAGCATTAGATTTAATGAGTAATGAAACCTATGAGATTACCATTCCTAAATCGAATGTATTGATTTATTATTTAGAAGATGGAACTAAAATATGTGCACGACCAAGTGGTACTGAACCTAAAATTAAATTTTATTTTAGTGTCAATACTATCTTAGAATCAATTGAAGCCTATAATAATACAGAAGCATTTTTAGATCAAAAAATTAAAAATATTATAACAGAAATGAATCTTATCTAATGGATGAAAATTTAAAAAAAATAATTCCTTTTGCTTTAAAATACAAGAAAAATGCAGTTTTAAACATTATATTCAATACCTGTTACGCCTTTTTCTCAACCATTTTAATGGTTAGTTTAATCCCTACATTAGATGTATTATTCAAACAATCAGAAACGGTATTAGTAAAGCCTGAGTTTAAAGGTATAGGCAGTTTAAAAAATTATTGCCAAGATTATTTAGGGTATTATTTAACAGCTATTTCCGAAGAAAGAGGCTTAGAATATTCCTTATTATTAGTGGTTTCAATAGTAATTGTAACCGCCTTGTTTAAGAATTTATTCAACTACTTAGCCTCTTATCAAATTACTATTTTACGCTTGGGCGTTTTAAAAGATTTAAGAGAAAAATTATACCATAAAATTATCCACTTACCTATTTCTCATTATTCAAATACTAGAAAAGGTGATATTATGGCTCGTATGCTAGGAGATGTTTCTGAAGTACAAGCTTCTTTCTTTCAAATTTTGGAATTAATTGTTAGAGAACCTTTAACAATCCTTTTTTCAATAGTAGCCATGTTATTAATTAGTGCCAAACTAACGCTTTTCGTATTCATATTTATTCCTATTTCTGGATTAATTATTTCAAGAATTGGAAAAAATTTAAAATCGAAATCACTTAAAGTACAGCAAGAACAAGGCGTTTTCATTTCCATTTTAGACGAAACCTTAACGGGACTTAAAGTGGTTAAAAGTTATAATGCAGAAGATGCTTTCGTCAAAAGATTTACAGGATCTTTATGGCGTTTATTAAGATTAAATACCAGTATCTTTAATAAAAACAATTTAGCGTCTCCTTTAAGTGAATTTTTAGGCATTGTAACGATTGCTGCTTTATTATTATACGGAGGACATTTAGTATTAGTTGAAGAATCATTAGACAGTACTTCTTTTATTGGTTACATTGCTTTAGCTTACACTATTTTAACACCTGCAAAGGCCATTTCAAAATCTTTTTATCAAGTAAAAACGGGTTTGGCAGCGGCAGAAAGAGTGTTTATTTTAATGGAACAAGAAAATAACTTAACCAATAAAGACGGAGCATTTGAAAAAAACACTTTCGATATCGGAATCGAAATTCAAAACATCAGTTTTGCTTACCAAGATGAACCTGTATTAAACAATTTCTCATTGCATATTCCAAAAGGGAAAACCGTTGCTCTTGTGGGCCAATCTGGAAGTGGAAAAAGTACTATTGCCAATTTACTGACTCGTTTTTATGATATTCAGGAAGGTAATATTCAAATTGATGGTGTAGATGTACGAGACTGGAACATGCATTCGTTACGCGATTTAATAGGTTTAGTAACCCAAGATTCTATTCTATTTAATGACACGATTAAAAACAACTTATTAATTGGAAAACCAGAAGCTACTGAAGAGGAGCTCATTACTGCTTTAAAGATTGCCAATGCCTATGAATTTGTTAAAGATTTACCAGATGGAATTAACACAAATATTGGAGAATCTGGAAGTAATTTATCGGGCGGACAAAAGCAGCGCTTATCAATTGCTAGAGCGGTTATAAAAAACCCTCCTATTATGATTTTAGACGAAGCTACCTCAGCCTTAGATACAGAAAGCGAAAAATTAGTACAAATTGCCTTAGAAAACATGATGCAAAATAGAACTTCTGTAGTTATTGCACACCGTTTATCGACAATTCAAAAAGCAGATACTATTGTGGTAATGCAAAAAGGACAAATTGTAGAACAAGGTACTCATACCGAACTTTTAGCCAAAGATGGTATGTATGCTAAACTTGTATTGATGCAGTCTTTTGAATAGATTTCATCCATAAATTTAATTTACAGCGAATTGAAAAGTTAAATACTTAAAAATATATTTCAAAAATCATTACTTTTGAGAGTCTTGTTTTTAAAGTATGTATGTAACGAGTGCAGATATTAAGTTAACCAATAATGATCAAGTAATTATTTGGAAATATTTGGATTTATCCAAGTTTTTAGACATGTTGTTATCCCAAAAATTGTTCATGTCTCGATCTGATAAATTTGAAGATCAATATGAAGGTACTTTTTCAGAACCTACTTTTGAAGAAATTAAAAAAATTGCAGCAAACAATCCGAAGTTTTTAGATTACTATAAATCGCATCGTGAGAAAGTCGTAGTAAGTAGTTGGCATGCTAATGAATACGAATCGTTTGCTATGTGGCAAATTTTTACAAAAAACAACGAAGGCTTAGCCATTCAATCTACGATTGGAAGATTAAAAAAAGCGTTAGAGGTAGAAAAACATTTTCAACAATTTATAGGAGAAGTAAATTATATAGACTACAAAAAAGAATACATTCCTTTTGAGGATACCTTTTTTCCTTTTTTATTCAAGCGTAAAAGTTTTCAATACGAGCGGGAAATTAGAGTAATTTCTGATGTAAGTCATGCTAAAATTTCGATTAACGATGGTTTAAAAATAGAGGTTATTATTAATGAGTTAATTGAAAAAATTTACATTCATCCAAAAAGTGAAAATTGGTATAAAAACTTAGTCGTTCAAATGGTAAAAAAATTAGGATACGAAATTGCCATTGAAAAATCAGATTTAGAGAGCGATATCTTAATTTAAAACTTTATTGAATTAAATCTTTGGCTTTATCCCAAATTTTACTTCCCTCTTCTTGTATTTTAGTAGCGTTTTCTTCCAGATATTTCATATCCTTTACCTCTTGAATCTTTTCATTGCACTTTTTAAAATTTTCAATCATTAGCAAAACTTCTTTTTGATCTTGGATGTTACTTTCATTGAGTATTTTTTCCCAATCCATTTTTGATAGTTGATCGGTTACATAAGAAATTACAATTTTACTAATGAATGCTTTATCGTAAACTGTATTTATCCATTCTCCTTGTTTTCTGTTTTCAAGGTAACGAATGGTTTCTTCAATTTGTTCTTTATCATTTTTAGAGAGCAAAGAACTGTTTTTTAACTTTTTTAAAGCTACAATAGCTTTTTGATTATTTTCTCTTTTAATACTAACGTAGGCATCAATACTCCAAGACAATTCGTTATTTAAGCCTAATGTATTACAATCTTCTAAAAAAACTTCAAAATCATCTAACCCTCTTTCTTCATCTATGTCTCTTTCCATAGAAAGTCTATCTATTCCTCGAAGTAAATAATTTAGAGAATGAAAAGCTATATAATTTTGTTCTTTATCAAAATTATTCCAACCAAAAAGAGTTTGTATTAACTGTAAATCAACTTTTTGATTCGTATTCAACCAATCGATATTTTTAGTAGCTTCATTTTCAGAAAGATAATACAAGCTTTTTTCCATGAAAATAAGACCTCTATAATATTGAAAAATCATTTTAAAACCAGCATCTTCTATGTTTTCTGGATTTATTTTCGAAGATTCATACAAGGTTATTGATTTACCAAAACTTTTACTTATTACGCCAATAATTCCTAAAAAAGCATGCTCATACGTTTCGATTTTTTTCTTTTCATCTCCAGCTAGCAATTTTTGTTTGGTCATTTTTTCTTCAGAATTAGTATACTGCATTGCCTCTATAAGTGTTGGAAAAACATCCTCATCTGTTTTATCTATCACTTTTTTTAAATCTAAATAATCTTTGTAAATAGAAGCCATTTCAAGAAAAGAAATATTCTCTGTATCAACGTCTTTTAATGTATTTGACAAATCATTTAATTTATCTTTAAACGGAAGGAATTCACTAGGATAGTTTTCCATTGGAACTGACGAACGCATTGCTATTTTTAAAAATTTATATTTAGCAATCTCATCTGTTTTTAAACATTCTTCTAGATTTGATTTGTCTTTTTGTAATAACTCTAAATCTGTTTTCTCCTTTTTACAGGAACAAATTATTAAACAGATAAAGAAAATGAATCGTTTGTTATTCATTTTCTCGCTGTTTTTCTATTTTGTCTTCCAATTCTTGTTTGGGTTCATATCCAATTGTAAGAAATTCTAATGCACCACTAGCGGTATATGTTAATTCATAGTATTGTAAACCTCCCTCTTTACATTCGGTTCCTGTTGCACGATAATCTCCTCCAAAAGTATCGGTTGTATTTCCTGAATCGTTTACTCCGTCTATATCTTGGTCAACATAACCAAACTTACTTGAAAACGGTAAATTTTCTCTATATCTATTTATTTCGTCAACTTTCATCCCTGCACCTACTGGAAAACCATGTAAATCAACATAACCATTATATACCGTAAGAGGGTAAACATAATTTTTAGGATCTGCTTTTTCTTTTAATCTAGTTTCATTCTCTTTTAGAAATTCTTCATCCCAATCATCTCTATTGAAAGGCTGCCAATCTTTAGCATAATTCAACAGCCCTTCTTTTCCTTCTGGGCTATCTAGTTTCACAAAATAAATATAAACTGCTGCTACATTTCCTTTTTTTTCACCTTGCCAATCATCAACACCAATACCTAAAGAATCCCAAACCTGAGTTAAATCTGTTTTTCTACTTGGTTTACCTAATACTTTTTCCCATGTAGTAAGTGGCATACCTAATTCTAACCGTTCGCCCTTGTAAAAAATTCCACAACGTTCTACTTTTATAGATGCGTTAGTAATATCTTTATCCTTATTTTTCATGTTTTGACATTGTATGTTTAAAATGGTTAATAATAATAAGAGGAGTACAATTTTTATCCTATGTATCATTTTGTATTCTTTTTAAAATAATCCATTACTTCTTTTATTCTTTGCATGCTAGCTTTATTAATTTCTTGAATTTCAACATGTGCATGCTCAAAAATTGTAGCATACTTTAAGCGATCTATTATTGCTTGATTATTTTTATTGTTTTTCCAATCTAAAATAATTTTATTTAATTCAGGATGAATCTTTTCAGGATGAACAAAATAGGTATCTGCAATATAATTGGCCAATTGGTCTCCATTCCAACCTTGATTAAATTTGGTTCCAATGTCTTTAACTGCTGTTTTTGCTAATGATGCAGCCAATTTATTTAATGGATGTGAATAGGAATCTTTGGCTAATTGCGAATGTGAAGGGCAATTCCCATAATTTGAATTCAAATGTGATTGCGCTTCTGGAATTACCTTGTCAAAGGATCCTAAAATTACATTGATTACTACTTTTGGAAAATAGCCCATGGCTTGAGCTAAATAGTTAGTTGACATTGAAAAAGTTTCGGCCATTCTTGCACCTAATTTTTCAGGAAAATCAGTTGAAAACCAGTGTAATCCATCTGCTTTTTTATATTCCGCAGCTATAAAATCTTGAAAGTTCAAATAATCTTCAAACCAGCTCAACCAAGTAGAAAACTCAACTCCTAAATAAGTGCTATTTGTTTTTGCCGTATCACTTTTTTGTCCATTAGCAAAATCTTGAAGTGTTTTTAAAATTAACATTTCAGCTAAGGTTCTATGCTTTGGCACCCTTCTTTTATATTCTTTAAATTTAGGATCAAATAATAAATCACTAATCTTTGGGCCTACACTAGCAATGGTGTCATCTGCTAAAAATGTACCGCTCACTACAGGCAATTGACTCCAAGCTTTTCCCTTATAATCTTGAATCCATGGATAAACATCTGCTCCATGCATTCTTAAAGCTATCTCTGTAAAATTAGTATGAGCAAAATAATCTTCTAAAACGTGTAATGCTGCACCAAGACATCTAAATCCTTCTTTTGTTTTCCCATAATTACATGCTGCTCGAATTTGCTCTTTTACATAAGTAACGGTCGCTGGTCTTTCTGGAAAATCTCTCCAGAAAAAGTTAGACATATTTCTGGTGGAATCTATTAGCCAAGATTGTTGATTATCACCTGCATATAACGTTTTTTGTTGTCCATTGTAATTGAAGGCTATAATTTCACCTTTGTCGTCTTTAATTTGTGATTCATCTTCTAATCCTTTAGGATTATCTATATGCTCTTCTGGTCTATAAATTCCTAAAATATCTTTATTTAAGGCACCAAAATGTGTATCAAAAGTTTTCTTTAAATCATTATAATTATCGATAGGCTCTTTGCCTCCATGTTTTGAAGCATCATAAACAAATTCTTTTATGGCTAAGATTTCTATTAAATTGACCCATCCTTGATGTGACAATTTCATTGGCGAAGCTTCTTCAACAACCTTATTCTTTTGTGTTTGTATAGCGAAATTTGTACTTCGTACTGTTAAGCCAACGATTACCTGTGAAAAATCGCGCAACCAATTTCCATAATAAATTTGATTAACTTGATTGGCATCAAATAAATCTCTAGAAACTAATGATTCAAACTCAATATCACCATGAGCATAAGCAGCATTCGTATTTGTTTTTCTATTTCTTCCGGCACCAAAATTAGAAATATCCTCACCAGGAATTTCGTCATATTGCTGGGTTTCGTTTACATAAGTTGTTATTTTTTCATGCAGTTTAGAAAAATCTACTACTAAATCCCCTGAATAAGCAGGTATTTCTGTTGTAGCATAAGTGAGTGTACTTTCATTAAAAATATCAAATTTGAATAACTGATAAGAAAATTTGGCTCCTTCATCGATGACATCGTTGTCTTCTTTTCCATTGGTAGCATAATCTGTTCGTAAAAGATTATCAATATGGTGTCCAAATTCTTCCACTAATGCAGCTAAAAGCATGGCAGAAGTGTCGTTGTTAGTTACTGCTTCTTCAATAATTTTTTCGTAAACAATAATTTTTCTTTGCTTATTACTATACCCTGCATCATGTCCGTTAACTGGTATTTTTGAAACAATAATTTCAGGATTCTTTACTTTTTTATCGCATAAATCTTTATATAATTTACTCAAAGCGCTAACTTCAATATCGTTACCAAAAACTTCCAACATAAAAAAAATAAACGGCATTTCGGCTAAATCCTCTGCCAAGGATGTTAATTGATCTAAAGCATAAGTACTTTCTAAGGTATAAACTTTATTTTCAAGCACCTTAACATTTGGGATTTCAGGTTCTCCAAAAACAACACCTTGATTTGAAGTAATATTTATTTTCTTTCCGGCATTAATTACAATATTTCCAGAGGCATAATATATTTCGTTTCCACCTGTTTTTTCTGTAATTGTACCCTTTACTATTCTTGTTCTAGTCATAATTGAAAAAATTTAAAAGGGGCAGTTTTTTAAAAAATTATCTAAATAGGCATGTATTCTTCAACTTCCCATTGATCTGCTAACAAATTGATAAAATGATAATGTACTTTATCGTTCTTATCAAATGCGCCATTCTTATTAATATCTTCAATACATCTGAAGTAAAGTCTGTTTTGAACTTCAATAATATTCCAATCGATAAGTTCTTGAAGTGGTTCAGATAATTTGGTAAAACCAGAGCCATCAATAGTACTAATATACAATGATTTAATATCGTTTTGATTTACTTTACCATCTTTATTGGTATCCGAATCTACCAAAATATAAACTAAAATTTGTTTTTTAGACTTTTCAGCTATGGTATTCAAATATGTTACTGTTTGAATTTGAATGGTTTTATCTGTTAAGGGTTTTACAGTTGTAGAATCGATATGTTGAAATTTAAGATTTTCAAAATACCCTGTTAATTCAAAACGATTGTAGTTAGAAATAGCATAACTTACTTGATTGGTCTTACTAGAACCATATACTTTGCTATAATCATCATAAACCCGAATATCTCCTACTGGATGAATAAGAAATTTTGTTCCTTCCATTAAGATGGGCAAATCGGCTATTTTTATAGAAGACGAATCTACTTTTTTAGGTTCTATAGCTTCTTTAGCTTCTTCATAAATAACTTTAGGTGTTTGTTTTTCTTGTTTGCAACTTATTAAAAAGGCAATACTTAAAAAGAAAAGGTATTTTGTTAAGCTGTTCATTGTTTGAATTTTGTTTATTGTTAAAATCTAACTTTATTTGGTTTTTAAGAAGAAAAATTAGTTGTATACTTCAAAGTGTATAGTCAAATATAGTGATTTTTACTACTAGTTACATTACATGCGAGCGATTAATTTTACATTAAAAACCCTTGTGGTAAGGTAATTAGGCACACCATATTGCGATTTAGTATATACATCTCTCACCCAAGTATTGGTAATGGCATTTTGGTTGTTAAACAAATTAAAGATTTCTAAACCAAGAGAAAAATCAGTAAAAGGCTGTAACCATTTTTTATCTGATTTAATGGATTCATCTTTAAAAACATAAGAAAAACCAACATCTGCTCTTCTGTAATCTTTTAATCGCAATTGGAAATCGTATGGATCTGCATAAGATGGAGAACCACCTGGCAGACCTGTATTGTACACTAAATTAAGATATACTTTAAAATTAGGAATATTGGGCATATAATCTTGAAACAATAAGCCAAATTTTAATCTTTGATCAGTAGGCCTAGAAATATAGCCTCTATCATTTTGATTTTCTTCCGTTTTTAAATATCCAAAACTAAACCAAGATTCAGTTCCTGGAACAAATTCACCATTTAAACGGGTATCAAAGCCATATGCATAAGCTTCTGCTTCATTGTTAGCACGATACCGTATTCTAACATTATCAATAGTATACGTATTTACATCAGTAATCTTTTTATAATACGCTTCACTAACCAATTTAAAAGGTCTGTCTCCCAACTTAAAACTATAATCATTACTGACTACAAAATGGAATGATTTCTGAGCATTTACATTGGGTTGTACTACACCATTATAATCTCTTAATTCTCTGTAAAACGGTGGTTGATTATACATTCCTCCTGAAACACGAAACAACATGTCTTTTTCCCAGTCGGGCTTAATAGCAAATTGAATTCTTGGAGAAAAAGAAAACTGACTTTTACCTTCTTCTATATTCCTACCTGTAACTTGCCATTGATGCCCTCTTACACCTACATTTAACCAATATTTATGTGTACCAATTTCCCCTTTATAGTTCCATTGTGCATATCCTGAAACTCGATTAATAGTAGTATAATTTGTTGCCCTAATATTTCTGTAAGGTGCCAAGGGACCAACATAAGGATTATAAGGCTGGTCGTTTTGGTAATCTAATATTGGTGCAGGTAGAGAAAATCCTGCTGAATCAATAACTTCCCATTCTACTATTCGATCTCTAATATCTTCTTTTGTATACTTAATTCCCCATTCTATTTGCGTTTTCTCATTTACTTCATGAAATCCTTTCGTTTCAGCATTAAAAATCAAAGCGTCTAAATCATTTCTAGCATGATTTAATTGAGAACCAATACCTCTAGAATAAACCACATTTCCAAATGTTTCAGAACCTATATTAGAATCAACTTCTCCCAAACGATACTGTGCTAAAATATCATAATACTCTTGTTCTTGCGTATGATAAGTTGACACAATAAACTTTAATTTGTTATTAGCATTGTATTGGTAAACCGATTTTAAAGCACCAAATAAAGTAAGATATTTATCTTTTTCTTGGCCTTGATAATAGATTAATAAAGCAATAGGGTCGCTAACTGTGCCAAAATTGGTCTGACGAGTTAGTGGCTCATAATTGTATTTATTTTGAGATATATTTCCTAAAAAACTCCAACTCCATTTAGTAGATGCATTGAAATTAACTAAGGTTTGAACATCTGCAAAAGAAGGTCTAAAATTAGTTTCAGTTTCTTTACTATTCACAAGTAAGCTATTATCTCTATAACGAATTCCAGTAATATTACTCCATTTCTGATTTTTTGAAACACCTTCCACTGTTAAGCTTCCTCCCATTAAACTTGCTTCTAAACTAGCTCCAAATTGTTTTGGATTACGATAGGTAATATCTAAAACAGAAGACAACTTATCGCCATATTTAGCTTGAAAACCTCCTGCCGAAAAATCAACATTTTCAACCATATTGGTATTGGTAAAACTCAATCCTTCTTGCTGTCCTGAACGAATTAAAAATGGGCGATATACTTCTATTTCATTGACATATACTAAATTTTCATCATAATTCCCACCTCTTACCGCATAAGAGGTACTTAATTCATTGTTAGAATAGACACCAGGAAGTGTTTTAAGCACATTCTCTATACCTGCATTAGCTCCTGGTATAGTCCTTATCACCACAGGATCTATAGTGGTAACTCCTTCTACTCTTTTTTTACCAATTCCAGTAACGGTAATTGGACCTATTTGGTTTACTCTATCATTTAAAACAGGATAAAATTCAAAATCTTCATTTTTCTTTAATGTAGTAATAATAGTAGCACTTTTAAAGGATACGTGAGAAAAAACGATTGTAATTTCCTTTCCTGCTGGAACTTCTAAAGAATAGAAACCATTTTTATTAGTCTCTGTTCCTTTTCCATCAACACTTACCGTTACGTTTTCTATAGGATTATTAAATTCATCTAAAATAACTCCTTTAATTCTTGCCGTTTGAGCTAAAAGAAATTGCCCTAAAAAGCAAAAAAAGACTAAAAAAATTCGTTTTTTCAATTATTCCAACTTTAATTATTCATAAAAAAATGCGACTCAAAGGTAGCTGAATTTTGCATATTATCGGTTACCACAACTTTAAAATCATTTTTACCTTTTACATACTTATTATCACTTAACGTATGAATTAGCTTTTTAGTCTTATAGTCGTATTCCATTAATATCCATTCGCCGTTTAAGTAGGCATTATAGGTATCAATTCCAGATAGATTATCCGCAATAGAAACGCTTAAGGTTTTTTGATTTTTTAAATCCTTTCCTTCAACAAAATTCACATTATAAATTCTTGGGGCAATAGTATCTTGAGCTAGTTTAAAAGTATCTAAATCTCTCACTCTTGTTGAAAAAGTAGTTCCTTTTCTATAGGTTTTATTGTAATATAATTTGTATCCTTCTACTGAAGCGATAAACGTTTTATCTAAAAGATGCGCTGGAATACCTTCCACATCACTAAAAGTTACTGTAATATTTTTTTGGATAGGAATGTTTTTTTCTGAAAAGCTCAATATACCATCCTTTACTTCGAAATTAAACTTAAAATCATCGTAAAAAGCATTCTCAGGCACATAAACAGATACATTTTCTTTTGTGAAATTATTTTCAACTTTAGATCGCATAGTGTATGTTTTTTCATCAGTATCTTTTAGAATAGTCGCCTTTTGATTTTCATATTCAATAGGAATAATAATTGTAGTCATATTTCCATGATAATCAAAAATTTCAATTTTATAGGTATAATTAGTATTTACTTGCGTATTAATAATACCATTATTTTTAGTGGATTTAATAACTGACAAAGGATATGATGTTATGTGAAACAAACGTTGTACCCGTTGGTTCATTTCTTTGTAACGTTCATAATCAATTAAATTGTTTATATATCTTGATTCATCAAATGAAAAACTTTCAAAATCATATTGATAATACAAAACACCATTTAAATAAGCGTTAACTTTATATAATCCATTTTTATTATACGGATTGGTGCAATAATCATAGGCATTAATTCCAAAACCAATTTTACCATTTGTAGTCACTTTTGAAGCCAAATAGGTTCCATCGGCTTGTTTATTGAAAGAAATAGCAATCGGTTTCTGCGATTTATTTACAACTGCAGTATCTATTGGATAAGCCACAATTCCTTGTAGAAAAGGATTTCTTTTGTCGGAAACATATTTGGTAAACCCAAAATGTAACGGGTTAACCACTTTTTCAGTTCTAGAATCTCTAAATTCAAAATGCAAATGCGGACCTCCACTTCCACCTGAATTCCCTGAAAAAGCAATAATATCTTTCTGTTTCACTGGTAACTCCGATGCACTTGGAAACATTTCTACTTCAAAAGATTTTTGAGCATACTGTTTCTTTTTTATGTAATCTTCAATAGGGCCATTGGCTTCTCTTAAATGGCCATAAACCGACACATAACCGTTTGGATGTGTCACGTAGATGGCTTTTCCGTAACCGTAAGTCGAAATTTTAATCCTAGAAACATAACCGTCTGCTACTGCATATACTGGTAATCCTTCTTTTTTATTGGTTTTAATATCTAATCCTGAATGAAAATGATTAGAACGTAATTCACCAAAAGAGCCAGACAAATCAATAGGAATATCTAATGGTGAAATAAATTGATTGGGATAATTTGTTTTTGTTTGCCCAAAAAGTGTGGCTGATAACAATAGGAAAATAATAAATCTCATGTGCGTATAGTATATTTAGGCTAAAATAATAAAAATTCATATACATTTTAGATAAAAAAAATGCTTTTTATAAGTGATTAACAATCAATTTGTTAAAAAAAAAATAACAGAAATTATAATTTTTTACAAAAAGTATTGTTATTATTCAATAGTAATGCTAATTTTGTAGCAATAGAAATGAATTTTATCATTGATGAATGGATTATCTGAACTAATTGATTCTCTTGAAATTAAATTTTTCAAGCTCAACCAAAAGTTGATACAACTTGAGAAAACGAATAAAGAGCTATTAGAAAAAATTAAGGTTTCTGAAGATATTCAAGAACAACAAGCTGTTGAAATAGCTGAATTAAAAGATAATGTTGAAAATTTGAAGATGGTAAATTCATTATTAGGCAGTGAAGAAAACAAGAGAGAAACGAAACTCAAAATAAATTCATTAATTCGAGAAATTGATTATTGCATAGCACAACTTTCTGATTAGAGAGGTATGAGTGAAAAATTAAAAATTAAAATATCGATTGCAGACCGTGTATACCCTCTAACCATAGAGGAATCACAAGAAGAAGGTCTAAGAAAAGCTTCTAAAAAAATCGATACTATGATTAAAGAATTTGAACAAAACTATGCAGTGAGAGACAAACAAGATGTTTTGGCTATGTGTGCTTTACAATTTGCAGCACAAACGGAGCAAAAACAAATTGATTCCTCTCAAGAAAATGAAATTGCCCTGAATCGATTAAGGAATTTAGATAAAAAATTGAGTGATTTACTCTATAAATAAAACGTTCTTACATACAAACAAAGATACTGCCTACATTAGTATATATTTGATAAACTCAACACTAACAAATTAAAATGAGTGAATCTTCATAGCTATTGCAAGCCCTTCAGTGGGAAGCATGAAATATGAGTTAGCTCAAAACTTGTCTTTACGAGTTTATACAAACACCTAATGTAGGCTTTTTTTATATAATTTATTTAACAAACTATGGACATACTAAGTATAATAATTGGAATCATCGCAGGTCTTGCTATAGGATTTGGAATTGCTAAGTTTCTTGAGAAAAGCAATGTATCAAATCTTATCAAAAATGCTAAAAAAGAAGCGGGTTCCATTTTAAAAGATGCTAAAACGGAAGCAGAATCACTTAAAAAAGATAAAATACTTCAAGCCAAAGAAAAGTTTTTGGAATTGAAAGCAGAACACGAACAAGTAATCTTATCAAGAGATAAGAAAATGGCTGAAGCTGAAAAAAGAACGAGAGATAAAGAATCTCAAATTTCTAATGAGTTAGCAAAAGGTAAAAAAGCAAATGACGATTTGGAAAGAAAAATTGCCGACTACGATTCTAAAGTTGAATTTCTAGAAAAAAAACAACAAGAGATCGACAAATTACACAAAAGCCAAGTAGAACAACTAGAAGTAATCTCTGGTCTATCTGCCGATGAAGCAAAAAATCAATTAGTAGAAAGTTTAAGAGCTGAAGCCAAAACAAATGCGATGTCTTTCATTCAAGATACTATGGAAGAGGCAAAATTAACGGCTCAGCAAGAAGCTAAAAAAATAATCATTAGTACTATCCAAAGAGTTGGAACTGAAGAAGCGGTAGAAAACTGTGTTTCTGTTTTTAATATTGAATCTGACGATGTAAAAGGTAGAATTATTGGTCGTGAAGGTAGAAATATTAGAGCCTTAGAATCAGCTACTGGTGTCGAAATTATTGTTGACGATACTCCAGAAGCTATCATATTATCTTGTTTCGATCCAGTAAGAAGGGAAATTGCTCGTTTAGCTTTACATAAATTAGTAACTGACGGTCGTATTCACCCTGCAAGGATTGAAGAAGTTGTAGCTAAAACACAAAAACAAATTGAAGAAGAAATTATCGAAGTTGGAAAACGTACAGTTATTGATTTAGGTATTCACGGTTTACATCCAGAATTAATAAAAATTGTAGGTAGAATGAAATACCGTTCTTCTTACGGACAAAACTTATTACAACACTCTAGAGAAGTTGCAAACCTTTGTGGTATAATGGCTGCAGAATTAGGATTAAATGTAAAACTTGCTAAAAGGGCTGGTTTACTTCACGATATAGGAAAAGTTCCTG
Organism: Flavobacterium sp. J27; assembly: GCF_004303025.1. Classification (GTDB taxonomy): domain Bacteria; phylum Bacteroidota; class Bacteroidia; order Flavobacteriales; family Flavobacteriaceae; genus Flavobacterium. The sequence goes on along the minus strand of NZ_PJQW01000017.1, from coordinate 36,797 downwards.
ATACTGAAAGTGAGCTTCCACATGCTATTTTAGGTATGCAATGGGCTGAGAAATACGGTGAGAAAGAAGAAGTATGTAATGCTATTGGAGCACACCACGATGAAATAGAAATGAAATACTTAATTTCTCCTATTATTCAAGTTTGTGATGCTATTTCTGGAGCAAGACCAGGAGCAAGAAGACAAGTATTAGATTCATACATTCAACGATTAAAAGATTTAGAAGACATTGCTTTTGGTTTTAACGGAGTAAAAAATGCTTATGCTATTCAAGCAGGTAGAGAACTTCGTGTAATTGTAGAAAGTGAAAAAGTTACAGATGAAATGGCTTCTAATTTATCGTTTGAAATTTCGCAAAAAATTCAAACAGAAATGACTTATCCAGGGCAAGTAAAAATAACCGTAATTAGAGAAACAAGATCTGTAAATATTGCAAAATAATACTTCAGAGAATTATAATTAGCAAGCGCTTTTCAAATTGAAAAGCGCTTTTTTTATATAACCTCAATTCATTAAAAAATACTTTTGGCATGATTTTTTCGTTTATTTAAAGTATAAACACAAAATAAATGTATATGAAAAAAGTCATTTTAGCTTGCTTTACTCTTTTGTTAGTAAACGCAATTTTTGGTCAAAATGGAAATTCAGAAAGTTTCGGAATTAAAGGGGGGCTAAATTACTCTACAGTTACTAAAGGAGATTTCAATGAAGGTGCAGATCCAAGAACGAGTTATTATATTGGTTTTTTTGGCGAAGTTCCCATAGTTCGCAATGTATTATCATTACAGCCAGAAATTATTTATTCTAGACAAGGTTTTGAAAATAATTACACCACAATCTTAGGTAGCACTTACACACAAGAATACCGAATAGATTACATTAATTTACCTATTTTAGCCAAGATTCATATTGGAAGTGTCTTTTCAATAGAAGCTGGCCCACAATTTGGTTTTAAAATCAATGAAAAAATTAAAACCAATGATAATGCTACCGTAAACAATGATGTTAATAGTTTTGATACTGCTTTAGCAGGTGGCGTTTCTTTTAATATTGATAATTTCCTCATTTCTGCTAGATACACCTACAGTTTAAAAGAGGTAATAAAAGATACCGACTCTAAAAATTCCGTTTTCCAACTCGGTGTTGGTTTTAGATTCTAAACATAAAAAAAGCATTACAATTGTAATGCTTTTTTTATGTTCTGGGATGATAGTTTTGCAACACTTCTGCCAAAAACTTTCTATCTAAATGCATATATACTTCTGTCGTGGTAATAGATTCGTGACCTAACATCAACTGAATCGATCGCAAATCGGCTCCATTTTCTAATAAATGTGTCGCAAATGAATGCCTAAATGTATGCGGACTAATTACTTTATTCAAATTAATTTTAACTGCTAAATCTTTAATAATAGTAAAAATCATCGCTCTAGTTAACTGCTTCCCTCTTCGGTTTAAAAATAAAGTATCTTCATATCCTTTTTGAACTTGTACTTGATTTCGAATTTGATTTTTATAAATAGCAATATATTTTTCAGTTGTTGTTCCTATGGGTACAAAACGTTGTTTATTTCCTTTCCCTGTAATTTTAATAAAACCTTCTTCAAAAAACAAATCAGAAACTTTCAGATTCACTAATTCAGAAACTCGCAAACCACAACTATATAATGTTTCTAAAATAGTCCTATTTCGTTCCCCTTCTAATGTTGACAAATCTATCGCATGAATTAAAGCGTCTATTTCAGCAACTGAAAGCGTGTCAGGCAGTTTTCTACCCGTTTTAGGCACTTCAATAAGCTCCATAGGGGTATCTTGCCTATAATCTTCAAAAACTAAATAATTAAAAAAGCTTTTTAATCCAGAAATAATCCTTGACTGACTTCTCGCATTTACTTTAGAAGCAATATCATAGATAAATTGCTGAATCGTTTCTTCTGTAATGGTAACAGGCGATTCGCTATTTTGATGTTGATCAAGAAATAACATTAGTTTTTCTATATCAAAAGAATAATTTTCAATAGTATTTTCTGAAAGTCCTCGCTCTAATTTTAAATAAAGTTGGTATTCTTTTATATAGGTTTTCCAAACACTCATAAGCCAAAAGTATCAAAATATTTTGATAAAAAAAATCCCGCATTTGCGAGATTTTTTAAGATAGATATACATTCTATTTAAAAATGCAAAGTTAAATTTAAAGAGAACACCCCTACTCCTACATTAGTTGTATTATCTAAATCACCAAAAGCAAATGAAAAGCTTTTATCTCCTTCAACTGTTTCAGCATCAGCAGTACCTAATTTTGTAGTTGTTTCTGAAGCACCATTTAAAGCAAAACCTACTCTATAAGTATATTGTGCTCCAATAGCAAATTTTGGAAAAATAAAATATTCAGCACCTATAAACCCTTGGATACCTACTCCTAAATCTAATCCAGATTTTTCCTCAACACTACTTACAAAATCGCCAGTTTCTGTATCAGTAATGGTTACTTCTTCATTGCTAAAAGCAGTAGTTAACAAAACGTCTGCTCCATAAAAACCTTGTAAACGTGTATTTCCTTTTCTCCATTCTTTACCTAAACCTGCTGCTAAAGCAAAATCATTGTTTTTGGTTTCTACAGTTGTTCCTGCATCTGGACCAGTAACAATTGGTGAGGTATTATTTTGAGTTCCAAAACCTAAATTAGCCACTACTCTATATGCTTTTTTGTCAGAAACAAACATTTTCCCTACAAATGTATTGGTTCTTACATGACTAACTTTAGGAGCATTATTTCTACTGGTTGAACCACTAAATGCATTTCCTACATACTCAAAAATCCCATCAGCATTAAAACTGATAGCCCAATCATCCATTTGAGGCAAATAATGCTCCCCTTTACTGGAAAGAATTGGGTTCACTAAAATCTCATCTTCTTGAGCATTTGCAATAATAAAACTGCAAAATGCTACCACAGAAAGTAATACTTTTTTCATTTTGTTTATTTTAAATTTTGTTGATGCAAAACTATAAAAAAAACTTTACGAATACTAGTACAATTCAAAAGACAACTTTTGTTTAAAATAAAAAATCTCGAAGTGTATTCGAGATTTTTTATTTTTTAACTATAATTTAAAAACACCGCCTACATTAAAAGCCCCATACATGTTTTTAATTGTATAATAGCTTTTTTTAGGTACTTCTGACAAACCTGTCATTCCTTGATAATCTATTAAAACACTAATTTTTTCGTTTACTTCTATTTTGCAACCAATTCCATAAGCCAACCCTAATTGGGTACTGTTTGCTCGATTTTTTATATCGCTACCATTTCCTTTGGCAGAATTTAAAAACCCAAAATTTGGTCCAAAATTTAAATTCCATTTTCTTGTTGAACCAAAATGCCAGTTTGCATTTACAGGAATGGTTACATAGTTTAATTTCTCCGTGTAATAAGGAGTTACTTCCGATCCCATAGTTTGAAAAAGCAAGCCACTTCTTAAACTCCATCTGTCATTAAAAAAGAAATCAAAATCTGCGCCAAAATTAACACTAGAAAGACTAGAGTTATTTAATCTTTCTTCTCCATAATAATTAGACGTAGCAAAACCTATGAGAGGCGTTAATTCTACATCATTTTTACTTCTGTGTTGTGCATTAATAAAGCCAACCACAAAAAGTACCATAACCAAAAAATGTTTTTTCATGTAAATCGTATATAAAAATTTGAGGCTGCAAAACTATTTATTAATTTGATTATTACAAGTACTTTTGTAAGAAAAAAAGAAACTACTATAAACAAAAAAATCCTCGACTTTGTCGAGGATTTCATTTATAAAAATTGGTTACAAATTAGAATTTGTAGTTAACTCCAAAAGTTACAGCTCTCCAATCTCCACCGAAACCAAATGTATTTGTTTTTTCAGCTCCATTTCCACCATTATCATTAGATGTGAAACCTAAAACTGCGATACCAGCTTCAATTGAAAAATTAGAAGATACGAAATAGTTTAAACCAGCACCTACATTTACACCAAATTCTTTTACATCAGCATCAACTGCAGTGAAATCTTCTGGATCAAATTCATATTTGTATCCAGTATAATTTGCTGCTAATTCAGCAAATAATGAGAATTTACTAGCTGGTGTAAAATAGTAACGACCAAAAGCACCAACACCGAAACCACTATTAGTAGCATCAGCAGCACCATTGTCAAGCTTGTTAGAAATATAACCTACTGATAAACCAGCAGCAATATTATCAGTTACAAAGTAACCAACTTTAGGAGCGATTTCAAAAGAATTTTCTTTAAAATCTCCAGTTTTGCTGCTTCCAAATGATACAGCTCCTGAAATAAAAACATCTCCTTGAGAAAAACCACCATTTGATTCTTCTTCCTGAGCACTAGCAAAGCTAAATGCAAAAACTGCAACAGCAGCAAATAATAATTTTTTCATTTTTAATAAATTTTTAAAAAATTTGTGAAGGCAAAGCTAGAGAATAATTGGGTTCTGGCAAGAAAAAAAGTATTAAAAAAAACATAAAAAACGTAAGTATCTAACTATCAAACAAAAAAAAATCCCGTATATTACGGGATTTTAATTTTTTCTATAAAAAGATTAGAATTTGTATGCTACAGCAAACGCAAAATTACTGTTTTTAATACTATCATCTCCTTCTTTATTCACATCACTAAGACCAAAACCATATCTTAATCCTAAATTAATGTTTTCAGTTACATCGTAACCTGCACCAACATTAAGACCAAAATCTGTAGAATTAACATAATCTTTAAAATCGACATCGCCTCCATCCGATTTTGCTTTTGCAGATAACAAGAAGCCTATTTGTGGCCCTGCTTCTAAACTAAACCCTTCTGTTACATAATATTTCGCCATAACAGGGATGTTTAAATAATCTAAGTTTAAAGAAGGATCTCCAGCACCATCATATTTTGTTCCTTGAGCTGAATACAATAATTCTGGTTGAATAGCAAATTTATCAGAAATACCTATTTCTGCAAAACCTCCAACTTGAAAACCAACTTTCATTGAAGTGTCATCATCTCCTGTAAGAGTAGATAAATTTAAACCCGCTTTTGCACCAAACTTCACTTCTTGTGCGTTAGTTACACCAAACGCTAACACTGCAGCAGCAGCAAAAAATAATTTTTTCATTGTTATTAAATTTTAGTTATTATAACAAATTTATACTTTTTTTTAAAAGAAAATCACAAAAGCAATCCCTTTATTAACATTTTTTTTAACATATTTTATATGAAGCACTGTATATCAGTCAATTAAAAAAACGCAACTCATTAAAAAACAGGAAAAATAAACATTTTTTAACACTAATTTTATTATGTATTTCCTTCATAATGAACTATCAAACTCTAAAATTAGAAATTAAAGGAGGCTTAAACTATGCCAATATAACTGGCACTTCTATTCAAACAGATGCAATTACTAGTTATCACACTGGTTTATTGGGAGTTATCAAAACAAACAATAAATTTGCTGTTCAACGAGAAGCTTCACATGAAAATGCTACTCAAGAATTTAAAAATAAATTAGGTTATTTATCATTACCAGTTTTTGTAAAAATAGGACTCAGTAAAAGTTTATCATTACAACTTGGACCACAAGCTTCTTTTTTATTGAGTAAAAAAACGAATTCAATTTAAACGATTATAATTCTTTTGAATTTTCTATAGATGGAGGTTTAGGCATCGATATTACAAATCATATATTTGTTGAAGCAAGATATATTTTAAGTCTAAGCGAAATAGCGAACGACACTAAAATTAAAAATAGTGTTTTCTAATTTTCCGCAGGAATTTTATTCTAAAAATCATAAACTTTTTATAAAACCATTCTTCTAACGAATGGTTTTTTTATTTTTACTCAAAATCTAAAACAGATATGAAAATAGCAATACTTAATGGCCCCAATCTCAATTTGTTAGGAAAGAGAGAACCTGAAATTTATGGTAATTTAACTTTTGAAGACTATCTTACTTCTTTAAAAAGTAAATTTTCCGAAATTTCTTTCACTTATTTTCAAAGCAATATCGAAGGCGAACTAATAGACCAGCTTCATGCAGTAGGATTTTCATATGATGGTATTATTTTAAATGCTGGCGCCTACACACATACCTCTATTGGTCTTGGAGATGCTATTAAAGGCATTACCACTCCAGTTATTGAAGTTCACATTTCTAATACTTTTTCTAGAGAAGATTTTAGACATCAATCGTATATTTCTCCAAATGCTAAAGGTGTTATTATTGGTTTTGGATTAAAAAGTTATGAATTAGCCGTTCATTCTTTTTTATAATTCATACAACCATTTTTTAAACAAAAGCGTCTATTGAATAAACCCATAACAACAATGAAAAATTTATTTACGCTAGTATTTATTTTAACTAGTAGCTTTATTTTAGCCCAAATCAAAGGAACTGTAACAGATAGTAATGGTAATGCACTACCCTATGTAAACATTTATATCGAAAACACTTATATGGGCACTACAACTAATGAAAATGGTAAGTACGAATTGAATGTAAACACTTCTAAAAACGTAACTTTATTATTTCAATATCTAGGATATAAAACACAAAAACATGTATTAAATATTACACAATCTCCTTTTGTTTATGATGTTACATTACAAGAAGAAGATTTTCAATTGAATGAGGTAGTCGTACAAAATGGCATTAATCCGGCTGATGAAATTATCAAAAAAGCTATTGCTAATAAAAAAATAAATGCTGACAAAACCGATAAATTTGAAGCTGATTTTTATTCCAGAGGAATTTTTAGAGTAAAAGATATTCCTGAAAAATTTATGGGAGTTGAAGTTGGTGATTTAGACGGAAGTCTAGATTCTACAAGAAGTGGTGTTATCTATTTATCGGAAACTGTTTCTAAAATAAAGTTTGAAAAACCAAATAACCTAAAAGAAGAAATTATTGCTTCAAAAATAGCTGGAAATGATAATGGTTTCAGTTACAATACCGCATTGAATACCAATTATGATTTCTATGAAAACTATGTCGATTTTGGTATTAACATGATTTCTCCAATTGCAGATAATGCCTTTAATTATTATCGATATAAATTAGAAAGCACCTTCTATGATGATAAAAAACAATTGATTAATAAAATTAATGTTACACCAAAAAGAGATAAAGAACCCGTTTTTGAGGGTTACATCTACATTGTTGAAGACACTTGGGCTATTTATGGTATCGATTTGGATATTAAAGGATATCGCATGCAACAGCCTATTTTGGAAACCATGAAATTAATTCAAAATTTCAGCTACAACAAAGAGGAAAAACTTTGGGTAAAAAATGTACAATCGTTAGATTTTGATGCTGGTATTTTTGGAATGAAGTTTACGGGAAAATTTACCCATGTTTTTAGCAATTACCACTTTAAAGAAAGCTTTGAAAAAAAGACTTTTGGCAAGGAAATAGTGACTTTTGCTGAAAACGCAAACAAAAAAGAAGATTCTTATTGGCAATCCAATAGACCCGTTCCATTAACAGAGGAAGAAGTCACTAATTATACTAAAAAAGACAGCATTCAAATTGTAAGAAAATCGCAAACCTATTTAGATTCTATCGATGCCAAATCCAACAAATTCAAACCGTTTGATGTAATTGGTGGCTATACTTATAAAAATTCATATAAAAACTGGAGCCTTTCTTATGAAGGTTTAGTTAATTTTACTTCCTCAGGTTTTAATACGGTGCAAGGTTATAATTTGGAAAGTGGTTTTTCTTTTCGAAAATGGAATGAAGAAACGGGTAAATTCACATCTCTTAGTTCCAAATTTAATTATGGATTTGCTGAAGACAGATTACGCGTTACGGGCCGTTATTATCACCGATTTAACAATAAAAATTATGCTAATCTATCGCTTTCAGGAGGTAGTACTGTAAGTCAATTTAATAGTAACGATCCTATTCCACACTTTGTAAACACAGTTAGTTCACTTTTCTTCAGAAACAACTTTATGAAATTGTACAATAAAGAGTTTGCTGAAATTAATTACGGACAAGAAGTGGTTAATGGTATTTTTGCCAATGCTAAAGTTTCCTATGAAAACAGACATGCGCTTTTTAACAACACGGATTATTCTGCAACTAAAAAAGAGGATATTTATACTTCAAACGACCCTTTAAATCCATTTAACTATACTTCTGGATTTGAAAAACATAGTTTGTATAAAGCTAGTATTTCTACACGAATTCGTTTTGGTCAAAAATATATCTCTAGACCAGACGGAAAAATAAATATTCAAAATGACAATTATCCAGTACTAAGTTTGGCATACGAAAAGACTTTTGGAGGTAGCGAATCTAATTATAATTATGATTTTGTAGCGGCTCGTATTGATTACAACAAAACATTTGGAAACAAAGGAGAATTTGACATTAACATAAGAGGTGGAAAATTCTTTAATGCAGAAGGCATTTCTTTTATAGATTACAAACACTTTAATGGAAACCAAACCCATGTAAATTTTAGAGGTAATTATACAAATGCTTTCAATTTATTGCCTTATTACACACATTCTACCAATGACTCGTATATAGAAACGCATGTACAACATAATTTTAAAGGATATATTATGAATAAAATTCCTTTAGTAAACAAATTACAATGGAATTTAGTAGGTGGTTTTCACCAAATTAATGTTCCTAATGTAAAACCATATCAAGAATTTAGTGTTGGTTTTGATAATATTGGTTTTGGCAAATTCCGATTTTTACGAATTGATTATGTGAGAGCCTATCAAAACGGTTTCCAAGGAGACGGAATTCTATTTGGATTACGTTTTTAATTATAAGTAATTATCCATAAAAAAATCCAAATTCAAAAAAATGAATTTGGATTTTTTATTATATCTTGAAAATGATTTATACTCTCACAATATCAGCTCCAAGAGCTCTTAATCGTTCATCTATTCTTTCATAACCTCTATCAATTTGCTCAATATTTTGAATTGTACTCGAACCTTTAGCAGTTAAAGCAGCAATTAGTAAAGAAATTCCAGCACGAATATCTGGAGAACTCATTGTTGTTGCTTTTAATTGCGATTGAAAGTTATGTCCCATTACTACAGCTCTATGTGGATCACAAAGCATTATTTTGGCTCCCATATCAATTAATTTATCCACAAAGAACAATCTGCTTTCAAACATTTTTTGATGAATTAAAACATCTCCTTCTGCTTGTGTTGCTACCACCAAAACAATACTCAACAAATCGGGAGTAAATCCTGGCCAAGGTGCATCTGCAACAGTTAAAATAGAGCCATCAATATCCGTTTTTATTTTATAACCATCTTTATGAGCAGGAATATAAATATCATCTCCTTTTCTTTCTAAAGTAATACCTAACTTACGAAATACATTTGGAATTTGTCCTAAATTGTCCCAACTTACATTTTTAATCGTAATTTCACTTCTTGTCATAGCAGCAAGGCCTATCCAAGAACCAATCTCAATCATATCAGGAAGAATTCTATGCTCACATCCTCCTAACGATTCCACGCCTTCAATGGTTAATAAATTAGAACCAATGCCTTGTATTTTGGCTCCCATCGAATTCAGCATTTTACACAATTGCTGTAAATAAGGCTCACAAGCTGCATTGTAAATTGTAGTTGTTCCTTCCGCTAAAACCGCAGCCATAACAATGTTTGCTGTTCCAGTAACTGAAGCTTCATCAAGTAACATGTAAGTTCCTTGCAATTTACCATCTATTTCAACACCATAAAAATGATCTTCCCTTTCATATCTAAACTTGGCACCCAAATTGATAAACCCTTCAAAATGAGTATCTAAACGACGACGACCAATTTTATCACCACCTGGTTTTGGAATATAACCACATCCAAAACGTGCTAATAACGGCCCTACAATCATAATTGAACCTCTCAAACTACCACCTTCTTTCTTAAAAGCTTCTGTTTTTAAATAATCAACATTTACCTCATCGGCTTGAAAAGTATAATCTCCTGCTCCGTTCTTTTGAATTTTAACTCCTAAATTACCTAGTAGTGTAATTAATTTATTAACATCAATAATATCGGGAATATTCGTAACTCTAACTTTTTCAGACGTTAACAATACAGGACACAAAACCTGTAACGCTTCATTTTTAGCTCCTTGTGGAGTAATTTCACCTTTAAGCGGCTTGCCTCCTTCTATTTTAAATGTTCCCATGAAAATTAATTTCTTTTGTGGTTTTTAGGGTTATTATTTGTTTTCTTTTTGTGATTTTTAGAATTCGTGCTTTTATTTCCAGAATTAAATTGCGATTTATTAGAAACTTTTTTGTTCACTTTCATTAAATTATGTGAATTTGAAAGTTCTTCATTAGATTTAAACAAATTAATTTTCCCATCAGATAATTCTAATAAATGTTGGAAAATAACTTCATCTTCAACCGTTTCTTTATTCCAGCTTAAATAGCATTTTTTCATATGGTTTGCAATAACCAATATTAAAGCACTTTTTAAATCTCCTTCTTCCCATTTTATAGCCACATCAATCATATAGGTAATATTGTTTCCGTAAAAACGATATTTAGGAAAGTTTTGCGGGTATTGCAATATCTCTGGGCGTTGATTTAAAGCTTCTCTAGAAGGAATTGGGTAAGGTGAATCTACATCCAATTTAAAATCGGACATAATAAACAACTGATCCCATAATTTATGCTGAAAATCGGGCACATCTCTTAAATGTGGATTTAAAGATCCCATTACCGAAATGACATATTTTGCCGCTTTATTACGTTCTTCTTTATCTTGAATTTCAGTAATCTGATCGATTAATTTCTGCAAATGCCTTCCATATTCAGGAATAATCAATGGTTCACGCAATGAATTATATTCTAATTGTGATACTGCTTCCGTTTTAATTTCCATAATTATAATGATATGATACCTTCTACCACAGACAACTCTTGATATTTGTCAATCACGCTCTGTGGGCTACTCATTTGAACACTAATAGACACACTAGTGTATTTTCCAGTTTTAGATTGTGTTGTATTGATAACGGCTCCCATCTCATTGAAAGCGTTTTCTACTTTTTCAACTTTTTCAACATCTGAAGGAACAATAAATTTAAATAAATATTCTGTTGGCCATATAGAAGTATTAGCCAATTCTTCTTTCAAACGAATGTAAAAGTCTTCCGTTTTCTTATCCATCTCCATTTTTTTAAAGTAGCAAATATACCTTTTTAAGTTAAGAATTAATATTTTGAAGAACATAAATTTAATTTATAGACTAGTTTTTTAAAAAAAACTTACTTTTGCGTTTTAGTTTTTAATGGAATGGAGAAAGAAATTATCGTTTTAATTGGTGGCCCAAGTTCTGGCAAAACAACTTTAATTAATGCATTAACACAAAAAGGATACATTTGTTATCCTGAAATATCAAGAGAAGTAATTCAAAAAGCTCAAAAAAAAGGAATTGAACAGCTATTTCTAGAACAACCGCTTTTATTTAGCGAACTATTATTAGAAGGAAGAATTCATCAATTTAAAAAAGCCAAACAAGAAAACAGTGACATTGTTTTTATTGACAGAGGTTTGCCTGATGTCATTGCTTACATGAATTATATTGGTGATACGTATCCTAATGAATTTCACGAAGCCTGTGTACAGCATAAATATTCTAAAGTTTTTGTATTACCTCCTTGGGAAGAGATTTATACTAGTGACAGTGAACGCTATGAATCTTTTGAAGAAGCTGTTCAAATTCAAACGCATTTAGAAAACACTTATAAACAATATGGGTATCAGCTCATTCATGTTCCCAAAGACACTATTGAAAACAGAGTTGCTTTTCTCATGAATGAACTCAGCAAATAATTTTGTAACTTTATCTAAGTCCCTTTAAAAAGAATGTCAGAATCTTTACAAATTCTTCAAAAATATTGGAAATATCCCTCTTTTAGAGAGCTTCAAGAAGACATTATTGATTCTGTTTTAAAAGGTAACGATACTTTTGTTTTATTGCCTACTAGCGGAGGTAAATCTATATGTTACCAAGTTCCTGGCATGCAAATGGATGGTATTTGCTTGGTTATTTCACCTTTAATTGCCTTGATTAAGGATCAAGTTCAAAATTTACAAAAGCGAAACATTAAAGCGATAGCCCTCTTAGGTGGAATTTCACAAAACGAAACCATTGACTTACTCGATAATTGCCAATTTGGAAATTATAAGTTTCTGTATCTTTCTCCTGAAAGATTACAACAAGAATGGGTTGTGGAACGCATTAAACAACTTCCAATTAATTTAATTGCCATAGATGAAGCACATTGTGTAAGCCAATGGGGACATGATTTCAGACCTTCCTATCTAAAAATCAAAGATTTAAAAGCACATTTTCCAAAAACTCCTTTTTTAGCCTTAACCGCTTCGGCAACAAAACGCGTTCAGGAAGATATTGTACAAAACGTAGGCCTACAAACTCCTGCACTATTCCAAAAATCATTCTTTAGAAGTAATTTGGCTTATCATGTTATTGAAACAGAAGATAAATTATATAAAGTTAGACAAATTCTAAGCAAGAATCCGCAGTCGAGTATCGTATATGTTCGTAACCGAAAATCATGTCATGAAATAACTCACCAGTTAGAAGCATTTGGTTTTACAGCCACTTACTTTCATGGTGGTTTGCCTAGCAAAGAAAAAGAACACAATATGCAACTCTGGTTAGAGAACAAAGTCCAAGTTATGGTAGCAACTAACGCTTTTGGAATGGGAATTGACAAACCTGATGTAAAAACAGTAATTCATATTCAACTGCCAGAAAACTTAGAAAATTATTATCAGGAAGCAGGACGGGCTGGAAGAAATAATGAAAAAGCATTTGGCATTTTACTAGTAAGTGTTGGTGATATCGACATGGCTAAAAAACAATTCTTAACCTCTTTGTCTGATAAAGACTTTTTAAAAGAAGTTTATATCAAACTCAATAATTATTTCCAAATAGCTTATGGAGAAGGTTTTAATGAACAATTTAATTTCAATCTGAACCAATTTTGCACACAATATAACTTTCCCGTTCTCAAAACTTTTAATGCATTACAATACTTAGACCGACAAGCCATAATTACACTTCAAAATGAATATTCTGAAAAGATAAGCCTCCAATTTACAATTCCTAGTAAAGAAGTCATTCGCTACATGAGTTTAAATCCAAAATCGGAGGAAATTATTACTACTATTCTCAGGACTTATCCTGGTGTTTTTGAATTAGACACATTAATCAATATGAATCTTATTGCTAAAAAATCGGGAACCAACGAAAAAGAAGTCTTAAAAACAATAACCGATTTAGAAAAAAGCAATAACATTTTACTCCACATTCAAAACAATGATAGTAGAATTACCTTTAATGAAGTAAGAGAAGATGCTTTAACTATCAATCGGATTGCAAAACCGTTGGAAAAGCAAAACGAATTAAAAGTAAACCAATTAAAAAGTGTAATGAATTATATCTCAGCTGAACAATGCAAAAGCAATGTTTTATTAGCTTACTTTGATGAAAAACCAACAACTCCTTGTGGCATTTGTTCCTATTGCGTATCACAAAAAAGCACGCTTGATTTGAATTTGATTGACAAAGTAATGCAATTATTAAAAGAAAAAAATGCTAACTCTAGAGAAATTCAAAATAGCTTAGACTTAACCACAGAACAAGTTATCTTTGCGGTACAAACATTATTAGAAAAAAATAAAATAGCAATCAATACTTATAATCAATATTATTTATTATAATGGAAAAATTAAAAATCGTATTCATGGGAACACCAGACTTTGCCGTTGGGATTCTCAATACTATATATCATAGTCCGTACGAAATTGTAGGCGTAATAACTGCACCAGACAAACCTGCAGGCAGGGGGCAAAAAGTGAGTATGAGCGCTGTAAAACAATACGCTTTGGAGCACAATTTGAATTTATTACAACCTACAAATCTAAAATCGGAAGATTTTTTAAACGAATTAAAAAGCTGGGAAGCTAATCTACAAGTAGTAGTAGCCTTTAGAATGTTACCAGAAGTAGTCTGGAAAATGCCTCAATATGGCACATTTAATCTTCATGCCTCTTTGTTACCTCAATATAGAGGTGCTGCACCTATCAACTGGGCTATTATAAATGGGGAAACCAAAACAGGTGTTACCACTTTCTTTATAGACGACAAAATAGACACTGGAGCTATGATTTTGCACAAAGAAATGCCTATTGCAAATGATGAAACTGTAGGTGTTCTACATGATAAACTAATGCATTTAGGTAGCCAAGCGGTTATTGAAACTTTAGATATTATTGCTAATGGCACGGTTCAAACGACTATTCAAGAAGAAAAAGGAGCTTTAAAAACGGCTTACAAACTAAATAAAGAGAATTGTAAAATAGACTGGCAAAAGAAAGGTAATGAAATTTACAACTTAATTAGAGGACTAAACCCCCACCCTGCTGCATGGACCTATATTAAAGATGAAGAAAATGAATGGAATGTAAAACTATATGACATTCAATTTATACCAGAATCACACAAAGAGGTTATTGGAAAAATAGTTACTTCTAAAAAAGAAATGAAAATTGCTACACTAGATGGTTATTTACAAATAAACAGTTTACAGTTTCCTGGAAAAAGAAAAATGGAAACAAGAGAATTATTGAATGGAATAGCATTTTCAGAAAACGCAATCGCTTTTTAAGCCTTATAAATACTGACAAAATCGATTTTGTTATCAAAAAACACCAAGGTTATTAACAAAACCATTGTTTTATTAACATTTTAAGGTAAAATAGTTGTAAACACTTGCACAATTCAGTTATACGACTAAATTTGTGTTGAAATAATTAAGTTTAACCAAATTAATAAACATTTTATTATGAACAAGTCAGAATTAATCGATGCAATGGCAGCTTCTGCTGGAATTACAAAAGCAGCTGCTAAATTAGCTTTAGAATCATTTTTAAGCAACGTTGAAGGAACTTTGAAAAAAGGCGGGAGAGTTTCATTAGTAGGTTTTGGTTCTTGGTCTGTATCTAAAAGAGCGGCTAGAGACGGTAGAAACCCTCAAACTGGTAAAACTATTAAAATTGCTGCTAAAAATGTAGTTAAATTTAAAGCTGGTGCAGAATTAGACGGAGCTGTAAACTAATCTTATTTTTTTACATACATCAAAAAATCCCGCAAAAGCGGGATTTTTTTTTAATTTATTAAGAAAAATATTTGATTTTGTAAACTTTTTTTGATAATTTTAAATAAAAATCATTGCTTATGATATCAGTTTTACCCAAAAAAGGACATTTGCTGATAGCAGAACCTTCCACTTTAGGAGATTTTTCATTTAACCGATCAGTTGTATTATTAGCTGAGCACAATAATGATGGATCTGTAGGATTTATTTTAAACAAACCATTAGGATATACTATAAATGATTTGGTTCCAGAAATCGAAGCTTCATTTAAAGTGTATAACGGTGGGCCTGTAGAACAAGACAATCTTTATTTTATTCATACTATTCCAGACATTATTCCAAACAGTATTGAAATTGCACATGGAATTTATTGGGGTGGAGATTTTGAAACCACAAAAACACTGATCAACAAAGGCGAAATATCCAAAAACAATATTCGTTTTTTCCTAGGTTATAGCGGTTGGGCTGTAAATCAGTTAGAAAGTGAATTAAAAGAAAATTCATGGATAATAACCGAAAATACACAAAGAAGCGAACTTTTAGCACAAGCTACTCAATATTTTTGGAAAGAAAAAATTCAGGAACAAGGTGGTGAATATGTATTATTCTCTAACGCACCATCGGATCCAATTCTTAACTAAGTCGGATCATCACATTTAAAGCCTGAAGCAACTCAGAAGCTGTTTTTACCTCATATTCCTTTTTTCTGTATTTAGTAATTGGCTGAATTCCTGTAATTACATTGGTTACAAATAATTCATCTGCTTTTTGCAAATCAAAAGGTGAAATAGATTGCTCCACAACTTCATATTGTTCTTTTTTCTTAGCTAAATTTAAAATCTGCTTTCGCATAATACCATTTAAACAACCATCTGTAACAGGTGGTGTACTTATGGTATTTCCCATTCGCATAAAAATATTCCCTTGTAAAGCTTCAATCACGTTTTTTTCATCGTTGAGTAAAAGACAATTATCGTATCCATTTTCAGAAGCAAAAATACTTCCAGCTACTTGTATGATTTTATTATTTGATTTTAAAGAAGAAAAAAGTTGTTTTGTAACGTAGGCATCTTTGTATAATTCAACTTCATAAGCTGTCTTTTTAAAACCATAAATATCGCTTTCCAAAGGCACACAGGCAATCACATAAGCAATATTATTTGTTTTAGGTAAATAAAAGCCTGCCTCTTTTCTAAAAATTGAGAGTCGCACACGAAACGAATGGCAATCAATTTCTTGAGCATTGACTAGTAATAAAATTTGTTCTTCAAAAAATTCCATGGTAAAATTCATCGGAATTTCCATTCTAAAAATACGCATAGACGCCATCAACCTAAAATAATGATCTTCTAAAAACAATACTTTTTTATCCAAAACCCGAACCGTTTCAAACACACTGTCTCCAAACAAAAAACCTCTATTTTCTTCGATAGCTATTCCACTATTTTCTAAAATAGTGCCATTATAATTTACCATAATAAAAAAAATCCCGATTAAAATCGGGACAAATATACTTTATAATATTGAGTTTTTATACAGAACCAAGCACATGTTTTAAATCAGAAACTTGATTTTCCCAAAGCAATTTGGATTCTTCCATTTCATCCTCCTCTGAGAAATCTACCACTACTAGAGAAACATCTTTAGTAATTTCATCTTCCATAATTTTAATTTCGAAAAAATACTCTGTTTCACCACCATCTTCATCTAACCAACGGAACTTAACTCTTTCTCCAGTACGTTTGGCAATTAATTTAGCTTTCTCTTCAGAATCGTCCCAAATAAAAGTAAAAAGTTCTCCTCTTGAATTTACATTATCTGCAAACCATTCAGACAAACCAGAAGGCGTTGATATGTATTGATATAATAAAGAAGGCGAGGCATGAATGGGGAATTCTAATTCGTATTTTAATTTAACTTCCATTTTTTAAAATTTATTTTGGAAATATATAGAGAATAATCTGAAAAACCAAAAAGAAAAAAACAGATTTTTTAAAAAAATATTTTAGTAAAAAATGTTTGGAGTAAAAAGAAATAATTATATATTTGCACCCGCATTGAGAGATGCACAACCAACAAAATAATGGCGAGGTAGCTCAGTTGGTTAGAGCGCAGGATTCATAACCCTGAGGTCACGGGTTCAACTCCCGTCTTCGCTACGAAAGTTAAATACTTAAAAACATTAGATTTTATGCGGTTTTGAAGAAATTTGAAACCGCTTTTTTTATATCTTTAACTAAGATAATTTTAACAAATGCATACGAAAACGCATACGGTTTGAAGTCATTTAGTAAACCAAAAATATACGATGCAAAAGGCGATTTATCGAAACGCTGGTATGTTTACTATTCTTTCAGAGATTCTCTTAGAAATAGATTGTAGTGGTAGTTAAGTTTTAAATTAAACTATATTGCTAACCCAAAAAGCTACCTAAAAGGTTAACTTTATGTAACTTTGTAACATATATACAAGTTAAAGACAATGCCAAGAACTCTCATATACTTTGTTACCATAATAGGTTTGATAAATTCCTCATGTGATAATAGAAAAACTTCAGCTAAACCTAAAAACGAATTACAAAACGTAATTAACACCGATTCTATAGTGAAAAAGAGTCAACCTAACATCGACTCTACTTTAATCGTAGTTGATTCATCTTCAAACTTAATATGGATGAAAAAGGACTTTGGAATTATAAAACAGCGATATTTAAGAGACTGGGAAGAAATATTTCAGTGGAAAGATAAGTTAAATTCCGAAAATTATGCAGGCTTTTCAGATTGGCGAGTTCCAACGATAAAGGAATATCGCAGTATTAACCAAAGCAAAGAAGATCGTAAATTATATAGAGAGCAATTTGAGGAATTAGATACTTCAAATGTCTGGGGAAATGGAGCATATGCCTTCTGGAGCAAAACAACTCCAAATAAAAACACATCAAGTTATATAAGTTTTATAGATGGCTTTGCAACATCTGGTAGCAGAGGAAAACAAATGGCAACTGGTCCTTGGAAGGGAATTGAATTTGGCATGAGTGTTAGATTAGTTAGGGATATTGACAGTTTATAACACATATAAACATGTTGCTTAAAAAACAATGGGGAAAATATAAATAAAAAACATACACTTAAAAAATGACAACAACTTTAAAATTTTTCATCCTGATTTTTGCTGTTATTTTTTTGAAATGTTCGTTCAAATCGGATACAGTTTTTCAAGATGATAAAACTTTTGACAATATATCAGACTCTTTAATTTTAGTAAATTATAAATATGAAGTAATAAAAGACTATATTGAAGATACTGACTCAATGTCTAGAGAACATATAGACAGTATTCTTAGTGAAAACAGAATAAATATTGTAAATAGTAACGTTTTTTATTCGCCAGACAATTCTTTTAAAATTTTCACAATTGAAATGGAAAGTTGTGGGGCTTATTGTAATTCTGATTGGAAATCTTGGATTCATTTCAACCTTAAAGAGAAAGAAAAAATTAAGCAAATTGATTTTACAACTATTGACACCATTTATAAACTTCCAGATCACAACTATTTGATTATAGATAATAGCTCAAGAAGACCAGCATCTGTAATGACTGTCTACTGCGAAACTGCACACCTTATTTCATTTTCTTTGGATTCAATAATTACACATGCAATTGTAAAATCAAAACAGGAGAACTATTTTGGTTTTTGTCAAGAAAATGGGGTTAATATGGAAGAAAGCCCATATATAAAATATGATGCAGATAAAAAACTACTTACATATCAATACGGAAATAATTATTTGTATTCTCAAGGGCTTGACATTGATACAATAAGACAAGGAGAACTTAAATACATCAATGGACAATTTGTTTTTGAAAAAGAAAATATCACAGTAAATAATAGAGAAAAACAGGATGGCGAAAACTAGCAAACTTGTAATAAAAACAGATCCATTTTGTACCAAGAATAAAGCAATTCTTTTTTATTATTTTCTAAACATTTGCTTTCCGTTTTCTTCCTAGGTTCACGATTTTTCTTCGTTATAAATTATAGTATTATTAGTGTCTTCCATGTTTTAAAATACTTTACTCTAAAAAAACATCTATTAAACAATAGCATTTATTTATCAATAAACAGATGTAAACACTTACAAATAGCAGGTAAAAATACCAATAACTAAGTATTGCAACCCGAAAAAGAACGAGATATATTTGGATTATCCAGATTAACATTTGCTATACATATTGCATTATTTATAATTAATAAAAAAATATGCTTAATGGGTAAAACTATCAACTGAATTAAGTAAATAAATTCAATAAATAGTATTTCTGTATAAGTTAAACATAATAAGCAAGATTGTATGCAAAAAAAACAAAAACTTAAAAATTTAAAACGATGAAAAAAATGATTTTTATGAGTGCAATCTCACTATTTTTAGGGTTAACTGTAAAAGCGCAACAAACAAACATTATTGTATCTATTGCAAAAAAATCTACCAGCTGTAACTCAACCGACTTAGGTTACCAAATTTATTATGGTGAATTAGGATCCTATGAATTGGAAAAAAAAGCTGTCGCAGATGTAAAGAGAAATAACCCAGGATGGGAAAACGTAGAAAGTAAAGACAATATAGATTGGGGAAATTACATGGGAAATTACATGGTAATTGTTATTGCAACTACAACAGACTCAAAAGGGTGTCAAAGAAACACTTATGGAGTAGGTTTTGGAAAAGAGAACAATAGTGCTTTAAAAGATGCTATATCTCATGTGAAGGCTAGAAATTGGACTTGGAGCGAGAGTAAACATGGTTACAGAATTGTGACAGAAAAGAGATATTGATAAGGTGTCCTCTATTTCACTATCAGTATAAAGTCCTTTACTTTTGCTTTCTTTTCTTTTCAATTTCAGATAAAGACAAGCCTTTTTCTCGCATGTATAAATTATGTTTTGGACTTCCTATAATTTGAGAAGAATACACACCTGAATGCCCAGAAAATAAATATGCGGTAGAACAAGCCAGCGCAATAAAAACACCAGATTCTATCCCAAAAAGTTCGAGTCCCATAATCGTACAAGCTATAGGAGTATTGGTAGCACCTGCAAAAACTGCCACAAATCCCATCCCAGCTAGTAAATCCATTGGTAATGGAATAAACCAAATTAAAACATTTCCTAAAGTAGCTCCAATATAAAACAAAGGGGTTACTTCCCCTCCTTTAAAACCAGCACCTAGCGTAAACGATGTGAACAACATTTTTAATAGAAAATCATATGAATTTAAATTTGTATTAAACGCGTCTATAATCGTTGGTATTCCTAATCCAATATATTTTGTAGTTCCCATACAATATATGACGATAGCTAAAATCGTTCCTCCAATAACGGGACGAAGCGGTGGGTATTTTATATTGTTTTTAAAAAGGTTGTTCCAAAAATGAGTTAATTTAGAAAAAGACATAGCGACCAACCCAAAAATAATGCCTGCTAATAAAGACCACAGAAGATTTACTGGTGTCATTTCAACTACAAAATTAACATTATATTTCGTATGAGTAACATTCCAAAATTGACAGAAATAATCAGCAAAAACAGCAGCCATAAAACTTGGAATTATAGCATCTAAACGAATTCTACCCAAAATGAGTACTTCCAATGCAAAAATTCCTCCCGCTAAAGGAGTTCCAAAAACAGAAGCAAAACCGGCACTTATACCCGCAATTAAAACTATTTGTCTATCTCTTTTTGATAATTTTAAAATCTTTGTGAATCTATCGGCAACAGCGCCACCAATTTGTACTGCCGTTCCTTCTCGGCCTGCTGAACCACCAAAAAAATGGGTTAAAAGTGTTCCAAACAAAACAAGTGGAACCATTCTAAATGGAATTATTTTTTTGGGTGAATGAAATTCTTCAAGCAATAAATTGTTTCCTTTTACAACACTATTTCCATACAAATGATAGGATAAACCAATAACAAAACCTCCAACGGGTAACAACGCTATAATCCATAAATGTGATTCTCTCCAATCTGTTACCCATTCCAAACTTAAAAGAAAAAAAGCGGAAATACTTCCTGCTATAATTCCTAATATCAAGCAAATAAAAATCCATTTTAAAAGATAAATTAATGAAGGTATTTGCTCAAATGAGGTTAAAAATTTTATACGCTTTGTATTATTCATATTGCCTTAAAATAAATGATTCTATTGTAGCATAAGCCATTAAAAGTAGATGTCATCAGTCCCGAGTGGAACGGTTTAAGGCAGACCTCATTGCCGAATTTGAAATACAAATATAAACAAAAAAAACACGTAAACAATACTAGTTAAAAATTACACCTCTACCTTTCATTTCGGAAATAAAGCTAAAAAAAAGTATATTTTGAATAATCAAATTTGACATTTGTTACAGAAAGCTTCCTTAAGAAATATTCTCCAAAAGTAAAGCTAAGTAAGAAATTAATGAGAAATAAAAAGAAATGGATAGATAACAAAGAGGAGAATTTACTCTAGCTTTTAAATAAAATAAAAAATATCATTCATTCTTTATTTGCTACTAACGGTTTAGTTGATTTAACAAATCTTGAGAACAAATCTGATTTGGAATATATATATGCTTTATTTTTGAATTCTAATTTTGCTTCTAGTAATGATAAAATGGACCAGTGTTTTGGTACAGATGATGTGATTGTTCTTAAATTAGTGATTGAAGGAAATAGATATTTAAGATATTGGAGAAAAATAAATTGGCTTTCAAAACCAAATAATCATGACTGTTATATATCTTATCAAGACCCTTTTATAGACTATTTAAATATGAAAACAATCAACTTGAAATAGTTGAAATAATGTTTGGCGATTACGATAAAACCGATCTAGAAGGACCATACTGGATTGAATCCGAAATAAATTGGATATATACTATCTAAACATAAACAAACACTATTTGTATATAAAGTGGATTTTTTATTTTTTTAGAATTTTCATAATCTTTATGTTTCCATTTTCATTTTCTAACTGAAGTAAATAATATCCAGCAGAATATTTTGACAAGAATAACTCAGTCTTACCAGAAATGATATTTCCTGAAGTTATTTCTACACCTAAAAGAGAATAAATCTTATATTTTAAATTTGAATCAGTACTTACAGTAATGGAGTTGTTAAATGGATTTGGATATACAGATGTATTAGCAAATCTAAAGTCATCTGTGTTCAACATGTTGTTTATCTCATAACAGTAACTTTGACTACCACAACTATTCGTTGCAGTAACACATACGTTATAGGTATCTAAATTGTTAAAAGTATGTTGCGGATTTCCTTCTATTGATGTATTTCCATCATCAAAATCCCAAATGATTGAATCGTATGGAAGTGATCCACTATAGTTAAATGTAAAGGTTTGCTCATTTTGACCGTCTTGACTAAAAGAAAAACTAGGTTGGGGTGAAACACAAGGACAGTTAGCACTACCATATTTTGCAACAAAAAAATCTTCCCAAGATGCGCTAAATGTATCACCATTAAAATATAAATAACCATTAAAGTTCCCTCCTAGGTAATAGTTATTATTGTTATCAGAAGACAATGCATACCCAAATTCTGAAGCACCAAAATTGCTCTCTAAGTCTTCAAGACTTATTATAGTTCCATCACTTTTATTAAATCGTGCAAAAAAAACATCATAAAACGCATTAGGCTGCTGAGTAAGAGTAACATCATCCCAAGTTATACTAGCATGTTGCCCCGTTATTGCTATTTCATTATTATTTATTACAATAGCGTTTCCGTCAGATGCTGCTAATGTTTCTGCATTAGTAGACCATATGCCTTGCCCTAAATCATCAATTTTAATAATATAAGGAAACATATGTGGTTGATTTGAAGTAAATGTTTGACCTGCAAAACTATCCCCTGCTAGTCCACTTCCTGTAATATAAATATCATTATTGCTATCTATACAGAAATCGGTTATCTTTCCAAAAATGTTAGGGTCATTTTCTATTTTCCAAATATAATTTCCATTACTATCAAAAGCCACTAAATACATATTGGAATTAATATTTTGGTCACCTACTGTAATTATACCATTATCGGGATCAAAAGTACCACCTATGTAAAACCCACCTGTGTTAGAGTTTCTTAAAAATTTAAATTCATCTAAAACACCTATCAATTCAAATTGTAAGGGTATTGCCTCAAGAAATGTTCCGTAAGTATCATATTTAAAAATAAAAAAATGATCTCCCGCTGTATTATTTACAAAAGCCCCTTCTGCATAAGTTCCAGGTGGCACAAGACAAAGCCAATAACTATTCCCTTGTATATCTGTTTGTACACCTAGACCAAGACTATGACTAAACGCTTCAGTAATTGACACATTATCCTGTTGTGGCATTCTTAACCATTGAAATACACCATCAGGATTGTATTTAAGTAAAAATAAATTTTTTTTATTTACATCGGGTAAAACAGAAAAAGGGATAATAGAATCGGTATCAAAATGTACAGAAAAGTTTTGCGAAGAATTATAGACAGTTCCAGACACATAAATGTTTCCAGCTCCATCAACTTGTAAGTTCTCTATTCTATCGGTACTTGGTCCTCCAATAACCTTATTCCAACGATATGTACCGTTGCAATCATAGCTAGCAATTAAATAATCTCTATTTGAACCACCATCGTAAGCGGTTAATGGCATACCATCAAGTTGAAGTCCTATTTTTCCAATAGTGCTTAAAAAATATAAATTACCTTGAGGATCATTAAGCATATCTATCGTTTTTTCTGTACCACTAATTTGATTGTTTGAACCACCATCAATTGCCCATTGCCAAGTTTGGGAGTTAGATATCTTATAAAAAAATAAGCAAAAAAATATAAAAAATGAATGTTTTAAGGTAAAGTAATTTTTCTGCATGCTTGGAAATTTTGGCTCTAATATAAGTAATATTTTTTTTTACTTAGGGATTTTAACCTAAATACCATTTGAAGTTTTCATGAATGATCAAAAAGGAAACATTTTTTTTCAAAAATTTAACTATCTAATTGTGATAATTTTATCGGCTTTTATTCTAAATTATTTTTTTATTTAAATAATTTACTTTAAAGAGGAACTAAAACTTAAAATTTCAAAAGAATTTATTTTCTAAAAATCTTCATCCTATTTTGGTCCTCTTTTTTTAAAACAAAAACAGAAAACGGTATATTTGAGAAAAACAAATTTAAAAACTCTAGCAAATGTATGCTTGCAGTTCTGCTTGAATATGAGTAATTCAATATTTATTTAGAAACTTAATACAAAATGAACACTATTCTAAAAAATAACATTGGTATTTTTGAAAACTTAACAGATGAAGAAAATATAAAACTGAGTACTGTTTTTAAACATCAAAAATACAAAAAAGGAGATTTTATCATTAGTGAGAATGATATGGTTCAGGATGTTTATTTCATACATTTAGGGTTAGTAAAACTCTCTCACTTTGACAGTAATGCTAAAGAATTTATTTTATCATTTGCATTTGAAAATTGGTGGGAAACAGACTTTTCTGCTTTTTATAATAAAACCAAAGCTACATTAATGCTCCAATGCCTTGAAGATACTGAAGTATATAGTTTGAGTTATGATTCGTATTTATCTATTTTAAGCAAATATCATTTAGCTAACTATTTTCTTGAGAAATCCATAAAAGGTCATATTGCTAGTCAAAAAAGAATATTATCACTACTGAAGTCTACTCCAAAAGAGAAATATGAACAATTCCTAAAATTATACCCTACACTTGCAAATAGAATACCAAAATCTGTAATAGCAATTTATTTAGGGGTTTCAAGAGAAACACTTAGTAGGTTATATAAACGAAAGAACCTTTAAAAGTGATTTTGGTCACAATCATTTTACAAAACCGTTGATAATTTTGCATTAATAAACTTTATTAAAAAAGACAAAAATGAAAAAACAAATTATCAATCCATGGACTTGGCAAGACGCAAGAAATTATGTACAAGCAATAGATGTAAAAAACATTGAAAGTACTTTATACGTTTCAGGACAAACGGCAATAAATGATGAAGGCATATCTAGCAAGGAAAGTATGCGTTCGCAACTAATCCAAGCTATACAAAATTTAGAAAAAGTAATTAGCAGTGCTAATTATGAATTAAAAAACATAGTACGCCTAAATATTTACACTACTTCAAACTCCGAACTATTTGAAAATTTCGACATAATACAAGACTGGATTACAACAAATAAAATAAAACAAACGTCTACTGTATTAGAAGTTAAAAGTCTTTTCGAAACATTAAAAATAGAACTTGAAGCAACAGTGGTAAAATAGAAAACAGACCATTTAACCAAAACAAATGGTATATCTAATAATAATTTTTAAAAAAAATATACTAGAAAAAATACTGTTTTTAATAGAAAAAATCTGTAAAATTTTCTAAGAATAAACAAAGACTTGAAATAAATAAGAAATATATTTAAAACTAATTAAAAAACTTGATAATTCAAATCCTAAAAAGAATTCTATAACACATTTCTTTTATATACTTGACTTCTATCTATTCGTTGTAAGTTATCTTTTTTTTGTGTGTTTTTCCCCATTCTGCCAAAGCTGTAATAATATCTTTTAATGACTGACTGTAATCGGTTGGCACATATTCTACCAAAACAGGAATATGTTCTGCAAATACTTTTCTTTCTATTAAATGATTAGCTTCTAATTTTTTCAATTCATTTGATAACACTTTTGCTGATATACTGTTTAGTGATCGTTGCAAATCATTAAATCGTGTATGTCCTCCTAAAACAGCAATCATTACTCTTATAGTCCATCTGCCTCCAAGAACATATAAGGCATCTTCCGTAGCCGATAAACTATTTGTACATTCCTTTGGAGTTAATTCTAATTTATTTACTGACATTTTTAATATTTCACTTAGAAACTTTCCAAAAAGTAACTACTTACATTTTGGAAAGTACTATATTTTAGAAAGTAAATATAAATATTTTTGTAATGATATAAATTATAAATTAAGAAAATGAAAAGAACAAAAATAACGTACTACGTTACAACAGGAATTATTTCAGCAATGATGCTATTTATTGGTTTTGAAACATTATTAAAACCTGAAGTAAAAGTTTCAATGCAACATTTAGGGTTTCCAGATTATTTTAGAATAGAATTAGGAATTACAAAATTTATTGGAGCAATCATGCTTTGGTTACCCTCAAGATTATCAAAAGAAATAGCATACACTGGTTTTACTATCATGTTTGCTTCAGCTTCGTTAGCTCATTTTGCAGTAGGAGATCCAACAGAAAAAGTCATTGCAGGATTTGTTTTTCTTGCAATTTTAATAGCATCTTATGTGAGTTATATTAGATTACATAGTCTAAAAACAACTTAAAGTATCAGTACTAAAAACATTTTTAATCATTTAATTGATCATATCTATAAGATTACTATTTTAACCTTTATTTTCCATTAAAAAAAATTCCTAACTATCACATAGTAAGGAATTTTTTATATTTTAATGTATGTTCGTGTAAAACTGCATGCCTAAAACAATACTTTCTTAAATACCGCAAGTTTCGGATTTTTTTTAGCCAATATAAACCTAATCTTTGCATCTCAATATCATAAATTATTCTTCATGAAAACATTTATTTTAATTCATGGCTCTTGGCATTGCGCTTGGAACTGGCATAAAGTAGTACCTATTCTTGAAAACCAAGGTCATACCGTTTATGCCATTGATTTACCTGGAATGGGTAGAGATAAAACGCCTATTCAAAATGTAAATCTAAAAACTACAGTTGAAAAACTTTGTGAACTTATCGACAGTATAGAAGAAAAAGTAATTCTGGTAGGACATAGCAAAAACGGAATCATGATTTCGCAACTTGCAGAATATCGGTCAGAAAAAATTGAGAAATTAATCTATTTAGCGGCTTATTTAATTCCTAATGGTAAAACACAAGCTGCGTATTCTTCTCAAGACCTAAACAGCGTGCTAAAACCATATGTAACAAGATATCCTGAAACCAATTCACATACCCTACAACCAGAAATTTACAAAGAAGGACTTTATCATGATTGCGAAGATACTATTTATCAAATGGCGAGAATGTTATTGGGTCACGAAAGTGCTGAAACAGGAAAAACACCTTTGGAATTAACTGAAAAAAATTACGGAAGTGTTCCAAGATTTTACATAGAATGTACACAAGACAAAGCGGTAACACCTTACATTCAACAAAAAATGTATCATGAAACTCCATGTACAAAAATATACAAAATGCATACCAGTCATTCTCCTTTTTTTAGTCAGCCCAATGAATTGTGTGCTATCTTTTTAGAAATAGCTAATAATTGAACATGAAAACTATTGTAGCAAAAATAGACGCCATTAATTGGTATTTAGTAACCGAAGAAATGCATCAAAACGGTTATACTATTGTTCCAAAAGTACTTTCAAACGAACAATGTGAACTATTGAAAACCAATTATAACAACCCCAATTTATATCGAAAAACAGTAACAATGGAACGTTATCGCTTTGGTTTAGGAGAATACAAGTATTTCAATTACCCCTTACCAGAAATCATTGAAACTCTTCGTACCAACATTTATACAAAATTAGTACCAATCGCTAATACTTGGTTCAAGTCCTTAAAAATGGAGCTTCAATTCCCATTACTACATACTGAATTATTAGAAAAATGCCTCCAAAACGGACAAGATAAAGCTACACCTTTGATTCTAAAATATAACAAAGATGGATTTAATACCTTGCATCAAGATTTATATGGCACAATTTATTTTCCAATTCAAATTGTATTTGTTTTAGATGAGCCCGATTCAGATTTTACAGGAGGAGAATTTGTAATGACACAACAAATTCCGAGAGCGCAATCTAAAGCAATTGTGTTGAAACCTACAAAAGGCGATATGCTGATTTTTACTACTAACTTTAAACCTGAAAAAGGAAGTAAAGGATATTACCGAGTAAATATGAAACACGGAGTAAGTGAAGTCAAATCGGGTAATAGACACACATTAGGTATTATTTTTCATGATGCGATAAGTTAGTTATGATACATCACTCAGAAATAGCAAACAATGATTTATATCGTAAAATAAAACAACGAGAGATTAATTTTGGTGGTAACAAAAAACTCAAAATTTACGGTTTTTTAAATTGTAAATCAGGCAAACGAATGAATCGAGAAAATAGGGTTTTCTTTTCTTCTATAAAAGAAGCTATTGAAAATGGTTTTAGACCTTGTGGGCACTGCATGAAAAGTGATTATAACATATGGAAAAATGATCTTTTGTAGGCAAACCAAAGAGCTAACAACAATAAACCTCTCACATTCATAAGAACAAAGGCTTCTAAAACGAAGCTTTTGTTCTTATTTTTTAGATAAATATTTACTTTTTAACCACAATCGAGTTGGCATATCATATAATCTCATAGCTGCTATAGCAACAATAACAGAGACTAACATGGTTAAAATTGCAAATGGCCAACTTTTTTCAAGTGTATAATTGTGGTTTGAAACCCATGCCATATAAACATAGACAATCGGAAAGTGCGTAATATAAATTGGATAAGAAATATTACCCAAAAAATCACTTACTTTAGCCGTTGCACCCTTTACTTCTCCACTTGCCCCTAACCATACTATAAAGGGAAAAACAATAATTAGACAAACACATTCATACAAACCGTTTTGCCAAAGATGTTCATGCCCTCCAATTCTTGGCATTACTAAACAAACAACTAAAAGTACAGATGCAAGTAAAAAACTATACTTCTGCTTACCTACTTTCACAGTTCGAGCTAATACTATACCTGCTAAAAAAGGAAATGCTAAACGAATAAAACCAATTTTTAATTGAGTTGGATCATCAATTGCCCATCCACCAATAATATCTCCTTGAGGATTTGTAAGTGAATAATGAATCGTAAATAGCATGGCTACTAAAACTAAAATGAACATTATTTTATTAGTTAACCTTCTTAAAACTAAAGCATATGAAATATTAGCAATTTCTTCAAAAAACAATGTCCAAGAAGGGCCATTTATTGGAAACATTTCATTCCAACCTCTAATATCTAATCCTTTCCCTACTGGTATTAGAAAAAAACTCATACTTGTTAAAATAAGTAATTTCCATACAGCTACTTCGGAAATTCTTCCCCAACCCAGAATTTCAGAATCTTGAAAATAAAACAATACCGCACCAAAAATAGCTCCAAAGATGAGCATTGGTTGTAAACGAATTATTCTTCTCTTAAAAAAATGTCCTAAAGACATAATATCCCATCTGTCATCATATGCATAACTGATTACATATCCAGATAAAATGAAAAAAAAATCTACCGCTAAATAACCATGATTTAACAATTGCTTTGTGTGATCACCTCCCGAATGAATCTCTAAAATGTGAAAAACAACTACAACTAAAGCGGCAATACCTCGCAGTGCATCCAAAATTTTGTAATGCAATTTTGATTGTAAAAGGGCGTTTTTATCAGTCATATCTATAAGTAATATTTGGACCATAAAAGTAAGAGGTTTGAAACAATTCAAATTGAGATATAGTTGAATAATATTGTCTTAT
Organism: Flavobacterium sp. J27; assembly: GCF_004303025.1. Classification (GTDB taxonomy): domain Bacteria; phylum Bacteroidota; class Bacteroidia; order Flavobacteriales; family Flavobacteriaceae; genus Flavobacterium. The sequence goes on along the minus strand of NZ_PJQW01000017.1, from coordinate 6,932 downwards.
ATTTGTATTTTATATCAAAAAAACAACAACTTGCCCGATATTATAAAATATTGTCATTCCGAAAATCATTTGAATCAATCCTTTAAATTAGACCATGTACATATTAAATGGGATAAACAAATTCATTTGCATAGACAGGATTTTTGGGAAGTAGCCTATATAATAACAGGAAGGGGCACAAGAATTATTGGAGATAATATAGCGTCTTTTAATGCAGGAGAAATTATTTTAATTCCTCCTCATCTTCCTCACTGTTGGTCATTTGATGAATTTACTCATGATGAAGAAGGTAAAATAGAAAACATCTGTTTGTTTTTTTCTACTGATATCTTAATTGATTTAAAAGCAACTTTTCCAGAATTATCCGAACAAATAGAAAGTATTAATAAAATCTCAAATGGAATAGCTTTTCAAGAACAAGCATTGTTTAATTTACAGAACATTTTAAAATTAATGCTCAATCAAACCCCTCAAGAAAGAATTATTTCTTTTTTATCAGTTTTATCAATTTTAGCTCATACTCAAAACACTAACATTGTAGGACAACCCATTATTGAAAACCGAAACACTAAAAAAATACAACTTTTAGAACTCTATGTTATGAATAACTTCCAAAATAATATCGCTTTAGATGATGTAGCGCAATTTTTGGATATGGAAAAATCATCATTTTGTGTATTTTTTAAAAGAATAAAAAAAGTGACTTTTTTTCAATATTTAACCGAGTATAGAATTATATCTTCTTGCAAACTTCTCATTAATTCCGACTTGACGATTTCAGAAATAGCTTATTCATGTGGTTTTAGAGACATACCTTATTTCAATCGAACCTTTAAGAAAAGTAAAGCTATGACTCCAAAAAGTTATAGAGAAACCGAAAGAAAAAACAACAAAGGCTTCGAAAATGAAGCCTTGTTAAAAAAAGTGAATTCTTAAATTTTTATGACAATATTCCTCCAGTAGGTGGTTTAATAGTAAGTACTAGAATCAACATCTACTCGAGAAACATTGTTTTGAAGTTTTAAATTACTACTTCTTTTGCTGCGCATATCAAAAGAACAGGACTGTCATACCTAAGGATCCCTTTTTTCATGGCAAAAATTAAACTATCTGTTCTACTAATTTAAGTATTTTTTTTTAAATCCACTCTTTTTTAAAAAGAATTTAATTGTTAAAATACCCCCTAAATAATGATTTTGATAAAAATCGTATGTTGTATCTTTGAAAATGTAACACCAAATCAGATTATATACAAAAAATAAATACGTTTAGAAAAAATGTTTTTTGGAATTTATTCTGAAACTGGTATGATAAAAAAAGTAGCTAAAGGAACCATAACTTGAATTACTAAAATTATGAACGAAAACTATTATTTAGAAAAATTCAAAAAAGCAGCTGAAAAAATTAATATAGAAGAATTAAAAGCTAAACAATTACAAATTCATGTGGGCATTACTCTAGATTCTATTGTTTTAAAATTATACAAAACCACATGGTCAAACGAAAACACTGATCCTCTTACTGCTAAAACTAGAATTTTTTTTGCTATTTGGGTAAACGAAAAAACGTTAAAACAGAATAGAATTTACTACAATATTCATGCTTTAAAACTTCGAGAATTAAAAGGATATCATTTAAAAAGTAGCGATTTTGCTCAAGCTTTTAGACATGATTTCCAGAAATATAAAAACAATTGGAAAAATGTAAATACTCAATTTGGTCCTTTAACCTTATTAGAAGGCTGGGAATCTTATGATAAAGAAAACCTAGAAAACATAATCGCAAAATTGGCAATTAATTTTCTAACCATTGAACACCTAATCGATGATACTTTGACAAAGTTTGAACACTCTAAAAAACACTAGGTTAAATATTAAAAATACGTATTTATACGTACAAAAAAAGAGCAAAAATCAGTATAAATACGTATTGACAACTAATGCAATAGCACGTATTTTTGTAAAATATAACCTATTAATTTTTAAACCATGAAAAAACTACTTGCACCCTGTATTGTACTATTTTTATTCGTCATTTCATGTCAGGAAAAATCAGAAAAACAAAACATTTCAGCTTTTGAAATTAAAGGAGAAAACGATGTTGTTTTTATGGAAATTAAAGAAGATGGAACCATCTACTCAAACAACAACCTCATTGGGAAATTTGAGAATCAAAATATATTAAAAGACAAAAATGACCATATTATTTTAACTTTAAAAGAAGGTTTTTTATATGATGACAAAGAAAACAAGTTAGTCGCTATGGATGAGAATGGAAAAATTGAGAATAGTTCCGGTAACACATTACGGTGGGATGAAAATGGAGAGCTACTTAATAACGAAAAGAAATCAGGATTTAAAATTAGCCCAGTAAAACAACAGTTATTTCAACCCGCTTCCATCCTATTGTACAGTTATTTACACATTCATTTAAACAACCCATGAATGATAAATGGCACCAGAATATATCGATTTAGTAAAGAATAAGCGATAAAAAAACGAAAAGGGTTTTGGTTAACACCAAACCTTTTTTATTAGATAATTTTCGTCTATTTTTACAACCAATATTGTTAAATTTCAAACAAGAAATGAAAAAAATAGTTTTCTTGATATTTTTTTTAAGTATATCAACCTTTTTAAAAGCGCAAAATAGTATTTCTGGAACCATTTCAGAAGAAAATTCTAACCTACCTTTAGCTGGAGCTTACATTTACATTACCGAATGGAACAAAGGAGTAGTTTCAGACGAAAATGGAAATTATTCTATAAGCTTAAATGCCAAAGGGCGATTTACGCTTCAATTTTCTTATTTAAGTTACGAACCTGTAATCAAAGAAATTATCATTTCTGAAACCACGAACGAACAAAAAATAGATGTACAATTAAAAAAACATATCATTCAAATGGATGAGGTCGTTTTGTCTAATTCTTACATTAATACACAAAGTACAAATACTTATGAAGTAGATGTAGTAGACATCGATAATATTGCCAAAGTAGGTGGCTTTAGTGTCATGGATATTTTAAATAAAATTCCTGGTGTAGACGCAGTTACCTCTGGAACTATGGTGAGCAGACCTTCTATTAGAGGCCTCTCGAGTAATCGTGTTTTAACGGTTATTGATGGGGTGCGTTTTGAAACACAACAATGGGATGACGAACATGGTATTGGCGTTAATGAAAATGGTTTTGAAAAAATTGAAGTCATTAAAGGACCTGAAAGTTTATTATATGGACCAGAAGCTATGGGTGGTGTGATTAATTTTGTAAAAACCAAACCTGCTGCTATTGGAACAACGAAAGGTTCTGCTTTTGCAGCCATGTCTACCAATAATCTAGGCTGGAGAGCGAATGCAAAAGTAGATGGAGCTAAAGAAAATTTAAATTGGGGGGTGAGTGCATTAGGCAAACTTTTTTCTGACTATTTTATCAATAACCAATCGTTTCGAGTTCCTAATACCCGATTATTAGAATATGGTGTCAAAGGATATGTGGGTACTCACAAAAAATGGGGGGCTACCAATTTAGAATATACTTTTAATCAAGCATATTTTGGAATCTTAGATGGAAAAGACATTTCTTTTGGTCCAAACGGTGAAATCATCAATTCAGATATTGAAAAAGAAAAATACCCTTTTGAAATAGAAGCGCCTTTTCATACAGTAGTAGATAACAGAATTACCTCCAGTTCTACTTTTCTAACAGGCAAGTCAAAATTCGATTTGGTTGTAGGCTACCAAAACAATCATCGTACTGAAAATGAAGAATTATCAGGCGTAAAAAAAGGATACAAATATGTAGACATGACCTTACAAAGTTTAACTTATAACTTAAAATGGTACGCTCCTACTTGGAATAGATTCAGTACAATCATTGGTTCTCAAGGGATGTACCAAAACAATAAAAACAATTCGGGAGCGCAAACCGTTTTAATTCCTGATGCAAGGATTAAAGATTTTGGTTTATTTGCAGTAAATAAATACCAATATAATAATTTTAATTTTAGCTTGGGTGCACGTTTTGATTCCAGAAATTTAGACACAGATGAAACCAATGGTTTGAATTATACAATTCCCGAAATTTCTAAATCGTACAATAATGTGAGTGGTTCAGCAGGAATAGCCTATACGATTGCAAAAAAACTAACCTTACGTACCAGTTTTGCAACTGGTTACCGTTCGCCTAATTTAAACGAATTAACATCTAACGGTTTCAAATTAGAATCACAACGCTTTGAAGTAGGTAATGCTAATTTTAAAAAAGAACACAATCAACAATTTGATTTTAACGCCGTTTATGCTAATGAATCAATAAGCATCGAAGGGGCTTTCTTTATGAATACCATTCGTAATTATATTTATATTGAACCAACAGGAACCTCTGTTCCAAGTAATTTAGATCCTGCTGTAAGTGTGCCTTTGTATGAATACCAACAATCGGAAGCACAAATTACAGGTGGAGAAGCAACTGTTTCTATTCATCCTGAAGGCTTAAAATGGTTTCGTTTAGACAATAGTTTTGCAACCTTAAAAGGGATAAGAACAGACAATGATTCGTATTTACCTATGATGAATCCTACCAAATTAACGAATACTTTGTTCATCACACTGAATGATTTTGGTAAATTTAGTAGTTCGGTTATCAACCTAACAATTGCTTCTACTTTCGACCAAAACCAAGTAGCTGAAAATGAATTAAAAACACCAGGTTATTCTATTTTCAACATAGGCATTGGTACCACTTATAAAAAAACGGCTTTTACGTTAACCGCAAACAATATTTTCGATAAAAATTATGTAAACCATATGTCTCGTTTTAGAGCATACAATATTTCAGAACCTGGTTTAAATATTGCATTGAGTGTAAAAATACCCTTAGATTTAAATTAATTTCAGATAACTAAAAAAGCCTTTCTCATTCTGAAAGGCTTTTTATTTATTACTATTTTATTACTTCCGAACAAAATTATGTAGCATAAAATCCAGCTGAAATCCCATAGAAAAATACAATTCTTTTGCCATTTCTGAAGCTTGCAAAACCGCTATGGTTGCTCCTTTATTTTGGGCAATTTCTAAAACAAATTGCATTATTTCTCTCGCAAAACCTTTTCCTCTCATTTCTGGAACAACACCTAAACAATGAATACCAGCAATCGTTTGGGTTATATATAAAGCAACTGTTCCTACTGGTTGTCCTTCAAAAACTATGTTAAAGAAAGAGAGCTTATCTTTCATTTTTTGAAGTATTTCTGGTAAAATAGGATATCCAAAAGCTTTTTCAAAATTAGTAGTCCATATTGCAATACTATTATCATCTTCTATTTTTTGAAACATCACTCTAGAGGTTATATCCCATTTTTTATCAAGTAACAAAGACATTCCATACTGACTTGATTTTAATTGAAAGGAAGAAAAATCATAATTGTTCTCATATTCCCCTTCATTAAAATAAGCATACGTGAGTGGAACAGTATTATCTTGTAACCAATGACTTATTTTTTTAATTGGGATATCATTATTGTTTTGGTACCAAATTCGGTTTGGCCATTGCCCTTTGGCTACTGTTGCAATAGCAATACTTTCAGAAACAATATAATTCCCTGTAGCTAAAGCTACTTCTTTCCATAGAGAAGTTAAATTTTCAATATTTTCTTGTGTGATATTCATTATTTCATATTTAGTAAAAAGACTCCGATAATCATCGCTAGAATTCCTAAAATTCGCTTGGGTGTAATCATTTCAACAGGTAGATGCAACCAACCATAACTTCCTGCTAAAAAAGAAAATAAAAGTTGTCCACACAAACCTAAGGCAATTACTTTAGAAATACCCAATTTAGGAATAGTATAAAAATAGAAAGAGATGCCTAACATGCTAAAAAATGCTCCTATAAACCATAAATACCAAGGTACATCGGCTAACAATGTGATTGTAGGTGTTTTTTTTGCAAGTAAGGAAGCGAGTAAGATTCCAAAAAAAGTACTTCCCACCGAAGTGACAATAACCGCAAATATAGGTTGCTTTAAATAATTACCTAATTGCGAATTGAAACCAGCTTGAACGGCTAAAAAAATACCGCCTAAAAATGCAATGATGTATAAACTAATCTCTTTCATACAGCAAATTTCGATTAGAATTTTATACTAGTTCTTTACATATGTTGATGGATATTATTTTTCTTTTAATTCTTTACGAATGCGACTTAGCTGTGTGGGAGTAATACCTAAATTAGAAGCAATATGATGCAACGGAATTCGCTTATCTAAAGTTGGATGCAACTCTAATAATTGTAAATATCTCTCAGTAGCCGTTTGCATCACCAAACTAATTTCTCTTTTTTCTTTGTCCACTACCCAATTTTTTTCGAGATAAGCAATATAAAAATCTTTTAAATCTGTATGGTTATCAATAAGTTCCCGATACTTCTTATAATTCAGAGAAAGTAGGATACAATCTTCTAACGTTTCTAAAGCAAATTCTGAAGGCGTCTCTTTTAAACAAGACACTTTTGAGCCTGCAAAATTTTTTTCTAAAAAAATATTTTTGTTGTACGTATTTCCTTTCTCATCTATAAAATAGGCAATAATGGCACCTTTACAAATCACATGAAGTGCTTTCGCTACTTCTCCAACTTGTAAAAGCAACGTTCCTTTTGGCCAAAACTCCAATACTGATATTTCATACAATAATTCCATTGAAGCATTACTTACAGGAGCATAACTTCGAATTACTTGTTCAAAAAGAGTTTTATATGTAGTCGGATTTGACATTTTTGTAAAATTTTACAATTATAAAAAGGTCTTAGTAATAATTGAATAAAACTTCATGAAAAATAACAAAAAAATATTTTACTACATAGTTTGAGTCGTCCTAAAATAGATTGACAAGTTTTACAATAAATTAATTAAAACCAGTGAAGCTAGCTTCACTGGTT
>NZ_PJQW01000016.1:2412-97321 GCF_004303025.1 Flavobacterium sp. J27 | reverse complement strand
TAAAAAGATAAAACGAAAAGCGGGACAAAAATTCTTAATCGCATATTTTATCTGCTACTAAAAATTTAAGAAAATCGAATGGCTTTAACGGGTGTAATTTTTGTTATAATATAAGAAGGTATAAGCAAAACCAATAAACAAATAACAATAGTACCTAAATTAAGAAGTAAAATATAAGCTATATTGATATCAACCGGTGCTTCATTTACATAGTAATTCTCTGGATCTAATTTTACAATACCAAAATATTTTTGCAAAAGGAGTAACACTAAAGCAATGCTATTTCCCCATAACAAACCTCGCACAATTAAATGCCCTGCATTATATATAAATATCTTTCTCACATTCCAATTACTCGCACCAACTGCTTTTAGAATTCCTATCATTTGGGTTCGTTCTAAAATAAGTACTAAAAGTGCTACTATCATATTAATAGTAGAAACTAAAATCATTACTACCAAAATAACGACAATATTAAAATCGAAAAGTTTTAACCATTCGAATATACTATAATACTTATCTAAAATAGTAACACTATTATAAGTAGGTGGAATTTCTTTATAAATTTCTTGTCCTTTTTGACTAATTTGAGTAAAATCGTCTAAGAAAACTTCAAAAGAACCAACTTGATCTTTATTCCATTTATTAATTTTCTGAACATGTCGTAAATCGCCTAACACAAAATTTGCATCAAACTCTTGAAACCCAGAATTAAAAATCCCAACAATTTTAAAACTCCTTAAATTATACCCTTGATTATCGGGTTTAATGAAATAAGTTCTACATATATCGTTAAGTTGTAAGTTTAGTCTTTTAGCTAAAAATTGAGAGATGACTATATCGTCTGTTAACTTATCATTTATATTAGGTAATACTCCTTCTATTAAATATTCTGCAATATTATCCCAATTATAATCTTTTCCTACTCCTTTAAAAATAATTCCTTCTACAGTTTCTTCAGTACGAATCATCGCTGCTTTAGTCGCTACAGCCTGAATATGCTTTATTCCTGAGACAGAAGAAAACGTAGGATAAAAATCTTCTTTGATTGAAACTGGTACTGTACTTACTTGTGATTGATTATCATCATGGTTAGAAATAATAACATGACCATTAAAAGCCGACACTTTATCTCTAATTTTTTTTTGTAAGCCTATCCCTGTTGCAATCGACACCACCATCATAATTACGCCGATAGCTATAGCTGTAACTGCAATTTTAATAATTGGAGAAGAAACACTACTTTTATCCTTTTTAGTAGCAACTAATCTTTTGGCAATAAAATATTCTAAATTCAAACTGTTTATGCTTAGTAAATTGGTCTTCAAAAATACATTTTTATTCTTGGTTTTATTTGTTTTTTCTTGTGGAAATTCTGTTAAAAAAAAGGATACAAGCGAAAATAAACTAGAACTTAAAATTACAAGTAACAAAGTACTATATCATGAACTAAAAACAGGAGCCGATAATTATGAAAGGTATTTACCATTATTAAAGAATAAAAAAACAGGAATTGTAACCAATCAATCAGGTATTCTAAATGACGGCACCCATCTTGTTGATTTTTTATTATCTAAAAAAGTTGATTTACAAAAAATATTTGCCCCAGAACATGGTTTTAGAGGAACAGCTGATGCGGGTGAAACTATAAAAAACGACAAAGACATTAAAACAGGGTTACCTATTATTTCTTTATATGGAACCAATAAGAAACCCAAAGCAGAACAACTAAACGATATTGATGTTTTAGTTTTTGACTTACAAGATGTAGGCGCTCGTTTTTACACTTATATTTCATCTTTACATTATATAATGGAAGCTTGTGCGGAAAACAACATCATATTAATAGTCTTAGATAGACCCAATCCAAATGGAAATATTATAGACGGTCCTATATTAGAGAAAGAACATCATAGTTTTGTGGGCATGCACAGTATCCCAGTCTTACACGGCATGACCATAGGTGAATATGCTCAAATGATAAATGGTGAAAAATGGTTAAAAGAAGGAATTCAATGCTCTTTACAAGTTATTCCTTGTTTGAATTACACCAAAAATTTACCCTATGTTTTACCTGTTAAACCATCACCAAATTTACCTAATGCTCAAGCTATTAATTTATATGCTAGTTTATGTTTTTTTGAAGGCACGAATGTAAGTGTAGGACGTGGTACAAATAATCAATTTCAAATTTATGGTTCACCTTACTTACCAAAAAGCGATTATAGTTTTACACCAAAACCCAATGAAGGAGCAAAAGACCCATTATATAATAATGTAATTTGCTATGGAGAAGATTTAACTCAAATCCAAAAAGTAAAACAATTAGAGTTAAAATGGTTAATTAAAGCATATACTGAAACTACAAATAAACCCAAATTCTTTACTACTTTCTTCACTAAACTGGCAGGAACAAAAAAACTACAAGAGCAAATTGAAAAAGGGGTTTCTGAAGTAGAAATTAGAACTTCTTGGAAAGAAGGATTACAGCGTTTTAAAGAAATGAGAAAGAAGTATTTAATTTATAAAGAAAACTAATTGTAATTTATACCTTATAAAGGTAGTTTTTCTTTCATTTTTTCTACAATATTAAAAGCAGCTGGACAAATAGCCACATTTTTTAAAGTTAAATTAGAGATTTGTTGGAACTTTTTACGATCTGTATGTGGAAATTCTCTACAGGCTTTTGGTCTAACATCATAAATAAAGCATTTATTATCCTGATCTAAAAAAGCACAAGGCACACTTTGCAACACATAATCATTATCCTCATCAATACGTAAATATTGGTTTATAAATTGTTGTGGTTTTTGTCTAAAGAATTTAGAGATTCGTTCAATATCGGCACTAGTAAATAAAGGCCCTGTTGTTTTGCAACAATTGGCACACTCCAAACAATCGGTTTTTTTAAATTCAGCTTCATGCAAGTCTTGCATAACATAATCTAAATTTTTTGGTGTTTTCTTTTTTAGCTTATCGAAATACTTTTTGTTTTCGTTATGCTTATCTTTGGCTTGTTTTTGAAGCTGTTCAAGTTGGTTTAACATGGTTTCCTAAAATTTACAATTGTCTTTTACCAAAAGTTGAACAAATTTAACCCTTTACACTCTTATATTTTTAAACTCCTAAATTTTTTTTATGAAAGATCTTTTTGGCAAAGCTATTTTAGATTATCAAACAAATAATAATCCTGAACCCATTATCACCGAAACTTCTATTAGTGATACTGACGAAATGGATGTGGGTTATTTGTTTCGAGATTTTAAGGCAATGCCAAAAATAGAGCAAAAAGCGTTACAATTGGCAAAAGGAAAAATATTAGATATTGGCTGTGGAGCTGGAAGTCATGCTTTATATCTACAAAAAAAAGGATATGATGTAACGGGTATTGACATTTCACCAAATGCCATAAAAACTTGTCAACTAAGAGGCTTACAAAAGGCTTATGTTAAGAATATATTGGATTTAGATACTTCTAAAGAAGAAAATAAATACGATACTATTTTATTATTAATGAATGGTACAGGAATTTTTGGCACACTTGTACAAATTGCGAAACACTTAAAGCAGTTAAAATCTTTAGTAAAACAAAACGGACAAATTTTAATTGATTCTTCAGATATCATTTACATGTTCGATCAAGATGAAGATGGTGCTTACGAAGTTCCTGCTACAGGTTATTATGGAGAGTTAACATTTAACATTCGATATAAAAATGAAATTGAAGATTCTTTTCCTTGGCTCTATTTAGATTATAATACGTTACAAAATGCCTGTTACGCTAATGGATTACAAAGTGAATTAATTATGGAAGGAAAACATTTTGATTATTTAGCTCGAATTACTGTATAAAAGTTCACACCTTCCTTTTAACATCATTTTAACTCTTCAAAATATATTTATTTTTAAAAAAACCATTTACTTTAGCATTATATAAATAACAATTTTATGAAAAAAATGAGTTTAAAAGATTTAAAGAATTTTAAAAAATTAAATCTAAATGAATTAAAAAAGATTGGAGCTGGTACTGCTACTGATCCTTCAGATCCATGCGACCAAACATGGACACAATGGGCTTCATCTGGTTTAGCAGATATTGCAACTGGAAACTTTGCATCTTATGGCGTTAAAGTTGCAATGGCAAATGCTTGCGATGAACTAGGAAATTAATCTTTATCTTTCCAAAAAGAGAAAACTATAGTTTTCTCTTTTTGGAAATTATATTATCATATTTTAAGGAATATTCAAATATTTATGGGTTTGCAGTGAAATTCTCCACTTCGGATGGTTCATTACATAATCTATAATAAGAGGTGTCATTTCCTCTTTTTTACTCCATTCTGGCTGTAAAAATAAAATAGCATTTTTATTTACTTTAGCCGCTTGTTCTTCAGCAAATTGAAAATCATGCTTATTATATACAATTACCTTTAATTCATTAGCAATATCATAGGCACTTTGTACTGGTAATTTCATTTTCTTCGGTGACAAACAAAACCAATCCCAAGTACCACTTACTGGATAAGCCCCAGAAGTTTCAATATGCACATTTAATCCAGAGGCTTTTAGTTGAGTTGTAATATAAGTCATATCCCAAGTTAATGGTTCTCCTCCAGTAATCACAACAGTTTCTGCATACTTTTTTGCATTAGCAACTATAACATCTGTAGCTGTTGGAGGATGTAAATCGGCATTCCAACTTTCTTTAACATCACACCAATGACATCCTACATCACAACCTCCAATTCGTATAAAATAAGCAGCTCTTCCTGTATGATACCCTTCTCCTTGAATCGTATAAAACTCTTCCATTAAAGGCAACATTTCTCCTTTATCAACTGCTAATTGTATTTCTTTCTGTAACATTCTAATAAAAATAGTTTGCAAAGGTAATGAAAACATATCTAAAAAGTATTTTTTTTAAACACTTAATAATCAATGATTTTAACAAATTAAAAAGTAAATAATTAATAAGAAAAAACTATATTTGCATCGCTATTAACATTTTACTGCTATGAAAACCATTTTTGTGTTTTTGCTGATGAGCTATACTTGCTTTAGCCAAGTTGGCATTGGTACCAATACGCCAAGTCCAAACTCTTTACTTGAAATTTCTAGTACAGACAAAGTTTTCGTTCCTCCAAGAATGACTAACGCTCAAATGTTAGCAATCTCTTCACCTTTAATTGGTTCCATTGTTTACAATACTACATTTAATTCGATTTACATTTACAACTCTTTAGGTTGGAAGAATGCATCAGACACAGACAATTCAAGTCTAATTTGTAAAAAAAACGGTGGAACACTTACTGTTTCAAATAACACGTATTACAATTTCCCGCTGAACCATTCTCATATTCAAACAGGAAATCCAATTACATATGAAATACTATCAAATGGAAAAATAAGAATTAAGGAAAACGGTATATATATGATAGGTGCACAATTGTCTGTAAATAATATGCCTAGTGGAAAAAAAGCCTACTCAATCGCATTATTCAAAAATGGTCAGCTTCTTGGACTTCTCAATAAAAATGAAAGTGAACAAACAATTTCTGATTATTGGGGAACCAGCGGCATAATGACTTTTAACTTAAGTATAAATGATGAAATAGACATTAAATACCTCATCAATCACAGTACAAATCTAAATCTAGTTTTTGCGGCATTTAGTTTTGTTAAAATAAATTAACTTTTATACTCATTCTTATCATGATAAAAAAAATTATTGCTACCGTATTAACCTTTTCATGTTCTTTTATAATAAATGCTCAAGTAGGTATTGGAACGACTTCTCCAAACCCTTCTTCGTTATTAGAATTAAATAGCACAACACAAACCTTTGTTCCTCCAAGAATGTCAAATACTCAAATGCAAGCGATCAGTAACCCTTTAATTGGATCAGTGATTTACAACACCTCTGATGATGCTTTATATATGAGAACGAATTTAGGGTGGGAAAACATTTCTAGAACATCTAATCCTACCATTTCATTGAATAAAAATTTTCCTGGTTCAGACACAGTTGTTGCAACTCAAACGAACACTTATGCTAATTTCCCTTTAAACTCAACGGATGTTATTGCTAATACGAGTTCTGTATATAGTGTTACTGGAAATGGTCAAATTACCATTAGTGAATCAGGAACGTATTTAATGAATGCCGCATTTTCAGTTGAAAATGTACCAAGTGGTACAAGAAAATTTGTAATTGGGATTTATAAAAACGGGACATTAGTAGGTTATCCAACAAGAGGAACTATTGTTTTAAGCGCGGTAGATACATGGGGTTCATCTGGTACTTTAGTTGAGAACTTCTCAGTTGGTGATGTCATAGCATTTAAGTATGTTTTAAACAACGATGGCACTCCTTTAGACGCTTTAAACTTTAACATTGGGATAACCAAATTGAAATAAGACAATAAAATATTCTGCAAAAGTATTTTTTATTATTTTTGAGTTGAAAATTCAAAAACAATGAGCAGAACAGAAGATTTTAGCAAACATATCGTTGAAGGTTATACTTGTAAAGGAGATTTTATTACGCTTGGTGGTGCCATTTTAGATGGCGAACCAGTAGCTAATACGCATGTAACTATTCCATTAAAAACATTAAATCGTCATGGTTTAATAGCTGGTGCAACTGGAACCGGTAAAACTAAAACGATACAGGTTTTATCTGAACAACTTTCACAAAATGGAATTCCTGTTTTAATGATGGATATTAAAGGTGATTTTTCTGGAATTGCGGTTCCTGGAGAAGAGAAACCTTTTATTACAGAAAGACATGCTAAAATTACACTCCCATACGAAACTAAAGGTTTTCCTGTAGAACTCATGACTATTTCAGAACAAAACGGAGTGCGATTACGCGCTACAGTTTCAGAATTTGGTCCAGTTTTGTTTTCCCGTATTTTAGATTTAAACGACACTCAATCTGGAGTCGTATCGGTTATTTTTAAGTACTGTGACGATAGACAAATTCCTCTTTTAGATTTAAAAGATTTTAAAAAAGCGCTTCAATATTCTACCGAAGAAGGAAAAGAAGAGTTTGAAAAAGAATATGGTCGAATTTCAACCTCCTCTACGGGTTCGATTTTAAGAAAAATCATAGAATTAGAACAACAAGGTGCCGAACTCTTTTTTGGAGAAAAATCATTTGAAGTAGACGATTTAATGCGCATTGATCAAAACGGGAATGGCTATATCAACATTATTCGTTTAACAGATATTCAGGATAAACCCAAACTTTTCTCAACTTTTATGTTAAGCTTATTGGCTGAAATTTACAACACTATGCCAGAACAAGGCGATGCTGGAAGACCTGAGTTAATCATTTTTATAGATGAAGCGCATTTAATTTTTGATCAGGCTAGCAAAGCACTACTCGATCAAATTGAGGCGATTGTAAAACTAATTCGTTCCAAAGGTATTGGCGTTTATTTTATTACACAAAATCCTATGGATGTTCCAAGTAGTGTTTTGGCTCAATTGGGTTTAAAAATCCAACATGCTTTACGTGCCTTTACCGCAAATGACAGAAAAGCAATTAAAGAAACTTCGCAAAATTATCCTATTTCAGAATATTACAAAACAGATGAAGTGCTTACTTCGTTAGGAATTGGAGAAGCTTTCGTAACCGCTTTAAATGAAAAAGGAATACCCACACCTCTTGCGGCTACTATGCTTCGTGCTCCAATGAGTAGAATGGATGTTTTAACAGAACCTGAAATTAATGAATGTATTGCAAAATCTAAATTAACTAGGAAATACAACGAAGTAATTGACAGAGAAAGTGCTTATGAAATTTTAGGAAAAAAAATGGAAGAAGCGCAAATAGCTGCAGCTAAAGAAGAAGCTGAAAAACAAAAAGAAAAAGAAGCCAAAAAAGCGAGTTCGTCTAGAAGGAGTTCGTCTACAACAAATACGGTTACAAAAGGAGTGGTAAAAGTATTAACAAGTGCTACTTTTATTAGAGGAGCAATGGGTGTATTAATGAAAATGCTGAAGAAGTAATAATTAGTCATTGCGAGGAACGAAGCAATCTAAAACTAAACTTCATACAAATGAAACCAGGATTCGTATATATAGTTACCAATAAAAACAATACCACTTTATACATCGGAGTTACAAGTAATTTGCCAAAAAGGATTTTGCAACACATAGAAAAACGATATGAAAATTCATTTTCTTCTAGATATAATTTGAATAAATTAGTTTATTTTGAGCATTTTCAGCAGATTGGAGATGCTATTGCAAGAGAAAAACAACTTAAAGCTGGTTCAAGAGCTACAAAAATAGGGTTAATAGAAAAAATGAATCCTGACTGGAATGATTTATTTAGCGAAATTGAAAATATAATGATTGTTTAATTATAATGAGGAGATTGCTTCGTCCCTCGCAATGACATCACAATGAAAAAATACACCCTACAAAAAAAACCTTTTGTAGTACCTACTACAGATGGTAAATTAATAGAAGAACATCACGGTAGTGTTGCCACAAATAATCATGCTATTTCTATTGCACATATGGTTGCACCACCAGGTTGGAACGAACCTTTTCAAACTCCAGAATTTGAAGAATACACTTATATTATTTCTGGTAAAAAACAATTCATTATTGAGGGAGAAACAATTGTTTTAGAAGCTGGTCAATCGATACGAATTGAAGCAAACACTAGAGTCCAATATTCCAATCCTTTTGAATTACCTTGTGAATATCTTGCGATTTGTAAACCAGCATTTGACTTTCAGAAAGCACATCGAGAGGAAGCGTAGTGAACTAATAAAAAATAAGTATAATTTAATTTAAATTCCTTTTGATGTTAAAAACGTGAATTTAAGTTACTCCTCTTTCATGTCTTTCAATAAACCTAAAGCAAAATAAACTACAATACCTATTCCTAAAACAATACAAAGCCACATGAATCCATTAGTTTGCCAAAAAGACTTTTCCTTTATGTGTTTCTCTTTCTCAATTTTATGAAAATTAGTTATTGTTGCTTTAGGCATTCCAACAGGAAAACTTTCCATAAAATTAACCAAATCATAGGTTGGTTTTGAATAGGTAGAATCAATAACCACTTCATACTTCTCATTGGCTTTTAATCTTGAAATAATAGTAATCGGATTTTGAAATAATTGGATATTTGTAATTTCCAATGGTTGATTGTCCTTGTTTTCAATTTCAATAGTGAATTCTTTTTCTTTCAAATTACTAACTTTAATTTTTGAATTCATTTTTGAATTTAAAAGGAATGAACTTAAAAGTTGATCTCTTATGGTAGTTGTTTTCTTGTTTTTTATTTCTTCTTTTCTCGTAATTCTAGCTTCACGTGCATATAATTCAGTTGCGATTTCAAAGGAAATAGCGTCTATTTGATAGCTCTTTTCTGCAGAAAACACAACTTGGGTTACTCTTCTTTCTTTATTTTCAATACTTTTATAAGTAAAAGTTTTGACTTCAATTGGTTCTTCAGGAAAAAATTGATTTTCATACACTCCTATCGCTTGTATATGAATAGGAAGTGACGTTTTATCATTAAACTCAATTCGTAAATAAGGGTAATCATTAACAGGAAAAAAAATAGTTTTTTCTAAAGCGGTACCCTTTATTGCAATCAGATCTTTTAAGGTTTCGTTCTCTACTAATCCAAACCATTCTTCTTGATTATAACTACCACTTATATTGTATTGCTTCGTAAGTGCAGCATTACTTACATTCAAATTGAATTGATTAATTTTCTTAGTTGTTTCGTTTTGAATTACAATTGATGTAATCGAATCTTTTATACTTTTTTTAGAAACAATCTTAAATGAAGTATATCTTTCTGATTCACCATTATAATTGGATATAACATAAGGCACTTCCTTTTTATTGGTATCAAAAATTCTAAAATAACGTAAATCTTCATGAGACACAGCTCTAATTTCAGGAGCAAGTTGAATTTGATACAAACTATCGCTTTGTATATTTTTTATTTCTCCTTTATAATTTTGGGACCAACCCAAAAATGAGCCTACTAAAACTACTGAACTAATCCACTTTTTCATCTGCATTCGATTTTGGTTGTTCATCTACTACTAACTTTTTAATTTTTTGATACACAAAAGAAATAATTAAAATTAAAACACCTAATAGAATAAAGGCTATAATTTTACCTGTTTCGGAAACATTTTTAATATCGTAGGCAAATAATTTTAAAATAGTTATTCCTAACAAAGAAAGCGCAATAATACGAAGGTTTTTCCATTGCTTTTTAATACCAATAATTAAGAATACAAAAGAAAACAATCCCCATAGAATAGGATAACCAATTTTTACAATTTGTCGTTTTACTTTATCAAATTCAGTATTTAAATATTCTTCCCTAAGATAATCACTCGTTTCATAAGGACTTGTAATTGTTTTTCTTGAAAAAGTCTTTTCAAAATAAACTGTATCAATATTTCCTTTAGAGAACTGAAGACTATGCACCATTATTTCATTACTTAAAATATAAACTGTTGCAAATACAAACAGCCAAGGCATTATTTTCATTTGCAAAAACTGAATTTTAGGTTCAGATTGGGTTAGTTTCAATAATTGGTATCCAAAATAAATTAGACAACCCAATACAATATAATGAAAATAAAACGCTAAAGATGTGGTAGTGTTTCGGATAAAATTCTCCACTAATTCTTCATTGGGTAAACTATAAAAACGAATTATGTAAAAGAAAGTTGAAATAATTGCTACAATTAAAGTAATTTTCCTGAGGAAAACCTGTTTAAGTTGGGTTACCAAAATTAATAAAAGAGTTACAAAAACAAAGTGATAAACAACAGACAAAGACAAAGCTGAAGCTGTATTGATATAAAATTGATTCGCTTGATAGGTTATTTCTAAAAAACCAGTAAAATAAGTAACTAGTATCCCGATGGCTAAAAGTATTTTTTTATAAAAAGATATTGAAAATAAAGCAATTTTAACTTTCTCATCTTCATTTTGAAGTATTTTATACGCTAAGAAAAATGAAACACTCACCACGAAACCTGAAATAAATAAAGAATTTAAAATAATGGGATAATTTGCATCATAGTAATTATATTTAATCCAATCTAAAAATAAGCTTATTACAGTTAATATTTGAACTATAAAAGCTCCTGTCTTAAAATAGGTAATTTTCGATTTCTGCGACAACCAAAACAATAACACAGCTTCAGTAGCCCAAAATATAGTGATTTGATTGCCTTCAAACTGAATGGGTATTGTTAAGGTAACAAACGTAAGTGCTAAACCAATTAATAGGTAGACTGCATTTTTATCTAAACCAAATTTCTTATATAAAATAGCAGCATATACTAAGTTATAAACGGCTAATAATACGGTAAAAAGACCTTTAATATTTATACCCCAATTATGTATAATTCCCATACCTATTCCAAAAAAGAAAAAAGTATTTAGAATTAAAATAAAATATTCAATTAGAGTGAAGGTTCCCTTTTTTCTAATGTTATTAACCACTAAAGTAATACTAAAGATAAAGTAGAATAAGGTAGCGAAGGTTAACGCACCTTGATGAGGCAATTTGTTATCAAATAATTCTTTAACGTACCAAGATAAAAATAATAAAGTAGTAAACACAAAGGATAAAACTGTAACTATATTCCATTTTTTAAAATAGGCAATAGCCAAAATTCCACAGTTTAAAATAGCGATATAAGTAAATAATACAACATAATTACCTGATCCTGTACTTACCATAAAAGGAACAGCAAAACCTCCAATTAAGGACAAAACAGCTAATTCCTGACGATTATAAGAAACAGAAACTAGGCTACTAAAAGCCGTAATCACGACCATAATGATAAACGCTACCGTTTGACTGAATAAATGGTAATCATGAAAAGCTATAGAAATTGTAAAATAAAAAATGCTTACTGCTCCAGCAACTAATACCGAGCTAAAAGCAGCATAATTTTTTCTTAGTTTATTGGCGATAAACATCACTAAAGAGCCTGCCAAAATTCCAATTCCGACACGAGCAGGTTCATTGATCCAGTCTTTATCTATGGCAAATTTCACAAAGAAACTTATTCCTAAAACGAGAATTAGAATTCCTATTTTGTTAATTAGGTTTTCGCCTATAAATTTTTCTAAATCAGGATTGTTTTCTTTAAAGGTTTCGTACCAAGATTTTTTAGAGACAGGCATTACTCTAGGAGTAGCTACTTTTTCTGAAACTGGTTTTGCTTCAATTTTAGCAACTATTTCAATTGGTTTCTCAGCAATTGGCTTTATAATTTCTGGCTCTTTTTTCTCAGGAACTACTTCTATAGGTTTTTGAACTATTACAGGTTCAATCACTTGCTCTTTAACAATTGCTTCTTGTGTTGTTTCTTTTACCTGTTCTTTTCCAAAAGTTTTAGTATCTAATTCCTTTTTAAGCTCGTTAAATTTCTCATGCAACCTATAAATAGAATTTTGTATTTCTTTATTCTTCGAATTTAAGTTCGATAAAATAAGTAACAACAACACTAAAACAATTAAAAGTAAAGCCTCTACCATAAAAAAAAGATTATATTCTATCAAATGTAATCTTTATTTCTGTATACAAAAAAATTAATTTTCTGCTAACAATGCTAAGATATGTTGCTCAATAGGTTCGGTTTCCCAGATTTGTTCAATATTGTCTATAGCCAGAATTTCCTGCATAATGGCATCTTGTTTATCACCTATAGCTAAGGCCTCAGAATATGGTTGATGACTAAAGGTAACCATACCATATAATGGCACCCATTTATCTGGATGTTTCTCAGAAAACCATCTCTCAATTTTTTTCTGTAAAATAAACTTTGGATCTGCCGTTTTGGAACTCATTTCAATAAAGTTTCGATATGATAATTCCGCTATAGCATCTGTATCTGGTTTACGAGAATTTTCATAATCGTTTAATAAGTTGGCCCAATCATCTCCATATTTTGACATCATTTCTGTTAACACGGTAATATCTTCAAAACCTGCATTCATTCCATGACCATAAAAAGGCACAATAGCATGACAAGCATCTCCTATTAAAGCCACTTTATCAGCATACGTCCATGGATAACATTTCATCGTTACTAAATATGAGGTAGGGTTTTTAAAGAAATCTTCCACCAAATTTGGAATTACCTCTTTGGTATCTGGAAAATGTTCGGCAAAGAAACGCACTAAGTCTTGTTCGTTTTTCAAGGAAGCAAAAGAATTGTCTCCATCATGAGGCATAAACAAAGTACAAGTAAATGTACCATCTAAATTAGCCAAAGCCATCAACATAAATTGTCCTCTGGGCCAAATATGTAACGAATGTTTATCTAATTTATGTGTTCCATCTGGATTAGCTGGAATATGCAATTCTTTATAACCTAATTGTAAGAATTCTTGCGAATAGTTAAACATACTTTGTCGTTGCATTCTATGTCTAATTCTTGAAAATGCACCATCTGCTCCAAAAACCAAATCATGTTTTAATTCGGTCCATTCTCCTCTTTCTTCTTGACCAGTATGCAAGGTTGCTGTTGACAAGGTAACATCCCAAATCTTACTTTCAAAATGAAAATCGATTCCTTCAGCCACCGCTAAGTCGACCATTTTTTTGTTTAACAAACCCCTAGACAAGGAATAGATTACTTCACCGTCTTTACCATATGACTGATACGTTAAGGTGTTTTGACCTGTATGAATACAACGTTTATCAACTGGAATACCAATTTTTATGATTTCTTGATCTAAGTTTACTTCTTTTAACGCACGTAAACCTCTATTGGATAAAACTAAATTTATGGAACGTCCTGTGAAATTTATTTTTCTAATATCTGGACTTCTATCGTAGACTTGGACTTGGTGTCCTGCTCTTTTTAAATATATAGCTAATAGCGAACCGACCAAGCCAGCACCTACTACAGCAATTTCTTTGGGATTTTGCATTACAAACAGTTTCTTCTCACAAAAATAAGTAATAAAAAGATGGTAGCTCAATGAATCCTAGAATTTTTATAATTAGAAATCATAATTTTGTGATTTTACAATTCATTTATAAAAAAAGAGTTGGAAAAAACAATTCTTCCAACCCTTTTTAACCAACCTAACCTATAAACTATATTTTATATTTTATTCTTTCTTCTTTTTATCATCTATAATAGCACCTGTACCTGCACCCACACCTGCACCAGCTAAACCGCCAATAATAGCACCTGTACCTTTTTTATCACTGACAATTGCACCAGTTGCGGCACCAACACCTGCACCAATTAATGCTCCTTTAGCTGTATTACTCATTCCTTTTCTTTCTGGTGCTGCTTGTGTATTATCTACATATATCACTTCTTTTTGTCTTGCAGCAACAAGTTCCATAGAATCTATAACACGTTGTTTTTCTTGAGCCACTTGTATTGAATCCAACACTTCTTGTTTTGCTAATTCCATTTCTGCATCAGTGTGTTTACATGAAAACATCGACACTAATACTACTGAGGCTATTATTAACTTTTTCATAATTCTGATCTTTAAATTAACAATTCAAAATTACACGCAAAAGCTATGATTCATTTTACATTATTTTTTTAAAAGTTTATATTTAAACAATATTTACTAAAAAAAAAGCTTTTAAAACCCTAGATTTATATATTCTATAGCTCTTTCTAAAACTTCATCTTTGTTGTTTCGAATACCTTCAATTGTGGGTAATACTTCAATATCTGGAATTATTCCTATACGTTGGGTCTCTTTTCCAGCAGGATAAAAAACGCCTTTACCTGTAAAAGTAGTGACAAAGTGATTAAAAATGATTTTAACTGAAGCATTCCAGCCATCAGCACCTGCAGTTTGGCTACCCATTACGATTGCGTTTTCAGATACTTGCAAACACATAGCAGTCCATTCTGCGTGACTTATGGTCTCTTTATTTACTAAAATAACTACTTTACCTTTATAATTATCAGGATTATACTCTCCACACAATAAAGTTTTTTCCCATATAAAACGACCTGGATATTTTAAATCTGCATATATTTGTTTCACATATTCTTTTGGAGATGGATTTAAAAATTTGGCTAACTCTAAATGAACACCGTTAGGATAATTCCGAATATCGATTATTAATCCTTTTGTGTTTTTTATCAATGGAAGAATAATTTTTAAATCTTCCTCATAAATATTTTCCAAATTGAGATATGCAATATTACCTTCAATAACTTTATATTTCTCCCCATTAATCGCTTTTTTTAGATCATCAAAAAAAGTATCAGAATACAACTCAATACTTTTTTTCTTTATTTTTCCATTCCTTTCAAATTTTATATCTATTTTTTTTGCAGGTAATCTCCTTAATTGTAATAAAAGATTCTTTTCAAAATAAGCTTCGTTTGATGCTGGAATTTTATTTCTATATTCGTTTTTATAGTCTTCTAATGTTTTATGATTTAATTTTAAGATTACATCTCCAACTTTCAAATCATTTTTTTTAGCCAAAGAGTCATTCAAAATTTTTGTAACTACAAATTTATCTTCAACTATATTTAGAAGCACAGGTAAAAAATTAGGATAAAATGGTATCAACAAATTAGGATTATGGTCCGAAATATAATAAGTTGCATGACTGTCGTTTAAATTAGTCACTAGTTCCAACAATGCATAATTATAAGACAATTCATCTTTTGCAAAAATTATATTAGGGAGAATATCATTTAAACATTGATTCCATTTTTTATCTGTAAGATATTTATTTGGAGCAAAGTATTCTATTAAATTCCAATATCTAAATAACGTTAATAAGCGATATTTCTTTTCTTTCCAAGTAAAAGCCTCAGGTCTTTTTTCATGTTGCAAACTAGGTATTCCTCCTGGTTCATCCATTTCAACCTCACGTATACCCTTCCCTCCAGCATCCGTTTTCATGTAAATATAAAATTGTTTGCCTTGATAACGATTCTCTTTTATAAAATGTAACATATTGGAAAGCTTATCTGAAAAAAGAGAAGAATTAGTAAACCACGAAAAATCTAAATTTTTATAAAAATAGTTTTCTTCTGGATGCTTATCAATAATTTCAATTTTAGAAACATCCCCTAGTGACGCTATCCAATTTTCAATTACTGCTGAGAAATCTTCTTTAGTAGTACTTTTCTCAACTTTTGGCAGAATAGAAAACAATTGTTCATCCCAATTATACTGACCAACAGCAACATTGGGATGATAATATTTCAGAAATCCCCAAATTTTACAAGTAGTAGCTAATTTTTGAACTTCTGTAAGTTTCTGTTGTGAGTAACCAACTTGAAAAATTAGGAAGACGAAAAGCAAAACCTTGCTCATTCCTACTTTATTTTTCAAACACTATTTTTTCTCCAACCTCCATTTTTTGTGATTTGGCAAAAGCACCACACATTTGGAACAACATTCTTGCGCCTACATTTCCATCCCAATCATTTTCCCCTGGTGCTACTTCTACTAAATCGAAACCAATAATTTCTTTCCCCGATTCTACTAATCTGTTTAACAGGTAAACAGCTTGTTCATAAGTTAATCCTCCTGGAACTGGTGTTCCTGTATTAGGGCAATATAAAGCATCCATAGCATCGATATCAAAAGAAACACAAACTTTTCTCGGTAAAGAATTAATAATCGTGTCGCATAAATGTTGCCATGTATTCCCTTCAAATAATTGCTTTTTCAAATCTAAATCGGTGTGTACCAATACTCTTCCATTTTCTTTTGTAACGACATCTACTTCTTGTTTACAGAAATCGCGAATACCAACTTGTACAATTTTACTAATTTGAGGCAATTGCAATGCATTATACATTATCGAAGCATGAGAATACGTAAATCCTTCATAAGCAATTCGTAAATCCATGTGCGCATCTAAATGTAAAATACCAAAACTTTCGTATTTGGATGCTAAGGCCTCATAATAACCTAGTGGTGTAGAATGATCTCCTCCTAAAAGAACTACTTTTTTTCCTTTTTCCATCCAATACAATACACGTTCTTTTACTTCCGTATGCATGTTTCTACAAACTTTGTTGATCTTATCTAAATCAGATTGCAAAGCAGGAAAAGTAGCTATATCTTCTCCATTTTCTAAAGCTTCAATAATGGGCTGTGCCAAACCTTTGTATTTTTCTGAATTTTTTGCCCAATGTTCAGGAACTTCATCCATATAAATACCTAATTTCCATAAGTCTGGAAAATCTTGATGCAATAAATCCACTTGAAAAGAAGCATCCAAAATGGCTTCTGGACCTTCTGATGCTCCAGCACCATAACTTACGGTAACTTCCCAAGGCACAGGAATTACAATGATTTCACTTTGCTCTGCTGAAAAAGGCAAGCCAAAAATGGTTGCATCAGCTAATCCTGGTTGGCTCGGATCAAAATTCTCTATAATTTGTTGTTTTGTCATATCTTAAATTTCAAAAATCTATTGAATAATTCCCTTTTTTAAAATTTGTCCAAATTCATACATAGCTTCGAAAGAAGAATATAAAGGAACTGGTGCTAAGCGAATTACATTTGGTTCTCTCCAATCTGTAATTACTCCATTTTTCATTAAATAATCAAATAATGCTTTTCCTTGTCCATGCAAATAAACCGACAGTTGGCAGGCTCTTTCATCTGGATTACTAGGAGTTATAATTTCAAATTCTGTTCCTTCAATCTCAGCATCAATTTCGTGAAGAATGAATTCTAAATAACTCGTTATTAGGTCTCTTTTTTTAATTAATTTGGGCATTCCTATCTCTGCAAACATATGTACTGAAGCCAAATATGGAGCCAATGTTAAGACTGGTAAATTACTAATTTGCCAACCGTCTGCACTGCGAGCAGGATCAAAATGAGGTTCCATTAAAAAACGACGTTCTTTGTTATGACCCCACCAACCAGCAAAACGCGAAAGTGTTGTATCATTGTGGTGTTTTTCATGAATAAAATACCCTGACGCATTTCCTGGTCCTGAATTCATGTATTTATAACTACACCAAGCTGCAAAATCGACATCCCATTCGTGTAATTTTAATTCGATATTTCCAGCAGCATGAGCCAAATCCCAGCCTACAAATGCGCCTGCTTTATGTCCAGCTTCAGTTATTGTTTTCATATCAAAAACTTGTCCAGTATAATAATTAACGCCACCTATTAATACCAAAGCCAGTTCTTCTCCTACTTCTTCAATTTTAGAAAGTACGTCTTCAATTCTAATATTATGCTCACCTTCTCTTCTTTTAATTTCCACAATAGCATCTTTTGGGTTAAACCCAATATTTTTAGAATGAAAATCTACTTGAGATTGAAACATATATTGGTCAGAAGGGAATGCTTTTTCTTCACAAATAACTTTAAATTTTTTTGCAGAAGGTTGATAGAATGATACCATCAACAAATGAAGGTTAACCGTTAAAGTATTCATAACCCCTACTTCTGTAGGTTTTGCTCCCACTATTTCGCTTAAAGGTTGACAAAAACGTTCATGGTAATCCCACCAAGGCTTGTCTGCATAAAAATGTCCTTCAACTGCTAAATTAGCCCAATCTTGCATAACCTCTTCTACATATTTTTTTGCAGCTTTTGATTGCAAGCCAAGTGAATTACCTGTAAAATAAATAACCTCTTTACCATTGACCTTTGGAAAAATAAATTCTTCTCTATATTTTGCTAATTCGTCTTGACGGTCTAATTCTTGAGCAAATTCTCTCGTATTTTGAAAATTCATTGTTTTTACTATTTGAATGTAAAAGTATTGAAAAGTTTAAAGCTTTAAAAATGTATCTAATCAAAAGTTTTTATATGCTATTAACAATTTAAGATCCTTATTTCTAAAAATTACATTTTTTTGAGAAATAGAGTAATAAAAATGATAGAAATAAAAAAATCTCATCCATTTAGATGAGATTTTTTATATAACTTTTAAACTAAATATATACTATTTATAAAATAAGCATTGCATCTCCATAAGAATAGAACTTATATTTTTGCTCAATAGCTTCAGCGTATGCTTTTTTCATTAAATCATGACCACAAAAGGCAGAAACCATCATTAATAAAGTTGATTTTGGCGTATGGAAATTAGTAATCATACAATCTGCAATACTAAAATCGTAAGGTGGATAAATAAATTTATTTGTCCATCCAATATATGGATTTAATGTTTTTTGAGAAGAAACAGAACTTTCCATAGCACGCATAGAAGTAGTACCTACGCAACAAACTTTTTTCTTAGAAAGTTTGGCTTTATTCACGACATCACAAGCTTCTTGACTGATAATCATCTCTTCAGAATCCATTTTGTGTTTCGATAAATCTTCTACCTCAACAGGATTAAAAGTACCTAAACCAACATGCAAAGTAACTTCTGCAAAATTAACTCCTTTAATTTCAAGACGCTTTAATAAATGTTTAGAAAAGTGCAATCCAGCAGTTGGTGCTGCAACAGCTCCTTCTTCTTTAGCATAAATAGTTTGGTAACGTTCCGCATCTTCTGGAGTAACTTCTCTATTAATATATTTAGGAATAGGTGTTTCTCCTAGTTCTACTAATTTTTCTCTAAATTCTTCGTAAGAACCATCATATAAGAAACGTAATGTTCTACCTCTTGAAGTGGTGTTATCAATTACCTCAGCCACAAGAGAATCATCATCTCCAAAATACAGTTTATTTCCAATACGGATTTTACGAGCTGGATCTACCAAAACATCCCATAAGCGTTGTTCTGCATTTAATTCTCTCAACAAGAAAACTTCGATACGTGCTCCAGTTTTTTCTTTATTACCATACAATCTTGCAGGAAAAACTTTGGTATTATTTAAGACCATTACATCTCCATCATCGAAATAATCTATAATATCTTTAAATAATTTATGTTCTATAGTTCCTGTTTTACGATTCACAATCATTAAACGAGACTCATCTCTGTTTTCAGCTGGAAATTCGGCTAATAATTCCTCAGGTAAATTAAAATTGAAATGTGATAACTTCATAGTTAAATTTTAAATTTAAGATTTTAGAAATCAGAATTTTTCTGAAATCAAAACGGGTGCAAATATACGATTGTGAAATAGGGGTTGTCAAGTAAAATGAGATTTATTTTTAAAATACTATTTAAAACTATATGTTCTCAATTGAAAACCCGATTGTTTTTAAATCTTCCCAAAAGGTAGGAAATGATTTGGACACCACTTCAGCTTCTTCAATGATTATATTGATTCGAAGTGCTAAAGGAGCAAAAGCCATAGCCATTCTGTGATCTTGATAGGTTTTTATAGCACAATTTTCATTCATTTGATGTGATACTTTCAAATGTAATGAGGTATTAGTTACAGAAATAGAAGCTCCCAGTTTAGTCAGTTCAATCTGTAACGCTTCTAATCGGTCTGTTTCTTTAATTTTTAAAGTATGTAATCCATACAAATCACAACTTATTCCTAATCCAAAGCAAGTAACAGCTATAGTTTGGGCAATATCAGGCGAGTTATTCAAATCAAAGTTTAAGGTTTCTTTTTTACTTACACTAACTTTCTTTAGTGTTATTGTATTTGATACATTAAAAATTGTTTCAACTCCAAATTCTTTATAAATAGTTGCTAAGGCTGCATCTCCTTGCAAACTGCTTTTTTTATAACTGGAAAGAGTTATTTCTGTACCTATATTTGATAAGGCAATTATGGAATAAAAATAAGAAGCTGAAGACCAATCCGATTCAATTACTAAAGAGCGATCAAGTTGAACAATCTCTTTGGGTTTTACCGAAATAATATTATCTTTAAAAGAAGTTGCTATTCCTATTTCATCCAGCAGTGTCAATGTCATTTTTAAGTAAGGCACAGAAGTTATTTCACCTTCTAAATGTAACTCTAAACCATTCTCTAATTTGGCAGCAATTAAAAGTAACGCAGAAACATACTGACTACTTACATCTGCCTTAAGAGTGACTTTATTTTTTGTTATTTTTTTTCCTTTAATTCGGATAGGTGGAAATCCTTCATTATTTACATAATCGATGGCAACATCTAATTGACGTAAAGCGTCTACCAAAATTTTAATAGGTCTTTCTTGCATTCTTTGAGAGCCTGTTAAAACAGTTTCGTGTCCTTCTTGTATTGAAAAATAAGCCGTTAAAAATCGCATAGCGGTTCCGGCATGATGAATATCAAAATGATGTGTATTCGTTTGATTGTTTTTAAAAGTTTCTAAAACTTTCAACATAACTTCAGAATCATCCGATTTTGAAATATTTTCTAATCGAATATTCGGAAATAGCGATTGTAACAATAGCAATCTATTGGTTTCCGATTTAGAGCCAGTAACTATTATATCTGTTTGCTGTTTAGCTATCGTTTTTTTTAAAAGCAGATTCATAAAATTAAGTATCAAAAAATTGCAGTTAAAAAACTGACTAACTTTTCATTATTATTATTTTAATTTTTCATTATTATGATGGCGGTCGTGATCACGCTTTGTTTTTATGTCCATTTTTTTATCAAAAGCAGCTTGTAAATCTACTCCTGTCTGATTCGCTAAACATAAAACCACAAAAACTACATCGGCTAATTCTTCGCCAAGATCTTTATTTTTATCAGATTCTTTTTCGGATTGTTCTCCATATCTACGTGCAATAATTCGGGCTACTTCTCCTACTTCTTCTGTTAATTGAGCCATATTGGTTAATTCATTAAAGTAACGAACACCATGCTCTTTTATCCAATTATCAACTGCCAGTTGCGCGTTTTTTATATCCATTATGTTTTCTTTTTTAATATTATCTTATCAGTTTGTTTTTCTACAATTAGTTTAAAAAAATCTTTCAATGCAGCATAAGATTCAGTAGAAATATAAAATTTGTTGATATCCATGTTTATAGCTAACTGAATATTATTGTTTGTAATAGACACTAAATATTTAAAAGTAGCATAATTATTCTCCATAGACGCATTTACACCCGTTGGCAAATATTCTACTTCATACCCTTCAGGAATTTTAATTGAAATATTGTATGTATCTTTAAAAGGGAAAGTAAAGTCTACAGGATATTTTCTTTCCTCTAATTTAAAAGGGTTTTCATCAAAACCAAAAAACAGCATTGGTTTTACATAAATTTTATCTCCTATAACTTCTACATCATTTTCATGTGTAAAAGAATAGGTTTCTACTACTGGTTTGGTTATGTCTTTTAAGTTATCCGATTTATACTCTTCAATACTAAGTCCTTTGTATTTATTTTCTAATCTTTCCAAATAACTTTCTTCAGTTATAGTAGCAAAATTATCTCTATGAACAAAAGAATTATAATCGGTCAACACGCGTCTTAGTTTTCCAGAAACTTTACCTTCTGGTTGAATTTCTCCTAGAATAGTTACATTATCTTTTGAAATTGGCACATTTAAAAGATCGATTTCATTGGAACTTCCGTGAGGTCTTATAATTCTACCAGTCCAATTAACTGCTCGTAAAGGTAACAAGTTTACTGTTGCATTTTTATCTGTAGCATCTAATAAAATAACATCATTTTGAACCTCTACACCTGATACTACATAATTATATGCTGTTCTATTCGGAAACATGGCTATACCATTTTTTCTAGTACTAAGTAAAATAGGATTTGCTTCCAATCCTGCATAACGTAACATTGCTGTTAACATTAAATTAATTTCAGCAACATTACCTGTTTTCTCTTTGTATGCTTTTCTAACCCCTTTATCTGTTATAACCCCAAAATGTTCATTCCATGTCATTTTATTCTTTACAAAATTATAAATAGCTTGCATCTTTTGATTTGGAGTAGTTAACCCTTCCAGAATGGTTTTCAAATCATCTTCAAAATAAGATTTAGCCTCTAATTCATTTCCAAAACCTTCGTGCTTATAAATACTTTTAACTACGTCATCCCAAGTTATTGCAAAATTTTTAACCGTGCTATTCGGATAATAAATAGAAGCTAATTCATATTTTAAAATAGAAGTATAATTATCTATATTTGTTATAAATCCTTCTTCTTTAAGAGCTGGAACGTTTTTAATTTTATATGCTGTTTTATTTTGAGAAAAATTTCCTCCTGTAATAACATCATCACTTTGTTCCACCTTTTCATAACCTATAAGTACCGTTCTATATTTAAAATAAGTAGGTGTATACACATTATATTCTACATAATTCATTGGTATTTTTCCTTGAAAATACCAGTCTTCTAAAGTGGTAATATATGGTGATTTTAATGTGTAAGAGTACTCTATTATACTACCTTCTTTTACTTGAGGCATTGTAATTTTTTTCACTTTTACATCTTCATTAATTTCCTCTTTAAATTCTCCATCGGATTTTAGTTTCGTTTTTTCGATTTCACCATTAACTAAATTATATGTAGCTGCATTTTTAAAGTTTAATGTTTCATTTCTAAAACCACCAGTATAATAGGATATCGATTTATTAGCATAATCAAAACCTTCTTTTTTATAAATTTTAATTTTATATTTTACTTCAGTTGAAACTGTCCAGTTGCCATCATTATCTAAATTATATCTAGTTTCTCCTAATTTAAACAATACTGCTGCTGCTGCCGAAGAGTCTGTTGGATGGTGTGTTTCCTTTAATTCATCTATGGTAACTTCTCCCAAGTCATATTTTTGGGCACATACTATTTTAGTAAATACTATGCATAAAACAACAATGCCTATTTTTTTCAAACTCATTCTGTTTAGATTTTAGTTAATACAATTTTTGAATTATCTTGTTTTGATATAGTTTCTCTAAATTTCCTATAGTCTTCATATTTTTCTTTAGAATAATGGCCTTCTTTTAAAGTAAATTCTCTTTTATAACGTAGCTTATCATTAGAAAGTTTCTCTATACTCATTTTATAGTTTCCAAATTCTGTATCCAAATTTATTTCCTCTGGTAAAAATTCAACATCATATTCTTTAGGTAAATTGATTTCTATTTCATCAATATCAAAATAGCCTCTCATAATAACAAAATCGTTTTTGCGGTTTCTGTATTTATCTGGAACATTATCGTTCTTATTAAAAAGGTTTATAGGAAAATAAATAGTATTCCCTGCTTTATTAGAATAATTTGTTGCTGAAAGAACTATATTTTCAACGAGTTCAATAGCTTCGTGATTCTCTTTAATTTCTAATTTTTCAATCTTTAAATTACTAATCCAATTAAATCTATTTTTATAAGACGTATGCAATTCTTTTTCATCTTTAATTCTTAACAAAAATGCTTTGTTATCATATTGAATTCCACCTGAAACTATTTGTCCTTTAGCCGTTACATTTCCTTCTTGATCAATCGTATAATTACCTATTGTTTTTTGATAACTATCTACAGGTTTAAATTCATTTGTCTTTACAATAAAGCCTCCTTCAGGTTTTATCATTAACGCATATCTATCGTCAGTAAAATCTCCTCCAAAAGCAAAAGGATTTGTTTGACTAGTACATTCTAAAAAATAATTTTTATCATGTAAAGGAATGGTTAATATAACATGATTTCCTTGATAGGATACAAAATCTTTATTAATATCTCTTTTATTCCTATCTCCATAAATAACAGTATAATATGATTTCACACCTACATGATCTAACAAAACCCTTGTGTAATTAGACAATGCTTTACAATCTCCATACCCCA
Organism: Flavobacterium sp. J27; assembly: GCF_004303025.1. Lineage (GTDB taxonomy): Bacteria > Bacteroidota > Bacteroidia > Flavobacteriales > Flavobacteriaceae > Flavobacterium. The sequence continues at coordinate 72,670 of NZ_PJQW01000016.1, read as the reverse complement.
AACGATCTACATCCTTGGCTAGCATGGGTTTCCATCCACCAATACCTAATTGAATACTAACATACCTTGTTTTACCTTGAACATAACTATAGATGATTTTTGCTTTTTCAATTGGATCTGTAATTCCTTGTGTTAAATCATTAATTTTTTTTATCGTTTCGGGGTTTAATTCGGTAGTTGTATTAATTAATTTATCGTAATAAATTTTACCAAAATCTTCCCATGTTGTACCAGACCCTGCTACACCTTCTAAAGAGAACTTTTCTAAACCAAAAATTACATTGGGAACAATATTTTTAAAACTTGGGGAATGACTTTCTGGTTTTAAAGCTGGAATATTTTCTACCGTGTAATGAATCATACTTGATGTTTCATTTCTTTCAATGGTATAACCATCAAAATTTTGTTCTTTATATTTAAACCCTAGATCAGAAACAAATTGAATATTAAATTCAGATTTCAAAACACTTTCGTAATAATCGTCAACAGGCATCCAAGAAGGTAAAAAAGCCGTATTAATACTCTCTTTTTCACTTTCATACACTATCGTAAAAGGGTATTGAATAGGTGTATACTCTAAATATAAAACACGATTGTCTGATAATAAAGAAAAACCGTCGGCAACACTTTGATCTATAAATTCTTTTCTTCTTATTTTTTTTAATTCTTTTCCAAAAGCATCATAAATTGTTGCTTCAATTTTGTTTATTTTTTCTGATTTGCTGTAATATTCTCTGGCATCAATATTTTTCAGTCCATATTCATTAAAAACAGTGGTTATTCTTTTTATATTTATTTTATATAAGTTTTGAGACTTAATAATCACATCAACCTTCTGATATTGTACTGCACTATTTGCCTTTTCTTTTAATTCTTTCGGAATGAGTAATGCTGAAAAATCATTTTGAGCATATAAATGAGCACTTATAAAAAGAAGAAAGAGTAATTTTATTTTCATATGTTATTCTTTATTTTTACTATCTATTAAAATGGTAACAGGCCCATCATTTATTAAATGAATCTTCATATCGGCTCCAAATTGACCCGTTTGTATTGGTTTTCCTAAATCTTTTGTTAGATATTCTATAAATTGTTCATATAAAGGAATTGCGATTTCTGGTCTAGCTGCTTTTATATAACTGGGTCTATTCCCTTTTTTTGTAGCCGCGTGTAAGGTAAATTGACTCACAACAATAGCATCTCCATGAGTCTCTTTTAAGGAAAGATTCATGACATTCATTTCATCAGGAAAAATTCTAAGATTCACAATTTTGGAGGTAAGCCATTGAATATCTTCTAAATTATCTGCTGCTTCAATACCTAATAAAATTAATAATCCAGTATTAATTTTTGCAACGCTCTTTTGTTTAATAACAACAGAGGCTTCTGAAACTCTTTGAATAACTACGCGCATACACTATGATTTTCTAGTTTCATCACTTGCTTTTCTATCTTCAGCATAGTCATCTATTCTATAATGTTCCTCATCACCTTCTAAAATTTGAAGATAACTTTTATATCTTGTCCAAGAAATTTCATCTTTATCCAAAGCTTCTTTAACAGCACATTTTGGTTCCTCTTTATGCAAACAATTGTTAAACTTACATGCTTCTTTTAAAGCAAAAAATTCTGGAAAATAATCTCCTACTTCCTTTTTTTCCATATCTACGACACCAAAACCTCTAATTCCAGGTGTATCTATAATTTGAGCACCAAATGACAAATCGAACATTTCAGCAAAAGTAGTGGTATGTTGTCCTTGAGCATGCGATTCTGAAATTTGCTTTGTTTTTAAATTAAGCGAAGGTTCAATTGCATTTACTAAAGTTGATTTTCCTACTCCAGAATGCCCAGAAAACATAGAAACTTTATGATACATCAGTTTTTTAAGTTCCTCTATGCCTTTATTTTCTTTGGCAGAAACCCTAAGGCATTTATACCCTATATTTTCATAAACGTATTGTAAAAAGAGTTGTTCATCTAATGTAGTATCATCAAAAGTATCTATTTTATTAAATACCAAAATTGCTTCAATACCATAGGCTTCTGCTGTTACTAAAAAACGGTCTATAAAACTAGTGGTGGTAGTTGGATTATTTATAGTAACTAATAAAAAAACCACATCAATATTAGAAGCAATAATATGTGTTTGCTTAGAAAGATTTACCGATTTTCTAACGATATAATTTTTTCTATCATGAATTGCGGTGATAACTCCAGTTGTTTCATCAGTAGAATTTTCTATATGATAATCTACAACATCACCAACGGCAATTGGGTTAGTACTCTTAATTCCTTTAATGCGAAATTTCCCCTTAATACGGCAATCTAAAAAACCTCCGTCTTCTTTTTTTATAGTATACCAACTACCTGTAGATTTATAAACGATTCCTGTCATGAAAAGTTAGAAATTGAAAGTCACAAGTTATATTTCTTTTTTACTTATGCTCTTTATTGTCTTTTTACAAATATAGCATTAATTAGAAATAATATAGAATAAAAAAAATCACTAATTTAAGTATAAACTAGTGATTTTTTTTATTTCTTTTAATTCTCTTAGTCTAAGAACATTCTACCTAATTTATCTTGTGATTTTCTTGAAGCATAAATTAAATATTCATAATCATTTTTTCTATAATAAATTCCTGGTCTCAACACTAACTCATTCTTAATAACTTCCTCAGGATCTTTTCTAGTAATATTTCCTTTATCATCAAAAGTAAACAATGTTGGGACAGCATTATTATAATTACCCATAGATTTAATTTCTTCAATATCTGTTACACCTTTATTCTTTTTATTATCGTTAAATAAAATATTTAACTGACCATCTTTGTAAATTGGAATAGCACTAAGATATTCAGGCCCTTTCCCCATTACTGCTAATGGAAATGAAGCTCCAACTGCAACATTAAAATTTCCATTTCCTCCACCTGTAAACATATTTAATGACATAACGGTAACAGCTGCTGACTGATCTTTTGCTACAACATTACTCCAATCTAAAGAACCGTCTGGTTTTAAACAAGTTACAATAATTTCATTTGTAATATAAGTTATTGGCTGAACTGCTAATGGACCTATTCCTTGCTTTTGTCCAACAACAACTAATCGATACTCAGATAAAACAATTAAACCTCCATCATTTTTTTCAATTATAGAATGAATTTGATATAAAGGTTTTACATCTTTTCCTTTTTTAGCTCTTCTTTCTCCTAATAATTTTACCTTGGTTTCATAATCAAATTCATTAAACTTTAAATTTTCATTTTGATTATTATTCAAATTAATGGTAGCATTATAGATTCCTTTTAATTCTTTATTCGCTTTACCATTTTCTCTAACGCTAGAATAGAAACCAACTAATTGAACAATATTATTAGCGGTAGACATCATTTTACAATTAATAATCTCTTTGTCTTTAAAATTTATATCTACCACTTCTTTTTGATAATTACTATCTTTTTTGAATAATAAGACTTGGAATTTTTCTACTTTTTCCTTTTTCTTTTTATCTCTATAACTTTCATTAATAACTAAAAACACATCGTCTTTAAAGTTAACATCAAAATCAGAAATAGTAAATTCAAAATCTTTTTTATTATCATCAAAACTAACTTTATCTATATTAGAAAAAACAGGTTTCAAATTAGAATCGAATAATTTTAAATCGTATTTCATTGCATCTTCCTTATCAAATAACGAAGCATGCATTACGAGAAGCATTTGTTCATCAGGAGAAGATTTAAAGTAAAAACCACCTCTATCTGAACTTTTAGCAACTTCAGCTTCAAACATAGTAATCATGTTTTTACTTAATTTACCATCTTCAGAATATTCTATTCCTACAAGAGTGAATATTTTATCTTTTCTATGATACACACTCCCTACAACATACAATCTATTTCCAAGTAGGACAATTTCTTCAAAGTCTACATCTTTATCTTTTAACTCAGGCAATATAATTGGATTATTTGAAATTAATTTCATGTCTCCAGAGCTAAATATTTTTAAAAAATATTTATCTTTTCCTTTAAGTCCTAAAGCATAAATTTTATTATTGGTTTCTCCAATAATTTTAATAATCTTTCCCTTTTCTTCAGTAATTTCCTCTCCATAAGTCATGGATACATTTTCAATTTTGTATTGAGAAAAACTAAGCATTGAGGTTAATAAAAATACAAAAAGCAGTAATTTTTTTTTCATAAAATTTAAGTTAAAATTAAAATCACGCGAAAATATAATTTAAATAATTAAAAACTATACTTTTATATTTCAAATAATTAACTTATAGACTATGAAAAATTTTATTATTCTTTCTATTTTATTGATGAATTCATTTTCATTTCTAAATGCACAATCATCTAATTCAAGTTCTTCTTCTGTATTTGAATTTAAAATCGTTACTTCTGTAGAATCTATAGTACCTGGTGGTATTGGTCGCTCAAGAATAATAGAAAATGGATCGGAAGTAGATTATACACAATTTACAACCGTAAGATCTAAAGAAGGTAAAGATAAAACTTCTAAAAACCGAGGTGATGTAAAAATAGATGATTTAAATGAAACTACCTTAGTAAATTTCTACAGTATGGCTGGTATTAATTTTCAAAATATTGCCTCAAACGACGCTATAATCACCTCTTTGTTAAATACGTACAGCAAAGAAGGTTGGGAACTAATTCATGTAGCTAGCGGTGTTGAAAGTGATGCAGGAAAAGAAGATGGCAATGGTATTTTTATTACTCGTTACTATTTCAAAAAACAAATTAAGTAATAAAAAAAGCCTCTTTAAAAAGAGGCTTTTTTTATTCTATTGGTTTACCACTTTTTCTTGATGATTAATACTTTCTTGATGAATTGCTTTAAACATTTGCATTACAAATTCATTACTTAACCCTTTTTCTTCTCCTTCTAAAATCATTTTTCCTAATATTTCGTTCCAACGTTTATTTTGAAGAATAGCCACATTTTTTTCTTTTTTAAGTTCTCCAATTTTATCAGCAACTTTCATTCTATTTCCCAAAATTTCTAGTAATTTTCCATCAAATTCATCAATTTGCGCTCTCAATTTAGCCATTTTTTGATTGAACTCACTTTCGTCATCGGTAACTTTTCTAACTCTTAAATCGGTAAAGATTTGTTTCAAGGTATCAGGCGTTACTTGTTGAGCAGCATCGCTCCAAGCGTTTTCTGGATCAATATGGGTTTCAATAATTAATCCATCATAATTTAAATCTAATGCTTGTTGAGAAACTTCCTGGATCATATCTCTTTTTCCTGTAATATGTGATGGATCACAAATAAGTGGTAAATCTGGAAATCTATTTTGTAATTCAATAGCAATTTGCCACTCAGGATTGTTTCTATATTTCGTTTTATCGTAAGTCGAAAATCCTCTGTGAATAACTCCCAATTTTTTAATATTAGCATTGTAAAGTCTTTCAAGACCTCCAATCCAAAGGGCTAAATCTGGATTCACTGGGTTTTTCAATAGCACAATTTTATCAGTTCCTTGCAAAGCATCAGCTACTTCTTGCACTGCAAAAGGATTTACCGTAGTTCTTGCTCCAATCCATAAAATATCAATATCATGTTCTAGTGCTAATTTTACATGTGCTGCAGTTGCCACCTCAGTTGCCATTAACAAACCTGTTTCAGCTTTTGCTTTTTGCAACCATTTTAATCCGATCGCACCTACTCCTTCAAAACCTCCAGGTCGCGTTCTCGGTTTCCATATTCCTGCTCTAAAAATTGAAACATCAGAATCTTTTAATTCATGAGCAATTTTTAAAACTTGATCTTCTGTTTCAGCACTACATGGTCCTGCTATTACTAATGGATGTTCTAATTTAAAATCCTCTAACCATGTTCTTAATTCTTTTTTATTTTCCATAATTTCACTTAATTATCAAGACAAATATTAGGATATCTAACACGTATCTTAATTTATTTTAATATTTGTTTTATTCTATTGGTTTCTTCTAATGTCGTAAATACTTCTTCATATTTTTCTTGCTCTAATAACTCCTTAAAGCTATTCAGATTTGCAATGTATTCTGACAATGATTTGACAACATGATCTTTGTTTTGTTTAAAAATAGGTGTCCACATAGCAGGTGAACTTTTAGCTAAACGAACTGTACTTTCAAAACCACTTCCTGCCATATCAAAAATATCCCGTTCATTTTTTTCCTCCTCTATTACAGTTTTCCCTAACATAAATGAACTTATATGCGATAAGTGAGACATATAAGCAATGTGTTTATCATGAGAAACAGGATCCATATATCGAATTCTCATGCCAATTTGTTTAAATAATTCTAAAGCTTTCTCTTGAAAGACAAAAGCTGTTTTTTCGACTTCACAAATAATATTAGTACGATCCAAAAACAAGTCTTTCATTGCTGCTTGCGGACCAGAAAATTCAGTTCCTGCAATAGGATGAGCCGCAATAAAATTTCTTCTGTTTTGATGATTTTTAACCGTTTCACAAATTTGACTTTTAGTAGAACCCACATCAAATACAATGGTATGAGCATTGATTTTATTTAGAACATTCACTAAAACATCCATACTTTTATCAACAGGTACAGCAACAATTATCCAGTGTGCATCTAAAATATCTTCTTCCTTTCCTATTTTGTCGATAATTCCTAATTCTTTGGCTTTTAAAGTATGTTTTTCATTCGTATCAAATCCATAAACCACCGCATCATCTCTTTTATTTTTTATATCTAAGGCCAAAGAACCTCCCATTAAACCGAGTCCAATAACTACAAATTTTTCACTATTTTTTTCCATTACAATCGACATATTGCTTCTTTTATTTTTTCTTCATTAACACATAATGAAAAACGAATATATCCTTCTCCTTGTGAACCAAAAATGGTTCCTGGAGTAATAAAAAGACTCTTTTCGTATAACAATTTATCAATGAAAGTTTCTGATGAAACTTGTTCAGGTAATTTTGCCCAAACAAACATGCCAACCTGATTTCTATTTACTTTAACACCTAGTTTATCACACAAGGAGAAAATTAATATTCTTCTTTTCTCATATTCTCCATTTAAACTATCAAACCAATCTTTTCCTAGTTTCAAAGCTTCAATCGCACCTTTTTGAATACCAAAAAACATACCGCTATCCATATTGCTTTTTACCTTCAAAACAGAAGCTATGTTGGCTGCATTACCCATAACCATACCTACTCTCCAGCCAGCCATATTGTAGGTTTTACTTAACGAATTTAACTCAATTGCAACATCCTTAGCTCCTTCAACTTGAAGAATTGACATGGGATTATCATTTAAAATAGCACTATATGGATTATCATTTACGATTAGAATTTGATGTTTTTTACCAAATGCAATCAACTGTTCAAACAATGCTAAACTTGCTTGAGCTCCTGTAGGCATATGAGGATAACACACCCACATTAATTTTACGTTAGCTAAATCTTGCTTCTCTAACGCTTCAAAATCTGGATACCAATTATTCTCTTCTTTCAAATCATAATGTATCGTTGTTGCTCCTACTAAATTACAAACCGATTGATACGTTGGATAACCAGGGTTTGGAATTAAAACTCGATCTCCTTCATTTAAAAAAGCCATAGCAATATGCATAATTCCTTCTTTTGAGCCCATTAAAGGCAAAATTTCTGATGCAAGATCAATGGTTACATTAAAATTACGCAGATAATAGTCACAAAAACCTTTTCGCAAATCTGGCAACCCTTGATAGCTTTGATACATATGAGCCGTAGGTTCTAAAAGCGCACCTTGAATAGCTTCTATAACCGAAGCATGAGGTGCTAAATCAGGACTCCCAATTCCCATATTAATTATGGGTTTTCCTTCTGAAATCAATTGATTTACTTCTTTCAATTTTCTTGAAAAGTAGTATTCTTCAACTGTATTTAATCTATTTGCTGTTGCTATCATTGTTTTCCTTGTTTGTATTCTCCTAAAACTTTAAAATGTGTGGTCATAATTTCCAATATTTTTTTTGCCTTTTCATAATGTTTGTATTTCTCAAAAACAACATCTACAAAAAACGCATACTGAAAAGGGGTTTCTATTATAGGAAGTGATTGGATTTTGGTTAAATTCAATTTACAGTTATTCATTACATTTAATACTGTTGCTAAGCTTCCTGGTGTATCGTCTAATTCAAATTTTAAAGAAGCTTTATTAATCTCTTCTTTTGATAAAGCTTTGTTTCTTGTATTTACAATTACAAAGCGAGTCTTATTACTTTTAATAGTATGAATTCCTGCTGCCAGAATCTCTAAATCATACATTTGAGCGGCAATAGGAGCAGCAACTGCTGCAATTCCTGATAGACGCTGTTGTTGTATTCGATAAGCCGTTTCAGCTGTATCTATACTTTCAACTAATTTAATATGAGGATATTGGTTAAAAAAAACTTCGCATTGTAAAAGCGCAATAGGATGCGAATGCACTTCTTTAATATCTTCCATTTTTTGGCCTTTCAAAGCCATTAAATTCATGTGAATATCCAAATAATATTCTCCAATGATATGCAGTTCGTTTTTATCAATTAAAGCATAATTAGGAAGAATAGAACCTGCAATTGAATTCTCTAAAGCCATTACTCCTTTATCGGAATGTTTTGTTTTTAAACTCTTAACGACCGCATTAAATGAGGTACATTCATCTAATGTGATTGCTTCACCAAAATAATGATTGGCCACCTGATGATGAAAAGAGCCTTTGATTCCTTGTATTGCAATTTTTAAATCCATAACTGTTATAAACAAAAAAATCCCGATTTGCATCGGGATTGTATCTTATATTATATAATTTATTTTAAATTAGTGTATAGCATAACAATCCCTTATCTCTCTCCAGAAATAATAAAAAGAATTGTTAAAATAAAATGTGGTTGTCTGTAACATTTTTTGCTATGCTTTGAAGTGGCTAATATATAAAAAAAAACTTTCCAAAATACTTTTTCAAAAAAAATATTTTTAATTAAAAAACTTTATTTTTGCTAAAACTTATATTTCTATGTCTATTGAAGTTGTTAACATCTCTAAAAATTATGGAGAGCAAAAAGCACTAGATCGGGTTTCTTTTTCTATAAAAAAAGGAGAAATTGTAGGATTCTTGGGACCTAATGGTGCTGGAAAATCTACTTTAATGAAAATTCTTACCACATTTATTACAGCAGATGAAGGAGAAGGAAAAGTAAATGGATATGCCATTACAAATCAAGCAAAATCGGTACAGAAATCGGTGGGATATTTACCTGAACACAACCCTTTATATTTAGACTTATATGTGAGAGAATATTTATCATTCAATGCAGAAATTTATAAAGTATCCAAACAGCGAATTGAAGAAGTAATTGCCTTAACAGGACTTACACCAGAAAGTAATAAAAAAATAAGTCAACTATCAAAAGGATACAGACAACGTGTAGGTCTTGCCTGCGCCTTACTTCATAATCCTGATGTTTTAATTTTAGACGAACCTACAACAGGTTTAGATCCTAACCAATTAGTAGAGATAAGAGAATTAATTAAAAGCATTGGTAAAGATAAAACCGTTTTTTTATCTACTCATATCATGCAGGAAGTGGAAGCTATCTGTGAAAGAGTAATTATAATTAACAAAGGAAAAATTATTGAGGACAAGAATTTAAAAACATTGGTTAAAGAACAAATAAATCAAATTATAAGTATCGAATTTGATCAACCAGTTACTAAAGAACAATTTATTTTTTCAAATTTAAAATCAATAACCACTCAGAATGACACAGTATATGAACTTCATTTTGAGTCTGAAAAGGATATGCGACCAGCACTCTTTGATTTTGCGCAAGATAAAGGATTAAAAATTCTTCAATTGAATTTAAAAAACAAAAACTTAGAGCAAATTTTCAGAGAAAAAACAAATTCATAATAAATAAAAAAGGTTACCAAAAATGGCAACCTTTTTCTTTTGGGTTTGTCTTTATTTAGTTTAAAGAGGCAGTATATTTATTGTGTAGATTATCTAAATCATCATAAACAACTGACAAAGCATACTTTGACAACTCTGTATCTAAAGTATCATTATAGATAAAATCTTCTTCAGAAAAACCATAATGAGTAATTGCTTTTTTTATGTAATCAACCGCAACTGTTCTGTTATCCATTTTATAATAACAATTAGCGATTTCTACATAAACATTTTTAAGATTTTTACTATCTGTTTTACTTAAGTATTGGTTATATACCAAAATAGCTTCAGAATAGTTTTTATTTAAACTTAGTTCTTTTGCTTTGTTTAAAAGCGGGTCATTTGAGTTATTAGCATAATTAAATTGAAAAGCCACCGAGAAAACCAGAATCAATAAAAATTTTTTCATAATGCTTTGTTATTTATTATGTTACGAAAGTATAACAATAAGGCAAAACTACCAAATTCCCATTGAGGATATCTTAGAAAAAACAGCAAAAAACTTCCTTTATGGCGTATTTTTTTAACACTTTTAGTTTTAAAAATTCAAAAAAATAAACTAAAAAATGAATATAATTAAATTTCAACAAGAGAGACAGTAAATAATTCTGAAAAATTCGCAAAAATGAAAAAAAAACGCATTTCGTCTAAAAAAACATACTTTTAATCGATAAAAAACAGTTTTTAAACTATTTTCAGAAAATTTCAGAAGCAATAGCTTTAATATTTTCTGCTTTACCCATGGAGTAATAATGCAATACAGGAATTCCTGCTTGAATTAACTCTTTGCTTTGTTGCAAACACCATTCAATACCTATCTGTTTAACAGCATCGTTATCTTTCGCTTTTACTACTTCCATAATTAAATCATCTGGTAAATCTACTTTAAAACGGTGTGGAATTAGATTTAATTGCTTTTTAGTTGCAATAGGTTTTAATCCAGGAATAATTGGCACTGTAATTCCTGCTTTTTTACATTTTTCAACAAAATCAAAAAACTTTTTATTATCAAAAAACATTTGTGTAATAATATAGTCTGCTCCATTTTTTATCTTTTGTTTTAAAAAATGTAAATCACTATCCATACTTGGTGCTTCCATATGTTTTTCAGGATAACCAGCCACTCCTATACAAAAATTAGTACAAGAAGAGTTTTGCAAATCTTCGTCCAAATACACTCCTTTATTAAGATTAGAAATTTGTTTGACCAAATCGGACGCATAAGTATTTCCATCTTTTTCAGGTTTAAAATAAATTTCATTTTTTAAAGCATCTCCTCTTAAAGCTACTACATTATCAATTCCCAAAAAATCTAAATCAATTAACAAATTTTCAGTATCTTCTTTGGTAAACCCTCCACACAAAATATGAGGAATTGCATCTACTTCATATTTATTTTGAATTCCTGCGCAAATCCCAACTGTTCCTGGTCTTTTTTTTACAATTTTCTTTTGCAATAACCCATTAGACAACTCCTTGAATTCATATTCTTCTCGGTGATACGTAACATCAATAAATGGAGGATTGAATTCCATTAATGGATCTATACTATCAAAAATAGACTGAATATTTTGCCCTTTCAAAGGCGGTAAAATTTCGAATGAAAAAAGTGGCTTTCCATTTGCATTCTCTATATGTTGTGTAACTTTCATTATATTGATTGATTGTTGGTTGTTGGTTGTTGGTTGTTAGCTTATTTCTATCAACTAACAACTATAACCTATCAACTATTATTAATCTACTATATTTGGTGCTAACCATTTTGAAGCCATTTCTACCGAAATACCTCTACGGTTCGCATAATCTTTTACTTGATCTTCTTTTATCTTACCTAAACCAAAATATTTACTTTCCGGATGTGCAAAATAATATCCAGAAACCGATGCTGCAGGCCACATTGCCATGCTTTCAGTCAAAGTAACTCCTATTTTTTCTTCTACTTGCAACAACTTCCATATGGTTGGTTTTTCTAAATGATCAGGACAAGCCGGATATCCTGGAGCAGGACGAATTCCTTTATACACTTCTTTAATTAACTCTTGATTATTTAGGTTTTCCTCTGTAGCATAACCCCAAATTTCTTTTCTTACTTTTAAATGTAAGTATTCTGCAAATGCTTCTGCTAATCGATCTCCTAAAGCTTTTACCATAATGGCATTATAATCGTCTAATTCTTTTTCAAATACACTTGCTTTTTCATCTACACCAAAACCAGTTGAAACACAAAAACAACCTATATAGTCTTGTATTCCAGAGTTTGAAGGCGCCACAAAATCAGCCAAAGCGATATTAGGTGCACCAACTGTTTTCTGAGATTGTTGTCTTAAAGTTAGGAACTTCTCAACCTCGTTCGAAGTAGTAACACTAATATCATCATCGTTTACTTGATTAGCTGGAAAAATTCCCAAAACTCCTTTGGCCTCAAACCATTTTTCATTCACAATTTGATGCAACATTTTTTGAGCATCTTGGAACAACTGACTTGCTTGTTCTCCTACCACTTCATCATTTAAAATCGCAGGATATTTACCAAACAATTGCCAAGATTGAAAAAAAGGAGTCCAATCTATAAAATCTACTAATTCTAATAATTGCACTTGAATAACCTTTGTGCCTATAAAATTAGGCTTGGAAGGTAGATAATTAGTCCAATCTATTTTATATTTATTTAGACGCGCTTCTTCTATAGTCAGAAAATTCTTTTCTCTGCTTCTGTTTAAATACCCTTCACGTAATGCGTCATATTCATCCCTAATAGCTTTAACGTAGTTTTCTTTAGTTTCTCTTTGAAGTAAATTACTAGCTACAGTTACCGCTCTTGATGCATCATTAACATGCACCACAGTTTCTTTATATTCTGGAGCAATTTTTACAGCGGTATGTGCTCTAGAAGTAGTTGCACCACCAATCATAATAGGTATTTTAATATTTAATTTATCCATTTCTTTAGCCAAATACACCATTTCATCCAAAGAAGGTGTAATTAAACCACTTAAACCTATGATATCCACGTTCTCTTGAATAGCCGTTTCTATAATTTTTTCAGGCGGTACCATAACGCCTAAATCAATGATTTCAAAATTATTACATCCTAAAACTACAGCTACAATATTTTTCCCTATATCGTGTACATCTCCTTTTACTGTCGCCATTAGCACTTTTCCAGCACTAGAAGAATTTCCTGTTTTTTCTGATTCAATAAAAGGCAATAAATAAGCCACCGCTTTTTTCATTACTCTGGCAGACTTTACCACTTGAGGTAAAAACATTTTACCACTTCCAAACAAATCTCCAACTACATTCATTCCTGCCATTAAATTGATTTCAATAACCTCAATAGCTTTGTTCGATTGTAATCTTGCTTCTTCTACATCAATTTCGATAAATTCGTCTATTCCTTTTACTAAAGAATGCGTCAATCGTTCTTGAACACTTCCATTACGCCACTCTTGAATCGCTTTTTCATTAGTTTTAGCTACATCTCCTTTATAACTTTCCGCTAATTCTAATAATCTTTCTGTCGCATCTTCCCTTCTGTTAAGCAAAACATCTTCCACATGTTCCAGTAACTTTTTATCAACCTCATCGTAAATTTCTAACATTTCAGGATTTACAATTCCCATTGTCATTCCATTTTGAATCGCATGATATAAAAAAGCAGCATGCATGGCTTCTCTCACTTTATCGTTACCTCTAAAAGAAAAAGACACATTACTTACACCTCCTGAAACTCCTGCAAATGGTAAATTTTCTTTAATCCATTTCGTAGCTCTAAAAAAATCTAACGCATTGAGTTTATGCTCCTCCATTCCAGTAGCAACAGGAAATATATTGGGATCAAAAATAATATCTTCAGCTGCAAAACCCACTTGATTTACCAATATTTCATACGATCTTTTACAAATTTCAATACGTCTTTCGTAGGTATCAGCCTGACCAACCTCATCAAAAGCCATTACAATAACAGCCGCACCATATCTTTTGATTAGTTTAGCATGGTGCACAAAGAGAGCTTCACCTTCTTTTAAAGATATGGAATTTACAATTCCTTTCCCTTGAATCACCTTTAAACCTGCCTCAATAATTTCCCATTTGGAACTATCAATCATGATGGGCACTCGAGCGATATCTGGTTCAGCAGCAATTAAATTTAAAAATTTAGTCATTGCCATTACACCATCTAACATCCCTTCATCCATGTTAACATCAATGATCTGCGCTCCACCTTCTACTTGGTTTCGGGCAATATCCAAGGCTTCGTCATAATTTCCTTCTTTAATAAGGCGAAGAAATTTACGCGAACCAGTTACATTAGTGCGTTCTCCAACATTGACAAAATTAGTTTCTGGTGTAATAATTAAAGGTTCAAGTCCCGATAATTTTAAGTAGTTGTTGGTATTTGGTTGTTGGTTATTAGTCATATCAATTTTCATGCTTATAGTTTTTTACAATAATTGATAAATCCATTCAACAACTTTTTACAAGTTTCTGTTTGAGTAATTATTGCATTAAAATCATCTTCAGAAATATATTTTTGATCTAGTGCTAAATAAAATTGGGTCTCTAACTCATATAAGGAGCCTCTTGATATATGAAGAAAATGTATTGTATCTTTTGAAGTCTGTCTCCCACAACCTTCTGCTATATTCGAAGGAATTGAAATCGCACATCTTCTAATTTGACTAGTTAAACTGTAAAGTTCTTCTTTTGGAAATGTTTTGGTAATATCGTAAACCAGACTAGTTAACTTTCTAGCTTCTAACCAAACTTCCAACTTTATGTAATTCATATATTATCTTTTTTATCTAACAGCCATTAACTAACAACCAACAACCATTCTAGGTTTATATTCTTTGGCAACTTCTGCAATTAATTGGATATGTTCTGGAGTTGTACCGCAACATCCACCAATAATATTTACAAGATTATCTTGAAGATATTCTCGAATTAAAGATTGCATTTCTTCTGGAGATTGATCATACTGTCCAAAAGCATTTGGCAAACCTGCATTTGGATGTGCAGAAATATTTAATTGTGTATTATTTGCTAATCTTTTTAAATAAGGTTTTAGTTGATCAGCTCCCAAAGCACAATTAAACCCAATACTTAACAACGGAATATGACTTATTGAGATTAAAAAAGCTTCCACCGTTTGCCCTGACAAAGTACGACCAGAAGCATCAGTAATAGTTCCTGAAACCATTACTGGAATATCAATTTTTCTTACTTCTTTAACTTCTTCAATAGCAAAAAGAGCTGCTTTTGCATTTAAAGTATCAAAAATAGTTTCTACCAAAAGCACATCACAACCGCCGTCGATTAATGCTTCCACTTGTAGCTTATACGCTTCTTTTAGTTCATCAAAAGTTACCGCTCTATAACCTGGATCATTAACATCAGGACTCATACTTGCTGTTCTATTGGTTGGTCCTATTGAACCAGCAACAAAACGCGGTTTGTCTGTAAATTCATCAGCCACTTCACGTGCAATTTTAGCGGATTCATAATTTAACTCATACACTACATCTTCTAAATGGTAATCTGCCATACCAATAGTTGTTCCTGAGAATGTATTCGTCTCAACAATATCAGCACCCGCTTGAAAATACAAACGATGTACCTCTTTTACAGCTTCTGGTTGTGTTATTGAAAGTAAATCGTTATTTCCTTTCAATGGGTGTTGAAAATCTTTAAAGCGTTCCCCTCTAAAGTCTTCTTCTGAAAAATTATTGCGCTGCAACATGGTTCCCATGGCTCCATCGAGCACTAATATTCTTTTTTGAATTTCATTCAAAATTTTTGACATATCTATCTATTTGCCCTTGAGCATTTATTTTTTAAAATTTTGTTATCAAGAAAAGGAGATTTTCTTAAGTTATCTTTTTCTGAAAAAATCAGAATAGAATGTAGCACCTTCTATAAAGAAAATAGGGTTGCTAAGCTTTCATAGAGTCTAATCTCTCCAGCTTTCGAGATAACAATCAATATTTTTACGAACCTCGCAAAAGTACTAATGTTTTTACAAAATAGAAATATTTTCTATTTTTAATTTACAAACAACTTTTTTTTAGTTTTAAAAACCATTTTTTTATTTAAAAATACTTTTTAAAACTAAAAAAAATCAAAAATGATTAAATTTACACTATTTCCTCTACACTTCTAAAAGTTGTTTTTTAGATTTAAATTGCTTGGCTATTTTAATAATATCAGACAAAACGCCTCTTGCCGTTACTTTTTTCCCTGCACCAGCACCTTGAATAACAATTGGAATATCACCATAGGATTCTGTAAAAATTTCAATTAAATTATCTGCCCCTTTTAGTTGCCCTAATGCAGATTGCACAGGAACAGAAACCAATTTCACCTCTAAATTATTGTGCAACACATCTAATTCACCTACATATCGTAAGACATGATTTTCACTTTGAGTTATTTTAGCAATTTCATAATCTTTATCCAACAATTCTTTACTAATCGAATAATTTCTTTTGGATAATCCATCAATTTTTTCAGTGGTAAGCGAGGTAATTTTTACATCTTCAAATTCATTGTTTAAATCCAATTCTCTAGAGAGAATTAATAATTTTCTAGCCACATCTTTCCCTGACAAATCTTCTCGTGAATCGGGTTCGGTTAATCCTAATTTTTCTGCTTCAATTAAAATTTTGGAGAAAGATACATTTTCGTTACCAAATCGATTAAAAATATAACTAATAGTTCCAGAAAACACACCTCTTATTTTTGTGATTTTTTCACCAGCTAAATACAAATCTTGTATGGTATTAATAACAGGTAGTCCTGCGCCAACATTCGTTTCATATAAAAAATACTTTTCTCTTTTATCCAAAACCCTTCTTAGTTCTTTATAAAAATCGGAATGTAACGTATTTGCTTTTTTATTCGCAGCAACTATGTTGAAATTATTCTGAATAAATGGAATATAATTTTTAACGATTCCTTCATCTGCGGTAACATCAACAGCTATCACATTTTCCAATTCATTCTGAATTACATAATCATAAATATCTTCAACCGTATAACTTTGGCTTAGCGTTTTAAATTCATCCACCCAGTTTAAAGGTAATGGTCTTTTTGTAAACAAAGCGTATTTAGAATTGCACACAATAGGAATTCTCAAATTAACTTTAAATTTTTCTTTAAAAAAGTCATGTTTTTCAATAATTTGATCTACAAGTGTACTACCCACATTACCAATTCCAAAAATGATGATATTTATAGTTGTATTCATAGGTTTTAATTTAAAAAAATTTGTTTTAATATTTCGTTCAGTTGTTGGTATTCCATCAAAAAAGCATCATGCCCATGAATAGAATTGATTATATAATGATTGAAATTGGTATTGTTTTCATGAAGGGCATTGTATTCGTCTAAATTATTCTGAAATAGCAAATCTGAATTGATATTAATGGCATGTACTTCAATTTTGGTTTCTTTTAAAAAACGATTCAAATCAAAACCATTTTTCACAATATTAATAGTGCCCAATAAGAAATTCATTTGACGATAAGCATTTAAAGAAAAACGTTCCGTTAATAAAATACCATGATAAGACAACCAATCATTTACGGTGTAAATATTTCCTTCTTTTGCATTTTTAAAGCGTTGATTGATTGATAAAGGCGTTCTATACAACAACATAGCGTGTTTTCGAGCAACTGCAATTGGATCCTGACTAAAATTAAGTATATCATCTTGAACACCTACATTTGCGATCACCCAATCACTAGCAAAATAATGGGTCGCAATAGGAATTACTTTTTGAATTCTTTCCGGATGCAAAACTGCCATTTCCCAAGAAATACCACCTCCTAAACTACCTCCAATTATTGCGTAAAGATTCGTAATATTTATTGTTTCCAAACCAAGCCAAAACAACCTAGCAATATCTAAAGTTGAAATTTCTTTATAATCAGAAGACAAGCCATTTTCAATTTGAAAATTATTTCCAGGAATATTGAAAGCAATAACTGTATATTGGTTTAGATCGATAATATGATCATAATCAATTACATTTTTCCACCAACCGTTTTCTCCTGACACGTTTGAATTTCCAGTTAAAGCATGATTGATCAAAATTACTGGAGCCTTACCTATTGGTTTACCAAAAACTTGATAAAACAAAGCCACATCTGCTTTCCGTTTTTCGTTTTCTAAAACAAAATTTGCAATTTCTATCTTTTGTAACATATTTTCACAGCTTAACACATTTAAAATTGAAAAAAGAGTCTTTGATTTTGTTAACCAAAGACCTTTCCACAACAAACGCAACCATACATTTAATTTTTTTAAATTAAACTCACAGTATCGTATGCACTTACCAAATCCACTTCAATTGGAGTTGGATTTACAAGGTTATCATAAATTGGACAGCGATCTTCAACTGTTTTCAACCAATTCTCTAATTGTTTTTTAGTAATATCAGCTTCTAATTTTATGGTCGCTTTCAACTTACTAAACCCAGCTCTAGCAGAAGTCTCTCTTCCGTAAAATTTATCGACATCAATCTCTCCTGAAACATCTACTTGCAAAGATTTGTATTCTATTTGTTGTTCTTTAGCTACCAAAGTACCTACTGCATTAATACAACCTGCATAACCAGCCAAAACATATTCCAAAGGACTTGGTGCGTCTAAATCTGGGTGGTTTTTATTTTTACTAATTCGGATATCGTGGTTTTCTGTTTTTATTAAAAACTGTTCGTCTCTTTTAGCTCTACCATATATAGTTACTGTCTTTGCGCTCATATTTATACTTTTAATCCGTTTTTAACTGTTACAAATGCTTCTTTTAAATCTGCTTTTAAATCTTCAATATCTTCTAGACCTACAGAAAGACGAATTAAATCTTGTGTTACACCTGTAGTCGCTTGTTCTTTTTCAGAAAGTTGTTGGTGTGTCGTACTTGCTGGATGAATGATTAAGGATTTCGTATCACCAATATTTGCCAAAAGAGAGAATAATTTGGTTTCATCTACCACTTTTTTAGCTGCATCAAAACCACCTTTTAATCCAAAAGTTACAATACCACTTTTACCATTTGGAAGGTATTTATCAGCTAAATCTTTGTATGGCGAAGTTTCTAATCCAGGATAATTTACCCATGCCACTTCTTCTTGTTTTTCTAACCATTGAGCTAATTTCAACGCGTTTTCAGAGTGTTTTTTAATTCTAATTTCTAAGGTTTCTAAACCTTGTATGGTTTGAAATGCGTTAAACGGACTTAAAGCAGCGCCAAAATCACGTAATCCTTCAATTCTAACTTTTGCAATAAAAGAAGCTGCTCCTAGAACTTCATAATATTTCAATCCATGATATCCTGGAGAAGGCTCTGTAAATTCTGGAAATTTTCCGTTACTCCAATCAAATTTCCCAGCATCGATAATAACACCACCTAAAGAAGTTCCATTTCCTGTAATGTATTTTGTTAAAGAGTGAATTACAATATCGGCACCGTGTTCAATAGGGTTTAACAAATAAGGTGTAGCTACAGTATTGTCTACAATAAAAGGCACTTTGTAATCATGTGCTTCTTTGGCAATCGCTTTTAAATCTAGCACATCTAATTTTGGATTTCCTAAACTTTCAGCAAAAAAAGCACGTGTATTTTCTTGAACAGCATTTTTAAAGTTTTCAGGATTGGAAGGATCAACGAAAGTGGTAGTAATTCCTAGTCTTGGTAACGTAACATTTAACAAGTTATAAGTTCCACCATACAAGCTACTAGAGGCCACGATATGATCTCCTGCTTTTAATAAAACTTGTAAAGCGGTAGCAATTGCAGCAGTTCCTGAAGCAGTTACAACAGCTCCAATTCCTCCTTCTAAAGCAGCTAATCTTTGTTCTAAAACATCATTTGTAGGATTGTTTAATCGGGTATAGATATAACCTGCTTCCGATAAATTAAATAAGTTAGCCGCATGATCTGAATTATTGAAAACATAAGAGGTCGTTTGATAAATAGGAACGGCTCTTGTTCCAGCATTTTTAGTAACATCGTGACCAGCATGTAAAGCGTTTGTTGCGAATTTTTGAGTACTCATAATTTTTTGATTTAATTGTTTTTATTATTTATTTTTTGATTTTTTCTCATTAAAAAACCCTTTTGAAAGTTTTCCAAAAGGGTTCAATTTTTAAACATAACTAAAGTTTAACTATTATCTTTTGGACATACTAAGGTGGTGCGCACATGCACATCATCATCATACAACACATTTTATTATTACTTTTCATTTTTATATTTTTAAATTATAGAGATAAAAAAACCTCTGTTTTGTATTACAGAGGTTTTGTATCATTTATTAGAATTATGCATACGTTACCTCTGCGGAATGTTCCACATCATTTTACACATCATACACATAATTGTTCTCATTGTTTTCTTTTTTATTACATTGCAAATTTAGAACTAAATTCTATATTTACAAATATATTAGTATATTTTTCTAAATTTTGTTATTTAAAAATAATAAAATAGATTTTTATTCTATATTATCATTTGTTAAGCATAAAATAAATTACAAGTTGTCCCTTTTTCAGTTTATCGCAAATAATTGTTTGAATCTATTCCAAAAACCCGATTTCTTTTGCACAGAAAAAGCGGCTGTAATGGCATTTAAATCCTTTAATTTTTGCTGCAAATCTCCTTTATGATTCGACCTAAACTGATGCAAAACAGTTAAATTTTCATCAATATCATCTGGAATAATAGCGGTAAAATATTCCCGCATTCGTTTCGCTAGAACGGGTGACTTCCCATTAGTTGAAATTGCAATTTTTAGATTTCCTTTATTTACAATAGAACCCAAATAAAAATCACATAAATCGGGTTGATCTGCTGCATTTACCTTAATACCTCTTCTTTTTGCCAAGTTTCTTACATTTAAGTTTACCTCAGCACTATCTGTAGCAATGATTACAAAATCTTTTTCAGTTAAATCATTCTCTTCAAAAGGTCTTTCAAAAAAAGTAATAGTAGAATAAGAATCTACAATTTGCTTTAATCTTAGATGTATTTGTATCCCAATAATAGTAATTCGAATAGTAGGATTCTGCCTCAATAAGGTTTCTGTTTTTTCTAAACCAACATTTCCTGCTCCAACAATTAAAAAGTGAGCGGTATCTGTTTTTAAAAAAACGGGAAAAAGTGTGTTACTCATTAGTTTTATTTTTAAAATCTATTTTATGAAAGAATAACAATCTAAGAATATCTCTATTGTAAAAATCGTCACCGTTCGCTTGCTGCTGGAACCAATTTAGATATCCAAATTCGACAGCAACATTTGAATTCACCACAGTTTGTAAACCCAAGTAGATTCGATTTTGATCAAATGTATTTTTTACAATTTTACTTCCTATATTAAATAGCACCTCATCTTTTACTTTTAAAATTATTTTCTCAGATTGTTCTTTTTTGTATAACGGAACATCTATTCCCAATTGATATCTCATTCTTAAATTTGAAAAAACATAGTCATCCGTTAGTCGATTCTCTTCTACAATAGCAAAAAAACGCCCTTCTAATTTATACCGATGCGACAATGAAAAGAAAGTATATTTTTGGTTATTTAGAATACCAATATTAGGTCTTAATTCTGGAACTATTATCTTATTTTCTGCATAAGGATTATTCGGACTTTGCAGAAAAAAAGTAAAACCAGCAAAACCACTCCAATGTTTTACAATTTTTCTTTCTAAATCACTCCGAAATAACAATTGATGTTGCTGAAAAGGCTTTAAAAATACGCGCTCTTGAATTTCGTTTTTCAAACTCCAGTTTTTATTAAAAACTAGTGTTGGATAATATCCAATCCAAAACAATTTTTGATGTGTTATGTTTTTCTGTCCTAAAATTGAAATTTGAGAAAGCAATAAAAAAACAAGTACTGCTTTCTCTATTCTATTTTTCATTTATTAAAAAACGGTTCTAAAAGCAAAATCACCAAAAGTTTCGTTTTCTAGTTTTTCTTTCACATATTTTCCTAATAAAAGATCAACTTCTTCTAAAATTTGACTTTCGGTTTGTTTTTCTTTGTATAATTTATTCAATCGTTCTCCATAACGATCACCACCTAGCATAAAATTATATTGTTCTGGACCTGTACCAATAAAACCTAATTCAGCTACATAAGGTCGGCCACAACCATTAGGACATCCTGTCATTCTAATTGAAATTTCTTCGTTGGTTAAATTGTATTTTTCTAATAACGGCTCTATTTTGGTTACCAAAACAGGCAAATAGCGTTGTGCTTCTGCTAAAGCCAAAGGGCAAGTTGGTAAAGCCACACATGCCATCGAACTTTTTCTAAGCGCACTAACATGGGTTTCAATAGCAAACTGCTTCAACAATGCTTCTATTTTTTTCTTTTCATTTTCTTTTATTTCACCAAGAATTAAATTTTGGTTCCCCGAAAAAATAAAATTAGACACATTCAATTTGGCCACCTCTAATAAAAAAGCTTTTTGATTGGGCTGCACTACACCATGTTCCACAAAAAGAGTATAAAACCAATTTCCTTGATGGTTTTTTTCCCAACCGTAACGATCATTTCTTTCTGTAAATTGAAAAGGTTTTGCTGCCTCCAAAGAGAAACCAATTCTTTTTTCTAATTCTTTTTTAAATCCGTCAACCGTTAATCTTTCGATAGTATATTTCAAACGAGATAGTTTTCGATCGGATCGGTTTCCAAAATCTCTTTGAATGGTTAGCACTTCATAAACTGCTTTTAAGATTTTTTCTTCAGAATCGACAAATCCTAGAACATCTCCTAAACGTGGAAAGGTATTTTCATTTCCATGTGTTGTTCCTAAGCCACCACCTACAACAAGATTAAACCCTTTCAACTCTTCCTTTTCAACAACAGCAATTAACCCTAAATCATTGGTAAACAAATCCACATCATTACTAGGCGGAATGGCAATTGCTATTTTAAACTTTCTCGGCAAATAACGATCTTCATATAACGGATCTGCTTCAGCCGAACGCTCGTATATTTTTTCCCCATCAATAAAAACTTCATAATACGATTGTGTTTTTGGCAATAATAAGGTTGAAATTTTATCCGCATAATCATGAATTTTTTTATGCAATGGAGATAATTGCGGATGTGCAGAAACGATAACATTTCTATTTACATCGCCACAAGCTGCGATTGAATCTAATTTTGCCACATTAAAAGATTGAATGGTTGGTCGTAGTTGATGCTTCAATAGACCATGCAATTGAATAGTTTGACGCGTAGTTATTTTTAACGTTCCCGTTCCATATGCTTCAGAAGTTTCATGAATCGCCAACCATTGATCTGCTGTAATTTGTCCACCAGGAATACGCAAACGAATCATAAAAGAGTATAATTTGTCTAACTTTTTAGCAGCTCTTTCAGCTCTTCTGTCTCGATCATCTTGTACATACATTCCATGAAACTTAACCAATGTTTCATCATCTGGTCGTACATTTCCTGTATGATTATCTAAGTCGATACTTTCTTTTAAAGTTCCTCGTAAACCGTCACTTTTTGTTTTTATAAATTCTACTGGAGATAATTTAGTGCTCATTTTAATTTTAAATTTGATTTTTAAATGTTCTCGATACATTTTTTGCTTCATTCCCTTCCACAAAAAACACTCGAACAGACGAATGGATTTAATACACGTCTTTTTGATATTTTCCTGTTGCTTCTAACTCTTCTAAAATTTGTTTTGCTTCTGTAGCAGCTATATTTCTTTCTTGAGACAACACTTCTACTATCGCTTGTTCTACATCGCCACTCATCGGATTTTTTTGTCCGCAGATATAAAGATGAGCACCACTTTCTAGCCAAGCATTAAATTCTTTTGCCTTTTCTTTAATACGATCTTGTACATATATTTTATGTTCTTGATCTCTAGAAAAAGCCGTATCTAATTTTGTTAAAACGCCAGTTGCAATCCATTCTTGAATTTCAGTTTGATAATAAAAGTCTTGTACAAAATGTTGTTCCCCA
Organism: Flavobacterium sp. J27; assembly: GCF_004303025.1. Classification (GTDB taxonomy): domain Bacteria; phylum Bacteroidota; class Bacteroidia; order Flavobacteriales; family Flavobacteriaceae; genus Flavobacterium. The sequence goes on along the minus strand of NZ_PJQW01000016.1, from coordinate 48,700 downwards.
AAGAACAGCCAGTTTTTACCTTCTGCACCTGATGCATCTCTTTGTGATAAAAAACTTCTAAAAGGTGCAATTCCTGTTCCTGGACCAATCATTATAATATCGGTATCTTCCTTAGGCAATCTGAAATTTTGATTTTTATGAATGTAAAACTCAAGGGTTTCATGTAAAGGAAAATCTGCTAAAAATTGTGAAGCAAAACCTGTTTTAAGTTGATTGTTTACATTAAAAGTATTTAAATTCACTGTTAAATGCACTTCTCCATCATGTGCTTCATTAGAAGAAGCAATAGAATATAACCTTGGTGCAATAGGCAAAAGAATTTCTAATAAATTTTCAATTTGAAAAGAATCTGGTTTAGCAAATAATCGCAAAACATCAATTAAATCTGCCTTTTCAAAAGTAATTTCAGCTTGCAACAATTGTCCTAATTGTTCCAAAGAACGCTTACTAAGTCCTTTTATATTTTTTCCTTGAAGCCAATTTTCTACTGTTTTTTGTTCGTCTTTTATCGCAATTAACTTTTGAGCGTCTGCTTGAAAATAATCAATAATAATTTGAGCGTCTGCTTTAGTGTTTTTAGGCACAATACCTAGAGCATCTCCAGGTTCATACAAAACCTCTTCTTCTGTAACAATTTCTATATGATACGTTTCTTTATTAGAACCTACATCATTTAAGACAATCTTATTCTTAATTCTTCCAGTATAATTTTTCTTATGTGATGTTACAGTAGCTACCTTTGAAACCAAGATTTCAGGAGCTACCTGTTGTTTAAAAACCTGTTGCAAATCTTGTTCCCATTGCAAGACATTTGGAGCAAAATCTACATCTGACTTCACTAAAGGCAATAATCGTTTCGCTCCTTTTTTCGCTAAAATTTCATCCAATAAAACACCTGCATGACAAAATAACGGATAAGAAGAATCTCCTAAACCAAGAACTGCAAACGAAATATGCTGTAAATCCAAATCATGCGTTTGTAGATAATTGTAAAATTGAATCGCATTTTGAGGAAATTCACCTTCTCCTTGCGTACTCATTACAAATAGGATAATAGTTTCTTTTTCCAATTTTGCTGTGTCGTATTGAAACACATCGATTGCTTTAGCTTGAATTTTATTTTTCTTGAAATTAGCTAGTAATTGAGAAGCTACTTTCTTAGAGTTCCCCGTTTCCGTGCCATAAATAATCAAGGGTTTAACAGCGATATTTTCAGTTGAAGCAACAACTGGAATTTGAATTCCGTTTTTACTTCCCTCTAAAAAACCAGCCAAGTAGCCTTTTGTCCATATTATTTCCTCTCTAGAAGCATTTTGAACGAGTTGTTGCAAATAATTTAATTTAGTATCAGATAGCATTTTGTAAAAGTGTTTTATGATTATCAAAATAAGATGCGGTTTCTTTTTGCTCTTTAAACCAAGCAAACTCGTGATGTAAATTCACCACATTACCAACAATTAATAATGTGGGCACATACTCAAAGTTTGGTAAAGATTTTTTTTCTAAGTCTCCAAATTGAAACACTTGTGTTTTTTGTTCAGTTGTTGTCGCTTGTTGCACTACAGCTAAACCTTTATTTTTTTCAATTCCGTGAAGTATAAATTGATCCACCAAAGTATTCAAGCGTTGTCCACTCATGTAAAAAACCAAGGTATCCTCAGTATTTGACCAATCTTTCCATTGTTCATTAGTAACGTTTTTCAAATCATATAAAGTAAGAAAACGAACTCCCCTAGAATAAGTTCTAGCCGTCAGTGGTATTCCCGTGTAAGCAGCAGCTCCAAAAGCAGCAGAAATTCCAGGAACAATTTCATAAGAAATATGATTTTCGATCAAAACTTGTAATTCATCTAAAACATTGGAAAACAAAGAAACATCTCCTCCTTTCAATCGAAGAACCAATTTCCCTAGAGTAGCAAACTCAACCATTAATTCATTGATTTCACTTTGTGGGGTATGAATTCCTTTAGAACATTGTTTACCAACATAAATAACAGTTGCCTCTTTTTTCGCATATTCTTCTACCAAAATAGGTGAAACCAATCGGTCAATTAAGACAACATCTGCCACTTGCAAATATTTCAGTGCTTTCACACTTATTAAATCGGGATCACCTGGACCTGCACCAGCAAGTATCACCTTGCCTTTTGTTGAAATTTGTATCATTATTAATTTTTAAAAAACACTTACCCTATAGATTTTATAGAGTAAATAATTAAATTTTTATATACTTTATTATTAAAATAATTCGTTTCAATAAATAAAACGAATGCAACTATTAAAACAAATCTTCTACAGAAAGATAACGCTCACCTGTATCATAATTAAATGTCAGTACCACTGCATCATCAGGTAATGTTGCTATTTTTTTGGCTACAGCTGCTAAAGAAGCACCTGTTGAAATTCCCACAAAAACCCCTTCTTCCAAAGCAATTTTACCAGCAAAATCATAAGCCTCTTCTTTAGAAACAGGGATGACTTCATCAATAAATTGACTGTGATAATTTCCTGGAACAAAACCAGCCCCTATACCTTGTAACGGGTGTGGCCCTGGAGCTCCGCCACTTAAAACAGGAGACAACTCAGGTTCTACAGCAATTACTTTCAGTTTAGGAAATTTTTCTTTTAAAACTTCTGCAACTCCAGAAATATGACCACCTGTTCCGACTCCTGTTATAATATAATCTAAGCCATCTGGAAAATCTTCCATAATTTCTAAAGCAGTTGTTTTCTTATGCGCTTCCACGTTGGCTGGATTATCAAATTGAGAAGGTGACCAAGCATTTGGGATTTCACGAACCAATTCCGCTGCTCTTTCAATAGCACCTTTCATTCCTTTCTCTCTAGCTGTCAATTCAAATTGAGCACCATAAATCTCCATTAATTTTCTTCTTTCCACACTCATCGATTCAGGCATTACTAAAATAACACGATAACCTTTTACAGCAGCAACTAAAGACAAGCCGATTCCAGTATTTCCTGAGGTAGGTTCAATAATTACACTTTCTGGTTTAAGCAAACCTTTTTTTTCAGCATCTTCAATCATACCTAAGGCAATCCTGTCTTTTATACTTCCCCCAGGGTTTGCTTTTTCGAGTTTTATCCAAACATTTTTATTTGAACCATACATTCGATTGATTTTGACTACTGGAGTATTTCCAATTGTTTCTAAAATAGTATCTACTTTCATATTATTTTTTTTAAATTATAAAATTTATAGGATCAGAGAATTTATTTTTTGATTTTACGATTGTTTCACTTTTGTGATATACTAATGTTTCTTTTTGAATAGATTCGGTTAGCCAAACATTTCCACCTATAACAGAACCTTTTCCAATAACAGTGCTTCCCCCCAAGATAGTTGCATTCGCATAAATAATAACATTATCTTCTATCGTAGGGTGCCTTTTTTGAGTAGCCTTATCTTTACTAACACTTAATGCGCCCAATGTTACCCCTTGATATATTTTTACATCATCCCCAATAATTGCGGTTTCACCAATAACAATTCCTGTTCCATGATCTATAAAAAAACGTTTCCCAATTGAAGCAGCTGGATGAATATCAATTCCTGTTTTGCTATGTGCATACTCAGACAATACTCTTGGCAAGATGACAACTTCTTTATTCCAAAGGTTATTTGCAATTCTATAAACCGCAATTGCAAAAAAACCAGGATAGGCATTCAACACTTCGTCCTCAGATTTTGCAGCTGGATCAAATGCCATAATTGCCTCTAAATCATCTAACAGATCATGATGAATAGTTACTAAATCGTCAAACAAACCTTTAGCTATAGCAATCTTATCAACAACACCTACTTGAGATAAAAACAGTTGCAAATCTAACTGTAAAGCTTCTTCTTTATGTTTAAACAACTCTATGTTTGTACATTCTCCATTTTTACAAAACAACCATGCAAACAAATCTTCTATCCAAAATTCTATTTTCTTTTTAGTAATAGAAATACCTTTGGATACGTTATTTTTTTGAAATAAAATGGTACTAATATTTTTTGGACTCATACTTCTGATTCAAAATTTTAGAATATATTTTAAATAAAAAACCTCTGCATTTCTGCAGAGGTCCTAATAGCTTTTATATTTATAAATTATTTTTTAAGCAATAGTAATACTCTGCGGAGTTTTCCACATCATACAACACATATTGCAAACTAAAAAATTCATTTTATCTTTCTTCTTTTATTTTTGTCAAAAGTAGAAAAAAAAACTATCACACAAAACAAATTAGTGTTATTTTCTGTTTTTTACACAAAAAAAAGCAAATAACAGTTTAAAAAACCAACAAAACACATTCAATTAAAATTTAAAACTAAAAAAAACAGACATTCTAGTTTTTAATTAAAAATGTTAATATATTTAAAAATTAAAAAGAATCGCTTTTATATTCAAATTGATTTCCTAAATTTGCCCCATTAATAAAAAGAGGAAAAATTTGAACTGATTGCAACCTCTTAATACTTTTTAAAGTATTATAAAAAATGCTAAAGCAGTACACAAACTTCTTTAGTATTTCCCTATACAATTAGTTCAATTATACCTCACTTAATTTAAAAGAAACTATGGCTTATTTATTTACGTCAGAATCTGTGAGTGAAGGACATCCAGACAAAGTAGCTGACCAAATTAGTGATGCATTAATTGATAATTTTTTAGCATTTGACCCAGAATCAAAAGTAGCTTGTGAAACGTTAGTTACTACTGGGCAAGTAATTTTAGCAGGTGAAGTAAAATCGAAAACTTACTTAGATGTTCAACAAATAGCAAGAGAAGTCATTCGTAAAATTGGTTACACCAAAAGCGAATATATGTTTGAAGCAGATTCTTGTGGTGTTCTTTCTGCAATTCATGAGCAATCTGCTGATATTAATCAAGGAGTTGACAGAGCAACAAAAGAGGAACAAGGAGCAGGAGATCAAGGGATGATGTTTGGTTATGCTACGAATGAAACAGAAGAGTACATGCCATTAGCATTAAAACTTTCACACGAAATTCTTCAAGTACTAGCAGAATTAAGAAGAGAAAATCAAGCCATTACATACTTAAGACCCGATGCTAAATCTCAAGTAACATTAGAATATAACAACGATAATAAACCTGTACGCATTGATGCGATTGTTGTTTCAACACAGCATGATGATTTTGCTGATGAACCAACAATGTTAGCAAAAATTAAAAAAGATATTATCGAAATTTTGATTCCAAGAGTTATTGCAAAAAACCCGCAATATGCTCATTTATTTAATGATAGTATTAAATACCATATTAATCCTACTGGAAAATTTGTAATTGGTGGACCTCATGGTGATACTGGCTTAACAGGTAGAAAGATTATAGTTGACACATATGGAGGAAAAGGAGCGCATGGTGGTGGTGCTTTTTCAGGAAAAGACCCAAGTAAAGTAGACCGTTCGGCAGCTTATGCTACTAGACACATTGCAAAAAATTTAGTTGCAGCAGGAATAGCCGATGAAATTTTAGTACAAGTTTCTTATGCTATTGGAGTAGCTGAACCTACCAATATCTACGTAAACACTTATGGAACAAGTAAATTAAGCATTACCGATGGTGAAATAGCTAAAAAAGTAGCTGAAATATTTGATATGAGACCTTACTTTATTGAGCAACGCTTAAAATTAAGAAATCCTATTTACAGTGAAACCGCTGCTTACGGACACATGGGTAGAAAATCTGAAACTGTAACCAAAACATTTACTGCGCCAGGAGGCAATGAAAAAACAGTTACTGTTGAATTATTTACTTGGGAAAAACTAGATTTTGTAGACAAAATTAAAAGTGCATTTGGACTTTAATTTTAATCCTAATAAATAAAAAAAGCCTGACAGTAATTTATAATGTCAGGCTTTTTTATAACTAACTCTATCTTTATTTTTTATAAATTATATTTCATACTTAAGATAATATATCTTGGTTGCACAAAATAACTGGAGAAATTACTAATTCCTGCAATTTGATTAAAACTATTATTATTTAATGATTTTGTATCTAAAATATTCGTTCCCGAAAGTTTATACTCCCATTTACTATCTTTCTTTTGATAAATAAGACTTGCACTTAAGAAATCATACTCATTATCAACCGATTTAGATTTGTTTCTATTGTGGTTGAATGTATAATCAGAAACGAAAGAAAAGGCATCTAAGAAATAGTATTCCAAACCTATTGTTGGACTATCTGTATAAAATGTATCAGTAAAATTATCGTTAATTGTATACGTATATCCTAAAGATAAATTAGGTAAGGTTTTATAATTAGTAGAAAATTTTACATTATAATTTTGTGTAAAAGATTCTGTAGATTGAACTGAAGTTGGATTGTTTGTTGGATCTGAATCAGCATCTGGAAAGACACGAATATTATTATATTTTCCCCAATTCATACTTAAACCAAAGGAAGCTTTATAATATTTCGCAAAAGAACGTCCATAGTTAAAGGCACCAGAAATAGATTCATCAGCAAAATTTGAAGGCAAATTTACAGAAGTAGACGTTTGAAAGACATTGCTTAACAAAGCTTTACTTTTAATTGCATCCACTTGTTTTGTATAGTTTAGGTATCCAAAAATATTTTCGAAGTTAAACATATTGTATTTAAAATAACGTAGACTGTGGTTTTGAGATAAGGAATTTTCTAGATTTCGGTTCCCATTAAACAAACTGTTGTAATTTGAAAATACATATCCTTCAGCTAATTTTGTAATATCTGTAAAATTATTTTGCAATGAAAAATTATAGGTTAATGTTTCCGATTTTTTAATTTGATACAAAGCATATACATCAGGTAAAAAACGATTAAAACTCATGGTATTCGAAGTACCTAATTGATTGTCTTTTGTGTTATATTGATGTACACTAAAACCAGGGTTGAAAGTAAATTTACCCGTTATAAACTTGTAATGCAATCCTACAAAAACATCGTTAAAAGCATAATCTACATCATTTCTTGTTTCCTCTATTAAATTAGAATTAACAGTACCATTGTCTAAAATTTGAAAGATATCTGAATTAAAATTTTGATAAGAATATGTATTACCAATAGTTAAATTAATATTACTTTTAGGAGTTACCATGTAATAATAATCTCCTTTAACATCCAACTTATTTGTCTTTACAAATCTATTTTGGTTAATATTATAAAGTGATTGCGCTTGAAAATCTATTATAGGAAAAGGATTATTTACTAAAATTGCATTGTAAAAAGGATCTTCCTCTTGGTATAAATGCTGTGTTTCAAAAGCGAAAACACTTTTATCATTTAAAGTATAATAGTAATTGAAATTTTGATTAAGCGAAATTGGATTTTGCTTTTTATTGGTATAAATCGCCCCTAAAACATTAGATATAGAGGATTGATTTTCTTTTTGATCAGAAAATTTTAACAGCGCATCATAGTCAACATGTAACTTATCTGATGGCACATAACTTGAACTTAGTTTCAACAAGGTTTGTGTTGTGGTTTGAAAGGACAAATCTTCTCTTGTTTCATCTTGTAAATCCCCTTCATCTGGTCTATCTGTAATGGCTAAATTCCTAGTATTTGTTTTATTATTTAATATAATTCCAAAACCACTAAAGGTTAAGGCTTTTGTTGGATTATAACTAAAATTTGCTGCTCCAAATTTAGTATCAATATTTGCTGCTTGATTGTTATTTAAATTTCCAATTCCTAAATCATTGGAAGAAACAGTAAAATTAGAACCTCCTTTTCGCATCATATTTCTAAAACCACCCGTAAATTTAAAATAATCACGTGTCGTTAAAGGCAACTCCCCTATATTATTAAAATTACTGATAACATTAATACTTATTTTCGGGTTATAATAAAATAGCTTTGGATTTATAATATAACGATCTTCTTCATGACCTACACCTATTCCTGCTGTCATATCACCAAACCAAAAATTCTTTTTCCCTTCTTTTAATTTAATATTAAGGGCAACATTTTCTTCATTATTTTCTAAACCACGAAGGTTTGCCACTTCATTATAATTACGTAAAACCTGAATTTTATCTAACGCATTGGCAGGAATATTTTTTGTAGCGATTTTAGTGTCTCCATCAAAAAAATCTTTACCTTCAACCATCACTTTTTGTACTGATTTTCCTTCTACAGTAATTTGCCCTTCAGAATCCACCTCTACACCTGGTAATTTTTTCAAAACATCCTCTAATTTACGTTCTGTTCCATTAGTAAACGAATCTGAATTATATATAATGGTATCTCCTGAAATAGAAACTGGCATTTCATAAACCACTTCTACATCTTTCAATTGTACACCTTGTGCCATTTTAATATCGAAAGTGGTGTTTTCTGTAGTCGTTTTTATCGTTTGCTCAAAAGTTTGAAATCCGATATAACTTGCTTTAATTTGATAGGAAGTATTCGCCTTTAAGTTTAGCACATATTTCCCTTTTTCATTCGTAATTGCATAAGCATCCATTGCTTTGGTTTCAGTATTAATAGCCATAACATTTGCCATTTCTAAACCTACACCAGTACTATCTTTCACAACCCCTTCAAAACGAATATTTTGTGCAAAACCAAAAGAAGTAACAAATAGTAAAAATGAAAATAGAATTTGCTTCATGAGATTTGTTTTTTTATACATATACAAGACTTGTTTTATATTTATTTGTTACATTCAAAATCGTTAATTTTCTTGATTTAGACTATTTCTTTTTCAAAAGGTTTAATTTATTCTTATTTCTATAGCACCATTTTCATTGGTCATGCTTTTTAGTTTTTTTTCTTGAATGGCATCAAACTCTTTTTGAGAAACATTTTTACCATTTTTTGGTATTTTTATTTCTATTTTATCTTTTGGATTTAAAACAATCTTATTACACAAAAAAACAGTATTAAACTCATGTAATTCTAGAATTAATCCAGGCAAACCCCAATATTTACCAGGACCGTTTGGAATAGGTATTTCCAAGGTATACCATGCTTCGACAACCTCATCTTTAGGCTCTTTTATTTCAAAAAGTGTTGTTTTACCTGCTTCTTTTTTCTTTTTAAATTCTTGATATTGTTTTGTTTCTTCATCAGATACAGGTATAATTAATTGTGCTTTATAACAAGTATAATTTCCTATTTTCTTTTGCTCATTGGTTAATTTCCAATTCATTTTCTGCATAGAATCTGTTATTAAAAACTCTTTCCCAAAAATGTCATCTTCTTTTATATATTGATTATTTTTAAAGTTTTTATATAATTTACCAGAAGTACTACTACCTATAAATGCCATTTTCATTTTAGGACCAGAATTGGGCGTTGGTGTATCTAATTTTTCTTCTTCTTGATATAACGATTCAAAGTTGGTAAAATTTAAAACAAATGTTTTTTCAAATGCTTTTTTCATTTTTTCCATCATTTGATCTTTCATCTCAGGTGTTAAATCATTACTCGTAATATTAAAATCTTTCAATTGTGTTTTAGAAGTGTAAGAAGCCACTCCTTGAATACCTTGAGCTACATTGTTTAAGATAAAAAACAAGAATAACGTTGTAAAAATGTATGTTTTCATTTTAGTTTATTTTAAATTATGATACAAACTAAAAACTTCCTATATAAACAAAGGGTTAATCTTTGTTAACGTATGTTAACGGTGTTTATTCTTTTAAAATACTTCCTATTTTTGAAACATGAATATCAATGTCAAAAAAATATTTTTATTTATAAGTATCGTTATTTTAAGTACGATATGCCTTCAAGTCTATTGGAATTATAAAAACTATATTACAAACAAGAATCGTCTTTTTAATGAAATTCAGATTGCTTATGACAAAGCATTAGAAATTTATTTTACAGAGCAATCTAAAAAAGATGTAATTAGTTTTTTTAGCACAGATAAAGATTTAAAATCAAAAGATTTTATCAATCTGGTTTTAAAAGATTCTCTTTTTAAGAACGAAATTAGGATGAACTCTCCTAAAAGAAGAGAAACAGATAGTCTTTTTTTGGAAAGTTTTAGTGATGACAATGTCAAAATTGATACAAAAATATTTTTTGCAGACACTAAACAAGATTCGCACCCAAAAAACAAATCCATTAGAGTTTTAAAAGGCATGACAGCTCAAAAACAAATTGGTGGTTTAGAACAATTTCCGAATCGCATAGTAATTAACATGTCAAGTGATACGATTCGATATAAATCGGTAGATTCCATTTTTAAATCGGAATTAAATCGAAAAAAAATTGGGTTAGATTATGGCTTTGAGCATCGAAAAAAAGATTCTCTATTTTATTATTTTTCTACAAATAAAGAAATATTTTCAGAAAAAATTACCCCTAAATCTTCTTTTTTCAAACCCGATGAAACTTTACAATTAGATTTTAAGTATTCCAACTTGCAACTTTTCCAACGCATGGGAATGGAGCTTGTATTGTCTTTTATTTTTTTATTAGCTGTAATAGGCTGTTTGTTTTTTATGCTTTATATCATTAACAAACAAAAGAAAATGGATGAAATAAAAAATGATTTTATCAACAATATTACCCATGAATTCAAAACGCCCATAACTACAATTGCTACTGCTTTAGAAGGCATGAGTAATTTCAACCCTACCAACGATTTAGAAAAAAACAAAAAATACATTTCCATTTCTAAAAACCAACTGATAAAACTAGAAAGTATGGTGGAGAAAATTTTAGAGACGGCAATCTTACCTACAGAAGACCTAAATGTAAGTTATGAAGAAATTGACTTCATTCCATTATTAAATGGGATTATTGAAAAATACAAAACCATAACAAACAAAGAATTATCTTTTATTACTACCGAAAACAAGGTCTATTTTTTAGGAGATCCTTTTTATTTAGAAAATGTTTTTTCAAATTTAATTGACAATGCCATAAAATATGGAGGAGATACAATAACCATCAAATGCATTAAAGAACACAACAACATTATTATTGATGTGGAAGATAATGGCAATGGCATTCCTAAAGCAGAAGAAAAAACTATTTTTGAAAAGTTTTACCGAATTCCAACTGGAAATTTACATGATGTAAAAGGGTATGGCATTGGTTTGTATTACTCGAAAGAAATTATACACAAACACAGCGGCACATTAGCGTTAATAAGCACTAACCCTACAATCTTTAGAATTACTTTGCCTTATGGATACTAAACTAAAAATATTGTTAGCAGAAGATGAGTCTTCATTAGGTTTAATCATCAAAGAAAGTTTAGAAAATCGTGATTTTGAAGTTACTTTGTGCGAGAATGGAGAAAGTGCACTAGAAACGTTTTACAAAAACTCTTTTGATGCTTTAGTTTTGGATATTATGATGCCTAAAATTGACGGCTTTTCTGTAGCAACTGAAATAAGAAAAGTAGACAAAGTAATCCCTATTTTGTTTTTAACTTCTAAATCTCAAACCCAAGATGTGGTTACAGGCTTTAAAATAGGCTGTAATGATTACATTAGAAAACCTTTTAGTATGGAAGAATTAATTGTGAGAATCATTGCTTTATCAGAAAGAAAGCTACAAATTGATAAAAAAACAAATTTTCAAATTGGAAAGTATCATTTTAACCCAGACACACAATTATTAACACACCCCAAAGAAACATTTTCATTAACAAATAGAGAAGCCTTACTTTTAGAATTATTATTAAAAAACAAAGGAGAAATAATCACTAGAGAAACAATTTTAACAATCGTTTGGGAGAATGATGATTTTTTTAGTGGTAGAAGTATGGATGTTTTTATTACACGTTTACGAAAAAAATTAAGCCTCGACCCTAATGTTCAAATTATAAACAGTAGAGGTCGAGGCTATAAGTTAATTGGTTAAAAATTAGAACCCTCTTCTACCACCTGGACCGCCACCTCTTTGACCACGACCACCATACATTTCTCTCATTTCTTCCATTTTTTTCTTCACAATTTCGTCATATTCCTTTTGAGTTACTTCCTTACCTTTTGTTGGTGCTTTAATTTCTACTTTTTCTTTAGAATTCAATACAATTTTTGAGCATAATAACACCGTAGTTCCATCATTAACTTCTAAAATTAACCCAGGCAACCCCCAATATTTATCAGGACCTTGATTGATTGGTATTTCAGGACAATACCAAGCTGTGATTGTTTTTTCTTTTATCTGCTCAATATCATCGTTCATAAAATTCGTTTTCTTAGTAGCATTAACAGAATCTTTTGCCTTTTGTTCTTTTTCTTTATTTTCATTGTTTCTTGACCCTCTCATTCTAAAGTTTCTAAAATCGGTTGGATCAGTTGCAACAACTGCTGTAGCTTTAAAACAAGTATATTCTCCTATTTTTTTAGTTTCCGAACCCATTTGCCATTGGTACATTGGTAAACTATCTTTAATTAAAAATTCTTTACTAAAAAACTCTTTATCAACAGTATATAATTTTTCTTTTACATTCTTATACTGTGTTCCTCCTCCACCCATCATAGACATCATCATACGACCACCATTATTATTCCCTGGAGCATCTAGTTTTTCCTCTTCTTTATAAATGGATGCCGACTTATTAAAATTTAAAATAAATGTTTTTTCAAACATTTTTTTCATTCTTTCTTCTATGTTTTTTTGCATTTCTGGTGTAATTTCTCGGTTACCACCAAAATTTTTCATCATTTCTGCTGTACTAGTTTTAGATTCATATACTGCTGTTCCTTGAAATTCTTGGGCATAAAAAGTAGCAGAAAGAAAAAATGATGCAAGTAGTATTAATTTTTTCATTTTAATATTTGTTTTTGTATATAATATAGACTCTGAAATCGCTTTTTTGTTACAATAAGTATTTCAATATAAAGTTAAAATACTATCTTTAGAATCAATTTTATAAAAAAGGTTTAATTTTTAAATGAAATTTAATAGTCTTATTTTGTTTCTCAGTTTTCATTTTGTTTTTCAAGCGCAAGAACAAATAAAAACCACACTTTTAGATTCGTTAGAAATTGACAATATCTCTTTTTTTGAAAAACAAAAAGAAACCTCATATTACAGTAAAAACAATGTGTTTTATAAAATTGCCAATGGTAAAACACAAAATTACAATAACTTCTCTTTAGGAAATATTAACCATATTGATTTATACAATCCATTACAAGTTGTTTTATTTTACAAAGATTTCAACACAATTGTTTTGTTAGACAGTCAACTAAACGAAACACATAAAATTGAAGGTAATAATTTAGAGTCTCTCCTAAATTTTGATTGCATTGGGTTAGCGATTCAAAATCAAATATGGTTTTATGATTTTACCAATCAAAAAATTGGATTATATAATTTCAATGCCAACACATTTCAATTTAAGTCCACTCCTTTAACCCAAAAGATAAAAGATTACACTACAGATTATAATTATTTTTACTGGATTGATGAAAACAATATAAGTGCTGTAATTTCTGTTTATGGAAACATCAAAACCTTAGGAAAAATCCCACAATATGACGCTGTTCAAATTGTTTCCAATGAAAATTATCTTATTCGGAGAGCAAATTTGTTATATTTATTTAAATTAGGAGAAAACAAAATGTACGAAATACATATTTCTGAAAAATCATTCAACAAATTCTATTATAAAAATGGATTTTTATCTATTTTTACCCCAAATAAAGTTATTAACTATAAAATACTTTTACCATAATGCATATAGCAGTTGCAGGAAATATTGGAGCAGGCAAAACAACTTTAACAAAATTATTAGCCAAGCATTTTAAATGGGAAGCGCATTTTGAAGACGTAGTTGATAATCCGTATTTAGATGATTTCTACCATCAAATGGAACGTTGGAGTTTTAATCTTCAAATTTACTTTTTGAACAGTCGTTTTAGACAAGTTTTACAAATTAGAGAATCTGGAAAAACAACTATTCAAGATAGAACTATATATGAAGATGCTAATATTTTCGCTCCTAATCTTCACACAATGGGTTTAATGACCAATAGAGATTACAACAATTACAAGTCTTTATTTGATTTAATGGAAGGGCTAGTTGGCTCCCCAGATTTATTAATTTATTTAAGAAGTTCAATTCCAAATTTAGTAAGCCAAATCCACAAGAGAGGTAGAGATTATGAAAATACTATTTCTATTGAATATTTAAGTCGATTAAATGAGCGCTATGAAGCTTGGATTGAAACCTATGATAAAGGAAAATTAGTTATTATTGATGTAGACAATATAAACTTTGTAGACAATCCTGAAGATTTAGGAAACATTATTAACAAAATAGATGCCGAAATAAACGGTTTATTTTAATTTAGAAACCCCTCCAAAAGAGGGGATTTTCGTATCACAACATAACACAAACACAATATGCCATTAGTTACTCCTTTACATCCAGATCATGATACTGCCACAAAAGAATTAGCTACTTTCTTTAATGAAACTTTAGGTTTTTGTCCTAATTCGGTTTTAACCATGCAACACAGGCCTGCAATCTCCAAAGCATTTATCAATTTAAACAAAGCTGTAATGGAAAACCAAGGTCGCGTTACTTCGGCTTTAAAAAGAATGATTGCTTGGGTAAGTAGCAATGCCACAGGTTGTCGTTATTGTCAAGCACATGCCATAAGAGCTGCCGAGCGTTATGGTGCTGAGCAAGAACAACTAGATCATATTTGGGAATATAAAACGCATCCTGCTTTTTCAGATGCCGAAAGAGCTGCGTTAGATTTCTCTTTGGCCGCTTCTTTGGTACCAAATACTGTTGATGAGAATATTAAAACAGAATTATATAAGTATTGGAACGAAGGAGAAATTGTAGAAATGCTTGGTGTTATTTCACTTTTTGGTTATTTAAATCGTTGGAATGATTCTATGGGAACTACCTTAGAAGAAGGAGCCATTGAAAGTGGCAACCAATATTTAGAAAAAACAGGCTGGGAAGTTGGCAAACATGTTTAGTTAAAAGTATTAAATAAGCTTTTAATATCTATTATTTTTACTGGATTTGACAATGTTACTCTATAGGTTTCATTAGGTATAACATCAAAATAATTGTTACTAAAATGAGCATTTTCATCTGATGACAAGTACACATCTTTCGCAACCACATCAGAAGTAATCTCATAGGTTAGCGCATCTATTTTTGTTATTTTTAAATTGGGTTTTTGCAACTGTAAGTCTTTGGGTTTAACCCAATAAAAGTTAGTATTTACTTTTTTCCCTTCCGTTATAAACTTGAGTTGCATAACCGATTTTTTTCGATATTTCTTAGGAATGTCTTTTTTTGTAAAGGAATATACAATTTTACTTGCATTAGCCTTTACCATTGTTGAAATAGATTTTTCAAAGATGACATTTCCATTAAAATCAATTATTTTTACAATTAAATTACCAGAAATATCCTGCAAACTATCATTTACCAAATACACCTGATACTTTTCTTTGGTTTCTTCAACCGAAAGGAGTAGGTTTTCAAAACTCTCTTTTACTTGATAATGCAAGGCTTTCCAGTTACCAAAATAATCAACAGAACTCCAAGAAGTAACTGGCCAACAATCATTGAGTTGCCAATAGAGTGTTCCCATACAATTAGGCTTTGCTCTTCTATGCGCTTCAATGGCCGTTTTTATTCCTTTTGCTTGTAACAATTGAGAAACATAAACATAATTTTCAAAGGTTTTTGGAATTATATAATCACGTTGCATATATTCCTTTATGGTTTCATAACCTGTGGGATGTTTTTGATGGCTTTTTATAATTTCTGAATCAAACTCTAACGATTTTCCATTGGCAAAATAGTTAAATGTGGATTTATCAGGCATTCCTTGAAATCCGTATTCACTCATAAAACGACCTACTTTTCTCTCATACATTTCAAAAGGTTCTTTCCCCCACCAAACGCCCCAATAATGAGCATCTCCTTGTATTAAACTTTCCTTTCTTCCCCAACCAATGGAAGGAGAAGATGGCCAATAAATGACTTTTTTTTCTGAATACAAACTATCCAACGTATTTGGAATTAATTCATGAAATACTTTTTGGTAATCCTTCCATATTTGAGTAGAATCTGCTTTAGAATAGTTCAATTGCTTTTGCCAACCCCAATTATGCCATGCCTCGTCTATTTCATTATTGCCACACCAAAGCGCTAAAGAAGGATGATTTTGAATTCGAGTTACATTATCGATTACCTCTTGTTTTACGTTTTCTAAAAAATCTTTTCCTCCTGGATACATCGCACACGCAAACATAAAATCTTGCCACACTAAAATTCCATTTTTATCACAGAGATTATAAAAAGC
Source organism: Flavobacterium sp. J27 (assembly GCF_004303025.1). Taxonomy (GTDB): domain Bacteria; phylum Bacteroidota; class Bacteroidia; order Flavobacteriales; family Flavobacteriaceae; genus Flavobacterium. The sequence continues at coordinate 32,427 of NZ_PJQW01000016.1, read as the reverse complement.
ATCACTAGCGTATACTCCGCCTCCCCAAACACGCAACATATTCATATTTGCTGCAACTGCGTCTTCTATTCGTTTTTGAGAAATACTATCCTCAACTCTTGGCAAAAAACTATCCTCTGGAATGCAGTTGGCTCCTTTCATAAAAACAGGTTTTCCATTCAACTTAAAATAAAAGCTTTTACCGATTGCATCTTGTTCTTGAATTAATTCAATGGTACGTAAACCAATATTCATTTCTTGAGATTCAATTTCTTGAAAATCATCACACAAGCTAATCTTAAAAGCATACAAATTGGGATCTCCCAAACCATTACACCACCACAATTCAGGATTATTTATCCTATATTTTATGGGAATAGTCTGCAAACCTTGTTGTAATTCAAATTTTACAATTGAATCATTAATCTTAACCGTAATTACTTTCTTTTTTTCAGAAAACACCGCTACGTTAAACTCTAAATCAGCCTTTTTAGGATTCAATTGTACTTGCTTGTAACTACTGTTTACCAAAGTAACTTGATTCCAAAAATATAATTTTACTGGTTTCCAAATTCCTGCTGCAACCAATCTTGGTCCCCAATCCCAACCGTATTGATAAGGTGCTTTTCTTGAATAGACTCTTTCATCTGTAGGTAATTTAAAAGATGCTTTCTTAGCTAATTTTTGTTCTTCGATTACTGCTGATTTGAAAACCACTTTGAGTGTATTTTCTCCTTCTAGCAAATACTTCCTAACTGGAATTTTCCAAATTCGGAACATATTATTAGCTTCCAAAATGAGTTGATCATTTAAAAACACAGAAGCATACGTATCTAAACCATCAAACTGTAAATCGATATTCTTAAAATGGAGTTCTGATTGTGAGAGAAAGAAAGACGTTTTATATTCCCAATCTTCTTTTTCGATCCATTGCACTTCTTTTTCGTTAGTTTCCAAAAACGGATCGGCTATCATATTATTGGCTAACAAATCAGTATGCACCGTCCCAGGGACTGTTGCGGTTAACCAATTCTCTTTATTAGCTTGTTTAAATTTCCAATTTTCAGCACTTAAAGAGCGTTCTAAATTTTGTCCAAACAGTAAAAATGGCATAAAAAAAAGAACAAAAAACTTATTCATTTACTATCGATTTTAAGCGTTGAATTTCTATGGGATTAGCCGTTTCTGTTCCATCTGTAATGGCAGAAGAATGATAAAATGTGGCTTTTGTTTGGACGTAAATCTCTTTTAAATTAGATGATCGTAAACCACCACCTGGCATAATTGTTATTCTGTTAGTTGCCTTTTGAACCAGAACCTCTAATTGATTGACTCCTTCGTTAACATTTTTTGCATTTCCAGAAGTTAAAATCGTCTGAAATCCACATGCAATAAGTGCTTCTAATGCTTCGAAAGAATTTGGCACCTCATCAAAAGCTCTATGGAAAGTACAAGGTAACGGTTTTGCCAAAGCTATGAGTGTTCTATTTTGTATCTTATTTATCTTATTTTCCCTATCTAAAATCCCAAAAACAAATCCATCAACTCCAATGCCTTTTAACTCCATAATTTTTGTTTTCATCCATTCAAATTCTGTTTCACTATATACAAAATTACCTCCTCTTGGACGAATCATTACATAAATAGGAATGTTGATTTTTGCTTTCGCATTTTGTATCATTTGAATGGAAGGAGTTGTGCCTCCTTTGCTCATTTCAACACATAATTCTATTCTATCAGCTCCATTTTTATGAGCGATTTCAGCAGATTCTAAATTAAAACAAGCAATTTCTAATTGTGGCATTTTACAGTTCAATTTATTTCAAAAAATAATCAGAATCGATTAGTTTATTTCCAGAAACATCATTAACTGCAAAATTAAAACCGCTCTGAATGCAATAGGCACCATATTCTCCTTTTTTATTTAAAGCGATAAAGCCTACTTGAATATCGTTCAAGTTTTTATGCCTATTTTTTGTTAGCTTAACAATTCGTGTCACAGCTTCTTCACAAGCTTTTTGAGGTGTTTTACCTTGTCGCATTAATTCAACTACTAAATGACATCCTACGATTCGAATAACTTCTTCTCCATGTCCGGTAGCTGTGGCAGCTCCTATCTCATTATCTACAAACAAACCTGCACCTATAATAGGTGAATCGCCTACTCTGCCATGCATTTTAAAAGCCATACCACTAGTTGTACAGGCTCCAGAAAGGTTTCCATGACTATCCAAAGCAATCATACCAATTGTATCGTGATTTTCAATATTTGCAATAGGTTTATAATCACTTTTTTTTAGCCATTCTTTCCATTCTTTTTCTGACGCTTCAACCAATAATTTTTCTTTCTTAAATCCTTGGGAAACTGCAAATTGTAAAGCCCCTTCTCCTACCAGCATAACATGAGGAGTTTTCTCCATAACGGCTCTAGCTACAGCAATAGGATGTTTAATATGCTCTAACGCGGCTACCGAACCAATATTCGAAAATTCATCCATAATACAAGAGTCCAAGGTTACTTTACCATCTCTATCTGGTCTACCACCAAAACCAACACTTCTTTCATTCGGATCTCCTTCTGGAATTTTAACTCCAGCTTCCACCGCATCTAAAGCACGTCCTTTATCCTTTAAAATTTTCCAAGCTGCTTCATTAGCTTGTATTCCAAAATTCCAAGTAGATAATACAATTGGTTTGTTTATTTTACTACAATTTTCATTCTCATTTTCACCATTCGTTTTAAATGAATGCAGTGCAAAGGCTACCGAAGCTACAGCTGTTGTCTTTAAAAAATCTCTCCTATTTTTCATGTTAAAAAATCGTTCTTTAATCTTCTATAAATGTATTGAAAGAAATACTAGAAACAAAAAATCTCTTTTAAAATACGTTAAAAGAGATTTTTTGTTTCTAGTATTTTAAAATTTATTTCCCAAAAGCTTCAATTTGAGCATCAACTTCTGCTTCGGTCCCTTCAAAAGTTTTTTCTGTAACTTTTTCCTCTCCATCCATAGTTTCAGTCATTTTTACAACCGCCTTTACAGAACCATCTTCATTAGTTATCTTTTCTACTTTTATATCTTTTTCCATATTAGCATGTTGATGATCTTCATGATTTAAACTGTGTACAACTTCTCCTTGTAAGATTTTACAATTTGGATTTACACATCCTTTTTCAATACATTCAACTTCACTCATAGAATTACATTCAACCATAGTTACATGTTTATGACAGCAAGTTCCCATAGCCATATCTGATGTAGCAGAATGTCCACCCAAAATAGGTGCAATTACTAAACCTATTAGACATGTTAATTTAATTAAAATATTCATAGACGGACCCGAAGTATCTTTAAAAGGATCACCTACGGTATCTCCTGTGACAGCAGCTTTATGTGCATCTGAACCTTTATATGTCATTTCTCCATTAATCTCAACACCTGCTTCAAAAGATTTTTTTGCATTATCCCAAGCTCCACCAGCGTTATTTTGAAATACTGCCCAAAGCACACCAGAAACTGTAACTCCAGCCATATAACCTCCTAACATTTCTGCAATTAATTGATTGTTTTCAGGATAAATTAATTTTCCTAATAGTACAATTGCAATAGGGAAGCCAATCGTTAATATTCCTGGCAACATCATTTCACGTAAAGCCGCTTTTGTAGAAATTTCAACACATTTACCATATTCCGGTTTTCCAGTTCCTTCCATAATACCAGCAATCTCCTTAAATTGACGACGTACTTCATATACCATATCCATAGCTGCTTTTCCAACAGAATTCATTGCTAAAGCTGAAAAAACAACAGGAATCATTCCACCCACAAATAACATAGCTAAAACAGGCGCTTTAAAAATATTAATTCCATCAATTCCTGTAAAAGTAACATAAGCTGCAAATAAAGCCAAAGAAGTTAAAGCAGCAGAAGCGATAGCAAATCCTTTACCAGTTGCAGCTGTAGTATTCCCTACCGAATCCAAAATATCTGTTCTTGTACGAACTTCTTTTGGTAATTCGCTCATTTCAGCAATTCCTCCAGCATTATCAGCTATAGGACCAAAAGCATCAATAGCTAACTGCATTGCTGTTGTAGCCATCATAGCTGAAGCAGCCAAAGCAACTCCATAAAAACCTGCTAAAGCATAAGAAGCCCAAATGGCACCTCCGAACAATAAAACCGTTGGAAAAGTAGAAATCATACCCGTTGCCAATCCAGCAATTACATTGGTTCCTGCTCCTGTTGAAGATTTTTGAACAATAGCTAAAACTGGTTTTGTACCTAACCCTGTATAATATTCAGTTACTGAAGAAATAACACCTCCAACAAATAATCCTACAATAGTAGTATAAAATACACGCATGGAAGAAATTTCTTTTAATCCTTCACCGAAGAATTCCATTTTCATTGTTTCAGGCAACATGTATTTTACTAAGAAATAACAAGAGACTAAAGTTAAAGCTATAGATAACCAATTTCCCTTATTTAAAGCCCCTTGAACTTGTGCTTCTTTAGCACTATCTGACGAAATTTTCACTAATAATGTTCCTATAATTGAAAACAAAATACCAAAACCAGCAATGGCCATTGGCAATAGAATGGGACCAATACCACCAAAAGCATCTTGAATAGCTCCACCCATGTCTTTGATTACATAATTTCCTAAAACCATTGCCGCTAATACTGTTGCTACATATGACCCAAATAAATCAGCTCCCATACCTGCAACATCACCTACATTGTCTCCTACGTTATCTGCTATGGTTGCAGGATTACGAGGGTCATCTTCGGGAATACCTGCTTCAACTTTACCTACTAGATCTGCACCTACATCGGCTGCTTTTGTATAAATTCCACCACCAACACGAGCAAAAAGTGCAATGGATTCTGCTCCAAGAGAAAATCCTGCTAAGGTTTCAAGAACAATAGTCATATCTTCCGTTGAAGTCCAACCTCCATTCATAAAGATTTGATATAATACAATAAAGAAAGTTGTTAACCCTAAAACTGCCAACCCTGCAACACCCAACCCCATTACTGTTCCTCCTCCAAAAGATACTTTTAAAGCTTGTGGCAAACTAGTTCTAGCAGCTTGTGTAGTTCTAACATTAGATTTTGTGGCAATTTTCATCCCCATATTTCCTGCTAAAGCAGAAAAAATAGCTCCAAAAATGAAAGCGACTACAATAAGTATATGTGTTGTAGGTACTATAAAAGAAATGGCTGCTAAAGCTATACTTGCACCAATAACAAAAAAAGTTAATAATTTATATTCTGCCTTTAAGAAAGCCAAAGCACCTTCATATATATAGTCGGAGATTTCTTTCATTTTACCATCTCCAGCATCTTGCTTTAAAACCCAGGCTCTCTTATAAAACATAAAAGCTAAACCTAATAATGCCATAATAACAGGCACATAAATCATGATTGAATTCATACAGTTTTTTTGGTTGTTTTAGTTTAACATCATTTAACGTTCTTAACAAAAATAAACAAAAAAGGCAATATTCCTAGGGAATATTGCCTTTTTTACAATAATTATCTTAATTTATTTAATACTAAACAATCCTTCTGGTTTGTTTGGCACTTCATTAAATCTATGCGTACATTTTACAAAAATCTCTTTTGCTTCTTGAACATCGCCCCAACCTTCAACATCAACTTTTTTGTTTTCTAAGTCTTTGTATACTTGGAAGAAATGCTCAATTTCTTTCAATAAGTGAGGATTAATATCGCTCAAATCGTTTAATTTATTCCAAATAGGATCAGAAACTGGAACACAGATTACTTTTTCATCTGGTCCTTTATCATCTGCCATATGGAAAACACCAATTGGTTTTACTTCCATTACACAACCTGGAAAAGTAGGTTCTGTTACTAAAACTAAAACATCTAAAGGATCACCGTCTAACGCTAAAGTTTCAGGAATAAAACCATAATCTGCAGGATACATCATAGATGAAAATAACATCCTGTCATATCTGATTTTTTTCAAATCAAAATCATATTCATATTTATTTCTACTTCCTTTTGGAATTTCTATCAATACATCAAATGTAGTAACTTTATCTGCTGTCATTTTTTTTGTTTTTAAAGCGGGTGCAAATGTAATCATTCTATATTTTTTATAAGAATGAATTACTATTTTATTTTATTAGATTAGTAAAAAATCATTATTAGTTAACAATTTAATAAACCAATGGTTCTCTATTACGCTTTTTAAGATAGTAATGCCAAAAAAAATAGGTCGCTAAAGAAGTTTTTGGTTCCCAGTTTTTTGCTAAGGCTATCATCTCTTCTTTAGTATTAACTGAATATAATTCTTTGAGAGTATTTTGCAAGGCAATATCTCCTATAGGGAAGACATTTTCTTTTTTAAGGCAAAACATCATATACACTTCCGCAGTCCAGTTACCTATACCCTTTATTGCAGTAAGTTCTTTTTTGATTTGCGCTTCATCTTTTAAGGAAAGAGTTTCTAATTCTAATTCCTTTGAAGAAACTGCTTTCGCTAAAGCTTTTAAATAAGTTACTTTTTGTTTAGAAATAGCATTGTTTCGCATCGCTTCTTCAGAAGCATTTAAAATAGTTTCTGGTGTTATTGCCTCTAAAAAAGTTTCTAATTTTAGATAACAGGCTTTTGCAGAAGCCAAGGAAACTTGTTGTTCTATAATTAATTTGCATAAAGACTCAAAACCCTCAGGTCTGGTAGCAATAAATGGTTCTCCGTATAAATTGATAATTTCTTGAAAAACAGAATCTCTTTGCAATAAAAAAGGAATTGCTTTTTTCATGATACTTTATTAGTGTTAGCGGTTGCAACGGCATCCTTTTTTTTGTTTTTATCAAAAAACAAAAAAAGATATAGTGAAAAACGCGACCTGAAAGGGAACACCCAAAACGATTAAAAATAAAATCCGAAAGAGGCTTTAACTGTAAACTTATTTGCGTCTGGAATATGAAAATAGCTTCCTCTCCAAGCAAAATCAATTCGTAAAACTTTAAAAATATTACCTATTCCTGCATTATATTCCCAGTACACATCTTCAGGAGCTCTATAAATTAAACCAGAAGCATTAATGAGGCGATTTTCTTCAGAAACTGTACCATATACCCCTTTAACACCAACAATTTCTCGCCAATTTAATTTTCTTAACAAGGGCACCCTTGAAAATAACCTTCCGTTAAAATGATGCTCAAAATGCAAAGAAGCATATTCATCGGCCACAAAATCATAATAATCCAAAAGATTATAGGTATTATCGATGATAAAATAAGATTGATTTCCAGGGATAACTCCCATTAAACCTAAAGGAATTTGACCGTAAGTCTTTCCTAATTCGAGGGTAGTAAACAATCTTCCAAATCCACCGATTAAAACGGGTTGACGATAATAAAATTGCACTTTATGATAATCAAAATCGCTATTCATTACCCCTTTAAAACCCTGACTATAACTTAAAAATATTCGAGCGTAGTTGTTGTCTACCAAAAGTCTTTCCACACCATAGCCAACCGTTCTACGCTTTGGTGTATACTCAGTAACAAAATTGATTTCAGATTGTCTAACCATACTATTCGTAGTAGTCCTGGAAGCATCTGTAAAATAATTCAAACTAAACTCATTAGAAGCTGATTCTAAGGTTCTATGTGAAAAATTGGTTTGAAAAGTTAGATTTTTCACTGGTTCTATTTCAAAACCTAAAGTCGTTAAATTAACCGAAGTTAGTTTATTATTAGTCCCACTAGAAAAAAGTGATGAAGAGGCAAAACTTCTCCCTAACACATCATTTGAGGTCGTTAAACTTACTCCTATTTGCTCAACATCTCTTCTATTACCTGCTGATAAAATGATACGATTTTTCTTATCGACCATCCATTTTCCTGAAATACCGTATTTAAACTTATCGTCTTTAAAACCGTAAGCCAAATAACCTTGTATACGCCAAATATCGTTACTTCCGAAATAGGTTCGCCCACCTACTCTAATACGCTGTCCTTCAACATCATTATACCCAAAAGTAGAAAAAATAGGACCAAAATCCATTTTCCATTTTGGTATTTCAATATAACCGCTGCCTAATATAGAGGCGAGATTATAAATTCTTTTGAAACGTGGTACTTCTTTTAAAGTATCTAGCATTTTGTAAATACCAGCTTCATTTTCGTTTAAATCCTCAAAACGGTTTTCTTCCCAATATTCTTTAGACCTATTGAAGACTTTGTTATCGTAGAAATTAACTTCTTCTTTATAGAATTTATCCTCTTTCTTAACATCAAAGAGATGATTTCTAGCTAAAGTAGTTCTTTTTCCATATACCCCTTTTGATTCTTCCTTTTTAGAGAAACTAAAGTCAGACATCATATAATCTCTTTTAAGTAAGAAGACAGAATCGTTTAACACATCGTATTCTTGCTCAATATAAATTTCTTTAACCCAGTTAATATTGGCACTTTTACTTGCTTCTAGATTGATTTTTTTAATAGCAAAAGTAGTATCGTTTACCCAAAAATCTCCTTTGAAAGTCAATTCATTTTTACGTCTTGGATAATATACAATATTGTAACACCATTTGTCATCAATATACATACTGTCGTTTAAAACGTAATTGTATACATTAATTCCTGTGCGCGATAAGGGACTTACAAAATCTTTATCGAAAAATTTCAGGTAGTTATCATAAATATCATAATCTGCATATAGATCCTTAATAAAAGTGTTTACACCATCACCTGTGCTAAATCCAGAATTTTTATTGGCTTCAATAATTTCTTTAAACTTCTTAGATTCGTTATCGCCATACACTTTGCTTAAGGTTTCATTGATAAAAATAGGCAAGAACGTTTTTCCTGAAATATTAGAAGTATCTACTTGTTTGAAAATAAATTCCATTCCTTTAAACACTTTACTACTCATGAAAGCGGAATCTATTGTATTTAAGTCAAATTCTACTTTTTCATACTTTTCGTATTCATATTGTTTAAACATTTTAAGCCCATTCTTTCTTCTTCGTTCCCAAATTTTCCTAAGAATATCTAAAGCTGGATTGTCTTTTTTAGATGTTTTACCAGAATAAACAACTATCTCTTTTAATTGAGTACCTTCCTTAAGAATAATTTTCAACCCTGTATTTGTACCTGATTTTAAAGGAATTTCTTTTTTTTCAAAACCAATAAAAGACACTTCTAAAGCGGTGTAATTTTGACTTGATTCAAAATAAAAACTCCCATTTTCATCTGTAATGACCCCTTCCTTTGAATTTTTAAAGATGACATTGGCAAAAGGAATGGGTTCACCAAATTCATCAACAACTTTCCCTCCCACTTTTGTTTGTGAGAAACTCAAAAATGTAAAAAAGAAAAGTACCAGAAAAAATATTTTTTGTATGTGCATATCTTTAGTTCAAAAAAGAAAAAACTTCATCAATTTCTTGATGAAGTTTCAAATATAATAAGTTTTTATTTACTTGTACGCAACTTTTTTAACTGCTTTTACTACATCGTCTGCATTTGGCAACCATTCTTTCAATAATGCTGGTGAATAAGGAGCTGGAGTATCGGCAGTTGTTATTCTTTGAATTGGCGCATCTAAATAATCAAAAGCTTTTTCCTGAACCATATAAGTAATTTCAGAAGCTACACTTCCAAATGGCCATGCTTCTTCAAGAATAACTAATCTATTTGTTTTCTTAACTGAATTTAAAACCGTATCATAATCTAAAGGGCGAACAGTTCTTAAATCGATAACCTCACAAGAAATTCCTTCTTTCTCTAACGTCTCAGCAGCAATAAAAGCTTCCTTTAAGATTTTACCAAAAGAAACTATTGTTACATCTTTACCTTCTCTTTTTATATCTGCAACACCTAATGGTAATGTATATTCTCCTTCTGGCACTTCTCCTTTGTCACCATACATTTGCTCAGATTCCATAAAAATAACTGGGTCATTGTCTCGAATAGCCGACTTTAAAAGCCCTTTTGCATCATAAACATTTGAAGGCACTACTACTTTTAGACCAGGGCAATTAGCATACCAATTTTCAAAAGCTTGTGAATGGGTAGCTGCTAACTGACCCGCAGAAGCTGTAGGCCCTCTAAACACAATAGGAATATTAAATTGACCGCCTGACATTTGTCTCATTTTAGCAGCATTGTTAATAATTTGGTCAATACCTACTAATGAAAAGTTAAACGTCATAAACTCTACAATTGGACGATTTCCATTCATGGCTGACCCTACTGCAATACCTGCAAAACCTAACTCAGCAATTGGAGCGTCAATAACTCTCTTTGGTCCAAATTCATCAAGCATTCCTTTAGAAGCTTTGTATGCACCATTATATTCAGCTACTTCTTCTCCTATTAAATAAATAGACTCATCGTGACGCATTTCTTCACTCATTGCTTCACAAATAGCTTCTCTAAATTGAATTGTCTTCATTGTATTTTTATTAAATTTGAAAATGTCTCAAAAAAAGACACTTTAATCTTTTAAATTATATTTGAATCGCAAAAATAGAAAAAATTTAAATTAATATATGTTGATAAATTAATAATTCAATTATTAATATTAACGATAACCTTTTCGTAGCTCATAAAACTAAAAAACTGACTTGTATTTTTTATCAATTAAGATAATTACAATACAATCATCTTTTACTTTTTGAATAGATATATTCTTCAATTTTATCCTCTCTTTCTTTACTTGATAATAAAATTCTTTTAACGAACATGTCTTTTGGTCTTTAAAAACAACTGTTGGTAAATTATACTTACAAAAATATTGCAGTAACTCCTCATAAGATATTTTACCATTGGTTACCAAACTAAACACATCTTCAATCTTATTGGCATCTGAACCTCCTATTTCTGGTCCTTTTTCTACTTTCACAACATTTCCATCATCAGGTGGTGCATCTGGCACATGTATAAAAGGATTAATTGGAGGATTTTTTCTTTTGTTATCAACCTGCACTACTTGTTGTTCTTTTTTAGGCATAACAAAAATAACTTTAGTCCCTACATGCGTATAATCATCATTCACAACCAATGAAATCATTTTTCTACCTGGACTTGTAAAGGTATAAGTACATTTTTTATCAAACGAATCTACTTTATTATTCATATTTTCGCCAAATCGCCATTCCCATGATTGTGCATCAATAGTTGTGTCTTCAAAAACTACCTCTTCTCCTTCTACAACATAATCTGGCACATTAATTTTTGGTATTAATGATTGATCTACATCCGTTTTTCTGGGTACAATTGTAATTACTTTTTGGAGTGTACATTTATTATTAATAACTAACTTCACTAAGTAGCTTCCTTCTTTATCAAAAGAATGAGCTACTTTAGATCGAAAAGCAATTTGAGAATCATCTCCAAAATACCATCTCCAAGAATGACTACTATTAGAATCATCAGAAAAAATTATAAATTCACCAACTGTAAAAGAAGGAGCATCTATCTTAAACTCTTTAGCATTACACTCCACTTCATTATTTAATTTATACACAATAATTAGAAGCGACAGTAAAGCAACTCCAAAAAAGAGCAAAGGTACTTTTACATCAAAATATCTTTTAAATGGATTTAAAATAAACATAGTGCTATTCAATTACTTTTAAATTAAAGTAGTTTTTAGAAAGGTTAAATATAAATTTTACCAAAAATAGGAATTTTCTTTTATTAAAATACATATCTTTAATTTCATTTTATTTCTTAAAACAAGAATTTTCAACATAAAAAAATATTACTCTTTTTGAAAGATATTTCTACTAAAAACACTTGTTTTTTTTAATAAAAACCCATACTATTGTAGTTAGTTTCAACGACAAACAAATAACATACAATGAAGATTATAGCTTTGCTCTTTTTTTCATTCCTATTAATTAACTGTGGATCAAAAAAAGGCACGTCTACTTATTACAATGAAAACGTTTACGAAGAAAAAGCAAATTATGTAGTTTATGACCCTGTTCCTGAAGCAGACAAAATATACTTTTCAAAAAAATTAGACGTCGAAAAAGACGAAATAATTAATGGAAAATTATACAAGTTTATCAAAGAATGGGAAGGCACAAAATATGTCTATGGTGGAGAAACCAAACAAGGCATAGACTGTTCTGCTTTAATGCAACGTTTATTCAAAGAAGTATACAATTGTGAATTACCCCGAACAGCTGAACAAATGGGATTGGACAAACGCTTCCATCTATTTAAGTTAACTAAAAACTTAAAAGAAGGCGACCTAGTATTCTTCAGAATTACTGATGAAAGAATAATTAGTCATGTGGGTATTTACTTAAAAAACAATAAGTTTTTCAATGCAAATTTAGCAGGAGGAGCCTCTATTTCTGATTTAAAAAGTGATTATTGGAGAAAGTTTTATGTAGTTTCTGGAAGATTGAAAAACGACAAAGAAAATGAATAAAGAAAATACCTTTATAAAAAATCATAGAGCATTAACAGTATTTGATTTAAAAGTAGAACTATTGTTTGATTCTTTATTAAAAAATCATGTAGATGATGAAAATATAATTATCAACTCAAAAGGTCTCTTTTACAGAAAGTTCAGTAAAGACAAAATGACCATAAATAGAGATGCTATTGATACCGATCTTTTAAATATAGATATTAGCAGAGATGGTTTTTATGATGTTTTACCAGAAAGCATCTCTCACAATTATAGAAATACAGACATTTACTCAAATCCAGTTGAGGAGTTTAAAACTAGAAAAAAAGAAGAAAAAGATGCCAGAAATTTCTTTAATCCTATCGAAAATGAACTTTTTCGATTTAGGCATGCTATTGAACAAAATGAAAATCACTTCTTTTCTAATTTAAATGCAAATGGAATAGTAGACATTATAAAAACTATTTTAGTTTTCAATGAAGATGTTCCAAATGAATTAGTTGTAAAAATGTTTTATGCCTTATTACAATTAAAAGACAATTCTAATCAAAACATGGATGAGATTGTCTCCATTTTAGAACAAATTATAAACGAAAAAGTAACCTATAAAACGAGTTATATTAAACTTGAAAAAGTAAACGACAATAATGACAACTCTAGCGATTTAATTATGGGAATAAACACCACATTGGAGAGTTCGGAAAGAATTTTTCTTAAAAAATATAATTTCATTATTGGCCCATTAAAAAAGTCAAAAGATTTAAGTAAATACTTTCAAAATCAGCAAATGGAATCTTTTTTAAATAACTTTTTTAATCTATTTTTACCCTTTCATGTTCAATATTCTTTTGATGTTATTTTAAACAAAAAAGACCAGGCATTTGCCATGGGAGAACAAGAGTACAAATCAAGACTAGGAATATCAACTATATTATAAATGAAAAAATATTTCAATTATTTCAACTTTGGTCAAGAATTAATATACTTATTGTTATTAATTGCTATCGCATTAGTAATCAATATTTTTATTGGAAGTAAAATACCAAAATTCAAACAACAACGAAAAAAATACTATTTCTATATTTTAATTCAGGTAGCAATTTTTATTGTATTTTCTTTCATATTATATAATTTAAAAAACACTAGTTTAAATCAACGCTTAATTTCATTTCAAGTCTATTTTGCAATAGCCGGAATTGCTCATTTGAAAACATTTCATGATACTTTCAAGAAGTTTGAAGTTAAAAATTTCTTAGGTGAACTAGGTATTGCTTTCTCAACAAGTTTATTTTTAGCTGCATTTACATACGTGATTACAAAATTCTTCCTAGATGGTGAGTTTTCACTTTATTTATTAAGTAGTTTGATTTTCTTCTTTCTACCTACTTTTTGTTATAAATTATTTGAATATTCTATATCTATACCAGTTAAACTACACAAAAGATGGTTTTACCCATTAAACGATAAATATCCTTCTCCTAAAGTTTCAGAAATGAAAAACATTATTATTTTAAATTTAGTTTTTCAAAAGAAAGCAACCGATACTCAAATCATCAATTTTAAAGTTAAAGCTCCAAGAGCTATTGATTTTGGAAGACTGTTTTATTATTTTATAAATGACTACAACGAAAAAAATCCTAATAGTCAAATTCATTTTGTAGATGAAAAAAACCAGCCGTATGGATGGTATTTTTACTCCAAACCAAAATGGTTCAGTTCCTCTGAATACATTGATCCTGAACTAGCAATCGACACAAACAATATCAAAGATGGAGCTACCATCATTTGTCAACGTATATAAAAAAAATTATGGCAGAAAACATCAAACATTTTCCAGTGAATTGGATTGATGGAATGAAAATCAATAAAAAACATTTCATCGAACTCCAAGACAACTTAGAAGACTCTATTCGAGACGCAAGAAATTTAGAAGTAAATGAATTACATTATGGATTACTTTCAACTCATTTAAGTCGTCCTTTTCAGTATACAATTTCAATTGATGCGCATAACGAATTAAGTGTTTCTATTAAAACACTTAAAGCAATAACTCCAGCAGGGGGAAGAATAGAAATTACTGATTTTACAGGTGAATTTTCAGAAAAAATAGAATTGAAAGATTTTGATTTAAAAGAAAATAATTATTTTTTACTTTTAAATGTTGATCCTTATACTCGCGTACCTTCTGGTGAACAAAACATGGAAGAAGTACCTCCTCGATTTCCTCATGCACTTCCAAAATATAGCTTAAGCACCGTTTTAGAAAGTGAAGTAAATCAAAATAATATAGGAGCCTTACAATTTCCAATTGCAAAGTTTAAAACTTCGTCAGATGGATATGAAATAATAACAAATTACATTCCTCCTTGTTTAACTTTAAATAGCCATCCCAGTTTAATTACTTTATTTGAAACGTACGATTTATTTTTCAAACAATTAGAGTTTTATGCTATTCAAATTAATCGCAAAATCAAATTCAGAAATAATAACGAAGATGAAAATGTAATTGCTAACATGGTTTTTGATGTTTGCGATAAAGCGCTTCGATTTGTAGAACTACATATCACTAAAAACAAGTGGATTAACTATAATTTAAAACCGTTTGATGTATTAAATAACGTGATTAGCTTAAGTCGTTCAGTAAAAAACAGTTTTGATTATTTTTCTGGAGACGGAAAAGAAATGTTATTTAATTATTTTTCTGAATGGACTGACATTACTAGTGGCGACTATGAAAGACTTTTTACAGACACCATAAATGTGAAATACAAAGCGTATGACATTGAAGCAGTTGTAGCACAAGTAAACGATTTCATGACCAAAATAGATGAATTATTCTCTATTTTAAACCAACTAGATTATATCGGTAAAAAACGTGATGCTGGTATTTTTGTAAATGAAAATATTTTGAAAAACGATCGTAAATCTACTGGTTTATTTGGTAGCGACGATAATGATATAGATTCTTCACCAACATTTTTAGCTGATTAAAACTACAAACAACTATGGATATTTTAAATAAAAAAGAACGTCGTAATGCATTTTTATTATTCCTATTAATGTTTTTTATAACAACAGGAGTATTAATTGCCGCTATATTTTTCAATTTTAAACTTCCTTTAAAAGAAAATGAAGTGTTAAAAAATGAAAATGACAGAATGAATTCTCAGTTCAATTTCAACAAAGAATTTACCTTAAAAATGGAAGAAATAGGAAAACTAGTTGATTCTTTAGACAAAGCACCATTAAGTTTTCAATTTATTGAACAATCTATTGGTTATGAATTAAAAGAATTAAGTGAGAGTATTCCTAAAGATTCTACAATAAACCCTGCTTTATATCAAAATATAATAATTACAACTAAAGAGTTTGTAAACACAAAAAAAAGGCTGCTGTTAACCAAAGACGCTGAAAAAGAAATCGAGAACCTAAAAAGAGAAAACGAAAGTTTAAAAGAAGACAACAAATCGTTAGAAAGAAACTTACAAGCTCTTAGTGTAGGTTCAAGATTTAATTAAAAATTTTGATAACTATAAAAAAATGTCTGTAGAAATAACATCACAAATCATTCACATAGCCAAACAATATGCAAAAGAAAATTTAAATGCCAAATATCACGCTGCACATGTGTTGAAAGCCATTCTAAATCAACAATTTGATTTTTTAAAAGAATTAGACACTAAAGGCGTAGATGTTTTCTATTTAGATGAATGGGCCGATATACGAATAAGTGAATATCCAAAAACAACCAAACCTTCAGATTCACCAGAAGCTGATGAAAGTGCCACTATTGTTTTAGAAGAAGCTGAAAATTTTGAACAAAAACACAACATCAGTGTTTTTCCTGCCATTCTTACCGCAGCAATAACACCTGGGATTGGTTTTTCACACGATCAATTAAAATCGTTACCTATTACTGCGTCTACGATTATAGAATTATATCAATCTGGCACAACGATTAAAAGTCCAGATATACAATTTACAAATACATCTACTTCTTCTACCGCTTCAAATGCTGTATCTAAATATTGTATCAATCGATTACAAAATATTGCAAAAAATGAAGAGCATACAATTATAGGAAGAGATGAAGAGTTGAAAACAATTACAGAAATATTAAACCGAAAGTTAAAACCACACGTTATTATAACTGGTGAACCAGGTGTAGGAAAATCAGCTTTAATTGAAGGGTTTTGCAAAAAGATTGCTACTAAAAATATTTTAAATGCTTTCGATCATGCTTCCGTTTACGAAATAAACATAGGTGCCTTATTCGCTGGTGCTTCTTACAAAGGAGAAGTAGAAGATCGTTTGCAAAAGATTTTCAATGAATTAAAAACAGTTGAAAAACCAATTCTTTTTATCGACGATATCCACGAACTTTTCGATTCTAATCAAGGTTCTGGTATAGCCAGTATTATAAAGTCGGAATTATCAAAAGGGGTAATTACTTTTATAGGTGCTACAACTCCAGAAAAATTTAGAAAAACACTAGCAAAAGACGATGCTTTATCGAGACGATTTGAAACATTAGAAATTAAAGAACCCAATCAAGAATTAGCGTTTAGAATGATTTCTAGTATTATTGAATCTTATCAAAAACATCACGATTTTACCATTTCTGACGAAAGCCAGAAAGAAGCCATTCGCTTAGCCAAAAGATATTTAAAAGAGAAATCATTACCTGATTCGGCATTAGACTTAATCGATAGAACAATGTCTTCTTTAAAGGTAGCCAAAGAAACTATTAAAAAGGAATTACCCGATTTAAAAAATCAGGCCGATGCTTTACATACTATTGAAGAAATCAATGAAAAGGAAGAAAGAATTACTTGGTTATTAAATGACATTCTTCAAAAAACAGGTAAATTAATCTATGAAAATGAAGAAAATAATGCTCACTTTGATGCTTTAGAAAATCATGATGCTAAAATAAATTTCATTTATGATATTCTAACTGATTTAGAAAAACTGGAAGAAGTTGAAAATGAAGTATTAGGTTCTCATTTATCGGTAGTAGTTTCTGATATAACAGGAATTCCTGCGGGAAAAGTAAAATCAGACGAAAGAGAGCGATTATTGGATATTGAAAACACCCTAAAAAGACGAGTTATTGGACAAGATCATGCGGTCAAAGTAGTTTCTGATGCTATCATGGAATCGCGTTCTGGTTTAACAAAACCAGGACAACCTATTGGTTCGTTTTTCTTTTTAGGACCTACAGGAACGGGTAAAACTGAATTAGCAAAATCTTTAGCAGACTTCTTATTTGGAGATGAAAACGCCATTATTCGTTTAGACATGTCGGAATTTAAAGAAGAACATTCTGCTGCTTTATTATATGGTGCACCTCCTGGTTATGTAGGTTATGAAGAAGGTGGTTTATTAGTAAACAAAATCAGACAAAAACCATATTCATTAGTACTATTTGATGAAATAGAAAAAGCACACAAATCGGTATTTGATGTCTTCTTACAAATTCTAGATGAAGGAAAATTACACGATCGTTTAGGAAAAGAAGGCGATTTTTCAAATTCAGTTGTTTTGTTTACTTCAAATATTGGTTCTGACTATATTGTACAATCTTTCGAAAAAGACATTATTCCAAAATCTAACGACTTAATTCAATTAATGACAGGTTATTTCAGACCTGAGTTTTTAGGACGTTTAACAGAAATTATTCCATTTGCTCCTATTAATGTAAAAAGTGTTTCTAGAATTTTTGACATTCATCTTAAAAAAGAGCTTTTACAATTATTAGAGAAACTAGACATTACATTAGAGATTAGCGAAGAAGACAAAGAAAAAATAGCCTTGCAAGGATTTAGCCCAGAATATGGCGCAAGACCTATTAAAGGTACCATTAGAAATAAATTAAAAAGACCGCTTTCGCGAATGATTATTGCTAATGAGATTACTAAAGGTGATACTGTGAAAGTAACTTTAGATGAAAATGAAGAATTAAAATTTGCAGTAACAAATGAAAGACTTGTACTATAAAATACCTTTCGATTACAAAAAGCTAAGTAATGGAAATGATGCTGCTAAAGTAACTATTGAAGAATCATTAGCCCAATTCATTTCTGTTATTATTTCCACAATATTTGGAGAATACAAGTATGATGATGGATTTGGTACGGTTATTTGGGAAACCGATTTTAATTTATTAGCGAATCCAAATAAGCTAAAAGACATGATTCGCGAATCGGTACATGAAAAAGTAAATCAATACGAAAAAAGATTAAAAGTTACTGAAGTTACTTTAGGGGTTAATGAAAACACCCTGAGCTACGAAACGAACATTAGAGTAAAAAAAAGATTAGATATTATTGTTTATGGCGTCATTAAAAAAACGAACCAACCTTATTATTTTAAAAGCTCGTACTATTTAGCACCCTTTTCGTTTAAATAAAAAAACAAACAATGAATTCATTATCAAAAGATCAAATTAAAGATAGAATGCTGAAACGCGCTGCTAAAAAGTGGGGCTACAGCGACGTAGAATTAGAAAATGTATTTGATCCTATTGTAAACCTTCTATTTGATGTATGCGCCAAAGAATTAGAAAAAATATCAAATGAAATTTTTTCAAGCAGAAGAAGAATGACAGAACGCTTAGTAGATATTTTAACACCTACAGCTTCTGCAAAAGCTACACCTGCAAGAGGCATTTTAAGAGCTTACCCAGTAGAAGACGAAACCACGCTACACGATTATCATCAATTTTTCATTCAAAAGAAACAGCCTAACCCATACAACCCAATTGAAAATTTTATAAAAAATTATCATTTCGGACCTACCCTTCCTATTAAACTGAATAGAAATAAATTAAACTATGTAGTTTTACCTAATGGTGTTCAGGAAATTGTAAAAAATCAATTTAGAGAGTTTATTTCAGAAAAAGAATATTTGAAACAAACCCCACATGGAACTATTTGGTTAGGATTAAAACATGAAGGAAATGGTACTTTAAAGGATTTAATGTTTTATTTCTATTTAAAAAATGTAGCGGAAAGAACCAAATTTTATCATTTTTTACCTAGATCAAAATGGTCTTTAAATAATATTCCTTTAACTATAAAACAAGGGTATAATATTGATGAAAATGAGAAAAAAATATATGATTTAAAACAACACGATATTTATCATATTCATAAGATTGAAGAGCATGCAAATGAGTTTTATGAAAAAAATTTTATTTCAGTACAAGACATTATTCAAATTAACGATACTGAAGCACTTTTTCCTGATGAATTTGAAACTTTTTTACCTAAAAAAGAATTAGAGAAGTTAAAAAGCGAAAAAGACATTTTATGGATTAAAATTCAATTCCCTAATGTTATTGGTCCATCCATTTTATCAGATATTTTCTGTTCCAACAACTGTTTCCCAGTTGTTAATAAAAAACTTAATGAAACACAAGGAAACATTAAAGAGTTATTAGATATTTATCCTTTAAAACTAAATGATGATTATTTTCTGGAATTATTTTCAGTCTTAAATGACAGCAATAAGGAATTTGATGTTATTACCAACAACATTGAACCAGAAGATGAAAATTATGCCTATTTACGTTTTGGAGGTGTAGCTCGTTTTGATGAAAGAAATGCATCGGAAGAAATTAATTACTTAATTGATTTGATTCGTGATGAAGCGGCTGCTTTTTCTCGTTTAGGTCAAGATTTCACCGATAATAACTTGAAAGAAATCAATCAAATTATTGCTCGATTTAAAGGAAAAATGGCTCAAATTGGGATGCAAAATTTAAACAATCCTTATTTAGTTTTAAATACTGAAAAATCAAAAGAAAAAGGAGTACTATTTATAAAATATTGGACTACAAATGGAGAAGATGCTAATAAATTAAGTACTTTCAGTAAATTTAATGTATTTAAAGGAGCTGATTTTGATAAAGACAGTATCATGTTGTTATCAAGCACCGTTGGTGGAAGAAACGAATTAACAAACTCAGAAAAGATTTATGCTTATCGTGAAAATTTAATTTCTAATCAAAGAGTTGTAACACGACAAGATATTATTATTTTATGTAAAAATCATTTTGGTGAAGCCGTTGAAAAAATAGAAATAAAAAATGGGATTCAAACTGGTTTTGATA
The DNA here is from genome assembly GCF_004303025.1 of Flavobacterium sp. J27. GTDB lineage: Bacteria > Bacteroidota > Bacteroidia > Flavobacteriales > Flavobacteriaceae > Flavobacterium. The sequence goes on along the minus strand of NZ_PJQW01000016.1, from coordinate 11,918 downwards.
ACAATATTGGTTATACGCCCACTATAGACATTCATTTAACACAATCTAACAAAGAACATTATTCTGATGAAGAATGGAATTTCTTAAGTGAAGATTTAAAACTAATGATTGAAAAAAGAGCTTTAAATGTAGTTCCTTTTCGAGTAATCTACACACAATAAATAAAAAGCCATCAGTTATTTTCTGATGGCTCTTTTGATATCTCTACATAATTAATTATTAATAAATTCTGGTAAATAATCCTTTTACATTACCAGAGCCACTACTTCCTGTAATGGTAATATGTCCTGTATTTCCATTGCCATCATATCCCCAAGCTTTATTATTTGTTGCTGTATTATTGGTAACGGTATGTGGTACCGATTGTCCAGCACTGCCTAATTTAAAACCATTACCATCTCCATTAGTACCATAACCGTTATTACTTGCGGTACAATTTCTTATCGTAACAGTATAAGGTTGTCCATATAAATCCCAACCATCGTCGGAATTATGATTTGCAATACAGCCTTCAAATACATTATTTTTACCTGCTGATAATTTACAAGCAAAGCCATCTGCATTTTCACCACCATTGGCAACATCGTAATTTTCATTAGAATAGCATTGTCTGATATAATTATCATGTGCTCCATTATATACTTGTAATCCCGAATCACCGTTGTATGAAGTTGTTACATTATATACATAATTGTACCCTCCATTTTGCAAAACCAAACCACAATCTGGAGCATTTCTTATAGTCATATTAGTAATATTCCAATAACTTCCGTTTACTTTTACACCCCAACTACCAGAAGGTTGATTTGCACAATTTAACACACCACCAGTAATATTAATTTTTGAACTAGACGTTCCGCTTCTTGCTAATTCTAAGGTACGAGTCAAATTGATTGTACCACTAATCGTAATAATATCGCCTGGATTTGCAGTAGAAACTGCAGAACGTAGTGCAGATTCACTGGTAACCGTAGTAGATTTTGCAACATTAGACACTGTTTCTTTTTGTTGCTTTGTAGCTACATCAGTTGCAATAGTATCGTCGGTATCACAAGAAAAAAATACCAATAATCCGCAAAACAAGATACATTTAAGTTGGTTTTTCATAATAAAAAAGTTTTTGTTTATTTATTTAATAATCACTTTGATTATTTATTGTAAAAAACATTTTATCTGTAGTCTTTCTTTCCAATAGACTAATAACTAACGTTTTTATAACTCAAAATCGATGTAGTTAAAGCGGAAGTAAAATTTTCAAATCTAGAATTTTAAAAAATACATTTTTTCGTAATCGATTACGAAAATAAGAAAAAAAAGGATTCCATAATAAAATATGTTTAAAAAAATGAAATCAATAAAAAAGAAATGCTTTTTTTATTTTTTCATTACGATAGTAACCGATTCAGTATATTTAATTTCTTCTTTGATAAGAAATTGAAAATAGGCAGATTTTTTCTTCACTTTCTTCTCTACATTATCAAAATGCGATTCTGTGTGTAGTTTTACTGTTTGATCGTCCCATTTAATTTCTCTTTTAATTTTTGATTTTAATATTTCTATGATATTGTGAGATAATCGTTGGTACGAATCGAAAGAAATAATCATGTCTCTTGCGCCAGGATTTAAAATAGTGGTTCGCCCTACACATGGAATAACGCCCATGGCTTTAATATTCCAATTTAAAATAGTACCTATGTCTGGTAAATTAACATTATCAATAGGAGGATTAAAGAAAAATAAATTCCAATAAGGCTCTTTAAATTTTATTTTAGTAAAGGTTTCTTGATCTTTAATTAAATCATAATAATATTCTTTAACTTCTCTAGCTTTGTCGAAGTCAGAACTATCAATTAACAATTTTTCAGCTTTTTGATTCCATTCTAAAAGCCAGTTTTCATGATCTTCAATTTCCAAAAATTGACCTTTATAATCTGTTTTAATCTTTATTGGGTAATTTAAAGCTTCTAATTCATCAACAACTTTTAAAAAAGCATTTTCTTGAATAGGTAGTGTATGTATTCTTTCTTTATTAATGATATAAATTCGTTCATCATCAGTCTTATTGTACAATGAAAAATCGATATTAAATCTTGTTTTACTTTCTTTTTGGAATCCATTCATTAGGATTGAGACTTCTTCTACAATTTCAAAAACCATAAGTATATCTATTTGTTTGTTTTCATGTTTTTTATCTCATTACAAAAGAGTAATTTACCTCAAAATAAATACTCTATTCAATTTTTAAAAACACTATTAAATATAGGTTCTTAATAATCTATTTACAACTAACTCGTTATTATACAATTTTCCAGTTCTAGTTTTATTTGAAACGATATATATAAGCGAAGCAATTACTCTTTTACCATTTGTGTATTCATAAGATTGAGATAAAACAATTGATAAATTATTTTTTAGAGACCAAACATACGCAGCATATCCTAATAATTGACCTTCGTTGTTTTCTGTAGGTACAGGTTTTAGATTTTTTGGCTCGCCATTTATCTTTTTCAATTCTTTTAAAATTGCTATACTTTCATTACTATCTTCAATAGAAAGAACCACTCCTACAAGCTTATCATTATTAATTGATTCTGTTAAAACTCCAATTTTACTCCAAGCCATACTATTGGATTTCGAATTAGTAAATTCAACTCTCCCATATTTGAATCTATTTACTTCCTTTGTATAAGTCAAATTGAGTGTCGTATTTATTTCATTTGCTTCATACATTAAATTGGCATCTCCAAAGAAAAATTCTTTACTTTCATTCAAATCAATTTTATCAATTGAAATTTTATCATGCGTATTATTACATGAATTTCCTATAAAGCTAAGTATAAGTACAACTAATAATTTATTCATTATTTTTTATTCAAAAACATTAATTCGATTGGTTACAAAAACACTATTATAAAAAAGTCAGGTAAAATGAGAAAATCATATAAATATCTATCTATTAATCGTTAATAGATATATTAAATGACTCCAAATTCTGTTTTACCCTTTGGCATATAAAAAGTAATGGGTAATACTAATTCTTCTTCTGTTTCTGCATTTACTAAATATAATGCTGACATTCCATTCATTCTTTTTAAAGAAGCTAATTTGCCATAACCAGAAAATTCAACTATAACAGTATCATCAATAGCAACAGCTTTAAACCCATTAGAAAAATTATAAAGAAGTTTCTTTACCCTATTGTTTCTTTCCTGTTCATTTAAATACATCATTGTCGCAAAATTATTTTCGCGTGTAGCTATTCTTTTTATAAATTTTTCATAATCTCCTTTGTTTATCTCATTCACCATTTCGTTATAAGCAAACATTAATTTTTTCTTTAAATCATCAAAATTTGCTTCTTTAAGATTTTGTCCGTTTTGCCAAGCATCAATTTTATAATCAACATTCGCCTCAAATTTACTTTTATGAACTAAAAACGGAATATCTTTTTGAACAGGTAAAGTCTGAAAATTTTCAAATTGTTTAATAAATTTAAAATCACCTGAACTCACATCAAATTCATTTACTCTATACCTTACGTAAGCCTCATTATTTAGTTCTTTCATACCTTCTAGTGGAGTAACTCTAATTTCTATTTCTTGTATTCCACTTCCTAATATTCCTTGATTTATTGGGATATCCATAGTTGCTTGTCCATCCACATTTAAGGAAAAAACTTCAACATCATTAATTTTTATCTGGAAATTGCACATTAAGGCGCTACAATCTAATTCGTAATATATTTGCTTCATATCGTTATTATCGTTTACTTTTTTTTCTGATAGTACAATAGAATCGATCAACTTTTTGTTTTCTGTATGATTATATCCCTTTTTATTACAAGAGGAAATTAAAATAATTACTATGTACAAATAAAAGTACTTCATCTATTCTTCTTTAGGGTAAGCTAAATTAAATCTTTCAAGAATAGTAAATACATTTTCATCTTTAGAGTTTTCTACTCTTGTACCTTGTTTTACAATCACTAAATTTGTAAAATTAAACTTAGCGTTATCTTTAGTCTTCTCTATTCTTTTTGTTAAAAACACCCATGCGTTATCAGATTTTAAATCCCAAAAAAAAGCACTTTCATCTTCATTCATAGCATTTCTTGATTCAGGGGCACCATACTTTCGTTTTAAATAATCAATTAGTTTGTCTCCTTCATCATTTTTGGCAAGATAAAGTGAAAATCCTAAATATTTTTTACTTTCATAATTTTCAACATAGAAATATATATTACTTTTAGCATAAGAATACGCATTTGGCACTTGATATTCAGTAAAAGAAACATCTCCAAATCTATAATCATTCAATTTTGATGTTTCAAAACTCATAAATCCATAAATACCATCAACTGCTTTATTTGATTCTTGAATAACAGTAGTTTTTTCTGATAATTTTTCATCAAACTTTAAAAGTTCTAAATCAGTCTGACCTTTACAAGAAATCATAATTATTGAAATTATTATTATAACATTTTTTTTCATTTTTTTAATCATTTTTTATTAGTGGGATATTTGCATCCATATTAAATAATGTTTCTAATTCTTTAATCACATCAAAAGGGGGTATAATATTCTTAAAATTTCCTTCTAGAAATTTATGTTTACCTTCTCTATTTATTTGTGTTTCATGATTTGATTTTTTAATTTTTAATGCTAAAGAGGCACTTATATATACTACATATTCTGCATTTAATCCATCAAACCCTAATTCTGGTCTATAATATAATCCTTTATCATCATAATTTATTCCATGTCCAAAAGTAACGGAGGCATCAGCACTGGCAGAAGCTTCAAAATAAACTTCAGCTTTCACTATCGCAACTACAGCTTCTCCTTTAATTTTTACTCCAATTTTTAATTCGACTTTTAGCTTATTTTTAGCTTCAATTTTAAATTTTGAATCTTTAGCTTTTCCAGCAGTATTGAATTTAAATTCAGTTCCTATGGTAATTATATTCGATATAATTAAATCCATATAAATATCAACACTTGCTTTTGCTCCATTCCCTTTATCTACATCACCAACTTCCCAGCCCTCTTTTAATTGTGATTGAATTTGCTCATAAAATCTAAGTACAGGAACAGAGGCAGTTCCTCCAGAAATAGTACCAGCAGCAGTAAAAATTAATGCTCCTAATAAATCTATTGTTATTTCTAAACCAATTAAAGGATTTGCATTTAAGCCAATTGCAACATCTGTACCTACAATTTTATTATTATCTTTTGGATGACTTAAAAACCAATCTCCTGTTAATGATAAATTAGGTGGTTTAACAGCAAAACTTACAGGTATTCCTTTTGGAGAAATTGACCTAGCTTTACCTTTTGTTTTATTTGTTATTCCATCAGACAAAGCACCAATTGATGCAAATAAGTCATATATTTTTTTAAACTTTGCCTCGTATTCATATTTAAACTCTTGCTCTTGTTTATCTTCATCCCATTTCGCTTTTAAACTAAAACCTAACGAAGCATCTTTTTGCTTCCATCTTTTTTCTGCACCAATTTTCCCCGATCTTTCTTGCAATTTTTTGTGTTCATAAGGGTCCATATTCATCCATTTAACACTTAAATCATTAGTAAGATTCAAAAAGAAATTTAGCTTCCATTTAATATCAGGATAAGCTTTAATCAAAATTGTAGCATTATTATATTCAGAAAAATAACGACAAGAATGTATAAAAACATTATAGTTTTCAGCTGCATCTATACCGTTTCCAGAAGCTCCTTTAACTAAATTCCATTTTGGCCATATATATTGCAAAGGTGCTACATTCCATGTTGATAAAGCAGAATGTACAGGTATAGTAACCGAGCTTCCGCTTTTAACTAAAGGTGTCTTATATTCTGAAGAAGTGACCTTAACTTCTTTTTTATGTTTATCCTTATCTCTAAAACAAGCATCCGTTTGAAAAGCTGTAATATCAAACAAAATATCTTTATCATGGCTAGGCACGATTGTTTCGTAGATTATTGTAGCCGCAGTGTGACTGAAATATTTAAACGAAATATCAACTCTTCTAGCTTCTGCATACTTTTTTTCGTCTTTGTATTTTAAATTATCTGCTCCTTCTTTATTGTCTGTAGCATTAATTTCTCCTTTACCAGTTGAAATAATTCTCCGAGGATCTAATTTCCCATCTATAAAGAATTTTTTTACCGCATCACTCCTTTTTTGTGAAAGTGATTGATTATACTCCATTTTACCAATTACACAAGCATAACCATCAATTGTTATTGTCGAATGTTCATGCTCAAGAAGAAAATTTAAGGTATTATTTAATTTTTCATTTCCTTCTTTGGTGATGACATCACTATCAAACCCAAAAAAAATAGTCTTGGTTACCTCTTTTTGAGGATTTGCAACGTCTTTTAATCCCTTACCATTATCAAAAACTAGAGTAGTTGTTTTTTCCATTTTCCCATCTTTTTTTTGGGTTTCTGTAATGGAAATCGTTTCAAATTTACAAAGATCGTATCTCTCTTTTTTTGGACTAGGTGTGCCTGTTTTTGCAGCTGTATTGTTTTGTGGTGGTTGAGGATTATTTGCTACTAGCTTATTTTTTATACGTAAAAAACGAGCATGTTCTTCATCATTATTAGTATCAACTATATATTTACCTGTCGCTTGATCTTTAACTTTTATATAAAACTTTTCTTCATCTTGAATATTATTGACTAAACCTTGCCATGTAGAGGTATTTTTAATTTCAAGATTTACCTCTCCATCTCTTACTTTAACATTCGTAAACGTAAAAATTAATTTATCACTTCTAAGTTTTTGAATATTATATATTTCTACAATTAATCTATCTCCATTGAGACCTTCTGTTGATAGATTTAAATGAATAATATTACCATAAGAAAATTGATACGATTTGCGTACATCTTGACCTCCATTTGTAGTAGCCCATTTACTGGAAATAATTCTTTTATCACAAAAACCATTGATATACAAGCCTGTTGGATTGGGATCTGTATTTCCAGATAAACTGGCTTCTAAATAATAACTATAAGAACCGCAGAGTTTCTTTGGTAACTTTATTGCATAAATCTTATTAGATGGAATAACTTTTTTCCAAATAATTATTTTTCTATTCTGTTCTTGAAAAATCCAAGTAATATCCTTTTTTTGATCTTCAGGTGTGGTTCCTGACAACCATTCGCTTATTGTAAACCAAACAAATTCATTGGGTGGAATAACCATTCTAGAAGAGTAATCCGATTTTTTTTGAAATACTTTTCCTTTTCCTGTCCACTTTATTTTTTTAACTCCTCTAGCCATACTTACATAGAATTGGATTCAACATTTTCATGTTTTAAAGGTTCATCATTCATCGTTTTGATGTTCACCATTGGATTTAACTGACTGTGAACATCTTCATTTGCGTTTTGAGCATTTTGAGATGAACCTTCCGATTTTTGCCCGTGATTGGTAATAGAAATACAATCTGGTCCGCCAATTGGACAAGTTGCTTTACTATCTTCTAAGAGTATTTTACCTTGATTGGATAATACTACTTCTTCGTAAAAACCACTCCATTTCGTTATAACAGCTTGACAGGGCAAGAAATCGCTACTAGTAGGTTGCAATTTACATTTACCAAAAGTGTTTTTTTCTAAAGTTTGGCCAATTTCCTTATCTGTTGCAATAAGCTTTTTTGATGCTTGTTTGTCATTAGCATAATCTTTTGTTTGTGTTAGTACCTTTAATTTATCTATTTTAGGTTCTACACTAAACTTACATTGGCATTCAGCTCCTTGCACTACAATATGCTTTTCGCTCATGTTTTTTGTTTGTTTTTGTTGTCACATTAAAATTTAAAATTAGGTGTTGTGAAGCAACTAATTTTTTTTACAAGAGAGACACCACTATTTGTATCTTCTTTTCTAACTCTAATTCAATAGAACATTCTAAAAACAAAGATTCAATCCACTTTGAAGTTGCATTTAAAAAATAAACCGAACGATAGGTTCCTTTCGCCATATTTTGATTAGGGTACAAAACCCCATAATAAGGAACATTTAATTCATTTTGTAAATCACTTTTAGATCGCTCTTCTTTTAGTTCGCCATTTTGTTCTATTCTAATTAAATTATTTTGTTCTATAAATTCATTAATTTTTTGTTCTATTTCATACCGCACTGGTTTACAGTTTGGTAAAATTGGAAAATCAGCATTTGTAATAAATCTAAATTTATGAGAATAATAAACATAAATGGTATTAAAATAGCTTTTTAAAAACCAATCTTTTTTTAAGCTTGTTACAACATTACTCTCACTTTCTAGCACACTCTCATTTAAAGATAAATATTTCTCAACCCATTCTCCACCATATTCTTTCAGAATATTTTCTTTTATACTTTCCCATCTTTTATAAATGTCTTCATAATTAGCAATTCCTGTCCATTCACCATCTTTAGATACTATTACTTCCAATGGATATAAAACACTGCTTGTTTTTACCGCTAATTCATCAGCAATAGTATTTACTTCTTCTTCATTTATAAAAGTATTTGTTGTTCTATCAATGGTAAAAACAAAGTCATTCTCAACGGTTCGTTCTTTACACGATATACAAATTTCAAACTTTATACTATGCTCTTCAACTCCATTTTTAATGATGTATTCTACTCCATAAAGCAGTTTCTCTTGAAAAGGTTTTATTTCGATTTTATAAGCAGCATCGAAAGTAACCTTGGGTATGCGAATTAATTCCTCTTCATGAAATTCAGGATAAATAAATAATTCTTTTAATGTTTTGGGTAAATCAACACCAATGTAATCATCTGGACTACTAAAAACATTATGAAAGTTTTTTATCTCATGAATACTTTTTCCTAGTTTTTTTGAGATACTTTCTAAAGTATCTGCCTTTTTTATTGTATACTTTTTAAATCTTGGTTTCAATGTCTATGGACTAATTTTTAATAATAGACTCTTTTTCTATCGCTATTTGGATCCATTCCTATACCTTCTCTTCTAGCGGACCAATGTAAATATTTATTCCTCAACAACAATAAATCGCTCTTTTCTTCTGGAGTTAATTCGTTATTGAGTAAATATTGCTTTCCAGAGCCAAAAACATAGTCTCTTAATTTTGTTTTCACTCTTTCTAGCAATGCATCACTTGAAATGTCATAAAAACTTTCCAGCTTTCCTGTATTAATATTTACTTGTTTATTTTTACTACTTTCTCCCATAAAATGAAGTGGAATATAACTATACGATTTTTTTAAATCTCTTGTTCCTTGTAAAGCCCAATATAAATTTCCACCTGTAATTTCAAGTTGTTCTCTATGATACCAGCCTTCAGCTACCAGTCGATCGATTAATGGGTCTAATTTTTTTCTAGACCCCCACGAAGTTTCTATCTCTTTAATTACTTCAACACCATCATTATAACTTCCTCCAATATCGGAATGTACTCCAGGAAATGTTTTTTGTATACCAACATGTGTATTGGTCAATGAAAAATTTTCTCTATGTTCATTTTC
>NZ_PJQW01000016.1:0-2402 GCF_004303025.1 Flavobacterium sp. J27 | reverse complement strand
GCTACATAATGTACTACATTACTAGCCACTCCTATATCATTTAATCCTAATTCTTCCACATCATCAAAATCTGGAAATGCCGAAAAATATTTAGAATAAGACGAAACTGTATCAAAAATGCCTAGAAAACGAACTCTAACATTGTCAATTTCGATTTCGTTTTCTTCTAATTTTAAACCTAAATGACCTCGTCTAGGAAACTCATCTCTTTGCGTAATATTACCATCACTGTCAGTTTTTTGAAGCATGGTACCACCCCGAGAACCAGTCGCTTTAAGTAAAGCTTTATATTTTGCTTTACTTATCTCGTGTACAAAATTTCTTGCTGCGGCAGCACCTCTACTAAAACCATACACATCTACCGTTAAGGTATTTACTCGTGTTGCACTTACTTTATTTTTCTCCTTTAATATTAAATCTACAATATTTTCACAACCTTTTCTTACTTTACCTCTAATTCCTGTAGACCCTGTCCCAAAGGCAAAGCCCATAGTTGCATCTTCTTCTCTATCTTCTGTTCCAATACCTTCAACATAGGTTTTAAGAGGGCTATCATAACATTTCCAAAGTCTTGCAACATTTGACCAATCATTATAATAACTGCTATCTTCTTTTTTTGTTACACCATTTTTTTTGAAATGCTCAGAATTATTTAATCTTTCTTGTGTATTGTTTTTATTATTTAATGTTCCATCAAAGAAAACCCCGATTAGAACATCTATTGCGCCTTTTGGTGGTTCCGGTGGAGAATAATCTCCAAAACTAATATTCGCCATAGTTTACTAATTTTAAAGTTTTATTCAATAGTTAATTTAAATTTTTTAATTTCAATTTCTTGAGACATACTTTTTAGTTTAATCGAAACCTTTGATTTATTAATTACTTTAATTATAAAATTAATCTCTTCTGTAGGATTAAATTTTTTATAGGCATTAAATAATTCGTTCTCATTAAACTCTTCTAACCAACAACCAACCTCTTTCTTTTGCTCTTTATCAATCCATCCGAAAGCTAAATACTTTAGCACTCCTCTTTCTTTATAACTAACATTAAGTTGTTCTTTTTTATTTGAAGATTCTATCTCAATTTCACCATTATAAGTATGCATTACAAAATTAATAAGCATTTCATTATCAGATAATTCAATTAAAGGTTTCCATAAATATCTTAATCGGTAACCTTCATACAGATCAGTTTTAGGATATTCCTTTTTCTTAATTCTTTCAAAAGTATTATACTCATTATTTAATTCTGACAAAACCACATCGTTGTACTTTTTTGAAAAAATAGGTTTGTTTTCTTCTGAAATAGTTTCCACATTAACAGATACTTCTTTTGCTTTATAATGAGCTATTTCAACTTGCCCTCTCACACTTGAAAGCCAAATTACCACTAGCCCGTTTGGAGCTAAACCTACTACAAACTTATTATAGGTTATTTTTTTATTTGTTACTTTATTAACAATTCCTTCATTAAAAAGCTTTATTAATTCTTCTTTTGGCAAGGCCCATTTCCCTTCGAAATTTTTTTGATCTACAAAAGAATGCCAAGCAATTTCTAAACTATCAGGGATACTTTTTAAATCTGGTCCCATAACAACAGTACCTCCTTCTTCTCCCCAGCCATAATTAATATCTCCAAAACCACTTAAAGATTGTGTGTAATCTTTAGCTGTTATTTCTCCTCTGTAGACTTGTACAGGATATTCTTTTGGTGCAGACAATGTTGCTGACCAATCAAATTTTTGTTCCATTTTTATATTTTGACATGAAATTGCTACTACATTAGTAACTAAAAAAATAAATAATAAGCTTAAAATATTATGCTTTATTCCCATCAGATACAATTTTCTTATTAGAAATCAAGTTTAAATTACCACCTGTAGCTTCCACATTTAATTTTGTGGTAATTTTTTCTAATTTTCCTCCAACAGTTACATTATAATCTGAAACGACAGTAATAGTCATATTTTTTGCTTTCTTATGTATTCCCATAATTAGAATAATTTTGATTTTTCAGCACTATTAAATTCAACTATTTTCCCACTTTGCAAAGTCATATTTTCTTTTTCGCTAAAAAGAGAAATCTCTGAAGCAATTTCATTCGAAATATCTGCCTGACGTACAAAATCTTTATCAACTATTTCCGTACGTGTATCTGAAGATTCTCTTATATTTCCTGTAGCACTTTGAATAATATCGGTTCCTGCTACTGTCGTTATATTTTCATTAGCTGAAGTATCAATATTTTCACCAGCATTTACACTAATGTTTTTTCCAGCAGAAATACTGATATTATCACCCGCAGCTATACTAAAATTTTTAGGTGCATTTACACTAATATTTCCTTTTCCATCCATCATCCAAGTATTACCACTAGGATCTTCTATAAAAACACTGCCT
>NZ_PJQW01000015.1:84104-98601 GCF_004303025.1 Flavobacterium sp. J27 | reverse complement strand
CTGTATTGCGGGTGCAAAAGTAGTATCTTTTTATTATAATCCTAACCTTTTCTTAACTATTTTTTTATCTTTTTTTCTTAACCCTGATTTCAAGCAACTTACAAATCAAAAAAAATATAACTTTTCTGTCTCAAAGGAAAAATATAGCCTCTTTTAGTAAATTCTATTCTTTAATACTATTATACTATATATATAAGGTAAAAAAAGAAAAACAACTTTTAAAGTACAAAACCACTCTAATAGCCCCGATTGTAGTGACATCCTTTTTATTTTTTAACCCTAAAAATAAAAAGATAAAACGAAAAGCGGGACAAAAATTCTTAATCGCATATTTTATCTGCTACTAAAAATTTAAGAAAATAGTATACCTATATATATTGTGTTTGTTTTTCTATTGTATTATATTTGCACCTCATTAAATTTTAACAAATGATAAAGATTACTTTACCGGATGGTTCGGTTAAGGAGTTTGCAAACGGTACAACTCCTATGGATGTCGCTTTGAGCATAAGCGAAGGTTTAGCAAGAAATGTAATTTCAGCTGCTTTTAATGGTACAACCGTTGAAACCTCTACTCCACTGACCACCGATGGTTCTCTTATATTATACACTTGGAATAACGAAGAAGGGAAAAAAGCATTTTGGCATTCTACTTCACACGTTATGGCTCAAGCGCTTGAAGAATTATATCCTGGTATAAAACTAACTATAGGTCCTGCAATTGACAATGGTTTTTATTATGATGTTGATTTTGGAGATAAAAAGATTTCAGATGCTGATTTTAAGAAAATAGAAGATCGTGTTTTAGAAATTTCAAGAGAAAAACATGAATTCAAAATGCGTTCGGTTTCCAAAGCAGAAGCATTAGCTATGTATAAGGACAATGAATTTAAGACCGAATTAATTGAGAATTTAGAAGATGGCACCATTACATTTTGTGATCATGCTACTTTCACTGATTTATGTAGAGGAGGTCATATTCCAAATACTGGAATTATTAAAGCTATGAAAATTCTTTCTGTAGCAGGTGCCTATTGGAGAGGGAATGAAAAAAACAAGCAATTAACACGGGTGTATGGTATTTCATTTCCTAAGCAAAAGGATTTGACTGAATATCTTCAATTATTAGAAGAAGCTAAAAAAAGGGATCACCGAAAATTAGGAAAAGAATTAGAATTATTTCATTTTTCACAAAGAGTAGGACAAGGCTTGCCTTTGTGGTTGCCTAAAGGAGCAGCTTTACGTGATCGTTTAGAGCAATTTTTGAAAAAAGCTCAGAAAAAAGCGGGTTATGAACAAGTAGTTACTCCTCATATTGGACAAAAAGAATTATATGTTACTTCTGGTCACTATGCAAAATATGGAGCGGATAGTTTCCAACCAATTCATACACCTGCAGAAGGTGAAGAGTTTTTATTAAAACCAATGAATTGTCCTCATCATTGTGAAATTTACAACGCGCGTCCGTGGTCTTATAAAGATTTACCAAAACGTTATGCTGAATTTGGAACGGTTTATAGATATGAACAAAGTGGTGAATTACACGGTTTAACACGCGTGAGAGGTTTTACACAGGATGATGCTCATATTTTTTGTACACCAGATCAATTAGATGCGGAGTTTAAAAATGTGATTGATTTAGTTCTTTATGTTTTTGGATCATTAGGATTTGAGAATTTCACTGCTCAAGTCTCAGTGAGAGATTTAGACAATCCAGATAAATATATAGGAAGTGTTGAAAATTGGGAAAAAGCAGAAAATGCTATTATTAGTGCTGCAAGAGATAAAGGTTTGAATTATGTAATCGAACCTGGTGAAGCTGCCTTTTATGGTCCAAAATTAGACTTTATGGTTAAAGACGCCTTGGGTAGAAGTTGGCAATTAGGAACTATACAAGTAGATTATAATTTACCGGAACGTTTTGAATTAACCTATAAAGGTAGTGATAATGAATTACACCGTCCTATAATGATTCATAGAGCGCCTTTTGGTAGCATGGAACGTTTTATCGCAATTTTATTAGAGCATACAGCAGGAAATTTCCCTCTTTGGTTAATGCCTGAGCAAGCTATTATACTGTCTTTGAGTGAGAAATATGAAAAATATGCAGAAAAAGTTTTAAATTTGCTAGAAAATCACGAAATTCGCGCCCTGTTAGACAATAGAAATGAAACTATTGGTAAAAAAATTCGCGAAGCAGAAACACAAAAATACCCATTTATGCTGATTGTTGGTGAAGAAGAAGCTAAAAATGGTACTATTTCTGTAAGGAGACACGGTGATGACGGAAAATCTAATCAAACAATGACTGTTGAGGCTTTTGCTGAGATAGTTCAAGAAGAAATAAATAAGACATTAAAACAATTCTAAGTTTAACTTAAATTTTTAAAGCCATAGCAATTAGAAACAACAGAGGTAATAATCCTCGCGAAGAAAAAAAAGCAACACATCGAATTAACAATTTAATTCGTGTTCCTGAAGTACGTTTAGTAGGTGAAAACATTGAGCCAGGTATTTACAAAATTAGTGAAGCATTGCGTCTTGCAGAAGAGCAAGAAGTGGATTTAGTAGAAATATCTCCTAATGCAGAACCACCAGTTTGTAAATTGATGGATTATGGTAAATTTCTTTATGAGCAGAAAAAACGTGAAAAAATGCTGAAAGCAAAATCTTCACAAGTTGTTATTAAAGAAATACGTTTTGGTCCTCAGACCGACGAACATGATTATGAGTTCAAAAAGAAAAACGCCATTAAGTTTTTACAAGATGGAGCAAAATTAAAAGCATTTGTATTCTTTAAAGGACGTTCTATTATTTATAAAGAACAAGGACAAATTCTTTTATTACGTTTGGCTCAAGAACTTGAAGAATATGGTAAAGTAGAACAATTACCAGTTTTAGAAGGAAAACGTATGATTATGTATTTAGCTTCTAAAAAGAAGACAAAATAAAAAATTAAAATCTTGTTCAAATAGTGTAACCTAATTATTTGATAAGTTTTGATAAAAAACAAGTGCTCTATTAAAATGAGCATAAAAAGATATAAGTAAGACAAATTAAATACAGGAAGAAAATGCCTAAAATGAAAACAAAATCTAGTGCTAAGAAACGTTTCAAAGTTACTGGTTCTGGAAAAATTAAAAGAAAGCATGCTTTTAAGAGTCACATTTTGACTAAAAAATCTAAAAAGCGTAAATTAGCTTTAACTCATTCTACTTTGGTTCACAAAACAGATGAGAAGAGTATTAAACAACAATTGAATATTATTTAATTTGTTGTTTAGGTTTAAATAAATTAATAACCCTGGAGTGGGCGAATTGAAATTACAATTCAAAAGCGTTTAAAAACCGCCTTACTACAAAAAACATTTAAAATTATGCCAAGAGCAAAAAACAGAGTAGCTAGTAGAGCTAGAAGAAAAAGAATATTAAAACAAGCCAAAGGATTCTTTGGAAGACGTAAAAACGTTTGGACAGTAGCGAAAAACGCGGTAGAAAAAGCAATGGTTTATGCTTACCGTGACAGAAAGCAAAAAAAGAGAAACTTCCGTGCATTATGGATTATGCGTATCAATGCTGGTGCTAGATTACACGGAATGAGTTATTCTCAATTTATGGGTAAAATCAAAGCTAACAACATTGAATTGAACCGTAAAGTTCTTGCAGATTTAGCTATGAATCACCAAGAAGCTTTCGCAGCTATCGTTAAAAAAATTAAATAATACGTCAAACCAGTTTATCTTACTTATATAGAAATCCCAATCATTAGATTGGGATTTTTATTTATATTTGAATTAAAAAATGAAAAAAATACTATTCTTACTATTTTTTCTATTTACTATAATAAGTTGTAAAAAAGAAAAAACAGAAACTATTGAAGAAGAAACCGAAATTGAAATTGTAAAAGATAGCCTGAAAGAAGTTGAAATTACAATCTTAGATACTATAAAAACAAAAATACCGCAACAATTATTAGCTTCTATTGAAAAAGACCATCAAGGAAAACAATACAAAATTATCAATTTCAATCTTGGTTTTATAGATTACAATGAAACTGAAGATGCTGTAATTATTATACAAGAGAAAGATAAATCATCAGGAATATCAGAAAGTATTTTAGTATATCAAAACACTAAAGATAGTTATTTATTAATGGCACAAAACAGGTCAATCATAACACAAGAATATTTTTTTACTGATGAGCACACAAATAGTTCCAAAGAAATTGAAATAAAAGAGCATCACATTAAAGTGAGTATGTTTTGTTATGGTCCATGCGGAAATACCTTTTTAGATTTTAAATTTGAAAATGATGCTATTCGTTTATCTAATTTTTCTACTTATGATGTGGGTGCTGGTGCAGAAATAGAAAGCGAATACGACATTGAAAAAAATCTTGTAAAAATTGCCATGACCAATACAATGACTGATGAAATGGAAGTAATTGAAGAAGAGTTTACCTTTACATATAGTAAAGGAATTCGATTTATTGATTTAAATACAAAAGACCTCTTTAAAGAATTAGGCAACTTAGAATCCAAAATTATTATATAGACAAATTAATTTTTCCAAATTGGAAACAAAAAAACAATTACATACAAGAAACAAACATAATTCTGGTTATTCTTTCCTAGAATTAATAACTGTAAACCCAATATTAAAGAACTATGTTTTTATAAATAAATATGGTAACGAAACCATTGATTTTTCTATACCAGAAGCAGTAAAAGCTTTAAATAAAAGTTTATTATTAGCCTATTATAATATTACTTTTTGGGATATTCCAAAAACTAATCTTTGTCCGCCAATTCCAAGCAGAGCAGATTATATTCACTATATTGCTGATTTATTAGCAGAATCCAGCAAAAATGAAATTCCAAGAGGGAGAAGCATAAAAGGCTTAGATATAGGTGTAGGAGCCAATTGTATTTATCCTATTATAGGCAATAGCGAATATGGCTGGCAATTTGTAGGAACAGAAACCGATGTGCCTTCTTTAAAATCATGTGTGCAAATTGTTGAAAAAAATGCTACATTACAAAAAAATGTAACTTTAAGAATTCAATCCAACAAGAGAACTGTTTTTAAAAATTGTATACTCGAAAACGATCGATTTGATTTTGTTATTTGCAATCCTCCATTTCATAACTCTAGAGAAGAAGCAACAAAAGGCACACAAAGAAAGTTAAAAAATTTAGGTAAAGCCAAAGAAGGCAAGCCTATTCTTAATTTTAGTGGCCAAAATAATGAATTATGGACAGAAGGTGGAGAACTCGCTTTTATCACCAATATGATTTATGAAAGTGTTCATTTTAAAAAACAATGTTTATGGTTTAGCTCTTTGGTATCCAAAAAAGAAAATTTAAAACCGTTTTACAATCATCTAAAAAAAGTAAATGCTGTTGAAGTTAAAACGGTAGAAATGCAACAAGGAAATAAAACCAGTAGATTTATTGCATGGACATTCTTAAATGAACAACAAAGAGAAAATTGGGCTGTTATTCATTGGGAATAAAATTGCAAGAAAATAATATAATTTATGTTTTTTGTTTTTTCTTTCTAGCAGCAGGAAATAAAACATTGTTTAAAATTAAACGATAACCCGGAGAATTGGGATGTAAATCTAGTACGGTAGGCGCATCACCTACATGATGTTGATAATCTTCTGGATCATGACCTCCATAAAAAGTAAACATTCCTTTTCCTTTAGTACCATGAATATATCGTGCTTCACCATTAATTTTACATTCTCCCAAAGTAAGCACATTGGCTTTCACTGTTTTAGATTCAAAAGCTGTGGTTTGCCCCATAAATCCTTTTACTAATTGTGTATGATTTTGACATAACATGGTTGGAATTGGGTCCCATTTTGCTGAGAAGTCCATCAAAGTAAAATAATCTTTTTCAAAGGGTACCCGTTTTGATGTTCCTCTATCCTTAGAGGTATCAATATCAGAAAATTCGTAAATGGTGGGTTGTCTTTCAAGTATAAAATCTTTAAAAGCAAAAGTACTATTATAGTCTATTTTAGCTTGATAATTTGGGGAACTAGCATCACCATCAAACATGGTTTCGCAAATATCAACTCCTTCTGCTGAAAGAGCAATATCAAAAGATTCTGTTGCCGAACACATCGCAAACATAAATCCACCTCCTATAACATAATCTCTTATCTTGATGGCAACTGCTAATTTTTCTTCTGATACTTTGTTATAACCTAATTTCTTGGCTAAATTTTCGGCATCCTTTTTTTGTTCAATATACCAAGGTGCATTTCGATACATTCCAAAAAACTTCCCATATTGCCCGGTAAAATCTTCATGATGTAAGTGTAACCAATCGTATAAGACTAATTGATCGCTTAATACTTCTTCGTCATAAATTTCGGTATATGGAATCTCTGCGTAAGTAAGAACCATCGTTACAGCATCATCCCAAGGTTGTTTTCCTTTAGGCGTATACACTGCAATTTTGGGTGCTTTTTCTAAAACTACCGTTTCCATATTCTGAGAAGGACTACTAATTTCTTCTAGAATTGAATTGGCAGTAGCATCAGATAATACTTCAAAAGTGACTCCACGTATTTGACATTCTTTCCTAATAGAATTATCGTCTGGCAATAGAAAAGAACCTCCTCTATAATTAAGCAACCAGCTTACTTTGTAATTTTTATCTAGAGCCCAATAGGTAATTCCATAGGCTTTGAGATGATTTTGTTGTCCATTGGCTTCCATTGGCAACAGAATAAAAGAAGCTTTTGCAGAAAAAGAGAATAAAAAAAGGACTATGTAAAGATATTTTTTCAATGCAATAACAGTTTTTTCAAAGATAAGAAATTGTATTACAAAGAATCTAAAAAGTATCACAAATAGCTATTATTTTAGTTAAATAAAAGACTATTATATTTTATTTGTAATGTTTTTTATAGTAACAATTTTATTTTGAATAGCATAAACAACTAATCCTGCTATATTTTTAGATTCTGTTTTTAGCAACAAATTATTTCTATGTCCATCCACAGTTCTTGGGCTAATGAATAGTTTTTCCGCAATTTCATTAGTACTTAATTGTTCACAAATGAGTTCTAATATTTCTTTTTCTCTGGTAGTTAAATATTCTTCATCGAAACTACTTTTTGTTTTTTTACTTCCAAAAATTAATCCTTCATGAATAATATTCATAATTAAATCATTGTAATAAAATCCTTTAGAAGCTACTTCATTTATTGTAAAAACCATCTCTTTGGGTGAGGCATTTTTAACTAAGTAGGAAGAAGCTCCTTCTTGAATCATATTGATGATAAATGGTTTGGTATCATAACTTGTTAAAGCTATAATTCGTATTTCCGGGAATTTTTTATGAACTTTTTTGGTTGCTTCTACACCATTTAGCATAGGCATTTTTAAATCCATTAAAATAATATCAGGTAAATTGTCTTGATTTTCGTTTAAATAATTGACCAATTCTTCACCATTAGAAGCTTCATAAATAATTTCGATATTGCTTTCTCTCTCAAGCATAAAAAGAATTCCTTTTCTAAAAAGAAGTTCGTCATCTGCTAAAATAATTTTTATAGTGCTCATTGTAGATCGATTTTAATCAAAATATTTTGATTTAATTAAAAACTTAAAGTTACTTGTACTCCTTGGTTAACTGCACTATCAAATTTAAATTTACCATCTAAAAATTCTACTCTACTTTCTATATTTTTCATTCCTAATCCTTTTTTAGCATTTTCTTTTTTCATATCAAAACCTACTCCATTGTCTTTATATTTTAATAATCGTTTTTTTTTCTTCTTTTCCAAATAAATATCAATTTTTGTTGCTTTCCCATGTTTTATAGAATTATTAACTAGTTCTTGAATAATTCTAAAAAGATGCAAATGTTTTTTCTTGTCAATTTCATCAAAAATATCCTGTTTTAAAGGATTAAGATAATTAACGATTAATTCTTCTCCATTAGAATAATTATTACAAAGTTCTTCAATTGCGACATGAATTCCAAATTCCTCAAAAATGGGTGGTAATAAATCGTGCGAAATTCTTCTGGTGCTTTCTAGTACTTTTGCCGAAACATCAACAATATTAGATGTTATATTTTTAATTTCTTGCTCAGAAAGATTAGGAACGGTTAAGAAGTGACTGTTTAATGAAATAATATTTATTTTAGAACTTATGTCGTCATGTAAGTCTCTTGCAATTCTTTTTCTTTCTTTCTCTTGAGTAAGTATAGCCGCGTTGAGCATTTCTTTTTGATATTTAATCTCTAAATCCTTCTTTTCAATTTCCTTCTGAATAATTTTTTTTCTAGAATAATAGATAAAAACCAATAAGGAAACTGTCAATAAAATGAAAGCGATAAAGGTATAAACTATAGCTGAAACTAATTCTCTATCATTTATCATAATCTAATTTTTCTTTATTTAAAAAAATCTCTTTCCACTCTAATAAGATAAAAACCTGATATACTATATACAATACAGAGTTCAAAATCCAAATTATTTTGCTTGGCGCTAAATCTAATCGAGTAATTAAATTTCCAGAGATAAATAATACGGTACTACCAAACAAATATAATAGTATTCCAGTGTTTAAATAATAATATTTCTTTTTTTCATTTAAAATATTATAAAAATGAAACATGGAAAAAATGATGATTAAGAAGGAAGTGACAAAAATTTCAAATAGATTAAATTTATGTAATAATTCCTCATTTAAATAGTATTGCAAACCTAATAAAGTTAAGCAAAATGGGACAGCAATTTTAATTACTTTTCTTTGGAAGGGATTTTTGATAATTTCTAAATAAAAAAAACTTAATAAGATAAATTGAAGAATAAAATAAAAATGAGAAAGGTATAAATTATTTTTATGTATACTTTTTAAATAACTAGTAAAAAACTGTATAACAATCATTACCAGTAAATAAAAAGTAAATATATAAAAGGATCTGGGCATTTTTTTATTTAATTTAATAGCAAATAAAATAAAGTTAATACCCAGTAAAAAATATCCTATATATATAATAATTTCAAACAAAATTATTTGCTTATAAATGGTTCTTTTTGATTACATGTATTTGGACATGGTTCTGAAAAATCATAAATATAATATCCATTTTCATAATCAATCATGTCGTTTTTGTTGTTATCTACTCCTACAACCATCATATGGGGTTCTAAAGAACCATCATTTAATTTCTCAAGACCTAAATATCCTCTAATGTGATATGTTTTATCGTCTTTTATAATTCCTTCAACATCTGCTGCTGGAATTAAAAAAGCTTTCAATGCATTCTTTGAAAGATAGTTAGCGCCTTCTTTGTTCCATCTATTGGCCCAATCTTGTGCAGTTTCTAAAGGAATAACATCCTTTGGTAAGTCATTTGCCATAATAAAAAAATTAAGTTATTTTGTTTAAAGACAAATTTAGTTTAAAAATTTAGAAAATATTACCCGAATAGAAAAACAGGTATTTTTACGGGTATCTATTTTTTATGAATGACTTAATTTAGCAAAGTGTTAAGAAAATGAATTTTTGTAAGTATTAACCTATTCATTTTTTGATTACTTTAGTAGAAATATTATTAACTATTAAATTTTTACAATTATGTCAACAGAACCTTTTATTGGAGAAATCAAGATTTTTGGTTTTAATTTTGCTCCACAAAGTTATCAATTATGCATGGGTCAAATTATGTCTATCGCTCAAAACACTGCATTATTTTCATTATTAGGAACAACATATGGTGGTAATGGTCAGACCACTTTTGCCTTACCTGATTTAAGAGGTAGAATGCCAATTGGTCAAGGCCAAGGACCAGGATTACCTAGTTACACTATGGGGCAACTGTCTGGAACAACCAATGTAACTCTTTTAACATCAAATATTCCTCAACACGTGCATACCTTAAATGCTATGCAGGTAAAAGTTCAAGCATACAATGGTTTAGGAGAGGAACAATCTCCAATTGGAAACTATCCTGCCATATCAAGCGCTGATAATTACAGCAGTGCAGGTCCTTCTGCGAATACATTTATGGGAGGTACTCAAGTAAGTGGAACGACAGACATAACAGGAAGTAGTTTACCATTTAACATTATGAATCCATATTTAACAATTAATTACTCAATAGCTATCTATGGAATCTTCCCAAGTAGGAATTAAATAAATTTTAGTTTAACTTTTAAAATATATTATTATGTCTACAGAACCTTTCATAGGAGAAATTAAGATTTTTGGCTTTAATTTTGCTCCTAAAGGATACATGCTTTGTGCAGGTCAAATCCTTTCAATCGCTCAATATTCTGCACTATTTTCATTAATTGGCACTACCTATGGAGGTAATGGACAAACTACTTTTGCAATTCCAGATTTACAAGGAAGAATGCCTATTGGACAAGGACAAGGTCCTGGACTACCAGATTACTCTATGGGAGAAGTTGGAGGTAGAACAACAGTAACTCTTACATCTGCTAATCTTCCAGCACATATTCACACTTTAATTAGTGCACATGTTAAAATTCAAGCAAGCAGTAATTTAGGAGACGAACAATCCCCTAATGGAAACTATCCTGCAGTAAGTAATGTAGATTCTTACAGCAGTGTTGCTTCTCCAAACGTATTCATGGGAGGCACTCAAATAACAGGATCTACAGATCCTACAGGTTCTAGTATTCCATTTAATTCCATGAATCCTTATTTGACCATTAATTATTCCATGGCAATTTTTGGAATTTTCCCAAGTAGAAATTAACTTAGATATCATTTTAAAAAATAAAGGAAACATTCTTTAATGTTTCCTTTATAAATAGTATAAAAAATGCAAAAAATTGGAGTTCTTTTACCAAGATCTACTTATTATGAAACCATAAATTTTGATATTTATCAAGGTCTTAAATTTGGTTTAGAAAATTTAAAAAACAAAGAGTATAAAATCATAATAGAAAATATCGGATTTGGAGCCGAGAAACAACAATGTTACCGAGCTGCTGAAAAACTATTATTAGAAGAAGATGTTAGTATTGTTGTAGCTTATATTGGTCATAGAACAGCAGAATTATTAAGACCACTATTTTTGGCTGCAAATAAAATGTTACTTGTATTAGATGCAGGTGCTAATTTACCAAACGAATGGCCTTCTTGTCCAAATATTATTTATCATTCTCTACACAATGCATTAGGAGCAAGGCTTGCTGCTCAAAAAGCGGTAAATGATGGATTTAATGAAGGAGCTTTAATAACAGGTTATTATGATGGAGGTTATTTACATACCTATAGCATTAGTAAAAGTTTTGAAGATTTTAATGGCAAAATTGTTTTTAACCATGCAACAGGTTATAAAATAGAAGATTTTAGTATGGAACCTTTACAATCTCATCTAAATACCTATCCTAATACAGCCCTTTTATCTCTTTTTAGTGGTGATTTTGTACAATGGTATTTTAAAGAAATTGAGAAACACTTTAAAAACCATAATGTTCCTATCTATTTAAGTCCTTTTGGTATGGAAGAATCAATGCTCGAACAAGCTGTTTTCCCAAGTAATAATGTGAAAGGAATTATTTCTTGGTCAAAAAAAATAAATAATCCAGAAAATAGAATTTTTATTGAAACCTTGGAAAATTCTGGAAAAAAACCAAATATATTTTCACTAATAAGTTGGGAAAGTGCTTCAATAATTGACAAAATACTTGATTTATTAGATCTTCATAAAAATAACTTAATTGATGTTTGCTCTGGATTAGCAGAATTTAAATTTAATAGTCCAAGAGGTATAGTTACATTCGAAGCTAAAACAAATACGACTTTAAGTCCTCTATTTGAAGCAAAACTTATTGAAAAAAATGGCTTTTGTGAAATCGAAATAGAGAAGAGTATCCCTCATTATAAAGAAGAATTTGAAAAACTAGCTTCTTTTGAATTAGAAAATATAAATTCAGCATGGTATAACAGCTATACTTGTATTTAAAATGGAAAATAATTTAAAAATATTGTTGCTCTGTGGTGGCAGATTTGCTTTCAAAGCCTTACAACTATTGGCTTTTGAAAAATTTTTATATGCAGTTGCTATTGGTAAAGGTTCAAATACAATTACAGATGCATTAGAAAATGAGTGTGCAAATAACCAGATAAAATTCAATCATTTTTCTAATAAAACTAAAATGAAAGAAATGAAAGATTGGATTAATGAAATTAAACCAGACTATATTTTCTCCATTTCTTTTCCTTTTTTAATTCCAGAAGATGTTTTAGCTTATGGAACAGAAAAATTTATTAATTTTCATCCAGGACCATTACCACAATACAGAGGCGTTATGCCTATTTTTGAAGTTCTGAAAAACCAAGAAAAACAAACCGCTATCTGTGCTCATTTTATGAATTCTAGTTTTGATGAAGGAAATATTATCTTTAACGATCCTATTCATATCAATGAAACTGAAACTTATGGTAGTTTAACTGTAAAATTAAGTAATAGAATAGCGCAAGTAGCTCTTAACATGGCTAATATGTTGCAATATGCTAATTCAATTCCTAGCATTAAACAAAATGAAGAATTGGCATATTATTACGAAAAACCTACTCTATCTGACACCTATATTAATTGGAAAAGAATGGATGCAGATGAAATTGTAGCTTTAATACATGCTTGTAATCCTTGGAATGGAGGAGCAGACACCACTTTTTTAGGACAACCTGCTAAAATAATAGATGGCAGAATAATTAATAAACCCCACCAAAATATATTTCCAGGCACAATTGTAGCTATTGTTGACCAAAGTGAAATTCATATTACCACCGCAGATAATCAACATATAAGTGTTACAATAATACAAACTCAAGAAGGCATACAAACTGTAAAACAATTACATACAAAATTGAATTTGATGAATTTAGCATTTAATTAAATAGTATATTTGTATAAAAATTAACACAAAAAAGACGAATATGAAACAAAAAATTACTTTATTTTTATTTATCATTTCCTTCTTTTCATTAAAAGGAAATGCGCAAACCCAGTTTTGGAGCGATACGTTCGAAGATGTTAGTGCTCCAAGTAGCGGAGTAAGAACACCAGAAAACAATAGTGGTTTGGCACCTGCTCCTTATACAGCTTACTTTAAACGCACCGATGGTTCAGATATAGACTTAACTTTTGTCTCTGACGGTGCATATTCTGGGTATCAAGGCTCATATTTTTGGGCAGGAGAAGACCATGATGCCGTATATGGTAGTGGAAATGAAGAACAGCAAATTGACTTTACTGGAATAAATATCTCTGGAAAAACAAATTTAACTTTCAAAGGCTTATTTGCTGCGTCTTCTTCAGGTAATCAATGGGAAAATGCCAATGTTGGAGCATTCTCACATACCGATTATATAATTGTTGAGTATTCTATTGATGCTGCGCCATATGTTAGATTAATAGCTTTTTTTGCAGATGGTGTATCAACTAAACAACTTCGTGAAGATACAACTGGTAATGATATTGGAGATGGTGTATTATTAACGAAAATTTTTAATGAATTTGATAAATCAATTCCAGCAACTGGTACAACTTTAAGCCTTAGATTGAGAGTTTTTTCAAATAATTCAAACAATGAAGAATGGGCTATAGACAATTTCCGTTTATTTGAAGGCGTTAGCTGTATTGAACCTTCAGTACCTACATTAACTGCATCTTCAAACATAGTTTGTGAGGGTGCTGCTGCAACTTTGAACATTACGGGTGATTTAAATGATGCTACTGAATGGAGAGTTTACACAGGTTCTTGTGGAGGTTCATTAATTGGAACAACAAATGGAACAACGTTTATTGTTAACCCAACTGGATCGGGAACAACATATTACATTAGAGGTGAAGGTGGTTGTACAACTCCTGGAACTTGTGGATCCATAACTATTAATGTAAATCCTACACTAACTGCTTCTATATCTTCGCAAACCAATGTAGCGTGTAATGGAGGAACAAATGGTGCTGCTACTGTAACGCCAACTGGAGGAACTGGTCCTTTTAACTATTCATGGTCTCCTTCCGGAATTACTTCAGCTACAGCAACTGGTTTAGCAGCTGGAACATATAATGTAATGGTTACTGACGCTAATAACTGTAGTGCCTCAACTTCTGTAACTATAACAGAGCCTACAACTTTAGCACTTACCGCTTCTTCCCAAACCGATGTATCATGTAACGGTGGTTCAAATGGTGCAGCAGCTGTAAACGTGGCTACTGGTGGTGCAGGTGGATATACTTATAATTGGACTCCAGGTAACCCTACTGGCGATGGAACGCCTTCGGTAACTGGTTTATCAGCAGGAACTTGGACTTGTACAGTAACGGATGCTAACAGTTGTACGACTTCCGTAAACTTTACCATTACACAACCAACAGCTTTAGCTCTTACTGCTTCTTCTCAAACCGATGTGGCTTGTAATGGCGGTTCAAACGGTGCGGCAACTGTAAACGTGGCAACTGGTGGTGCAGGTGGATATACC
>NZ_PJQW01000015.1:0-83847 GCF_004303025.1 Flavobacterium sp. J27 | reverse complement strand
AGCTCTTACTGCTTCTTCGCAAACCGATGTATCATGTAACGGTGGTTCAAACGGTGCGGCAACTGTAAACGTGGCTACTGGTGGTGCAGGAGGATATACTTATAATTGGACTCCAGGTAACCCTACAGGTGATGGAACGCCTTCGGTAACTGGTTTATCAGCAGGAACTTGGACTTGTACAGTAACGGATGCTAACAGTTGTACGACTTCTGTAAACTTTACCATTACACAACCAACAGCTTTAGCTCTTACTGCTTCTTCGCAAACCGATGTATCATGTAACGGTGGTTCAAACGGTGCGGCAACTGTAAACGTGGCAACTGGTGGTGCAGGAGGATATACCTATAATTGGACTCCAGGTAACCCTACAGGCGATGGAACACCTTCAGTAACTGGTTTATCAGCTGGAACTTGGACTTGTACAGTAACGGATGCTAACAGTTGTACGACTTCCGTAAACTTTACCATTACACAACCAACTGCAATTGATAATACGATTTCTGAAAATACAACTGGTATTTTAACCGCTAATGCTACTGATGCAGGTATGACTTACCAATGGTATGAATGCCCAAATACATTATTAGTGGGTGAAACAAATCAAGATTTTACACCTTCTACTCTTGGAGATTATAAAGTATCAATATCTTTCAATGGTTGTACAGTAGAATCGACTTGTTATACAGTCACTACATTAGATACTGAAACATTTGAAAATGAAATTAAGTTTGTAATTTATCCAAACCCATCCAATGGACTAGTAACTATTAAAACGGATGTGAATGGAGAATTTGTAATAGTAAATCAATTAGGTCAAACAGTAAAAACATTCCATCTTAATTCAAATATTGAAAACAATATTAATGTTGAAAATTTAGCAGATGGCATTTACTTTATCAAAGGATTAACTAACCAACAGATTAAGGCACAAAGACTTATAATTAAAAAATAATTATTACTTTTAATTATTGGAAATACAAAAAGCGGTTGTTACGATATTTTGTAACGACCCTTTTTGCTTAAAATTTTTCACTAATATTACTACTGCATTACTAACCAACAATCCTTATAAAAATGGAAAGAAGAAATTTTGTAAAAAAAATGAGTGCCTTAGCAACAGGCTCACTCCTGTTATCTGGATCTAATTTATATTCATTTGAGACAGAAAATGAAATAAAAAATAATTCCATTGATCTTTCACCTTTAACATTTACTGATAGAGAAATGATATTAAAAGGGAATTTTATAGATGCTGCCACTTTAGAACCAATTTCATCTGTGATAATGAAAGTCAAACCTTTAAAAAATAGATTGGCTTACAAGCAAACAATTGAATCAAAAGATGGTTCTTATGAAATTAAAACAGGCTTTTCAATTGCCAATAAAAAAGTTACAGAAAGAGTTGCTATTGAAATTATCGCAACAGGTTATAAACCACTTGTAAGCGAACTTTACTTGTCTCGATTTGGATGTAATGTTCATTGTTCCATTTGGAAATACAATCCGAACTTAAAAATTGATGATAGTCCGAAGAATTATTTGAAAGAAAATCATACACTCTCAATATTTGATTTTCATTTAGTAAAAGCATAAATAAAAAAAGAGATTTCAAATTTGAAAATCTCTTTTTTTATTTATTCATGTTAAAAAGGCACGTCTGAATCATCATCGTCAGAATTAAAACTACTACCAAAGGCATCATTTGGAGATGGTAGATTTGGTGTAGCAAATGGATTTTGGTCATCTAAATTCATTTTTGAAGGTAGTTCATCAAAAGGAGAACTAAAATCATCTAGGTTATCAAATTTACCTAAACTTCCCACAAATTTTAATCGAATATTATCTAATCCACCATTTCTGTGCTTAGCTACAATAAATTCTGCCTGACCCTGAGTAGGGCTTCTCTCTTCATCATCCCATTCATCAATTTTATAATATTCTGGCCTATAAATAAACGATACAATATCAGCATCCTGTTCAATCGCTCCAGACTCCCTTAAATCTGAAAGTAATGGTCTTTTACTAGATCCTCTCGTTTCAACAGCACGAGATAACTGAGATAATGCAATTACTGGAACATTTAATTCTTTAGCTAATGCTTTTAAATTTCGAGAAATTGTAGAAATTTCTTGCTCCCGATTTCCGCCACCTTTTCCATTTCCCCCAGCAGTCATTAACTGAAGATAATCAATTACAATCATTTTAATACCATACTGAGATGCTAATCGCCTGGCTTTTGCACGCAAATCAAAAATTGACAAGGAAGGAGTATCATCAATATATAATGGTGCTTTTTCTAAGTCTTTAACTTTGATTGATAATTGCTCCCATTCATGTTTTTCTAATTTCCCTGTACGTAACTTTTCAGAAGACAAACCTGTTTCAGATGAAATTAAACGTGTAATTAACTGAACAGAAGACATCTCTAAAGAAAAAAAGGCAACTGGTGCTTGATAATCTATCGCCATATTTCTAGCCATCGATAGCGTAAAAGCTGTTTTTCCCATACCAGGACGTGCAGCAACAATAATTAAATCGGAAGGTTGCCAACCAGAGGTTAACTTATCTAAATCATGAAATCCAGTAGGTATTCCACTAAGTCCTTCTTTACCTGCAATTTCTTCAATTCGCTTTTTTGCTTGAATTACTAAACTTTGAGCCGTCTCAGAACTTCTTTTAATATTTCCTTGGGTTACTTCATACAGTTTTGATTCAGCTTTATCTAACAAATCAAATACATCGGTAGTTTCATCATAAGATTCTTCAATAATTTCACTAGATATTTTTATTAAGCTTCTTTGAATAAATTTTTGTAGAATAATTCTAGAATGAAATTCGATATGTGCTGAAGAGGATATCTTTTGAGTGAGTTGAATTAAATAAAAATCGCCTCCAGCTAAATCTAACTTACCATTTTTTTTCAATTGAGATGAAACAGTAAGCAAATCAATAGGTTGTGTATCATTAAATAATTGTACAATAGCTTCAAAAATATGTTTATGTGATTCCTTATAAAAAGCATCTGGTTGTAAAATATCAATTACTTCATCAACACCTTTCTTATCAATCATCATCGCACCAATAACTGCTTCTTCAAGGTCAACAGCTTGAGGTGGTAGTTTTCCTTTCTCTAAATTAATTATAGTCGTTTTATCTACCTTCAACGGACTACTACTTCTGATATTTTCCATAACGCGAAGTTAACCAAAAATTAACTATTTCTAATTCTAATTATTAATAACAGCTTGTTAAGAAACTGTTCATAAAGTTGTTATAATTGTTTATAACGCAAAAAAAATCCGAAACAAATATGCTTCGGACTTAAAATCGAAGGCAAAATGAATTATTCTTTGAATTCTCCCATTTTACTATATTTATCCATACGTTGCATTATCAAATCTTCTGTTGATAACTCTTTTAATTCGTTATGTGCTTTCAAAATATACTTTTCAACTGTCTTAAAAGTAGTTTCTCTATCATGATGAGCACCTCCAAGAGGTTCTGGTATAATATCGTCTATTAACTTTTGCTTTTTCATGTCGGTTGCTGTTAATTTCAAAGCTTCTGCTGCTTGTTCTTTATACTCCCAACTTCTCCATAAAATAGACGAACAAGATTCTGGAGAAATAACAGAATACCATGTGTTTTCTAACATAAATACTCTATCTCCTACTCCTATTCCTAAGGCTCCTCCTGAAGCTCCTTCTCCTACAATAACTGTAATAATAGGCACTTTAAGACGAATCATTTCAAGAATATTTCTCGCAATTGCCTCTCCTTGTCCTCTTTCTTCAGCTTCTAAACCTGGATATGCTCCTGGTGTGTCTA
Organism: Flavobacterium sp. J27; assembly: GCF_004303025.1. GTDB lineage: Bacteria > Bacteroidota > Bacteroidia > Flavobacteriales > Flavobacteriaceae > Flavobacterium. Next base: position 80,019 of record NZ_PJQW01000015.1, on the reverse strand, counting down.
CCAAAGTAATCACAGGAATACCAAATTTTTCAGCCATCTTCATTAAACGTAATGCTTTTCTGTAGCCTTCTGGATTAGCCATACCAAAATTTCGGTATTGACGTGTTTTGGTGTTATAGCCTTTTTGTTGACCAACAATCATAAATGATTGTCCTCCAATTTTACCTAAACCACCAACCATTGCTTTATCGTCTTTAAAAGCACGGTCTCCAAAAAGTTCTAAGAACGTATCTCCACATAACGCCTTGATATGATCCATGGTATAAGGGCGATTTGGGTGTCTTGACATTTGAACACGTTGCCAAGCTGTCAAATTTTTATATATGTTCTTCTTTGTTTCTTCTAATTTTTTTTCAATCTGCTTGCAAGTTTGCGTAACGTCTACATCAGATTCTTGACCTATGATAACACATTTATCTAACTGGTCTTCAAGTTCTTTGATAGGTAATTCAAAATCTAAATATTCCATTGGACTAAATTTTGGGTTTCGTTTGTCTTTACAAAGATAAAATTTTCAAATTAATTAATATTGTATTGACGTTGATTTAGTTTTCTTTTTTTATAATTTTTCACAATTCCGTTTGCAATTACTGTAGTTAATATTATCGCTGCTCCTACATAAAACATAGAATTCATATGTTCCGAATCATCAAAAATTAATAATGCGAGAATAATTCCGTAAATAGGCTCTAGATTTATCGTTAACATAACCGTAAACGGGCTTAATATTTTCATAACTTTTACAGATGCCGAAAAAGCATAAGCAGTACATATTGACGAAAGTACTAATAACCATATCAAATCTTTAATAGATAGTGAAAAAAATACAGTGTCAAATTGCTGATTAAAAAACAATACAGTACTTAAGAATAATACTCCTACACCTAATTCATAGAAAGAGATAATATTTGCATCATACTCTTTGGCATATTTTCCATTTATAACTGAAAAAAGTGCCGATAAAAACGCAGAAGTAATCGCTAAATAAATACCTACTTTATATTGTGTCTCTACTTTAAAAATAATACTCAGTCCTATTACGGTTATAATACCAAACAATACTTCATAACCTACTATTTTTCTTTTGTATAAAATAGGCTCTATTAAAGATGCAAAAAAAGCTCCAGTAGATAAACAAGCTAACGTAATTGAAATGTTAGAAACTTTTATAGCTTCATAGAAAGTAAACCAGTGTGCAGCAATAATAATTCCAGAAATTGCAAATCCTATAAATGTCTTTAACGGAATTTTTAAAGACTGCTTTTTGAAACAGATAAAACCAATGATAAATACAGTTGCAAAAAGCATTCTATACCAAACTAAATCTAGCGCTTTAAGAGAAATAAGTTTACCTAAAATGGCTGTAAATCCCCAAATAAAAATAATTAAATGAAGATGTAAATAATTCTTTAAATAATTACCGTTTTGCATTACGAAGTAAATAAAATGCTAATGTACCAAAAACTATATTAGGAATCCATACTGCTAACAAAGGGGAAAAATCTGAATTTTCTGCAATGGTACCAAATACTTTATCAAAAAAGATAAAAGTGAAAGCAATAACAATACCTATTGCCAAATTGACTCCCATTCCTCCTCTTCTCTTCATAGAAGAAACAGCTACAGCTATTATCGTTAAAATAAATGCAGAAACTGGTAAACTATATTTTTTATACAACACTACCAGATAAGCATTAATTCTTGTATTTCCCTTTTTTTTCTCCTTATTTATAAAGGTATATAATTCTCCAATAGTCATCGTTTCGGCTATATAAAAAACAGGGGTTAATTCATCAGGTTCAAAGTTATACTTAACAAATTCTTTATCTTTCGATTCTAAAATGTCGTTATTTTTACCTACTGAACGTTTTATATAATTAAACAAAGTATATTTCTTTGTTTTCTCATCGTACTTAATCCTATTTGCATTTACTTTTTCAATTAATTGATTTGATTTGAATTTTTCATACGTAAAATTAAATCCTGTTTTAGATAAAAAATTATAATTACTAATATAAATATATTCTCCATCTCCTATTTGTCTGAAAATATCAGACGTTTCCATGGTTTTATTACTACTTCCTCTTAAATAGGTATTTCTAAAATCTAAGAACCCTTTACTAGCTTTGGGTACCAAAAAAAATCCCATTAATAACGCAAAAATACAAACGATAGTAGCTCCTAATAGAAAAGGTCTTAAAAACCGTTTAAAAGAAATTCCAGAACTTAAAATAGCAATAATTTCAGTATTATTAGCTAACTTAGAGGTAAACCAAATTACGGATAAAAATAAAAATATAGGAAAAAGCAAATTGGCAAAATAAATGATAAAATCACCATAATAGATAACAATTTCATTAAAAGGTGCTTTCCTTTCAATCATTCTATTTACCTTCTCAGATACATCTATTACAATTCCAATGGGAATAAATAATAGTAACATAACCGAAAAAGTAACCAAATAACGCTTTAAAATATATTTATCTATTAATTTCATTGCTGAACTAAGATTTATAATCGTTGACTCATTTGAATAACCATCTTATCTTTCCATTCTCTAAAAGTACCTGCCAAGATTTGTCTTCTAGCTTCTCTTACTAACCACATATAGAATCCTAAATTGTGAATAGTTGCTATCTGCTTACCTAAAAATTCGTTGGCTGCAAATAAATGTCTCAAATAAGCTTTTGAATATTCCAAATCTACCCATGTATGTCCCATAGAATCAATGGGTGAAAAATCGGCTTCCCATTTTTTATTTTTAATATTGATACTACCATTAGCAGTAAACAACATTCCGTTTCTAGCATTTCGGGTTGGCATCACACAATCAAACATATCTATTCCAAGTGCTATGTTTTCTAAAATATTAATTGGTGTTCCCACTCCCATTAAATATCTAGGTTTGTCTTCTGGTAAAATAGCAGTTACTACTTCTGTCATAGCATACATTTCTTCAGCAGGCTCACCTACAGACAATCCTCCAATAGCATTTCCTTGTGCACCAGCATTAGCAATATACTCTGCCGATTGTTCTCGTAAATCTTTATACGTACTTCCCTGAACAATAGGAAAAAAGGTTTGTTCATAACCATATTTATAAGGTAATCTATCTAAATGTGCAATACATCTATCTAACCACCTATGTGTCATATGCATGGAACGTTTGGCATAACGATAATCACAAGGATAAGGAGTACATTCATCAAATGCCATGATAATGTCTGCTCCAATAGTACGTTGGATTTCCATTACATTTTCTGGAGAAAAAAAATGGTATGAACCATCGATATGTGATTTAAACTTCACACCTTCTTCTTTTATTTTTCTGTTCGAAGAAAGTGAATACACTTGGTAACCACCAGAATCGGTAAGAATATTTCTATCCCAATTCATGAATTTATGTAAACCACCCGCTTTTTCTAAAATATCTGTTTGCGGTCTTAAATATAAGTGATAGGTATTCCCTAAAATAATATCTGGATTGATATCGTTTTTCAATTCTCTTTGATGTACTCCTTTCACAGAAGCTACAGTTCCAACAGGCATGAAGATCGGTGTTTCAATGGTACCATGGTCTGTTGTTATTTTTCCAGCTCTTGCTTTACTCTTTGGATCTTTCGTTACTAATTCAAACTTCATATAAAATTTTTACAGGGCAAATATAATTGTTTTCAGAATGATGATTCATAAATTATTATTTTATTTAACAGATAAATAGGTAAAAGACCTAATAATTATAGAACAATTAATTTAAAATATGTAACTTATAAAAAAATAAATAAATGGAACTTTGTATATAAATTATTTCTAAATTGTACTATCATGAAAAATATAAAAAACCCTAAAGAAGCTGAAATTAAGTCTAATCTAAAAGAGATAAACTATCCCGCATCGGAAGATATTTACACCCAAAATAAAAAGGAAACAGACATTGATCCTGAAGACATTTCTAGAACTAAAAAAACTCCGAAAACAATTGAAAACACTACAATAACAGGTTCCGACTTAGATGTACCTGGAGCTACATTAGATGATCAACAAGAAGCCATTGGTAACGAAGATGAAGAAAACAATTATTACAGTCAAGCAGATACAAAATAAAACCAACTATATGATGTCTATAAAATCTATAAATCCATTTACATTGGAAGTTTTAAAATCGTATGACGAAATGACCAATGAACAAATAGATCATGCCATTGAGAAAGCCCATCAAACTTTTTATTCTTGGAGAAAAACAACTCTTACTGAAAGAGCTTTAATTTTAAGTCGAGTAGCCGAAATTTTGCGTTCCCGAAAAAATGAATTAGCCAAGTTGATTACCTTAGAAATGGGAAAACTAATTAAACAAGCGGAAAGCGAAATAGAGTATGCGGCTTCTATTTTTGAGTATTATTCAAAAAATGGAGTTGATTTTCTTAAAGATGAACCTGTAGAAGTTACCGTAGGAGAAGCGTTCATAAGAAAAAACCCACTAGGTGTTTTACTTGGTGTAGAACCTTGGAATTTTCCATTTTATCAAGTAGCTCGCTTTGCTGCACCAAACCTTATGATTGGTAATACTATTTTATTAAAACATGCTTCAAATGTACCTCAATGTGCTAAAGCCATAGAAACTATTTTTAAAGAAGCAAAAGCTCCTGAAGGTTTGTATACTAATCTATTTGTAAGAGGTTCAAAAGTAACAAAACTTATTGCAGACAAACGCATTCAAGGAGCATCCTTAACAGGTAGCGAAAAAGCAGGCTCAGAATTAGCAATGATGGCTGGAAAATTTATTAAAAAATCTGTACTAGAGCTTGGCGGTAGCGACCCCTTCATTGTTTTAGAAGATGCCGATATTGAAAGAACAGTTGCTTTGGCAATTATAGGCAGAACTGTAAACAACGGGCAAAGTTGTATTGCAGCCAAACGGTTTATTGTGGTAGAAAAAATCGCCGCTGAATTTTTATCAAAATTTAAAGCTAAAATGAAAACACTACAATTAGGTGATCCATTAAACACAACTACTGAGCTCGGTCCTCTTTCCAGTGAAGATGCTTTAGAAACCATTTTGGAACAAATTAACAAAGCAGTTTCCGAAGGAGCTAAAATAGAAACTGGTGGCAAAAAGGCGGCTTTAAAAGGAGCATTTATAGAACCTACCATTATTAGCAACATAACCCCTAAAATGCAGATTTACAAAGAAGAACTTTTTGGACCTGTTGCTAGTTTTTATATTGTTAAAAATGAAGAAGAAGCGATTACTTTGGCAAACGATACCGATTTTGGCTTGGGTGGTTCTATTTTTACCAAAGATTTAGAGAAAGCTAAAATCATGGCAAATGAAATTAATTCTGGTATGGTTTTTATCAATCATCCAACTAAATCATCTGTTGAACTTCCATTTGGTGGTACAAAAAGATCTGGTTATGGTAGAGAAATGTCCCCATTAGGCATAGACGAATTTGTCAATAAAAAATTAATTCGTGTGTTATCTGAAGATCAAAAACTATAAAAATAGAATAAATAATACATCCCTTTTAGAGTAAATATTTACAAAACATAAAATACAATTCTTTTTTATTTGTTTCTTTGTAAGATAACAATTGTATTTTATGTTTTCTTTTTTGAATCAGTTTACCAAATTTGAAAAATGCATCCTTCTAGTCATAGTAGCGATTTATAGTCACAATTTATTTTTGGATGTTATGGCTGTAGATGCTGCTCAATATGCTAGTATTTCAGCAGAAATGTCAAAAACTAATTCTTACCTAGAAGTAAAAGAATTTGGAACCGATTATTTAGACAAACCACCTTTACTTTTTTGGCTATCTAGCATGAGTATTTCATTATTTGGAGTTACAAATATTGCTTACAAATTACCATCGTTTCTTTTTTTACTATTTTCATTATATGCATTGTATCGTTTTTGTGTCCTTTATTATGACACTAAAGTAGCTAAAAATGCTGTTTTAATTCTAGGCACTACTCAATCGTATTTCTTAATGACAAACGATGTAAGAACAGATGCACTATTAACCTCAAGTGTTATTATTAGTTGTTGGTTTTTTGCAGAATACTTCACCTATAGAAAATTTAAAAACTTACTTTTCGCTTCGATTTTTATTGGCTTAGCCATGTTAGCCAAAGGTCCTATAGGTATTGTTACCATTTTATTTCCTATTGGAATACATCTCATTTATAAGAAACAATGGAAACAAATCCTTTCATTTCAATGGCTTTTCGTAGGACTAATTGTCGCTTTAGTATTATTCCCGATGTCGTATGGATTATACCATCAATTTGACCTTCAACCAGAAAAAATAACCCATGGAATTAAAGGACAAAAAGGATTGTATTTTTATTATTGGCTACAAAGTTTTGGAAGAATAACTGGTGAAAGCGTTTGGAACAACAACACGCCATGGCATTTTTTTATTGGAACTAGCCTTTGGGATTTTTTTCCTTGGTTTTTTATGCTTCTTTTTGCGTTATATTATAAAACTAAAAGTCTATTTTTTAATAAAGAAGAAAGTACAGAAATAATTAGCTTCATTGGGTTTACTTGTTTGTTTTTCTTTTTATCACTATCTAAATACAAATTACCACATTATGTTTTTGTAACATTTCCTTTTGCAGCTATTTTGGTAGCCGATTATTGGTCTAAAATTTCTTTAAAAAATATCGGAAAGTGGATTATAGTAAATACAAGCTTAGGTTATGTAGTTTTATTACTTCTTATTATATATCCTATTTTATTTTTTAAAGAAAATTATGTCATAGTAATCTTTCTTGTACTATTACAAGTAACACTACTTTTCTTCTTTAAAAATAAGTTTGAAAACCTAATTATAAAATGCATTAGTCCAATCATCGTTTTAAACCTTTTTATGTCTTTCATTTTTTATCCAAAATTAGTCACTTTTCAATCGGATGCCATGGCTGCCAAATGGTTAAAAGAAAATCACCCATTAGAAAAAGTTGCTATTTACAATAAACCTTCTCATTTATTTAATTTTTATTTACAAAATCCTTTTACTAATGTGGTTACAAAAGAAGATTTACATAAGAATAACAAAAAAACATGGTTATACATTCATGAAGAAGATTTAAAGGATATTGAAAAGTTGAATTTAAAAATTATATCAAAAAAAGCATTTAAACAATATCGAATTACGATATTAAAACTCAACTTCTTATTAGAGAGCAAAAGAAAAGAGGTACTAAATTACAGATATTTAATCCAAATAGACAAATAATACAATGGAAAAACTATCCATTATAATACCTGCTTATAATGAAGAGCAAACAATTCATCTTATTTTAGATAAGATAAAAGATGTTGTTTTAATTAACAATATTGAGAAAGAAATTATAATTATAAACGACTGTTCATCAGATAATACCGATCAAGCCATTCAATCTTACAAAGATCAAAATTTAGACCTTACTATTCATCATTATACACATAAAACAAATCAAGGTAAGGGATCGGCTTTGCATACAGGTATTAAACATGCTACAGGAAATTACATAATTATACAAGATGCCGATTTAGAATATGACCCTAAAGAATATAATATCTTGCTAAAACCCATTGTAGATGGCTTTGCAGATGTAGTTTACGGTTCTCGATTTGTAGGAGGTAAGCCTCATCGTATTTTATTTTTTTGGCATACCATTGGCAATAAATTTTTAACCTTTGTTTCCAATATGTTTACCAATTTGAATTTAACAGACATGGAAACCTGCTATAAAATATTTAGAACCCAAATTATAAAAGACATCTCTTTAAAAGAAAAAAGATTTGGTTTTGAACCTGAAATAACTGCCAAAATAGCCCGAATTCCAAAAATAAGAATTTATGAAGTAGGAATTTCTTATTATGGTAGAACCTATCAAGAAGGCAAAAAAATTTCATGGAAAGATGGATTTAGAGCATTATTTTGTATTCTAAAATATGCCGTATTAAGAATAAAATAATTCGCTAAAAAAAACTATCTCTCTATTTTACAACAATATAAGTAGTTTTCTATTGTAAATAACTTTTCAAAAGTCCTCACTATTCTCTTGAAATTAATAATAATAATCTACTTATATTTGTGCTTTTAAATTTTAACATTAAAAATGAAACCAAACACACAACAACTACAAGAATTAACAGTTCAAGTAAGAAGAGACATTTTAAGAATGGTACATGCTGTAAATTCTGGGCATCCAGGAGGATCCTTAGGCTGTACAGAATTTTTTGTAACGCTTTATCAACACCTTATGAATCGTAAAGAAGGTTTTGATATGAATGGTACGAACGAAGATGTTTTTTTCCTTTCTAACGGACATATTTCACCGGTTTTTTATAGTGTTTTAGCTAGAAGTGGTTATTTCCCTGTTAGTGAATTAGCTACCTTTAGATTATTAAACTCAAGATTACAAGGCCACCCAACCACTCATGAAGGATTGCCAGGAATTAGAATGGCATCAGGATCTCTAGGACAAGGACTAAGTGTGGCATTAGGCGCTGCACAAGCAAAAAAACTAAACAAAGATTTAAATTTAGTTTATACTCTTTTAGGAGATGGCGAATTACAAGAAGGTCAAAATTGGGAAGCAATTATGTATGCATCTGCCAAGAATGTTGACAATTTAATAGCTACAGTAGATCTTAACGGAAAACAAATAGACGGAACAACTGATGAAGTTTTAAACATGGGGAGTTTAAAAGCAAAATTTGAAGCTTTCGGATGGGATGTACTTGAAATTAAAGAAGGAAATAACATCGATGCTATTATAGCAGGTATGACTAATGCAAAATCAAAAACAGGCAAAGGAAAACCTGTATGTGTTTTACTACATACTGAAATGGGTAACGGAGTTGATTTTATGATGCACACTCACGCTTGGCACGGTAAAGCTCCTAATGATGAACAATTAGCAAATGCTTTAGCTCAAAACCCAGCAACTTTAGGTGATTATTAATACCAGTAAGCATTATAGCGTAAGCAATTGTAACATACAACATAAAGCATACAACATACAGTAAAATTAAAAATGAAAAAATATACAAATACAGGAAATAAAGATACTCGTTCAGGTTTTGGTGCAGGACTAACCGAATTAGGACAAAAAAATGAAAACGTAGTTGCACTTTGTGCAGATTTAATCGGTTCTCTAAAAATGGACGATTTTAAAAAAAATCATCCAGAACGTTTCTTTCAAGTAGGAATCGCTGAAGCAAATATGATGGGAATTGCAGCAGGTTTAACCATAGGAGGAAAAATTCCTTTTACAGGTACATTTGCCAATTTTTCTACAGGAAGGGTGTATGACCAAATTCGTCAATCGATTGCCTATTCTGATAAAAATGTAAAAATTTGTGCTTCTCATGCGGGTTTAACTTTAGGTGAAGATGGAGCAACACATCAAATCTTAGAAGATATCGGTTTAATGAAAATGCTTCCTGGTATGGTGGTAATTAATCCTTGTGATTACAATCAAACGAAAGCAGCTACTATTGCTATTGCTGATCATCATGGACCAGTATACTTACGTTTTGGAAGACCAAGTGTGGCCAACTTTACACCAGAAAACGAATCTTTTGTAATTGGTAAAGCCATATTATTAAACGAAGGTTCTGATGTAACGATTGTAGCAACAGGACATTTGGTTTGGGAAGCTTTACTTGCTGCTGAAAAACTAGAAGAAAAAGGTATTTCAGCTGAAGTAATTAACATTCACACCATAAAACCATTGGATGAAGAAGCCATCTTAAAATCGGTTGCTAAAACGGGTTGTATTGTAACAGCGGAAGAACACAATATATTAGGCGGATTAGGAGAAAGTGTTTCTAGAACATTAGTTTCAAACCACCCTGCACCTCAAGAATTTGTAGCTGTAAACGACAGTTTTGGAGAAAGTGGAACACCTGCACAACTAATGGAAAAATACGGCTTAAATGCAGAAGCAATAATTAATGCTGCAGAAAAAGCAATAAAAAGAAAATAAAACATTTTTATATTCTTCATAAAAAAAAGGCTCAATTTAAAATTGAGCCTTTTAATTTATATGAATTATTTTTTATTATTGACAAGAATTATCTAAGTGCTTCTTAACAGAACCTCCTGAACAAAAAGGAATATTCCCAAACGAATAATAGGTTATATGTCCATTTCCATCATTGGTCTCAATAATTTCTACTTTAGTAATAATTCCATCATTATCATCATCTGCATCTAAAAAGTTAGGAATATTATCCCCATCAGAATCATCATTATAAAAGTCGTTATCACCATTTAAATCTTCATAATTACTTTTTACTCTATCTCTATCTTGATCATTCTCTTTTCTTTGAAATAATTTTATTTGAAAAGCAATTGGATTATAAGCTTCACCACCAATTGATGTGTTAAAATATGCCAATCCTGAAGGAATAAAAACAATAATATTTCCATAATTATTATGTGTAATAGTTCCATTTCCATTAAGACTTGAAGATTCTTCCGTTTTTATCTGGTATAAAATTTGTCTAAATCCAGAAATTGAAACTGGATCAAATTGCCCTGTTTGTGGATATGTAAACCAAATTCCTTGATTGTTTTGATCAAAAATTTCGTTATTTTTTAAATCCCATCCTTTATATGCTGTAAAAACAGAATCTACTTGTGTAGGTCTTACACCACCACCTTCATTTAAAACAATATAATACATCTTATACTCTACAACATCAGCAGAACCTCCATTGACATAATTAGTTTTTCTAACATCGTTTTTTACAGTTACAGACTGTAAAGGATATGTAGTATCGTCCCAAAGTGATGTTTGTCCATTATCAATCTCTTTAATAGTAGCATTTAAATCACCATCAACTTCAAGATAGTATGAGTTTAAATAATCCTCTATTTCTAAAATATCTTCATCATATACTACTTGACGATCTCTTAAAGTAATACTGGTGGATGTAGAATCGTCTTTTTTACAAGAAACCGACGCAATGCACATTAATACAATAAAACTAATCTTTAAAATATTCTTCATTTTCATAAAATTTGAGTCGCAAGATACAATTTTCCTGTATTTTTGTATAAAAATTAACATTGATTTTTGATTAAAATGAGAGTAGATAAGTTTTTATGGTGCACTAGGTATTTCAAAACACGTAATATGGCTGCAGAATCTATTAAAAAAGGACATGTTACTGTAAATGGACAGCTAGCTAAAGCTTCTAGAGAAGTGTATCCTACTGATAAAATTGTACTGAGAAAAGATCAAATTAATTATCAGTTTACAATTTTAGACATTCCTCAAAGTCGTGTAGGAGCAAAATTAGTTGATGTTTATAGAAAAGACACTACTCCAGAAGAAGCATTTGCTCATTTAGAAATGCTTAAATTAAGCAAAGAATATTATAGAGCAAAAGGAGAAGGAAGACCAACTAAAAAAGACAGAAGAGACATTGATGATTATACTAACGACATAGATTTTGACGATGATTTTGAATAAAAAATATTGGGAAGAGCGATATAAAAACCAAGATACTGGTTGGGATACTGGAAAAATAACCACTCCTTTAAAAGAATATATCGATCAAATAGAAAACAAGGAGATAAGAATTTTAATTCCTGGCGCTGGAAATGGCTATGAATTTGACTATCTGATTGCCAATGGTTTTAAAAATGTGTTTGTCATTGATATCTCTTCCCAACCTATACACAATCTTCATTCAAAACACAAAGCCATTTCAAATCAAATCATTCATGGTGATTTTTTTGAGCATTCAGATTCTTATGATTTAATTATTGAACAAACTTTCTTCTGCGCTTTGGAACCAAAATTAAGAACAAAATATGCTACAAAAATGCATGCTTTGTTAGCACCTAAAGGAAAAATTATCGGGCTATTATTTGATTTTCCTTTAACAACTGAAGGACCTCCTTTTGGCGGTAGTTTTGAAGAATACCACTCTTTATTTTCAAAATCATTTTACATAAAAAAATTAGAAAAAGCATATAATTCCATAAAACCACGTCTAGGAAGAGAACTCTTTTTTATCTTTGAAAAAAAATAACACACAACATGCAAAATATCATTTTAACTCATCAAGAGATAGAACATAAAATAAAAAGAATTAGTTACCAAATTTTTGAAACTTTTGTAGATGAAAAAGAAGTTATTATTGCTGGTATTACGAAAAGTGGATACATTTTAGCTCAAAAAATAGTCGCCGAATTGGAAAAAATCTCCGATTTAAAAGTTACTTTATGTGAAGTAAATATCAACAAACAAAAACCTCAGGAAAAAATAATTACTTCTATTACTCCTGAAACTTATCAAAATAAAGCACTAGTACTTGTTGACGATGTTTTAAATTCGGGAACTACTTTAATTTATGGTGTAAAACATTTTTTAGAAGTTCCATTAAGTAAATTCAAAACTGCAGTACTGGTAGACCGAAACCACAAAAAATACCCCGTAAAAGCAGATTTTAAAGGATTATCATTATCTACTTCTTTACAAGAACATATTCAGGTTGTTTTTGAAGAAAATAATAGTTATGCTTACTTAAGTTAATTCTTTTACAATTTCATTGTTTATCTCATCTATAGATTTTTCATCTATTGTAACTACATATTTAGACTTCAAGTAATAATAACTTCTATCAAAGAGGTGCTTTCTGATATAATCTTCCAATTCATTGGTAGTAAGAGTGGCAATAAGTGGCCTATTTTCTCTCTCTTGAAACAATCTCCCAGTTAAGGTAGTTACCGATCCTTTTAAATAAAAAGAGTGCACTGCTTCGTTTTGTAGCACTTCAAAATTTGTTCCATAACATGGTGTACCTCCACCTAGAGCCAAAACAAAATCATTAGTATTATTAACAAAACTTTTAAAAAGAATACTTTCAATTTTCCTAAAATAAATCTCTCCTTTACTCTTGAATATATTTTTTATAGTATCATTTTCACTTTCTTCGATAATTTTATCTAAATCATAAAAGGGAATTCCTACAATTTTAGACAATTGTTTTCCTATTGTAGATTTCCCTGAACCCATATAACCAACTAAAATTATTTTCATAATTTAATAATTCCTTTAAAATTAAGTAGTTAAAAAATAAATTTAAAAAAAAGACAAATTTATAAGAAAAAACCATTGGAAAATAAATTTAAGTTAATATATTTGCACCCGCATTCAAGGAAACAAAATGACTTGGTAGCTCAGTTGGTAGAGCACATCACTTTTAATGATGGGGTCCTGGGTTCGAGCCCCAGCCAGGTCACTAAATTATTCCGAAAATGCATTCGACTTGGTAGCTCAGTTGGTAGAGCACATCACTTTTAATGATGGGGTCCTGGGTTCGAGCCCCAGCCAGGTCACTAAAAAAGTTATCCCAATTAGGATAGCTTTTTTTGTTTTTGGCCATGTGGAGGAATTGGTAGACTCGCCATCTTGAGGGGGTGGTGTCGCAAGACGTGTCAGTTCGAATCTGATCATGGTCACTTATATTTTTATAACGCCTTTAAAATTAAAATTTTAGGCGTTTTTTTTATAAATTCCCTCAACATTTAGTCGATAATTATTGCCTTTTTTCTTTCTTACAAAATCATACACTTCAAATAGCTCTTCCACCCTATTCATAGAAATTATATTTCAATTCTTCCTGTGGAATAGATTACCTTCAGTGTTTGTCGAAAATAGACATAACTATTTCATAATCGCTTACGTCTTTTCGATTTTTATAGTAGCATCAACATTGAATTGTAAAGCAGAACCACCACACATTTTACCATCTTGGTTCTTTGGTAAAGTATAAAGAAAAAGGTACCCTTATAGCGTTTTCTAACACTTTAACGGTTGCCGTTTGTTTCGATCTTACTCCACTACTATTACTATCGATATCTTATGCACTATTGATTGTAGTTAAACACAAAATTTTAAATCAAAGTGTATTGCAAACCCAAAAGAAAAAGGTATATTTGAGAGAATATAACACGATAATAAACTTCTTTATACACAGCTACATTTGGGTAGATTGGCGCTAGTTTTAGAGGGTATAGACTAATTAGCAGAAAGCTTGAAAAAAAAATGAAATCAGCCAAAAAATTATACCCTAAATTAAAAAGAAGCATAGCTTCTTATGATCATTCAAACTTTTTTATTTTTTTAGAAGATATTTCACAAAAAGATTTAATTACAATAAGGGAAAATCCTCTAGCAGCAAATAATGTTGAAAATATTAAAACACTTTTTCATGAGATAAAACATTATGCTGACCATATCGGAACTTTGTGGGGACAAAAGAAAATATTAAATTATTTAAAAGCTCTAAACGTCAGAGTTAATGGAGATATCATGAATTTTCATGAAATTGTTAAATATAAAAATGAAGAAAGCCAATTATTTTATTCAAATTACTATTCTGAAGAATACAATTATTTTCCTGTAACTAATCTAGCTAACAGATGGAGATGGACAACAACAACTGGTTTAAGATTTAATGAATTTGGTTTACCAAATGAAAGTAAACCAATCCCATTTGTTCATTTCAGGAGTCATGATGAAAAGCCGTTGATTCGTGTACCCATATCGATTGCTTCGCTATTAGAAACAAATTCAACAGCAGAAGAAATATATTGGCATAGAATATATTTATCAAGCATAAGTGAAACGGAAAGACCATTTCATGCAAAATTTTTTGAAAATGATGTACTATTAAAATTAATTTATAATCAAGAATTGGTCGTTTATAATGTTGCTGTCCACATAACTGCTAATTTACTTGAAATAACAGATATAATTGAAGCTTTTGAAATTTCATCTAGGGTTGCTTCTTTAGTTCTAAATTTACCAAATGAATACGTAATTCAAATCCCATTTCAGGAAACTAAATTTTCAACAACAACTGAAAGGGCAAAATTCATGCTCGAAAACAACGAATATGGATTTGTATTTTATTTATTATTAGAAAACTACTCGAAAAAATATAAAGAAACTAAAAAATACAATCTAGAAGATTTATTAAGTACATCAAAATTACCAGGTTCAGAAACTATACATGCCAAAGTATTAAACGAAATGAATCTAATTTATAATGAGGCTATTAAACATAAAAATCTAAAAGAAATATTTTTTTCTAAATTAGAATTTGGCACGAAAGTTTTTAATGAATTAGGTATTGATTCAAGTCAAAAAAAATTAGCAGAAGTTATTCATGAAAAATTACCTACTCTAATTTGTAATGATACTGAAATTAATTTTAAATCATTTTCGGATCAGGAATTATTCTCGTTAAAACCATATGCAAACTTAAGTACATCAGATTGGTATAATCTTTCGGATGCACTTTACAAAAAATTAAGTGAACACTATGTTGTTAGAGGAGTATAAACCACGGGAAGTTCCATTTCATTGTATGAAAAAAAATCGATTTATAAAATTTAGAAGAATGACATTGTTCGTATTTATCATAATATTGAGCTACTTCATTTTTAATGGATTCGTAATCTATAATTATTCATTTAACTATTCTGAGAAAAAAAGCGATGTTGCTATAGTCTTAGGAGCAGGAACTAACAGTGGTAAACTATCCCCTATTTTTAAAGAACGAATCAATCAAAGTCTTTATTTATACAATAAAAAAATAACAAAAAAAATTATCTTAACGGGTGGCTTCGGTATAAATCAACTAAAAGCTGATAGTGAAATTGCTAAAGAATACTTATTAATTCATGGCATACCAAATAGCGCGATCATAATTGAAAAAAAATCAAAATATACAATTGAAAACATAATTGAATCTAAGCATATTATGGATTCATTAGGATTAAATTCAGCATTAATAGTATCAGACCCACTACACATGAAGAGATCTATGAAAATAGCCGAGAAATTGAATATTAATTGCCAACCCTCTCCAACAAAAACTACAATGTATAAATCATTCTTTCCAAAACTATTTTCTTTAACTTATGAAACATTTTATTATACACTTGGCAAATTGACAGGACAATAAAATAACAACGAAAAACACAACAACAATTTCAAGAAATGGTTTAATCATTTGAGCTTTAGGAAAACCAGATTTACTCGAACGAAATAAATGGAAAAATTAATAACTGAATAAAAAAAACTAAAAATAGTAATTTTAAATTGGCTTAATTCTTACTCATAAACTCCACCAAATTGCCTTGTAACAGAATCATATTTAAAGCATTAACAACGATTATGAAAAAAACCATATCTATATTAATCATACAAATTATTTTAATACCAAATCTATATTCACAGGAGAAAACAGAAATTGATTTAATTAAAGAAAATACTTTTTACTTTGAGATAAATGAAAACAATGCTAGTGGAGCTGGTTTTGACCTCTTAAAAAAAGAAATAGAAAAAGCTCAATTTGTAATTTTAGGAGAAGAACATTTTTCTGCTAAAATTTCAGAATTTACCAATTCAATTGTTCCTACATTAACCGCAAATAATTTTAAATATTTTGCTGCTGAAATAGGTCCGAATAGTGCTGATGAAATTTCCAGATTAATCCAAAATCAAAAATCCTTATATCCCTTTAACACCAAAATAAATAATTTGGTTGGAGATGTACCAGTTCCATTCTTTGATGGCAAAGAAGATGAAGTTTTCCTAAAATCCTTTTTGAAAAATGATTTTAAAATTTGGGGATTAGACCAAGAGTATCTAACTTCTCCCATTTTTCTCATGGATAGATTATTTGAATTATCAAACAGATCAGAGAAAATAGAACCTTATTATCTAATTGCTAAAGAATTTGTAATCTCAGAAATTAAAAAAGGAAGGCAAAACCAAAAATATAAAGTTTTTACTTCTCTATTAAACTCATCAGAGGTGAATCATTATTTAAAAAAATTAGACCAGAGTAATAAAGAAATCAACAAAATAATAGTTGATTTAAAAAAATCTTCTGAAGTTTATAAATTAAGAGAAGATAATAATCTATACGAAAGCATACATAAGAGATTATACTTAATGCAAGAAAACTTCATCGATTATTACAATGCTGCTTTGCTAACAGACAGTCTTCCAAAAGTTTTTTTAAAAATAGGAGGTGTTCATGCCTCTAAAGGGAAAAGTCTTCATAATATATATGATATCGGAAATTTTATGATGGAAATTGCCAATTATAATAAAAGAAAATCTGTTCATCTCTTAATTTTTCCTTCTGCATATCTAAATGATGATGGAACAATTAGTAAGAATATAGACAAAGAAGATGAAGATCTTTTTAATCCTATAATAGATTTTAATAGCAACAAATACACAATAATTGATTTGAAAAGTATAGAAAAATCATCTTGGAAACACAAAATTGAAGGTAAATCTCTTAAAGATTATATGTACAGGTTCGATTATCTGATTTTAACACCAGCAAGTAGACAAACCGAACTGAATTACAAAAACTAACTGTTACTAATACCGTATAAAATTTATTACTTCTAATTTCATGCGAAAAATACACGCAATTTTAATATCTTGGTTTTGTAATCTGAAAATTCTCTTGAATTTTCAAGTAAAAAACCGTTATCAACAAACAAAAAACAGCGACATTCTAAAAGATGAACGAACAATTAAAAGACGACTTACAAAAAATAGACAGGCTGCTTGAAACAGTAAGACTTCAAGGGCTTGATTTTTTGAACCAACTCCCTGAAAGACCAACTTCGTCAGAACACAAGGGAGAAATTACCGAAACTCTAAACAAAACAGGAATAGGTGGACTTGAAGCATTAAAACTTTTCAATAAAAAATTTGAAAAAGCAATTATCGGCTCAACAGGGCCAAGATATTGGGGTTTTGTTACTGGTGGCTCAACACCCGCTTCAATCATGGGCGATTGGCTAACTTCTATTTATGACCAAAACACACAAGCAACCAAAGGACAAGGTGATATTTCTGCAATTATTGAAATAGAAACAATAAAGTTAATTCTTGATTTATTCAACCTGCCGAATGATTTTATAGGTGGGTTTGTAACAGGAGCAACGATGTCAAACTTTACTTGCCTTGCAGTTGCAAGACAATGGATTGGGAAACAAGCAGGCAAAGATTTTGCAAAAGAAGGCATTACTCAAAAAATAAATATTTTATCAGCCGTTCCTCACTCATCTGCTATAAAATGCTTATCAATGTTAGGTATTGGAAGTAACAATATTATAAAAGTAAATGTCGAAAACGGAAACAGAGAAAGTATTGATATTGAAGACTTAAAAGTGAAAATTAAAAAATTAAATGGAACACCTTTTCTTTTAATTACAAGTGCTGGAACAGTTAATACAGTTGATTTTGACGATTTTAAAGCCATTTCTAAACTTAGAGGAGAGTTTAATTTTTGGTGGCATATTGATGGTGCTTTTGGTGCTTTTGCAGCTTGCTCACCAACTCACAAACACGTATTGGAAGGTTGGGAAAATGCTGACAGTATTACTATTGATTGCCATAAATGGCTTAATGTGCCATACGAAAACGCAGTTTTTCTTGTTAAGGAAAAACATAAAATTCTTCAAACAGAAATATTCCAAAATTCTAATGCTCCCTATTTAGGAAATCCGTTAGATAATTTTAATTACTTGAATTTTTTACCAGAAAACTCTAGAAGATTAAGAGCCCTACCAGTTTGGTTTTCTTTGGTCGCTTACGGTAAAAAAGGGTATGAACATATTGTTGAAAATTCTATTGAAATGGCTAAGACTTTAGGGGAATTTATTGAAGCAAATAATCATTTTGAATTATTAGCCCCAGTTAGACTTAACAATGTGTGTTTTACATTGAGCGGACAAGAAAGACAAAGTGAAGTTTCAGATTTTCTAACAAAACTAAACAGCACTGCAAAAGTATTTATGACACCAACTGTTTACAACGGAAAGACAGGTATAAGAGCATCATTTGTAAATTGGCGAACAACAAAACAGGACATTGAATTGGTAATAAATGAAATGATCAAAATTGCCAGTCATTAACATTGTATTGACAATATGGTGGCTGAAACTTTAGATTTACAATCCGTGTCTAAATTAAAGCGTATTGCAAACCAAAAAGGATAAAAGAACAATTTGAGAAGAAAATTATGGAATAACATAACAAGGAATATTTGCTATTTTAAAATTCACTTTTAGCCATTCAAACCTTTTAAATAAAATAATTTTAAAATAAAAAAAGTCCCTTTCAGGACTTTTTTTATTTTAAAAACTTTTCTTATTTCACAAAACCCTTCAACGGTTTAAGCTGCTCTAAATCAACATCAGCTTCACGCATAAGATTCATTAAATTCATTATATGATTAGGATTCATATTATTTCCTAAAATTCGTACCACTGCAAATCCAGTATCTTTTCCATTTGCAAAAAGCACAAATTCGTCAATATCTTCTTCTTCTCCTACAAAATAAACTGCTCCACCATTACTTCCAGATCCCATTCTCATTAATTCCTGATATTTATCTGACTTTAAAAGCGATTTTACTTTTTCACTTTCTGTTGTATACTTTTTATCATTTAAAGAATCTTTCTTAAATGCTATGACATTCATCTTTTCAAATGATTGTAAGGCTTCTTTATCCTCTTTCGACAAAGTCATTTTTTCAGTATTTATAACTGAAGAACCTAAATCAATTGCTATAAAATCAGATGACTCTGAATTTTCTACAAAATATTTTTGCAAACTTGGTTCATTATTACAACTAAATAAAAACAAACAAAGTAAGGCTAGTAAACATGATTTCATGATTTTATTTTTTTAAGACAACAACCTAAACCCAAATAGATTGTTGTCTGTTGTGTATTATTGTATCTAAAATTTATTTTTTAGACGCTTTTTTCAATTCATTTCCTCCTGGCAAATTCATTTTTTCCGTTAAAGCAGAAATTTCATCCAAATTAAAATTACCAGTTAAAGACAATACAATGGCTTGTTTATCTTTATCACCAGGAGCTTCAATAAACATTAAAAGTTCTTTTACAATATTTTCTGATGCTCCAGACTTTACATAAATATTTACTTTTTTTCCATCATCGTTTACTCGCATTAACTCTTCCAATGGATTTGATTTCAAATAGCTCGTAACCGTTCCTCTCATATCTCCAGCTAATTTGGCATCACCAGTCATAAAAACTTTTAAATTCTCTAATTTTTTGAGTAAATTTAAATACTGTTGCGCTTCTTGATCTTTAACATCAACTTTCACTTTACTCATTAGCTCAAACATCTTTTTATTTACAATTACGGTAGTTACATTGTCTTTGTCTTCGTATTTATCGAAAACAGATTGCGAAAATGCAACAGAAGTAAACACCATAAAGACTAAGCTCGTTATTAAATTTTTCATTTCTTTCTTATTTAAAAATTGTTTTTTTCGTTTTATCATACTCTTTTAAAATGGCAACACTTTCTACTCCATGATTTACTTCTTCTGAAAGCATCTCTAAAGCTTTTTGTGTTTCAACAAATGCTTTTTCAGGATTTGAGTATGTACCTAACTCAGTCTCTGAATTATCATTGTTATAAAAATAATGTACTGTTCCTAAAAGAACTACAACTGACGCTGCTACACTTATCCACTTTACATACGATTGTCTTTTAGCTTGTAATGGTAGTGTTTTAGTAAATTGTTCTTCTTTTTGGTTGTTAAAATAGCTAAACAATGGCTTGTACTGAACCAAATGCGGTGCTACCTCGTTTGAAGAAAAATAGGCCTTTAATTGTTTTTCTTCAGCAATACTTGAAGTGCCCTCCAAATATTTTTCTACTAGTATTTCAACTAATTTTAATTCCATAATTATGTTTTGCTACTAATTTTTCTCTAATTGTTTTTCTTGCTCTTGAAAGCGCTACGCGAACAGCGGTTTCATTCATATCTAAAACAGAAGCTATTTCATTAAACTCATACTCTTCTATATCTCTCATTTGAACAATCATTTTCTGTTGTTCTGGTAAATCGTTAATAATTTTTTCTACCCAATTCCAACTATCACTATCCTCGACTTGCTTATCCACTCCTGGTGTATGATCACCATAGTTACTATGTACTAGTTGCAAATTTGATGCCCTTTTAGATTTTAACTGATCCAAACAATAATTTTTAGTCATCGTCATGGCCAGTGCTTCTACACTATTATACTTTTCCAGACCTTCATTTTTATTCCAAAGTCTTACTAAAACTTCTTGAGTGGCATCTTCCGCTTCTTCAATACTGACTAATAATCTTTTGGCAACTCTAAAAATTTTGTCTTTAAAAGGAGATATAATATTTAAAAACTCCTGTTGTTTCATCTTAATTAGCTTGGTTTTAAAGTATAGACGAATGTAAATTAATTTTGTTACATTAAAAAATAACCTTATTTTTATTTGATAAATATTTCACGCTATGAAAAAGAAAATAATATGGTTTTCAGGACTTTTTTTACTACTGCTAACTCCTTTAAGTTGTAGTGATGATTTTGATGATTTCCCTCAAAGTCGCTCTGTAAATGAATTTATTTGGAAAGGATTAAACCAATATTATTATTGGCTACAAGATTCACCTGATTTAGCAGACAACAGATTTGCTTCTGACGATGCTTTTCAAAATTTTTTAAACGCTTATTCTCCTCCTGAAGCCTTATTTGAACATTTAGTAGTGGATAGACAAACCGATCGTTTTAGTGTAATATTTTCTGATTATACTGCTCTAGAGCAAGTTTTATCGGGCACACAAAAAAACAATGGTGTGGATTATGAATTGCGATATAAAAATGGAAGTTCTACAGAGCTTTTTGGTTGGGTGAGATACATATTACCTGGTTCAGATGCGGCTTCCAAAAACATTCAAAGAGGCGATTTATTTTATGCTGTTAATGGCATTCCTTTAACCGCTAACAATGGTGTTTTAAATCCAAATGCACTATCTAATGATACTTATACCTTAAATTTAGCCGATTATGATAATGGCAATATTACTCCAAACGGAAATTCGGTTGCTTTAACAAAGACTGCTTTTTCAGAAAATCCAGTGTATTTAAAAAAAACATTTACTATTGGCACCAAAAAAATTGGCTATTTAATGTATAATGGTTTCTATTCACAATATGAAAGCGAATTAAACAATGCTTTTGTTTATTTTGCTTCTGAAGGAGTGACACACCTTATCTTGGATTTAAGATACAATTCAGGTGGTTCAGTAAATACCGCTACAAGACTTGCCAGTATGATTACGGGACAATTTAATAATGATATTTTTGCAAAACAACAATGGAATTATAAATTACAAGCTGTTTTTGACGCTGAAGACTTGCTAAACAGGTTTACCACAACTTTAGGAAACGGTGCAGGACTACAAAGCTTACAATTGGATAAATTATATGTACTTACATCTAAAAGAACGGCTTCTGCCAGTGAATTAGTGATTAATGGTTTAAAACCTCATATTAATGTAATACAAATAGGAGATGCTACTACTGGTAAAAATGTAGGCTCAGTTACCTTGTATGATTCACCAGATTATAGAAAAGTAAACGTGAATCCAAATCACAGATATGCTATGCAACCTATTGTTTTAAAAATTGCCAATAAAAACAATTTTAGTGATTATGTAAATGGATTACAACCTGACGTAAACCAAGTGGAAGATTTATCTAATTTAGGTGTTCTTGGAGAAACTAGTGACCCTTTATTACAAACTGCTTTAAATTATGTGGATACGAATGGTAGATTTTCAATTCCAGAACCAGAATATCGATTTGAGCATTTTCAGGATGTTAAATCAATACGACCATTTGGAACAGAAATGTATATAGATGCCATTCCAAACCTTAAATAAAAACAAAAACGCTCCAAATGGAGCGTTTTTCATTAACTAAGTTTAAAACAAATTGATTAGAATTGTAGGTTAAATCCTAATTTAAAGTTTCTACCTCTAGTAGAGTATCCATATTTTTCGGTAAAATCAACATCAAAAAGATTGGTAACATTTCCAAAGAAAGAGATGTGCTTATTTAATTTATATGAAACTGTAGTATGTACTGTTTGATAGGAATTTAAAACAACTTCATCGTTTGAAAATGTAGATGAATTATAAAATAAGTCAATTTTATCATCTGTATACTGATATTGAGCTGTCCAAGTTAGTTTATTAGTTACTGCATAATCAAAACCCGCATTAACTTTATGTTTTGGTATTAATTGCAACTGACTTACATTGGTTTCAACCTGAGTAAAAGTATAGTTTGCCGTTAATTTTATTTTTTCAAAAGGCAAATAGGTAATATTAGATTCGATTCCTTTTGCATTAATTTTATCTTCAATATTTTGATATTGCCCCCAAGGTGCTACGTTTAAAGAAATAAAATCAATTTTATTTACTTCTTCTCTGTAAAAACCAACCGCGTTAATAATTAATTTATTATCTAAAAATCCTTTCTCAAAACCAATTTCAACAGTTTTGTCTTCTTCTGGTTTTAAATCCAAATTTCCATAAGCAGAATACAATTGGTATAATGTAGGAGTAATATAAGCGGTGCTAAAAGAAGATAATACTCTTACTTTATAATCTTCTAAATAAAACGATGGATTTACATTATAAACTAAATTACTTCCATATTCACTGTGGATATTTAAACGCGCTCCAGCATTTACATTTAAACCAAAATCACTGTTATAAACAGCTGTAAAATAAGGGTCAATTACATTAAATTTAGTTGCTCTGTTATCCACTTCTCCCCAAGCACCTGTTTGGTACATATCCATAAATTGCGATTGTATACCTGTAATTACATGTATGCCTTTTGCTACATCTAATTTATTGACTAAATCCGCATTAATCGTTCTCGATTTATAATAAATTTCATCTAAAGACATCGTCCAAGTACTAAAAGATTCATAGTAACGTTCCAAGTTAGCAAATGCCGTATTCAAATAAATTTCTCCTTTATTGTATTTGTATTGTGGTTTAAAACCAATTCTAACCTGTTCAGCTGTATAGGTATTAAATTCAGAATCCTGAAAAGCACCAGTATCATAATTTGAACTGAATTTATCATAATTCACAAAAGATTCTATATTTAATTTATCGGAAGCTTTAAATCCAATTTTTTGATTTAAGTTGATTCTAGAAAAAGGGTCTCTTTCAAAATTAGTACCTTTTGCTTCACTAATTCCATCCACTTCTGTACTATTTAACGCGGTATTGAAATTAAATTTACCCGTTTTAGCGTTTATAGCAAATCCTTGATTTAATTCTTGCCCATATAAGTTAGTTTTTTCTGTTGTGTTTTGTGTACCAACATTAAAATAAGCTGTACCATTCAATCCTTTTTTACTTGCTTTTTTTGTAGTAATATTGATTACTCCTGTAGCTGCTCCAGAGCCATATAAGACACTTGAAGACCCTTTTAATACTTCAATTTTTTCAATTTGTTCTACTGGTAGTAGCCTTAAATCATATATTGAAGCAATAGAAGTGGCATCATTTACCGGATTTCCATCAATTACAATTAAAACTTGACGACTTCTTCCTCCTCTAACATAATATTCTAAATTTTTACCTGGAGAACTATTACTGCCATTAATTTCTAATCCTGCAACCTGATTTAAAACTTGTGCTACAGATTGCCCTTTTCTTGCTTCTAAATCTTTAGCCGTAATTACGTCGATAATTTTACCTGATTTTTCTTTTTTTTGTTCGAATTTTGTATCAGAAACAACTACTTCTTTTAAGTTGGTCACTTGTAAAGTATCAATTTCTTGTGCATAAGAAAACGTGGTTAAGAATGCTGCACAAGCACTCCATTTCATAAACGTTGCGTTCATTTTAGTTAATAAATAATTTTTAATAAAAGGGAGAAAAGCACAGAATTTACCCATACTCAAACTTTTTTTCCCGAAAGTTTGTTACTCATTGAATAAAGGCAGGTCTCCTGGCTTGCGTCTTGTTATTGACCTTCCCGTTATAATTTAGAATGCTTAAGTAAAAAAACTTTCTAAGTTCTAAACTCTAAATTCTAAATTATCTAACAGTGGTAATGTAGATAATAACAAGCTTATTAGCTTACAGTTGCGGGTACAGCTTAGGTATTTCACCTAATTCCCTTTTAATGTTGCTTCGATTTCTCTCAGCGACAACCAAAATTCGCGTGCAAATGTAGTTATTTTTTAAATATTTTCTAAATAAGAAATCAAAAACACCACTATTTTTTTAATTAAAATAAAGAAATTTGTTTTTTACTTCTTTTTTCTCATTTTTCTAATCAAAAGTACAACCGCAACAATTACATGAAAAGCGATAATTGTATATACGGCTGCCATAAACTCTTTTGAATCTGTATTCATTTTATTTCAATATTATTTTAAAAACTTCCCCAAAGTTACACTTATTTTGAAAAGCATCTTGTAAAGGCAATTTTTGTTGGTAACATAAAAAACTTCGAATTACTCCTGCATGGGTAATAATAAGGTTTTTTTTGATATTTTTTTTCTTTAGATCTTCTATAAAAGAAAGCACTCTTTCGTATAGTAAAACAAAAGATTCACCATGTGGCACTTGCACCGAAACAAAATCCTGCATCCATTTATTAAGTGGTTCTTTAGGAATAGTATCCCAAGGTTGTAGTTCCCAATCTCCAAAATGCATTTCCATGAGACGAGCATCTGTTTGAAAATCACTATTTGAAAGAAAATCAGCTAATAGAGTACATCTTTTTAACGGACTTGAAAATACAGGAATCTTTTCCTGTAAAGAAAGTTGTTGTTTTATCTTTTCAAACTCCTGTAAATAAGGCTCTCGTAAAACTACATCGGCTTGCCCATAACAAATTCCTTTTTCACAAACGGTTTCTGTATGCCTAACTAAATAAACCTCCATATTACTACTAATGAAATATAAAAAACCACCTCACATACTTGTTGCGTAGCACCTAAACAATCGCCTGTATAACCACCAATCCACTTTTTAAAATAACGTGCTAAATGACCTCTAAAAGTAAATACAGGTAAAAGAATAAAAACTACCTTATAATTTATAGACACCCAATACACTAAAGGAAGTAAACCCCAAAATGCCGAACCGACTACTTCTTTCCATGTAAAAGTTTTGGCAATAGGTTTACTTTTACTTAATTCATCTTCCCGAACATAGTCGTGTGTAAAGATAATCGTAGCCGCAGCCCATCGACTCATAGCATGAGCTGTAATAAAAATAAACAGGATATTAATTAAATTGGTTTGAGAAGTCAACACCTCTACAAGCGCAACATATTTTAAAAGCAATAAAAGCAGTATTCCAATGGCACCATATGCGCCAATAGCACTATCTTTCATTATCTTCAATATTTTCTCTTTGGTCCAACCACCACCAAAACCATCACATACATCAGCAAAACCGTCTTCATGAAAAGCTCCTGTTATTAAAATACCAGTTATCATACTTAAAATAACCGATATAGAAACAGGCAACATTTGGGAAAACCCATAAAATACAAGTCCAGAAATAGCACCAACTATCCATCCAATCAAAGGAAAATAACGTGTGGCTTTGTTTAAATAATCAGGATGGTGAGTTATATTTTTAGGACAAGGGATTCTTGTATAAAACATAACTGCTGTAAAAAATATAGCGATTTCTTTTTTCATTTATAGGTTCAATTTATTTATTACTGACTCCTGCACTTTCAAAACTAGCCATTTCATTTAAAAAGGCTACTGCAGATTGGATGATGGGAAAAGCTACAGCACAACCACTACCCTCACCCAATCGCATTTGTAAATGCAAAACAGGAGTTACCTGTAAATATTCTAATAATAGTTTGTGTGCTTTTTCTTCTGAACAATGACAGAAAATAGCATTCGCTTTAATAGCAGGGTTCTTTTTAAAAGCAATTAAATAGGCTACACTGGAGATAAATCCGTCCACTAAAATGAGTATTTTATGGTGATA
Organism: Flavobacterium sp. J27; assembly: GCF_004303025.1. GTDB lineage: Bacteria > Bacteroidota > Bacteroidia > Flavobacteriales > Flavobacteriaceae > Flavobacterium. Next base: position 53,102 of record NZ_PJQW01000015.1, on the reverse strand, counting down.
GGCTTGCAACATACCACCAGCCATTTGTAAGATTTCAAAACCACCAAAATAAGCTACAATATCTTCTAAACCATCACTTCCTTTATAATTTTGAATTGCTTTGGAAAGAATATTTATTTTATTTTCTAATTTTTTATTTGCTACTCCTGTTCCTTTTCCTACACATTCTTTTATAGAAAAAGGTGTTAGCATTGCCATTATTACTGATGCAGTTGAGGTATTTCCAATACCCATTTCGCCAAAACCAATACAATTAGATCCTTTTGTGTAAACTTGGTTCACCACCTCAGCACCTTTCTGAAAGCACCTTTCCATTTCCTCATGACTCATAGCGGCTGTATGTAAAAAGGATTGAGTACCCTTAGCTACTTTTTTATTTACAAGTTTAGTATTCGTAGGAAAGTCATAATTTACCCCTGCATCTACAATTTCTAAAGCAATATCGTGTTGGTTACAAAACACATTAATAGCGGCACCTCCTTCTAGAAAATTAGTAATCATTTGTTGGGTTACTTCTTGTGGATACGCACTCACCCCATGATTTGCAATTCCATGATCCGCTGCAAAGACTACAATGTGAGGTTCAATTATTTGAGGTGTATCGGTTTCAAAAACCAGTCCTATTTGTAAGGCCAGTTTTTCCAAAAGACCTAAAGCACCTTCTGGTTTTGTTTTCTGATCTATTTTATGTTGTAATTGTTTTTTTAGCGTTTCTTTTGGAGTCTGAAAAGGTGTGTTTTCTTCCTTTGTAATTTTAGAAATAGTCTTACTACACTTAATATGAGTAACATTGGCTGACCCTCTCTTATCTTTCCAATGCAATTGTTGCAACATAGGTTGTTTTCCATAATCGGTAGCGGGTTTACCAATGCAAAAGTATCCTAATGGTTCAATATGTTCAGGTATATCCAATAAGGTTTTGAAGTCATAATAATTTAGAATAGAAACCCAACCCATTGAATAACCTTGTTCCGTTAGTGACAACCAAATGTTTTGAGCAGCACATACTGCACTAAATTTAATAGCTTCATTACTACCAACAGTTCCAATGGTAAAAGTGTCTAAGACCGAACGATCATAAGCAATTACCATTCCAACAGGCGCTTCTTCAATGGCTTCTAATTTTAGGTTGAGATAGGCTTCTTTTTGAGCTTCCGTATCTGTTGCATCAGCCGCCTTTTTATGATACGCTAAAAACAAAGCTTTAATTTGCTTTTTAATTTCAGTTGCTGTGATGATATAATAGCGTGTTGCATCGGTCAGTCCTACAGAAGGAGCATGATGCCCAGCTTCAATCGCTTTGGCAAGTACTTCCTCTGGAACTGTATCTGTAGTAAAATGTCGGGTGTCTCTTCGAGACGTTATGATATCATATAAATCTTTCATTTCTACTTTTAAAATCTTGTTATGGATAGCGTTTCTTATTGGTTCTCGATACATTTTTTATTCCATTTCTTTCCGTAAAAAACACTCGAACTGACGAGGAATTATCATATTTGAAGTTAGTCGTTCCAAACTATAAAACAATAATTCTCATAGGTTTTCACTTCAAAACTAGGCAATTGAATTTTATTTTCAAATAAAGGACAATCAATTACTAGGGTATGAAACTCCCCATTTTCTCCGCATGGATCAACCCCTTTTTTTTGTAATTCTAAAGCTAATTCTTTAGTAAGGACCTTTCCTAAATACCCTTCTCCCATTTGTAAATTACAAGAAACAATTAGGGTTTGAATCCCATTATCTAGCATTTCGTGCACCAAACCAATTCTATCTTGTTGCCACAAAGGCAAGAACGCTTTTAAATTGGCCGCAGTACACACCTTTTCTTCCCATTCTCGATGTGGTTCCAAATCAATGTCACCAAAAACGACTCCTTGGATAGCATACTTCTTTTTTATTTGATGTAAAGTAGCAATATAATGTTCTTCGTACTGAGACCATGAGGCTGGCACCGCCACTAAAGGCAATTGCATTTGGGCTGCCTGTTGTTCCAAAATAGCTAACGGAATGCCGTGCGAACGCGATACTTTCCCGTTTTCATTCATCATATTGAGTAGCGCTATAGGTTGTAATCCTTGTTGCACTGCTTTCATTAGTGCATAACAGCTGTCTTTACCACCACTCCACGAGCTTAAAACTTTCATGTATTTTATTTTATTGGTACTGGAATTCCAGAAACCATTAAGACTACTTTATCTGCTTTTTTAGCTAAATACTGATTCATCCAGCCTTGTAACTCGGTGAATTTTCTACCAACGTGTGTGGCAGCATGCACTCCCATTCCGATTTCATTCGTAATAATAATCAGCGTGATGTCTTTTTGTTCCAAGATGAGCTCGATTTCTTTTTTAGCCAGTTCAAGACAAGCCTCAACATCATTTTTAGTATCGACAAAGAAATTGGTTAGCCAAAGTGTAACACAATCAATTAGCGCTACTTTTCCAGAGAAGTCTATCTCGCTTAAGTGTTTCTCTTTTTCTATATTAACCCAATGTTCGTCTCTATCTTTTTGATGCCGGTCTATTCTTTTTTGGAAATCGCCATCCCAATTTCTTGCAGTTGCTACATACATGGGATTTTCAGATAAAGATAAGGCTAGGTCTTGTCCGTATCCACTTTTCCCAGAACGTTCCCCTCCAGTTATTAAATATATCATTTTGTAATTAGTGATTAGTAATGTTGTGTTTTTATTATTTATTAAAACTTGTAATTCATAATTTTTAATTAATAAGGACAATGTCTACATCTGTTGCCACAGCAAGTGCCTCTTTTGAGGTGAAACCATTTGGTAAACACATAATTCCCATTTTCCAGATAGTAATCAATATCTTCCACAAGATGTGTGGTTTTAGGCAAGTCTTTTGCTTTGTTGGTTTTACTATTTTCAGGAGTTAAGGTTGCCACATACTCGTTAATTTTTGTAATAGTAGCTTGTTTTAAACAATTGGGACACAAACAGTCGGAATAATTATCTAGAGAAAAAATAGGTGGTAAATCATTACACCAGCATTTGATTGTTTCTGATGGATTGCCACAACCAAAAGCAGTTTGGCATTGTGCACATGTCTTTTCTCTTACCGTATTCATGTGGTAAAGATAGTGTTTCTAATTTTTAATAAAATGGAAGCGTAGAATTTTTCATACATTTGTGCAAACGAAAAAACCGCATGAAATTCGCTTATAGACTTCTACTGTTACTCCCTTTTTTACTAATAGGCTGTAAAGAAACTACTAAAAACACTTCAGTTGTTAGCCAATCTCCTAAAAATAAAATCCAATATGCTAGCGGCTTAGCCATTTACAAATACAATGGTTATAGTGTCGTAAAAGTTTTGAATCCTTGGCCAAAAGCCGAAAAACCCTTTACCTATATTTTGAAGCAACAAAACGTTGTTATACCAGACAGCTTAAAAGACTATACTATGGTTACGGTTCCCTTACAAAAGTTAGTCGTTACGTCTACCACGATTATTCCGTTTTTAGAGATGTTAGACAGCGAAACGAAACTCATTGGCTTTCCTCATACCAATTATATTTCGTCAACAAAAACCAGAGCCTTAATTGACAGTGGCAAAGTAAGAGATGTAGGACAAAACGAAAGCTTAAATATTGAATTACTCTTTGACATGCAACCCGATGCGATCGTGACCTTTGGAGTAGACAATACCAATCCTATGGTTGACAAACTGACTTCCAACGGATTAAATGTATTATTTCAGGGCGATTGGATGGAACAATCTCCATTAGGTAAAGCCGAGTGGATTAAGTTTTATGCTGCCTTATTGGGAAAAGAAAAAAAGGGGGATTCTATATTTAACTCCATTACCAACAATTACCAACAAACCCTTACCCTAGTAAAAGACTTTGCGCCCAAACAAAAAGTATTGTATGGTTCCTTGTACAAAGACCAATGGTTTGTAGCTAGAGGAAATAGTTGGATTGCACAATTTATACAAGATGCCAAAGCCGATTATTTATGGAAAGATTTACCAGGAATGGGTAGCGAACCCTTAAGTTTTGAAAGTGTATTTGATACTGCTGAGCATGCCGATATTTGGATTACCAATGGATCGATTATGAGTTTAGACCAACTTTTAGAAGAAAACCATCATTATGCGAAGTTTGATGCTTTTCAACATAAAAACGTGTATTCCTTTGAAAGTCAGAAAGGAGCTACTGGTGGTACTGTTTATTATGAAAGTGCTCCCAGTAGACCAGACTTAGTTTTAAAAGATTATATTAAAATCTTTCATCCTACCGTTTTACCCAATTATACCTTTACCTTTGCCAAAAAGTTAGACTAAAGTGACCAAGAAGTTTACCATATTATTGATTTGTTTAGTACTTGTTTTAGTATTTTTAACCCTATTAAATATTAGTTTAGGTTCTATTAAAATACCTTTTAAAGAAGTAGCCCAAGCGTTGATGGGTAATTCAACTTCAAAAACTTCTTGGGATTATATCATTTTAAACTTTAGGTTACCCAAAGCGATCACCGCTATTTTAGTAGGTATTGCTTTATCGATTAGTGGTTTATTGATGCAAACTCTTTTTAGAAACCCTTTGGCAGGACCCTATGTTTTAGGGTTGAGTTCTGGGGCCAGTTTGGGTGTAGCCATAGTAGTATTAGGAGCAGGTATTTTACCTTTAGGTCTTTCTAAAATATTTACTTCATCGCTAGGATTAGTATTCGCTTCTGGAATAGGCAGTTCGTTAGTATTATTGGCTGTGTTATTAGTATCAGAACGATTGAAAGACACCATGTCTATTTTAATTGTAGGATTGATGTTTGGTAGTTTAACCAGCGCTATCGTTTCTGTACTTTCCTATTTTACTACCGCCGAACAGTTACAGAAATACACTTTTTGGCAGATGGGGAGTTTAGGCAATTTGAGTTGGTCCAATGTTAGTTTTTTAGCCATTGTAACCTGCCTTGGCATTAGCCTTAGTTTTTTAGTAATCAAACCTTTGGATGCCCTATTATTAGGAGAACGTTATGCGAGCAGTTTAGGCGTTAATTTTAAGCGTACCCGTTACATTATTTTGTTTGCTACCAGTATTTTAGCCGGAAGTATTACAGCTTTTGTGGGCCCAATAGCCTTTATTGGGTTAGCGGTACCCCATATGGCTAAGTTGTTGTTTCAAACCAGCAATCATTTTATCTTGTTTTGGAGCACCTCATTGTTAGGTGCTATTGTGCTATTGTTTTGTGATATTGTAGCCCAATTGCCCGGTAATGATATTACCTTACCCATCAATGCGATTACTTCCATTATAGGAGCCCCCATAGTAGTTTGGCTTTTGGTACGCAAAAAAAGAATTGGGTAAACCCTCTTTATATTCCTTTTTTTAGTTTTCATTTCGCTAACTTTACTCCGTTATTCACACGACATAATGTACTGTTACTGTACACTTACCCAGCACTTTTATTGCACTTATACTTACTATATAGTTACTATAACCTTACCATATACTAGCCATATATTTAGTATATATTTATAATAAATATTTAGTATCTTAGACTTTTAAACGACTTTACTATGGCAAAAGGAAAAGGCATTGTACAATTAACAGGAACCATACAAGGATTAACATTTTATCTTTTAGATGGCAAACAAGTAGTGCGTACTGCGGGAGGCGGTTTTAATGGAGAAGCCATAAAGACCAAAGCCTCTATGGTGCGGGTGCGAGAGAACAGTTCGGAATTTAAAAAATGTATGCAAGCGGTAGCTTCTTTTAAGCAAATGCTCCAACCCTATTTACAGCTTTTAAAAGATGGCAAGCTACATCAGCGGTTGGTACGCGTGTTTACCCAATTGAAAGCCTTTGATATTACTTCAGAAAGAGGACAACGTACTTTTGCAAATGGTTTGACTACAGCTATTGGTCGTGATTTATTATGCGGTTATGTACTTACCCAAGACGGTTCTTTACAAAACATGCTGCAACAAGCCTATACTTTTGATGGGCAAAATGGATTGCAAGTACCTCATTTCAATACCTCTTCTTTATTTATGGGTACTGTAGCCAGTCAAATGGAAATAGTTCTACGTTATGTTTTAGTTGATGCTAATGGGGATTTTTCATTTATACAAAGTGAAAAGGTAGCAATAGATCGTAGTTTTTCAGGAGATGTAGCTTTAGCTGTACCACCACTAACCGATTATCATTCTTGTATTGTTGTAGCCATTGGACGTTTATTTCAAGAAGTAAATGGTAGTTTTTATCCTATATCGAAAGGAGTTATGGAGGTTGTTGAGGTTATGGGTTAGTTGGTGGTTGGTGGTTGGTGGTTGGTGGTGTTTGGTTTTATTTTTAAAACAAAAGCTTTTTTTAAAATATATAAGTAAATAATAGTATTTTTGAAAGTATATAAGCCACACAAAATGTATTGGAAAGCCAAATTAATTACTCACAAAGGAATACCTCGTATTGCTGTATTTTTTGATAAAGACGTACTTTTACTTTCACGTATTAAAACTTTTAAAGGAGCAACTTGGAGTGCTTCTAAAAAATATTGGCATTTGCCTGATACTATAGCAAACAGAGCACATTTTAAAATACCTCCAACTCCAATTCTATCGGAGGAAGGCATTCGGCAATTAGAAAAATTTAAACAATGGTTACAAGCGAAAAGGTATAGTGAAAATACCATTAAAACTTATGCAGATGCACTAAAATCGTTTTTAACGTTTTATACTCACAAAACTGTTTCAGAAATTACGAATGACGATGTCATATGGTTTACCAATGAACACATTCTAAAAAACAAATTTTCCACTTCCTATCAAAATCAGATTGTAAATGCAATCAAATTATATTTTAAAACCATACGTAATGAAGTATTGATTATTGATAAAATTCATCGTCCCAAACGAGAAAAAGTATTGCCTAATGTTTTGAGTAAGGAAGAAATAAAATTCATTTTAGAAGCACCTAGCAATCTAAAACATAAAACAATGCTCTCAATGATTTACAGTTGTGGTTTAAGACGTAGCGAATTATTGCATTTAAAACCTACAGATATTGATTCCAAAAGAGGTATTGTGCTCATTAGACAAAGTAAAGGAAAAAAAGACCGCATTGTACCTTTGTCTAACAAAATTTTAGAAATGCTACGAGTCTATTATGTACAATACAAACCTATGGTTTGGCTCTTTGAAGGACAAAATAAAGGTGTTAAATATTCTGAAAAGAGTTTACAAAGTGTTTTAAAACAAACATTGCAGAAAACTAAAATTTCAAAACCTGTCACCTTGCATTGGTTGCGACATAGTTATGCGACTCATTTATTAGAAAGCGGTACCGATTTAAGATACATACAAGAATTGCTTGGTCATAATAGTAGTAGAACAACGGAAATATATACTCATGTAAGCACAAAAAGTTTAGAACAAATAAAAAGCCCTTTTGATGATTTGTAATAGATAATTATTATTTTTGGGTAAGAAAAAAGTCTGACTGTTTTCAGACCTATCTAACAAATGGTTGTTGTATAGGTCTGACGAAGTCAGACATATAAACAAGTTGTGCGTAAGCTGAAAAACAATATGCAAAATCTGATACAGAAAATACAAGATTTAGGATGGGAGGAACTTCAAATAAATGGAGACATTACTATCGATGGGACAGATTTAGTTCTTTTAACTTCAGCTAATGGAAATGCGACTTTAAATCTACTTGACAGGAGAGTTTCAAATGAAGGAAAAGTAACATATGTAAACAGTTACAATAATCTTACAAGAATTGAATTTCCAATCGAATTTCCAATCGAAAACTTTGTAAATAATAAATTAAAACTTCGGCATTACTCAAAACTTAATGAAGTTTTTCAATTTAACTCTCACAACATAATAGCCATTTCAATTTCTGCTGACATTAATGACTATACAGTAGAAAACAATGTTTTGATTTTTAATCCTGATGCAATAATAGAAGTTTTGAACACATACAATCAAATCTATGAAGGAGCAAAAAATTACCAATCAAAATATGTAAACTATAAATCTAGAGAATATCAAAGGAGCTATTTTGGTTTAGAAAGAGAAAGAAAAACACTTTCAAATAAGGGAGAATTTACATTTTTAATTGACCGTTTTAATCTTCCAACAAAAAGGACTAAATCAGATTTTGAAAGATACCTAAACGAAAATGACCTTATTTCTCTGCAAGATTTAAGTTTGAAATTAATTCAAAAGGAAGTCTTTGGAACGAAATTCCTTACAGTTTTAAATGACTATTTTATAAAGGCAAGACTTGAAGACATTATAAAACTAGGGCGTGAAATTCTTGCGTTAAAAAGTTCAAATATTAAAACTCAAATTGCTAGAAAAACTATAGAGAAAGTTGAATCTGATAAGCGAAAAATTAAACAACTTGAATCAGTATGGCAAAAATACTTTGAAAACTTCCTTTCGTTTCTAATTTTTTCATATCGAGAAATTTACCCGAAAATTGAACTTAATGTTAGTCTGAAAAAAAAATATCCAGACTTTATTGGGATAAATCATTATGGTGGCGTAGATGTAATTGAAATCAAAACACATCTAAAAAACGCTCTTACAAAAGACCCAAGCCACGATAATTATGCTTTTTCATCTGAAATGAGTAAAGCATTAATTCAAACGATAAATTATATGGACGCTCTAATCCAAGAAAAGATTAAAAACAAAAAGGCTAAACAAGACCTTAAAGGAAAAATTCTTGAAGGAAATATTTACAGACCGGAAGGTTTAATAATAATTTCTAGTTATGAGCATTTAGTTAAAGGAGTTAAACCAACAGATGGAGAATTTCAAAAAGTAAAACGGGATTTTACCAAATTGAGAAATGGACTTAACAATATCTCAATTATAACCTTTGACGAATTGTTAAATATGGCAGAAAATTACAAAGACAACATTATAAAGTAAAGCCTACGCACAACAATGGCTATAAACAATTGGGGCGAAAGTGATAAAACGAAAAAATAAACATAAAACAAAGGTCAGTGCTAAACTGAAAAGTTAGGGCATAAAATCCCCAACTGTTCATAGCCGAGACCGTTATGCGTAACCATAAAAAGACAGACTACAATGTTCGGACTATTTAAAAAGACAAGTTGGAAAATTGAAGGAAAAGCACTTGACTTTTTCCGGAAACTTTTTATTCAGTTGCCTGCCGAGTTTCAATTTTTATCTGAGGGACTTGATAAAGGACTTTATAGAAGGTTTTCAGTAAACCATTCATTGAAAGGACATTTTTACGTAGGTTTTGACCCATCGCAATCCGATAAGTCAATGACAAAAGGGAAGCAGTTTGAATTAGAGAGTATCATTATTAAACAGGACGGACAAGCATACCAATTAAATATTACAATTCACGAAGGACTTTGGATAGGTTTTGAAATTGAAAAAAACATTTTAGAATTTAATAACTTTCAAATTGATTTATCATCATTTAAGAAAAGTAAAAGCAAGTTTGCCCCAGACTCAAAAATTGAAAAACTCGTTAGCGGTCTGACTTGTGAGCAGCTTGACCTGACAAACCTTGGAGGGTTTGATGTTGAAGGCAAGACTTACTACCAAATAAAAGACCTTGAAGACGGCAACTTCATTGCAATTGACAACAAAGGACAAGTATTCGGATTAATTCACGACCCATACAAAATTGAACTTATAAATAAATCGGTAAGACAATTTGTTGACGATGTTAATGACGGAATTTTTGACTTTGACAAATATCTAAATGGAAAGAATGGCAACGCATAACAGCACATTTGCATTAGGCGGGGTTTCGTGCACCGCAGACAGTTTTGTGGAAGCCGAAAGTTTTGTGCTCCGAATAAACATTTGTTCTAAAAAGCCCGCCCATCGCAAATCTGCAAAACGTTGTGTGTAATTTTAGAATATCAGATAAACAAGAAAATAATTGATAAACGAATATAGATATCGACCTCCTTTTAAATACTTATTTGTTGGAATTGGAGGATTAATTATGGCGACAATGTTTGGTGCTGTAACAATTGGAAACGGAGAAATCTGGTTACGAATTATAACGTTGGTGTTTTTTCTTTTGACAATTGCAATGGGAATTGCTTTTCTCTGGCTTTTTATTAATAAATTCAATGTTGGAGGTTTGAAAATTGGAGCGGACTTTATTGTAATTCCTGGACGTTGGAAAACACGAACTAAAATAATGTTTTCGGAAATTAAAAATATAGGAGAAATAGACACTTACGACCAAGTTATTGAAATTGAAGGTGAAAATGGATTTTATCTGATTGAAAAACAATGGATGAAAAGCAAAGAGTTTGACAAAGTCAGAGAAAAATTAGTTGAATGGTCAAAAAAACTACACACAACTGCGGTTACAAGTAATGGCTAGGTCAGTACTATTCCGAAAATTCTCCGAATTTTCTAAAATTAGTTTATATTTGAAATGGCTTGGTAATGGTTTACGCCAATACTTGTAGTCGCGGAACGTTAGCTGTAATTTTGCCGTAGAAAACAGAAAAATCTATGAAACTAAATATTAAAATTTTAACTTTTTTAACTTTAACAATTACATCTTTAATAAGTTGCACAAACTCACAAACAAATAAAATGGGAATATTTGACAAAATTTTTAATAAGAAAGTAACCGAACAAAGTGAAGAAATATTAAACATTCCTGAAAGCTGGTCAATACTAAAATCAGAAAATAATGGAAAACCAATGTTAATCCGAAAAAATGTTGGTTGCGACAAAATTGCGGGAAATAAAAATTATTCTACAGGCTGCGGAATTGCATTTCAAGTAAAATTTCCTGATGAAAATGGATTGCCACAAATAGAAAAAGAACCTGAATTGAATAATTTAGAAGATGACATTTTTGAAATATTTGAAAAAGATTTAAACTCAATTGTTCCAATTGTTATAACAACTTCGGGTTTTAGAGAATATGTCATTTATACAAAAGACTTGCAAGAATTTCAAAATAGACTTTCGAAACTACAAGCGAAATATAAGCAATACGAACTTACAAGCTACAATAAAGAAGACGTAAATTGGAAAACGTACAAATCGTTTTAAATAAAAAAACTACTGGTAACAGCTAGTAAGCTTAAAAAAACAGTGGATAAAGATGACAAAAGAAAAATTTATAGAAAATTTTAAACTTTTAATAATTCATTTGCGTGAGATAACTGAAAGATTTTGCTTTAATGAAATTTCTGAAAATTATAAATTCATTTTACAACCTAGTGACTGGAATATTAGAGAATATTTATCTGAAGAAGAAAATGAATATTTAAAAACTTGGAAAAAAATACAGAATAAAGAATTATCGTTTGAACAGGTTGTAGCTTTTTTTTATAAAAATGGGAAAACTCCAAAATGGGCTGATTGCAATATTTACCTGACGAACTCAGAAAAAACAATTGTAAAAATTGAATTTAGTCGCGAATTTAAAGAAGAAAATGAAATTTATTATACAGAAAGAGGAACTGGCCCATTTAAAGCTGTTGTTGTAACTTCATCTCAAAACGGAGCAAATAGTGAAGAAAAATTTGATGTAAATTGGAAAGCAAATCTTGACAAACAAAAAACTGAAAGCATAGTGAAAAAAATTATTAAAATATTTAAATAAAAGCCAGCTGCTAACAGCCGTTTGTTGCAATTGCTAGGCTTGGCTTGCGTTCGGAATTTTACTTCGTCAGTTCGCACAAAGTGCTCGGGTCTCCGAAAATTCCACGAGGAGTTTTGTACTTGTAATCTTTTGGCTTAAATTTACGCAACTGCTACAAGCGGCTCATCGTTAGCAGTCATTATCGAAAAATCGTATGAAAAAAACTTTATTTATTTTTCTCCTAGTAACTGTCAAAATGTTTGCTCAAGATACATTAATCTATTCACAGAAGAATTCTTTAATGTTTAGCAATAAATATTTATTATTCCCTAAAACAAACAAATTTGAGCATATATTTAAAACCGATGATGGACAAACTTGGTTTGGAAAAGGAACGTACACAATAAAAAAGAGCAAAATAATTTTAGATTTTGGCGATTCTGAAGAGAATATTAAAAGTGAAACGCAAATTGAGAGAATTTACGATAAATCAAATGTATTTGACACACTAATTGTAAAATTTATTGATAAAAAGATTAGCAAATCTATGGGTCATATTAAATACAATGAAAAATATTATTACACAGATTTTGATGGACAACTTAAAATCCCAAAATCAGAACTTAAAAAGGACGAACTTCCAATTGTAGAAACGTTTATACAAGGTTCTATAATAAATATTGAATTACGAGATATTAATATATTAAGCGCCTTAATAATCACTGCATATGATATTTACAGCTACTATCATTTTGAATCAAATTTCACAAGAGTTTTGAATTTTAAAAACAACAAAATAAAATCAGAAGATTTTTACGGAACGACTAAAAAAAATGCAATTTTTGAATTGTTGAAATAACGCCTGCTAACAGCCGTTTCGATCAATTGCTAGGCTTGGTTTGTGTTCGGAATTTTACTTCGTCAGTTCGCACAAAGTGCTCGGGTCTCCGAAAATTCCATGAAGAGTTTTGTACTTGTAATTTTTAGGCTTAAATTTACGCAACTGCCACAAGCGGCAGACCGTTGGCAGTCATAATGAAGAAACTAACATTCATATCAATACTTTTTATTTTACTTGGATGTTCACCAAAAATAAGTGAACATTTTGAACAAAATAGATACGTTAGAAACTTTAGCATTCATATAATAAATGATTCCCTGCAACTATATTTTAAAACACCAGCGGATATAACCTATACAACTAACAAAAAGGAATTAAAGAAAATTATCCGCAATGAGAAATTTAAACTGTTAGATAGTGTTTTAGTTTATGGCAAAACTGATGAGCCTCCATACGAATATTTTGTAACTGTTTCAAAAAGAAGCAACCAAAGCTACCCAAAAGAACTTATTGTTTTTGACACAGTAATCAATAATCAAACGATATGCTTTATAGGGAATCCGCTGGCAAAAAACTCAAAAAGAACTTTAGAAATTGATTTGAACAATATTTTCAAGAGTTTAGAATTAGGCTCTACTTATAGAAAACAAATCAGTACAGTTTTTGACATTGTGAAAAAACATCAACCTTCCAATAAATTCTACGCTGCACTCAATGAAATAAGTGAATTTCCAACCTACGACAAACAAGAGGAATGGTCTAAACTACAAATGGAGCTTACGTTTTCTTCGTTTCTCGGAAAGAATGAATTTTATGAAACCTATTTGAACAAATTCGAATCGAGATTTAAACCAAATGACACTATTTCTGAAATAATAGGAGAAAATTCAGTTTTTAATTCGCAGGTTATTGATACAATTATTAAAGAAGCTGAAAAGCATAACATTGTAATGATAAATGAAAATCACTTTTATCCCAATCATAGGATATTAGTTTCCGATTTGTTAAAAAACTTAAAAGAAATAGGCTATAATTATCTGGCCTTGGAGGCACTAAACACCAAACAAGACAGCATATTGAATTTAGTGAATTCCTATCCTGTTCTTGAAACAGGTTTTTACACGAGTGAACAGAACTACTCGAATCTTATAAGAAAGGCGAAAGAATTAGGATTTAAATTTATAGCTTATGAAAACACAGACAACAGTAAAAACAGGGAAATTGGTCAAGCGGAAAATTTATACAATAAAACCTTTTTAATTAACCCAAACAGTAAAGTTGTGGTCTTAGCTGGAATTGACCATATACTTGAAAAACCAACAAGCAGAGGAAAAGAATGGATGGCTACCGTTTTTAAGAACAACTATAATATTGACCCACTTACCATTAGCCAAACGCATCTAAATTTATATAGAAAACATATTAAATCAAAATATGGAATTATTAACAGCAACCTTTTTGATAATGAAAGATTAAACTCCATAGATTATTTGATTCTTAACAACGCTACAGAAATTCAAATGGAAAATATGACAGCATCATATCAATACAAAAACAGTACTGAAAATGATGTTCAAATTGCATTGTTCTTTGGTAATGAGATTGCAAACCAGTACGATTATATTAAAAAAGTTCCATATTTTACAACAATAATAAAATCAGGAAAGAAAACGGAACTACCAATAGATGTAAAACAAGAAATATATTTATACACATTAGACAAGAACGGAAAACGTATTGACAAACAAATAATTACGCCTGCCAACAATGGCTATAAGTAATTGCTTGTTCTCGCCTAGTTCTGAAAATCCTCGCGGATTTTGCTTACGTCAGTTTGCTGCGCTAGTGTCAGTTAGGTGTGTACTTGCAAAGTTAAGTGGTAACCCACGCAACTACTCATAGCCCAAAACGTTAGGTTAGCGGTAAGTACACAAAACTGAATTGTAACGTTGAAAAATGTCTAATTAATAAAAAAAGGATTATGACTGGAATTGATTTTGGTTTTGGAACTTTGATTGCTTATTCTTTCTTTTTTTTACTTTTCGTTCCATTCTTAACCGTCATATTAATTAACCAATTTGATTATTTTGGAAAATTTAAGAGCACGACAAAGAACATTTTAAACATTATTTTTTTCATACTTTTTGGTTATTTTACTTTGTTAATTATTAGAAATTTTCATACTTCATCTTTCAAATTTTTACTGAGTTATGTTAGTTTAATAACCGTAATAATCTTTACTATAAGATTATCCAAAAAAGCCAAACTATGAAAACATTTATCCGATATACAATTAGTATTTCATTCACATTATTGGCAAGTTGGATTGTATATATAAAAACGTTTGAAATTGTAGAATATATTAATCCTTCAAAAAGATTTAATGCAAATGGAAATCCTGAATTCGTAATGCCTATATTAGCTATTCTTTGTGGATGAATTACTTCTCTTACAGCTTTTATTTTAACAACAATTTGGATGAATAAAATAATAAAAAAAAGACATCTAAAAAAGGAATAAAAGCCAGCAGCTAACAGCCATTTGTAGCAATTGCTAGGCTTGGATTACTTCCGAATTTTGCTACGCCAACTCGCACATTGTGCACGAGTCTCCGAAAATTCCATGAGGAGTTTTGTATTTGTTAACTTTTACTATAAATTTACACAACTACCACTAGAGACAGAACGTTAACGGTAAGTAACACAAACGGCTATAAATTGACAAATAGACATGATAAAAAAAGCGGTCATATTCGACATGGACGGAGTAATTGTAGATTCTGAGTGTCTTTGGAAAAAGGCTGAGAGAGAAGTTTTTACTTCATTGGGCGTAAAAGTAACAGATGAATATTCTAAACTAACAAAGTCAATGACGACTTTCGAAGTTACAAGATTTTGGTTCGATAAATTTCCTTGGCAAGATAAAGGATTAGACGTTGTAGAACAAATGGTTATTGACAAGGTTATAGAACTTATTGAAAATGAAGACTGTAAAATTAATGGTGTTAAGAATTTTATAGAAAATCTAAAATCCAAAAAATTTAAAATTGGACTTGCAACAAATTCGCCCAATAAAATAATACCAACAGTTTTGCAAAAGTTAGAAATTGAACACCTGTTTGATGCAGTTTCATCAGCCGATTTTGAAGAAAACGGAAAACCAGACCCTGCTATCTATTTGACAACAGCAGCCAAACTCAATATTACTGCTAAAAACTGTATTGCAATCGAAGATTCATATTCAGGTATGTTGGCAGCAAAGAAAGCAGGTATGACAGTTATTGCTTTTACCAATGACAACGCATTATTAAATTTTGACATTGCAGACTATAAAATTGATAGGTTTGATGATTTCGATATTGAACGACTTAATTAACCTATCGCTAACACAGGTTTTGCGTCAGGCGGGCTGACGTGCAGTTTTGTGCTTTTAATGAACTTTAGAAATAAATTGAAAATTTGTACTTCGAAACCCGCCAGAACGTAAAGTCCGAGAACGTTAGCTACAAGTCTGAAAAAATTGGGCTTTTACAAAAATCGGACTTCTCAATAAAGTATTTTTGGACTTCTCAATAAACTAATTCTACCAACTAATACAGAAATTTGCATCATCATTAATAGTCAAAAAGTAAAAAAATGAAAAATCAAGAAACAGTATTAGTAACAGGCGGAACTGGTTTTGTTGGAATGCAAATTATTCTACAACTATTAGAAAAAGGCTACAAAGTAAGAGCAACCGTTAGAAATCTTAAAAGTGTAGATCAGGTCAAAAACACCTTAAAAGCAAATGGCATTGAGTCATTTGAAAATCTATCATTTGTACAAACCGAACTCACCAAAAATGAAAATTGGGACAATGCAATAAAAGGTTGCATTTATGTTTTAAGTGTAGCTTCACCTGTGTTTTTCGATAAACCTAAAGATGAAGAAGAAGCTATTAGACCTGCAAGAGAAGGTATCTTACGAGTTTTGAAGTTTGCCAAAAAGGAAGGTGTAAAAAAAGTAATAATGACTTCTAATTTTGGAGCGGTTGGCTTTACCCAATTTGACAAAAACAGAACCACAACTGAAAAAGACTGGACAAACACCAACAATAAAGCAGTTTCCGTATATGAGCGGTCTAAAACCCTTGCAGAAAAGGCAGCTTGGGAGTTTATAGAAAAGGAAGGAGGCGATTTGGAGTTTGTGACTATTAACCCTGTGGCAATTTTAGGCCCATCCTTGGATGCCCACGTTTCAGGTAGTTTTCATTTATTGGAGAATTTGCTAAATGGAACAATGAAAGCCATTCCCAATATTCCTTTGAATGTGGTAGATGTTAGAGATGTTGCTGATTTGCATATTCGAGCAATGGAAACACCAGAGGCTAACGGAAATCGCTTTATTGCATCAGCAGACGGACAAATTTCCTTACCCAAAATTGCGGAACTTTTAAGAAACAAACGACCTGAAATTGCACAAAAAGTATCTTCAAGAAAACTTCCAAACTTTGTTTTGAAAATCGTTTCTCTTTTCAATGCACAAGCCAAAGAGGGTGTTTTACTTACCAAAATGAATCGAAATGTGAGCAACCAAAAAGCAAAAAACACATTGCATTGGAAACCAATTGCCACACAGGAAAATACCATTTTAGCTGCTGTAGACTCTATCACGAAATATAACTTACTCAAATAAAAAAACAATGACAACTAAAATAATCAGTGGAATCCTACTTATAGCTACCGTATATATTGGTTTTAACCACGGGTCACGAGTATTTCAAAAACCAACCGAACAATACTTGGAAATGATGTCTGCTTTAGGCATTACAAATTCTATAAGAATTACCATAGGTGTTATTTCCATTCTTTCGGCTTCATTAATTCTATTCCCAAAAACATTCTTTATCGGCAATACAGTTCGGGCAGTTCTACTTATCGTAATGATGGCTTTAGCACTTAAAGCCGGAAATTTTAAATTTGCCTTAATTGAAATCCCTTTTATAATGATGCCTTTAATTTTGATTTTTTTAGGGCATCCATTAAAAAATATTTCATTTTAAATAATCGAAATGAGAAAGATAACAGAAGAAACAAGCACCAATATTTTGATGGAACAATTTATTCCAGACAACGTGTTTTTGTATGTTGTCAAAGGTGCTATTCAAACATTTGACGGAAATAAAAAAACTATTTTTAAGGCAGGTGATTTTGGCATTGCACAAAAAAACCGACTGGCAAAGTATGCGCTTTTGGAAAGCAAAGATGGTTTTGAACCGATTATTTTTTGTTTT
Organism: Flavobacterium sp. J27; assembly: GCF_004303025.1. Lineage (GTDB taxonomy): Bacteria > Bacteroidota > Bacteroidia > Flavobacteriales > Flavobacteriaceae > Flavobacterium. The sequence goes on along the minus strand of NZ_PJQW01000015.1, from coordinate 35,401 downwards.
GATGAACCGTTTTTACAGGAATTTAAAAAGAAGCACGGTATCCAACCCAAAAATAAAGCGATAAAAGAAGCCTTTATCAAACTTTCGAAAAACCAGTTAATCAACAGTTTTATAAAATCCATAAAGCCTTATTACAAAGGTGTGATGGAGTTAGAAAAAGAATTTGAAGATGTCAAATATGAAGAATTGTTACTCATTTTGTTAAAAATGAAACCTGAATTGGCAGAAGTATTATTTGATTTCAGAAAACCAGGCAAAATAGATTTGGAAACATATATGAACAAAAATTTCGTCTTCAATGTGAGTAATGAAAGATTTGCGACTCTGACAGGTAGAAGTTTGTCCGCATTCAAAAGAGATTTTAAAGAAATATTTGATGAAACGCCAAGTCGCTGGTTGGTAAAAAAGCGATTGGAAGAAGCTCATTTTTTAATAGAAAACATGCATCAAAAAGTCAATGATATTTATCTTGATTTGGGCTTTGAAAGTCTGTCTCATTTTTCGGTTGCTTTCAAAAAACAATTTCAATACACACCGACAGAATTAACAAAAAGATAAAAAGACCAGCAGCTAACATCAGCTAAAGCAAAAAACTTAGTCGATAATTCCCCGAAAATTGTTTCACGAGTTCGAACTTTGTGCTCCTGTTTCCAAATTTTCTAAATTTTGTCTATTTTTGGCTCACACTACTTTATTTAACCACAGACCGTTGAACACCATTTTGAGTAAAACAGTTAAAAAAGAAAAAAATAAAATTCATGAAACAAAATAACTTACCGAAAATTTATCAAGTTACAGTACTAATTGCCTTTATTTATTCAGTTCTATTATTATCATATGCAATTTACAATCAATTTTTCTATGTTGACGGAACTTGGCTTCATGGGTTTACATCAAATGGATTTTCAGTTTTAAGCGGACTAATGTGGTTTGGAATACTTTTTATATTCAAACGGTTTTTAAACCGCATATTAAATTACAGTAAGGCAGATGTATTGATAAATGCTCATTTAATCTTTTTAGGTATTACAACTTTATCTTTGGCAAATGTAGTTTATCGTTCAATTAGAGTTTATACATCGCTTGAAGAAGGAAATTCTTCTAATGCTTTAACAGCTTTTGCAACTTCATCTATTTCAGGTGCCATATTTCTTTTTATTTCAAATTTTGCACTTATTTTGATCTGCATTCTTCTAGGAAATAAAATAAGAAAAATGGATCTAGTTGAAAAAAAAATAGTTCAAATACTTGGTTATACATTTATCGTTTATGGATTTTTTTCTTTGTTAGGAACATTTGGTTTATTAGGAACTGATATCTTTCAATTCTTAACAAAGGCTACACTATCCATTTTAATAGGACTGGTAATCAAGAAAGTCTTTAGTATGAGTTTTTCCGACTTAAATGCTTTGAAAGATTTTGATAACCACACAAAAGAAGCAAAATCCAAACCTGAAAAAACAACGAGTAATAAAAATAAGGTTGTCAAAGAAAAACCAAAAGAACTCCATTCACAAAACGAAGAATTACCAAAAATAAATTTAGAAGAACTGGAAGACAAAGAGTTGATACTTTCATATTTCGAAAATTTACCAAAAGAAGAATTGAACCGACTGGAAAATATTGTCCAAAATAAATACAATCAGAATTTGACAAACGTGCAAAAGCAGAATTTAGTTTTACAGTATATTACTGAAAAAAAATTGTACGACCACCAAAGGTTTTTACCAAAATAACTGAAGAAAAAAAGCTATTAATGAACTTGAAAACCAACTTCTCCAAAATATAAAAGGAGCAAGAAAGGAATATGAAACTGTAATTAAAAAGTTTATTGAAAAAGTAAAAAGTTAAAACTGCTAATAGTCGCTTTAGAAATTACTAGACTTAGTGTGTGTGAAATTTTCGGGTAAAATTCCACAAGGGGTTTTCTACTTCTAATCTTATGTCATAAATTTACGCAACTAACACTAGCAGCATTTTTTTGTGACAGTTGAAAAAACAGATGTTAACAAGGGGTAAAGAAAATGTCTTAATCAAGAATTTATAAAAAAATGGGAACTAAAAATATTGATTTTTTAATTTTTACGAACGAATATTCAGAAAGAACCAATTACATTACTGTTCCACTGACTACCAATTATCATTTCGGAACAAAACAGAACTAAATAATAACCATACACGGTATTAATATACATTATAGCCATTACCCACTCTCAAATTTTTGACCTTCATACTAAGCATTACAACTTACTAAAACCTAGAAAAATAGATTATATTTGAAACGACTTATTTTAGTTAAAAACATCTTTATAAATAACCAGTAACATTTACAAAAATCAAAAAAAGAATGAAAAAAAAAATTCTCATTTTAATATTACTTATTAGCAATTATTTAATAGGTCAAAAAACATATAAAATAAATACCATAACATGGACGTATACTACTCCTATTAACTATATACCTAAAATTGACAATTTTGAAAAAGAAAGAAAAAGAGGAGAAGAATATTTAAAACAAGAGGCTAATATAACATCCTCAACTGATGATGTTATTTTACTAGCACTTGAGAAAAAAGATTCAAGTGCAAATGCAATATTTGTTAGCTATAAAAATAATTTAACGATAAAAGAACACACATTAAATGGATATACTCAATTAATGAAAGATTTATTAATTGAAAATTGTAAAAAAGAATATCCCAATAATAAGAGTACTGTTATCATTGATGAAATGGTAATCGACAACATTAAATTTAATGTCATTAGACAAACTACGCTCTTTGAAGAAGAAGGCTTTGTTGGAACTAAATCTTTTTATATAGCTGAAATAGATGAGAAAGAATTTATGATTCTATTAATAAATATTGATGAAGAAGACAGAAAAAATGCCGAAAATTCAGTTTTAAAATCAACATTTAGAGCAAAATAAAATCTTAAGCATCTAAGAACTTTGTGAAAGTAATGATTTTTACTACTTTCATTAGGTATACGTAGTTTACGCTTTCTATTAAAATAACTGAATAGAAGATACTAGCAAATTAAAATATGTAAATGGAAAAATTACTAGGAACAATGCTATCATTATTTATATGCGTACTTACAGTTCCAACTGCACTATTATATCCAATAATTCAAATTGAAGCTACTAAGTCTCGAACAGTTTATTTATTTGTAAAAAATTATCTTGTTAACCAAAATACAGCTAATAAATGTAACAAAGAAGTTATTTTAACTGCTGTCATCTATGTAGCCATAGCCATAGTATTTACAATTCTTTTCTACATTATCTGTTTTAGAATTAAATCAATTTTTATTCAAAAAACTAAAATCTTTCTTTTTGGAATTTTCTTATTATTACAGTTTTATATCCTTCAAGTTCCATTTTACCTTTTCCAAATTGGAACACTCTATAATTGTGAAAATGATGGACAAACGGGCATGTCTATTTTGGTAAGTTCTCCATTAGTTAGTCTTACGTTAATTCTTTTTGGAATAAGCTATGATATTGTGAAAAATAAATTACAAAAAAGCTATAAACAAGAATAACTCCTTTAATAAAAATTCGAAAAATCACTATCTCAATTCGATTCAATTAAGACTACAAGTTTACTAAATTTTGTCTATTTTTGATTTAGGAAAGTTATCAATCACACCATTACTTATAGTCAAATGCCATAAAACTGGTATCATAAAAAGGCAATGCTTGCAATAATATAAATTGATTTAACTTAAGAAACCCTTTTTGCTTTTGGGAAATCATATAAAAATTTAAAAATAAATATTTGGATCTTCATTTTATGAAAAAAACACTTTTAACATTCATAATAACCTTTGTTTTTTTAAGTTGGAACGCTCAAAGCCAAAGTGAAAAAGAAGAAAAAATACGTTCAAAAATTAACTCAGAATTTCAAGAAAACGCATCAAATTGTAATCGTGAAATTAACGCAATTACCGACGTTAATGGGAAAACAGAATTTTGGAGTATTTGTAACTTGGAAAAAGGAAACCGAATAATAACAATTGAATCGCACGAAAAAGAGACCTATTTTCAGGAAATTTACTTTGAAAAAAACGGAAAACTCATATATGCAAAAGAAACCGAAAATTATATACCTAGAAATCATTTTACTCAAATAAGTTGGAATTGCGAATTCTATACAGAGAATGGAAAATTAATCACGCTTATTTCATTGGGACATGGAAAAACAGAAAACGAAGAATGGAATCCAGAGATAATTTTTGACATGTATAAAAACCGACTTTCTGAATTACAACAAATTAAAAAATAGTTCTTTCTAAAATAACTAAAAGTATGGCTTATTCTCCTGAGTTTTAAAAGCAAAAATATCGAACAAGTACAACTATAAATTTCATTACATGGAACTCAATTGAAGCAATAAAAAATTAAAAGGAAATACTTAGCTGCTTTCTAAATAATCTTAGAATAAATTCTAACATAATGACAAAAATTTCCAAAAATATGGTTTTAATAAATGATTTTTTATTTTCTTTAAATTTAGCCTCAACTTAGAACTCACTAATTTAACACATACCCATAAATGAGAAAACTAAGCCACCTATTGATGCTGATACTTTTTGTAAGACTTTTTTCATCCTGTAATTCGTCTGAAAACAAAACATCCTTAAGTACTTCTTCACGACTTTTACCCGAGTCCGATGTGATGGAAAGATTAAGATATCAAAAAAATAATATTGACTCCCTTTTTAAACACAACACAGACAAAGTAATAGTAGTAGCTAAATTGACAGATGGTAACGAACCTATCCTAATTAAAAATGGAAATTTTCCCGAAAATGTAGAAACAACCTACAATATTCTCAAAGACAGTTTAGGAAATGTAATGCTCGTTTCTGAATTTCCATTTAGCGAAAGCGGAGATTGGAGCATTACCTTTTCACACTACTTTGATAAAAAAGGAAAAACATTTGCATTTGAAAGACAAACCAATTTTTTTAATAGTATTTGTACAAACGGAATCGCTTTTGAAACACGAACCGAGTTTTATGATTCCGATTTTAAACTTATTGATAAAACGTATAAATTGGTTGACGAAAAAAATACAACATTAGAAAAAGATAGTTGTCAATTTCCATACGATTACAACTATGATATTTCGAAAAACAGCAATAAATACTTAAAGGTTAACAACCTTAAACACTATTAACAAAAGAAAGTTATAGTTTGGCATGAAGAAAAAAAGTAAAACTTGTTTTTCAACAACAAATTATATTTTTGCTCCTAAATTCGAAAATTAAAAAATGAAAATTATATCATGTAAAAAAATTATGTAATGTTTATCTTGTTTTCTTTTCTAAGTTGTAACTCCTTCTTATCGAAAGAAAATGAAAAATCATTTGTTAAAAAATATCGTTTACTAAAACTTGATGGAGAAATATGCAATACTTGTTTTATCGATGTTCAAGAAAATTATATTTACAAAATTTTCAAGAATGAAAAAGAAATCGGTAAAGGAGAATGGAACATAACACTTCCAATAGACTATCCTGGCTATGTATTAAAATTAGAAAATGGACCAAAATGTATGATTTATGATAGTGATACCATTATTGATTATATAGATAGAAGAAAGTTTTACAAGTAAATTTAAAATAACGTTGAACAAGTAACATCAAAATTTTACAATTCTTATGTTTTAACCTGTCATTACATTTGGCATAACTCAAACAAAATCACATAACATGAGCTTCTTTTATCATAAAGAGTTATAAATAAACGCTATAATAGTTTTGTGATATTACGAAAAGTACGAAAATTCATTTTTTCTTTTAAGAAATTATATCTTAGCAGAAGGTTTAGGTTGTTAGAACATATAACTTCACAAAACTATAAGACAATACAAAAATTAGTTAAAAACATAAATAATAGTTCAATATTTTATAATAATTATTACTGTGAAGGAATAAAAAAATCTTATCTTGAACCCTATACAAAAACACTTTTATCTAAAATTTCTGAATTTGAAAACTTTGAATTTGAAATAATTAATGATATCTTATTAATAAAGTCTAAACGATTAGTTTGCAAACAAGATATTGAAAAAGCAGAGGAATTAATAAATACTATTTCGTAACATCAGTTAATGAAAACCAAACTACATATATTCAAAATTGTTGCGAAACACTTAAGTTTCACAAAAGCTGCTGAGCAATTATATATTTCACAACCAGCCATTTCCAAAGCTATTAAAAATTTAGAGGAAGAATATAAAACCACTTTTTTTGTTAGAAAAAGGAATTCTATTGAATTAACCACAGCCGGAAAAGCATTTCTTATTTATGTTAATAAAATAATGTCTATTTATACTGAAATGGATGAACAGTTTCTAAATAAAAAAGACATCTTCCCCAAATCAATACACTTTGGTTTAAGTACTACCTTATCCAACTATGTCATTCCGAAAGTAATAGCGAGGTTTAGAATGCAATTCCCAGAAACAAAATTTAATATCATTAGTGATAATTCTGAAAATATTGAAAATTTAATTTTAAATGGAGACATTGATTTTGGAATAACGGAAGGAAATTTTTCTAATCCCAAACTCTATTTTGAAAAGTTCATTAAAGATGAAATCGTTCTCGTAACCAATATTAATAATGCTTCAATTAGTAAAGAAAGTCTTACTTTAAAAACACTACAAAAAATTCCAATTATTGAACGTGAAATAGGTTCTGGTACAAGAGAAATTATTGATCGTTTTTTAATTGATAATAAAATTTCTAAACTAAATTCTGTTGTAACATTGAACAGTACAGAAGCTATTAAAAGTTATTTGCATCACTCCAATGATTATGCCTTACTATCTATCCATTCTATTACAGATGATTTAATGAATCACAAACTTAAAATAATAGACATTAAAGATTTAAGTATTGAAAGATGGTTTTACTTTGTAAACAGAACAGGATATCATTCTAAAACTTTCGATTATTTTAAAAAATTTATCATCAACAACCATAACTTTTAGTTATATTATATAACAATATAATTTGCAAAAAAGTTATATAACCTTATTACTTTTGTATCAAATAATAGATACAATATGAACTATTTTTTTCAAAAAATAATTTTCATTTTTTTAATCGCAGTGGCTCTATTCGGTTTTATAAATAGTCCTGTAGCATTATTACTTGGCTTTGGATATACACTTTTTTTCAATAATCCATACAAGACCTATAGTCATATCGCTATACATTATTTTTTAAAGACAGCTGTTGTAGGTTTAGGCTTTGGAATGTTAATAACGGAAACTTTAAAAACGAGTATCGCAGGTTTGAGTTTAACTTTTTATTCTATAGTAGTAACGATTACATTGGGCTTATTTTTTACAAGAATTTTAAAACTAGATTTAAAACTAGGTCATCTCATTACATCAGGAACTGCTATTTGTGGTGGCAGCGCTATTGCTGCCATCTCTCCAGTAATTAAGGCCAAAAGTAAAACAATAAGTATTGCTTTGGGCATTGTCTTTTTATTAAACTCAGTAGCTTTATTTGTATTCCCAGCTATCGGACATTTTCTAGATTTAACACAAGAAGAGTTTGGTTTATGGTGTGCCATTGCCATACACGATACTAGTTCGGTTGTGGGTGCTGCTTTAGAATATGGAGATGATGCTTTAAGAATTGCCACCACGGTAAAACTGTCTCGAACCTTATGGATTATCCCTTTATCAATCTTTTCTATGTTTTTGTTTAAAACTAAAGGAGAAAAAATAAAAATTCCTTATTTTATTGTTTTGTTCCTACTCGCTATAATAATCAATAGTTCTCACATTTTACCAGAATGGACTACTACATTAATTGTAACAGTGGCAAAACGATTGTTGATTATAACTTTATTCTTGGTGGGCACTACTATTTCAATAAAAGACCTAAAATCTACAGGGCTAAAACCTATGATTTTAGCCTTAATTTTATGGGTATTTATTTCTATATTTACATTACTATACCTTTTGAATTAATACGGATAATAATCTGGAAAATGATAAAAAATGGGATGATTACACTTGAGTAAAAAACTAGTTTAACGAGTAAATTGATATGATTTTGATTGGTTTTAGCAACTTTGGAGGAATGAAGTCTCATGATCAGACAACAAATTCTTGGATGAATATATTATTCCTGAAATAATAGGACTAAAAAAATAGTCATAAAACAGAAAAAAACAGAGCAAATGAAATTATCGGAATATGTTAAAAAAAGAAATGGCGTTCCTTTTGGGCATCCGAATTCACTTCGAAATAATCTGAAAAGGTCATTAGGGGCAAGCAATTTTTCAACATTTTGGAATTTTTGGAATCCCATTTTTGGTTATTACTTAGGCACAAAAATATTTCGCCCACTAAAAAAAATACTTCCCATAGAACTTTCCATAGTAATAACATTTGTTTTCTGCGGATTAATTCATGATTTTGTAACCTCATTACTAAGAGGTGAAATGGCTCTATTTTTTTCTGTTTGGTTTTTAATAATGGGAGTTGTAGTCGTTCTCTCTAAACTAGTCAACTATGATTTATCGCATCAAAAATGGATTATCAGAGCTTTTGTAAATCTTTTTATAATTGGATTTTGTTTTCTTGCGACCAGCCTTCTAAATCTAATGTTCAATTTTCATTAAGTCTATTTATCATAAGATTAGAATACAAAAAGAAAGTAACTGTTTAAAAATACAATTTTTCTAATTTTTAGCTATTTTTGATTGCTTCTTGTTTAGATGCATTATCGCTAAAAAATCATTTCAAAAGAATAGCATGAAAAGTTTAGAAACGCTTCGATTAAAATTAAAAAGACATAAAATTCATTTTTTTTATAATGAAAGTTTGAATCAAATAGAAATAGGAAAATCTTTAAATAGCAATCAAAAAAAAATCATTGGTATTGCCTTGATAATTATTGGACTATTACTTTTTATTTTAGCAATAGGCTTATTGGTTGACATAGGTGTTAAAAGTAAACTATTAATCAAAATATTCATGTTGTTTCCTATAGGTCTAATTTATTTTGGTGGAACAGAAATAAACAAAACATCCAAGTTAAAAAAGAGTAATAAAAAGAAAATCATTAGCCCGAGTGCCATTCACATAGAAGAAGAGGCAAAAGTAATACAGATACAAAAAGAACAAATTCTCACGCTAGATTATTTGTTTGAAAAAGCAGACGATATGGGAGAAACAGCTGGCTCTATATATGTTACCTCTACTCTTTCAGATAATAAAATCATTTTATTAACGATTTATGGTACCCAACGAGAATACTTAAAAACAGATTTAATTTTTATTAAAAGTGTTCTTTCAGAGTACATGCAATTACAAAATATTAGTTAAGTTACATAGTACTATTTAAAAATGACACAATGCGTATTTTAATCGCCTTATTAATTGGTTACTACTACTCTAGAAAATATGGCGTACAAGCTGTTAAAACCATTCAAAAATACTATCAAGAAAAAGAAAACCAAGAACCTAGAAAAAAGCATTGAACTTTATAAAAATTAGCAAAAAAGAAGGCAAAATGGATAAAAAAGAAAAAATTTCTAATCAAGAATTAAAAAAAGAAATGCTTTTTAACAACACTATTTAAACAACACAATGAAATTATTTGGAACCCTAAAAACAAAAACCTCAATCTAATACTTTGAAAAACATCTATAAACATTATATTCCGCTTAGGTTACTTTTCTTTATAGAGCTTATTAGTGGAACAGTAATTCTAACCTTTTTCATGTATCTATTTAAAAATGATATTTATCCAAATATGTGGTCATTTGCTGGGCCTTTACTTAGTATTGCTTTAATAATTAATGGATTAACCAGTTTTAAAATCAATGAAATAAATAGTAATACTGCTCAACAATACATAGAAATAAATAAAGAATCTCTTTTTTCATCAAAAAGCATAAAAATAAAATTTAAAAATTTAAAAACGGAATTAAAAACTGGAAATGGAAAAAAGAAAAGCATCATCCCTAAATTAAGAGTAATTATTCTGGATTCCGATAAAGAAATGGAAGAATTAAATAGTAATTTCCTGGGGTTTAATAACAGCCAACTTAGAAAATTATATTCCTCATTAAAAGATATTGCAAAGCAAAACCTATCGACAAATTTATAAAATGAATACCATACAAATTACAGAAATTAAATCGAACCAAATCGAATTGTATAAACAGTTTCTAGGTTTTGGTCTCATTCATGATGAAGAAAATTTCCGGATTACTCCAAATGATGATTTAGACACTCTTTTTCCTACAAAAGACAAACCAGACAGTTTTACACTTGGCGCTTTTTCAAACAACAATTTAGCTGGTATAGTTAGTTTTACTAGAGATGGGGAAAATAGAGAAAAATTAAGGCACAAAGGTATTCTCTTTAGAATGTATGTTTCCAAAGATTATCGCGGACAAGGAATTGCGAAATTGTTAATTGCATCACTTGTGGATAGAGTAAAACAAATTTCAGATATTGAAAGCATCAATTTAACTGTAATTACACATAATGATACTGCTAAAAAACTCTATGAAAAGTTTGGTTTTGTAACATTTGGTTCTGAAACAAATGCCATTAAGTGGAAAGGAAATTATTTTACTGAGGATCAAATGGCTTTAAAACTATAAGATTGAAAAAATTAACACCAGAAAAAAATATATGTTCTATAAATCTAATCAAGAAATTATAAAAAAAATTATAGCTAATCATTTGGTAAAACTAGTATTTATAATGTTTCTTCTTCTCTTTTTTTCTTGTAAAGATAATACTCAAATAACTGTAGAACCCACAAATAAATCGTCAAAAAAATACGACAAAAAAGTTCCTATTAATTTCGACAAGTATAAAATTGGTAAAGGAAATCTTGGCCCAATTAAAATTGGGATGTCTATCTCTGAAGCAGAAAAAGAATTAGTTAATTTAACAAAAATGGAATGCGATGCTTTTGCTTTTGGCTATGACGGTGGTAGCAAATCGTATCTATATTATTGGGAAGACCAACATGTTTTAGCGCTTATTACTAAAGCAGACTCTGAAGAAATATTGGTCATTATTGCAGTTGCTAAAAATATAAAAACGACAAATGGTCTTACTCCAAATGCAACAGTAAAAGAAATACAAGCAAAATATCCCAATATTGAGGTTAATCTTGATTTAATGATGGATTGGGAATATATGCATGATGAAAAAAACAACTGGGACTTTATCTTTACAACTGAAGAAAATAATAGAATTGGAAAATATGATATAGCAGAAGTTCCTTCAAAACCCATAAATACGGAGGCAATAATGAGCTGGATAACCATAAAATAACTTTAATATTAAATAAGTTTCCCATTTTTTGTATCTTTTTAATTCACTCCCGTCTTAAAATACTTAAAAGTTTCTCTATATTTGATTTGGTTAGTTATAGTATTGCATTCTTCCTTAACATGGTCATTTAGTAATATTCATTTCACAAAAAACAAGATAAATAATTATGAGTTTAGTTTTTGGATGGTATAGTTTTAAGATAAAATCTTACACTGCAAAAGATTTACAATTAAACATGGAAGAATGGAAAGAATCAGATTTTGAAGTGCGTCAAAAAGTATTTCATCTTTTTTGGATTCCTTTTTTTAGTTTAGGAAAAATTTATGCTGTAAGAAAACAGGGTAAACTATACGAAATACCTCATCTTATTATTACAAAAATAAATAATAAAGATACCATCAGAACACCTTGGTATTCTTTTTTACTTCCTATCCTACTGATTACGATACCTATTATTACTGGAGTTTATATTTATATAGCAGAATCTATAATGAGACACAACCATTATAATGAAGATGCAAAATCATATGAAATAGCTACACAAGAAGTACAACACAAACTAGCATCACTTTCAGAAAATGCCTATTTAAGAATTTCAAACCCACAAAAACCAAACGATGATATAACCGTACTTAAATTAATTGCCATTAATAATGATTATTATAGTTTTGTAAAATACAGAATTAACGTTCCTAAATATTCAAACGAAACCTATTCTATTGTAAATTGGGGTAAAGACACCTTAACATTCACAAAACAAGAACTGCAACAAGCCATTTGTACTGATTATGATGTTATTGAAAAACGCGAGTCTTATGGCGTTAAATTTATAGGAAATGAAAAGTACATTATTGAAGCTATTCACTATTTTGATTCTCCAATTATCGATGGAAAAATAGATTGGTATTTTTGGGATGTCATTAGAAAAAAGAAATTTCAGTATTATAATTCAAAATTTACAGGATTTAAAAATGATCGATCCTGGTCATTTAAAATAATGCTTCAAAATTTTGGTATTCCAGTGAATTTAATCAAAATTGAGAGCAAAGAAAACAATGTACAATGGGTAGACAGCTTACCCATTAAAATTAATTCTTATAAATATCTAGAAACATATTACATTGAAGCAAACACATCTATTGATCCAGAAATACTAACGTTTCAATCTAAATTTATCTTTGAAGATTCATTAAATAATCAATACGAATATATGGTATCAGGAGAAAACTCCTGGTATGAAATAGATAAGATTGAGAAAACAAGATAATAGTTACATCGTTACAGTTTCAAAACCTAACGATGTTGTTTTTCGGATGATTACTTAATGGTATAGAGTTTACAACTATAGGACATCCTGTGTATACTTTTCTCTTTTTATTGGGACTTGCTAGTTTCTTTATTGGTATTATTTGGTTACTAAGAATCATTTTTCTGAATAATCACCTTCTTCCCTTTTGACTACAACAAGCAGACATTTGACTACAGTACTTTTTTAATTGGTATAGACCTTTACACTCTAATTAAAAAACACTTAAAATGAAAGTATTTGTAACAGGAGCATCAGGCTTCATTGGCTCAGCTGTGGTAACAGAATTAATTCAAGCAGGGCATCAAGTCATCGGGTTAGCACGTTCTGAATCATCGGCTAAAAAAATAAAAGAACTAGGAGCAACACCTTTATTAGGCAACTTAGAAGATTTGGAAATACTACAACAAGGCGCTCAACACGCTGATGCAGTAATTCATACTGCTTTTTTTCATGATTTCTCTCAATTCACAAAAGCAGCAGCAATGGATAAAGCAGCCATAAATGCTATGGGAACTATTTTAATGGGGACCAAAAAACCAATGGTCGTAACAGCAGGTATTTTGGGTTTACCTCTTACAAACGGATACATTACAGAAGAAAGTACTACCGAAAACCCGTTGCGTTTCTCTGAACTTACGGCATTAGAATTAGCCGCAAAAGGAGTACATGCTTCGGTAATTCGTTTAGCTCCTTCTGTTCATGACAAAGGGGACAAAGGTTTTGTTCCATTTATTATTGAGCAGGCTCGTAAAAAGGGTTGTGCAGCTTATCCTAATGAGGGTTTAAATCGCTGGACAGCAGTACATCGATTAGATGCCGCCAAAGCCTTTCGCTTAGCCATTGAAAAAGGATTGCAAGGTGCTCTCTATAATGTTATTGGAGAAAATAGTATCACAATAAAAAGTATTGCCACACAAATAAGTACAAAATTAAATTTACCATTGGTTGCATTATCTAACGAAGAAACTGCAAAACATTTTGAATGGATGAGTCATTTCATCACTTTTGATGCACCAGCTACTAATCTAAAAACACAAGAAATATTAAATTGGCAACCCAAACATATTGGTTTACTTGAAGATATGGACCAAAATTATTTTTAAATTTGTATAGTGGAACAAAGACAAACACAAAGAATCAAAACCATTAGCGAATTTCATCAATTGAGAGGGTTACCAAAACCAGAACATCCGCTAATCAGTATTATCGATTATAATTCGATAAAAAAACCTATGGATAGCGATGAAATTAACTGGATTTTTGATTTTTATCAGATTTCTGTTAAAAGGGGTATTGATGGCAAATTCAAATACGGACAAAACGAGTATGATTTTGATTTTGATGAAGGTGTCCTGTTTTTTATCGCACCAAATCAGGTTTTTAATATTGCTGTAGATCGCAATTCAAAAGTAAAACGCTCAGGATGGATGCTTCTTATTCATCCTGATTTTATTTGGAACACTGCTTTAGCAAAAAATATTAAAAACTATGACTTCTTTGATTACTCTGTAAATGAAGCTTTATTCCTTTCAGAAAAAGAGGAAAAAATACTACAAGGAATTATCGAAAATATAAGACAAGAATATCATGCAACAATCGATCAATTTAGTAAACAAATTATTATTTCTCATGTAGAAGCCATATTAAATTACTCAGAACGTTTTTATCATCGTCAGTTTATTACAAGAGAAAAAGTGAATCATCAAATTTTGGAACGGTTAGAAAGAATATTGGAAGATTATTTTGAAAATGAAGATTTAATAACCAAAGGACTACCCTCTGTACAAAACATTGCAAACGAATTAAACATTTCTCCTAAATATTTAAGCAGTTTACTCAAAGTTCTAACAGGACAAAGTACGCAACAACACATCCATGATAAATTGATTGAAAAAGCGAAAGAAAAACTTTCCACTAGTACTCTTTCGATTAGTGAAATAGCATATCAATTAGGCTTTGAGCATTCACAATCTTTCAGTAAATTATTTAAAACCAAAACACATCTTTCACCTTTAGCCTTCAGACAATCATTCAATTAAAGAAATAAAGAAACATGATAATTTACTAAAAAAAATGAGTACTCAATTTTATACTTTTTCAGCTCCTATAGATTGCATTGGCATTAATCCTTTTGTACCTGTTCCTGAAGAAATCCTAAATCACATTTTTGAAAAAGCAAGCAAAAACAAAGGCGCAATTCCAATAACAGGTACAATTAACGGAAAAAACTATAAACAAAATTTAGTAAAATATAGTGGTGCTTGGCGACTTTACATTAATACTTTTATGCTGAAAAATTCTCCCAAACGTATAGGAGAAATAATTACCATTACTATTTCTTTTGACCCTATTGAAAGAATTATAGCAATACATCCTAAACTAATAGCTGCCTTAAATAAAAACTTGGAAGCTAAAAAAGTATTTGATAATTTATCACCTTCGCTACAAAAAGAAATAATACGTTATATCTCGTTTTTAAAACAAGAAAGCACAATTCTTAGAAATATAGATAAAGTTATAGGTTTTTTAGAAGGGAAAAATAGATTTATTGGAAGAGATCCTATAAAAAAAGAATGATAATAGCTCCTTTTGTAACTTTCGACTAATTTATAACAAAAACACTAAATAGAAGTCTGTAATGTTGTAGTATCTCCTAATTCACTAAGACAAAACTGAGTTTGAAAACTTATTATACTTTAACTTATAATCTACTGGAGACAAACCTGTAATTCTAGAAAAAACGTCTCTAAATGCCTTTGCATCGTTATACCCCACTGTATACATTACTTCTGTTACCGTTTTGGGATAATTCTCTAGTTGTTTTTTAGCTGCTTCAATTTTTACTCTTTGCAAATAATCTAAAGGAGTTATTCCTGTTGCTTTTATAAATCGTCGATCAAAATTCCTTCTTGTAATATGCAATTTAGAAGACAAAGAAGCTATAGATATCTTTTCCTGAAAATACTTTTCTAAATACTCTTGTGCTTCTAAAATGGCTCCATCATCATGATTTTTTTGCCCATTAAAAATCATAAATTCAGACTGATGACTCCTGCTTACATCTATTTGAAAAATCTTAGAACACAATAAAGCCGTTTCTCTATCGTAAAATTTTTCAATTAAATACAAAATTAAATTTAGAAAAGAGTAAGCACCTCCATTAGTATAAATTCTATTTTCATCTGTTATTAATTGATCTGGTTGCAAGTGTATTCCTGGAAAACGCTGTTTGAAAATAGAAACCGCAGACCAATGGGTGGAACATTTTTTCCCATCTAACAAACCTGTGGTAGCTAGTAAAAAAGCACCCGTACAAATACTAGCAACTTCTGCACCCAAACGATATTGCTTGGCAATCCAATTAATTATTTCCTTATTTTCATGGACAGCACTATCAAAGTTATGATTCAAAGAAGGAATAATAATAAAATCTGTTTTCTTTATTTCCGATACCTTTTTATGTGGTTTTACGGTAAACAAATCATCATAAAACCCAACTTTCTGAGAAGTACCAACCAATTCAATTTTAAAAACAGCTTTAAATCCCTTACTGGCATAAATAGCATTGGCACGATTAAAAATTTTATAAACTCCTACAATACTACTTAAATTGTTTTCTCCATTTGGAACCAATATCGTTAAGTGCTTCATGATATCTTTTCTCACAAATATACGAAAAACACTTGTCTAAATCAACCCATTACAATGTCTATATTACAATGTTACATTTTAAATTAAATGACTGAAATTTGTAAAAAAAGATGAAAACACACCTTTTATGCCTTATACTTTTTCTACAAATAATTCTATACTATTCACAAAATCAATCTATAATTAAAATACAAAATAATATGACAACTACATCATTTACAACTTCGTTTAAAGTAAACCAAACGCCAACAGAAGTATTTCAAGCTATACAAGATTTTAGAGCATGGTGGTCTATGGACATAGAAGGAAAAACCAATGTATTGAATGAAATCTTTTTCTATCATTACAAAGACGTTCATTTATGTAAAATAAAACTTACAGAACAAATTACAGATAAAAAACTAGTGTATTTAGTAACTGAAAATCAGTTTAATTTTACGAAAGATCAAAGTGAGTGGGTAAATACCAAACTTATTTTTGAAATAGAATCGCAAGGCACAAGCACACAACTAACTTTTACACACGAAGGATTAATTCCTACCTATGAATGCTACCAAGTATGTGAAGATGCTTGGACAAGTTATATTCAAGGTAGTTTAAATAGTTTAATTACAACCGGTATTGGAAAACCAAATCCAAAAGAAGGAGGTTTAAATGCTGAATTAGTAGAAAAATGGGGACTTCCAAAAAAATAAATATTATGAAACACACGAATTACACCTATTGTTTTAGCAGTTCCAAATCGGCTGCTGCTATTTTTCAAATAGTATCTAACCCAAAAAAGTGGTGGTCAGGATTATTTGCAGAAGAAATTGAAGGACAAAGTGAACAAATTGGAGACGAATTTTCCTTTCAAGCTGGAAATGGTGCTCATTTTTCGGTTCAAAAACTAATTGATAGGGTGCCAAACCAAAAAATAGTCTGGTTAGTTACTCAAAGTTATTTATCTTTTTTAGATCAAAAAGACGAATGGAACGAAACGCAAATTAGCTTTGAATTGAAAGAAACAGGAAACCAAACCTTAGTTACTTTTACTCACAACGGACTTATTCCTGAAATAGCGTGTTATGAGCAATGTTCCAATGCTTGGTCTCAATATTTACAAAATTTAAAAGTAGCCTTAGAAGATTAAGTAAAAAATATTCTAACCTTTTCTATGTAATTCCAGTATATTTGTTTTGGTTAGTTTTTTTTGAGGATAAAACGACCATTTCAAGTTAACGAATACTTACATGAAAGATAATTTTTCTTCGCAATCAGATCAATATGCAAAATACAGACCTAAATATCCTGCTGAACTTTTTGAATATCTGAATACTTTGGTTCTTACTAAAGAAAAAGCTTGGGATTGTGGTACAGGTAATGGTCAGGTAGCTCAAGAATTAGCAACCTCCTATACAACCGTTTTTGCTACCGATATTAGTCGGTCTCAAATTGATAATGCGGCACCTTCAAAACAAATTTTTTATTCGGTACAACCCGCTGAGAAAACCAATTTTAAAGACAACCTATTTGATTTAATTATTGTAGCACAGGCAATTCATTGGTTTGATTTTGAAAAGTTTTATGATGAAGTACAACGTACTGCAAAAGAAAAGGCAGTATTTGTGGCTTTAGGATATGGTCGAATCTCTATTTCAGAAGAAATCGATGCAATCATTACTCATTTTTACACAGAAGTTATTGGCACATATTGGGATAATGAACGAAAATACATTGATGCCAATTACAACACAATTCCTTTTCCATTTGATGAAATTGCAACACCACTTTTTACGAATACACAACACTGGAGTTTGGAACATCTTATAGGTTATTTGAATACTTGGTCTGCTGTAAAACACTACATGAAACAAAATCAGGTTAACCCAATACTTGAATTAGAAACTGAATTAGAAAAAATTTGGGGAACGGAAAAAATAAGAGAAGTGCGTTTTCCTATACTTTTGCGTGTGGGTTATGTAAACTAAAGAAGTGTATTTAAATGAAATTATTTCCAGAAAAAGATATAAGCATTTCCTTATCAAAAAATTATAATAACCTGATAAGATTTCTGTAAACCTTACTATCAGTTTAAAAATCAAAGTATTATTCAGTGCCTTACTCATCGTAAACATAGTATCTTCAATATATATAATCATTCAAAAAGAAGCATACCCCTTATTCTTAATTGTATTATCTTTAATAACTTTTCGAATCCTTTTAGAAATAATATTTCGAATCGTATCCAAAATGACTTTGAAAAAACTATTACCATTTTTTGGGCGTACATTTTAATATTATTAAAAAACATATCAAAATTCTAAGCATAAGATGTTAGATAAAGAATAAATATATCCTCATAATATATTATTACCTTGTAAAACTTTAACTTTGTAAAACAAAATTAGTCTCACTTAATGACATCTACTGTTTTACATAGCAAAAATTTATCTATCGGTTATACATATAAAAATCACTCTAAAACGATTCTTGAAAATTGTACTATTAATTTAGAAGCGGGGCAATTGGTGGCGCTTATTGGTGCCAATGGTATAGGTAAATCAACACTATTAAAGACACTAACTGGTATTATTCCTCCTTTAGAAGGGGAAATAATGCTACAGGGTAAACCGTTAAAGAAATACAACCCTAACTTATTAGCGCAAGAATTAAGCATTGTTTTAACCGAACATTTGCCTCCAAGTAATTTAACCGTTTATGAAATTGTAGCTCTTGGTAGACAACCTTATACCAATTGGTTAGGCACATTAACTGAAGAAGATAAAGAAAAAATTGATCATGCAATTGCACTAACTGGAATACGTAATTTTATCGATAAAAAACATTATGAAATAAGTGATGGTCAACTTCAAAAAGCTTTAATAACAAGAGCTTTAGCACAAGATACAGCTATTATTATCTTAGACGAACCTACTACGCATCTCGATTTATTACACAAAGTTTCTCTAATAAAACTCTTAAAAAAACTAACTAAAGAAACGGGCAAAACAATTCTATATTCTACCCATGATATTGATTTAGCCATTCAATTGTGTGATGAAATGATAGTTTTAACACCAAACAAATTAGTAAAAGACCAACCCTGCAATTTAATTGAACAAAACATTTTTAATGAATTGTTTCAGAATGAAGCAATTACTTTCGATAAAACGATTGGAAAATTTAAAGTGGTTTGATACTAAAATTATTTCACAAATTTGGTTGCCAAAATAACTAAAGTATTTAGTAATTTTATAAAAAAATTAATTCATGAAAAAATATATAGTTCTTTTTATCTCCCTAATTAGCTTGTCAATGAATGCACAATTAAAAACTGTAGCTTATACCGATGGTGGTCAAAAATTAGAAGGTTTTTTTGCGAAAGCAACCACAGAAAATCCGAAAAACGTTGGAATTATTGTTTTACCAGCTTGGATGGGTATTGATGCACATGCAAAAGAATCTGCTGAAGCATTAGCTGCATTAGGCTATCATGTTTTTGTTGCAGATATTTATGGTGTTGGCAATACCCCAAATAATACCACAGAAGCCGGAAAATTAGCAGGTTATTTTAAAAACAGTTATAAAGATTACCAAAGAAGAATTCAATTAGCCATTGATCAATTAGTAAAACAAGGAGCTAATCCAGATGAAATTGCTATTATTGGGTATTGTTTTGGGGGAACAGGTGCTTTAGAAGCAGCAAGAGGTAATCTAAATGTAAAAGGTGTAGTTTCGTTTCATGGTGGTTTAGGAAAAGACCCTATGCGACAAACTCAGGTTATCACTCCAAAAATATTAGTACTTCATGGAGCAGATGATCCTTATGTTCCTCAAAAAGAAGTATTGGCTTTTCAAGACGAAATGAAAATTGGAAAAGCAAATTGGCAAATGAATTTTTATGCTAATGCTGTACACGCCTTTACACATAAAGATTTAGATACAGACAACAGCAAAGGAGCTGCTTATAACGAATTAGCAGACAAAAGAAGTTGGCAAGCTATGAAAGATTTCTTTACAGAAATTTTCAATTAAATTAAATAAATACTAAAAAAGGTTCACCATGGTGAACCTTTTTCGTTTTTTATAGTTTTACCTAATTATTGCTTTACAAATTTTTGAACACTAGTACCTTCTGGAGAAGCTATCGTAACCATATAAACTCCAGCTACTAAATCAGAAACGTTTATCTGAGTTTCAGTTGCATTAACAAGGTTTTGTTTAACCACTCTTCCATTAACATCTACAACAATAATAGAATTCATTTGCGTATTTTCAGAAGAGATTGTTAATTGATTTATTGCAGGATTAGGATACATACTAAAACCATTTACTGCAAATATCCTAGAACTTAATGCACCACTAACCGCTACATCATCTATATTTAATTCATATTGATCAGTAACATCATGATGTCTAAAGGCTACATAGATTGTTTGTCCATAAAAAGAAGAAATATCTAAGGTTCTAGGTACAAAAACACCATCGCCTCCATTTTGGCCTATAACTTCAGTAAATGTAGTTGGTGATGCCAAAAAGTCTGTTATTGTATTAGTAGTTGCTACATAAACAGAGTAATTTTCATCAGGGTAATTTTCATCAATACCTCTTGCCAACCAAGACAATTCAATTGTAGCTCCACTAGCATAAGAGGATAAATCGATAGGATAAGAAATAATCCAATTATCAGGTGTTAAAGGTGAAAATGAACTATTATCATATGAAGCTGAACGCAAACAAGGATTTCCGTCTGGAGTACCATTATTATCTAAATCATAATCAGCTACACCCCAATTAAAACCATCACCATCTTCATCTAAAGATTGCCAACAAACATAAGCAACGCCTGTATTGGTAAAATCTTCTGTAAATGGTGGAGCCATTGTAGTTGGGCAATTTACTACCGTTTCAGTCAATTCAAAGTCAAAACCAGCATCGTTCCATTCGTCTGTCCATTCTAGAAAAAAAACTTCTCCTGGTTGCACTACAAAACTCACTTCAGATAAATAATTACTTGATGCAACATCATCATTATATGTTACACAAGTTAAAGTAGCACAACTTCCAGAATATACATTTATATAAGTATCATCACTATTTGTAATACCGTCATTTTGAGGTAAATTAGAGGTAATTGTTACAATTCCAGATATAGTCGATGTGTAAGTATACCATTCTGAAGCTGAAGCAGAACCATTACCACATCCATCTATAAGTGTTCCATCTATTGTACCAACAGTAGTAGTTCCTGCAGTTGCCGTAACAGCTGTTGCACAAGTATTTTGTGATGTAGCTAAAAAAAAGTTTCCTAAAAGAAACGCAGTAAGTAAAATTTTTTTCATTTTGTAATATTTTATTTACACTAAAAATATAAAAAGCAATGAAAAAATAAAGATTATTTAACATTTATTAACTTTTTTTTGTTAAAAAAACATAATTTATACTAAAAAAATAAACTTATATTATTTTACTTAAAGAAAATTAACAATCACATTACAGCAAAATTTTTGCAACTTCTTGAACTGATCCAGTAGCTATACCTTCTAAATGCATTTTACCAATTCTAACTCGAACAAGTCTAAGTGTAGGAAAACCAACAGCAGCAGTCATTTTTCTAACCTGACGAAATTTTCCTTCGGTAACAGTTATGGACACCCAAGAAGTAGGTCCATGCCGTTCATCTCGTATTTTTTTACCAATACCTATATAAGAAGGAATCGTTTCAATTCTTTTCGCTTTACAAGGCAATGTGGTATATTTTGAACCATTTAGTCCTATTTCCACTCCTTTTTGTAATTGTTGTACCGCTTCATCGGTAACCAATCCATCCACTTGAGCATAATATTCTTTTTCAACGGTTTTCCTTCGCACTTGTTCACTCACTTTACCATCTGTTGTAAGTAACAGCAACCCTTCTGAATCCTCATCTAGTCTTCCGATAGCCATTGTGCCTTCTGGAAAAGGATACAATTCGCCTAATAACTTCTTTTTTCTTTTCAATTCATAAATAAACTGACTCAAATAGCCATGTGGTTTATGAAGCATAAAGTGCTGGTGATTCATTTTTATCAATTTGGTACAAAAATACAGTATTCAATTTATAAGAATTCTCATTTTTTACTTGAATTAATTCCTTAAATTTACAATTGAAATTCGTCAATGTATATGTCACAGATTTTTTTAGTATTAGCCGTATTTATCCTCGCTTTAGCCATAGGTTTTTACCTTGGCAAATTGCTTTCTAAAACCCAATCACAAGCAGAAAAATCTTCCTTAGAAGAGAGAGTTTCTGGTTTGGTAAACCAAATGGAAGAAGTAAAAAATCAATTGCAAGCCGAAAAATTACAATTTGAAAAAAACTTAGCCCAAGTTGTTAATGAAAAAGAAAGTATCCAAAAAGAAAAAGAAGCTTTAGCTATTCATTTAGCCAAAAAAGAAAATGATTTTGATAATTTATTAGAGCGAAATAAAGAGCAAAAACAAGAAGTAAATGAGCTTCAGGAAAAGTTTACCAAAGAATTTGAAAATTTGGCCAACAAAATTTTAGAAGAAAAAACAACTAAGTTTACAGAACAAAACAAAGAAAATCTGAAAGTTATTTTAAATCCGTTACAGGAAAAAATTCAGTTGTTTGAAAAGAAAGTAGAAGATACACACAAAGAAAGTATCGATTACCATGCCGCTCTACGTCAGCAAATTTTAGGTTTGAGAGAAATGAATGATAAAATGTCGAAAGAGACAGTTAATTTGACCAAAGCTTTAAAAGGAGACAGCAAAATGCAAGGAAACTGGGGCGAACTGGTTTTAGAGCGTGTTTTGGAAAAATCAGGTTTAGAAAAAGGCCGTGAATATGAAGTACAACAAAGTTTTACCAATCAAGAAGGCAATAGAATTATGCCAGATGTAATTATCAATCTTCCTGATGGTAAGAAAATGGTAGTCGATTCAAAAGTTTCTTTAACCGCTTACGAACGTTACATAAACGAAGAAGACGAAACGGCTAAAAGTATCATTTTAAAAGAGCATGTTACTTCTGTAAAACGTCATGTAGATCAATTGAGTGATAAAAATTATCAAGACATTTACCATATGGAAAGTCCGGATTTTGTATTGCTTTTTATTCCAATTGAACCTGCATTTGCATTGGCACTAAATGAAGACAACACCTTATACAACAAAGCTTTTGAAAAAAACATTGTAATTGTAACACCTGCTACTTTATTAGCTACTCTTCGCACTATTGATAGTATGTGGACCAATCAAAAGCAACAGGAAAACGCCATCGAAATTGCCCGTCAAGCTGGAGCATTATATGATAAATTTGAAGGTTTTGTTTCCGATTTAATTAAAATTGGTAAAAAAATGGACGAAGCTAAATCTGAATATGGCAATGCTATGAACAAATTAGTTGATGGTAAAGGAAATTTAATTACCAGTGTAGAACGCTTGAAAAAAATGGGTGCCAAAGCCAAAAAAGCACTTCCAGAGAGCGTTTTAAAAAGAGCTACAGAGAATGAAATAAATACAACAATTGAAAATGAATAGCCTATGTCTGTCTTTAAGAAAATCGTTTTTTTTAGTATAATCATTGCTATTTTTAGCATTTCTGCTTATATGGCCTATGTTTTTTATGTTCCATATAGTACAGGTATTCGTTCTGGAGAATTAATTAAAATAAGTCATAAAGGATATGTTGTTAAAACTTGGGAAGGAGAAATAAGTCAAGGTATATCTGGTGCTCAAGTTTTTAACTTTTCTGTTTTAGACAAAGATCAAAAAGTAATAGACAGCTTAAAAATACTACAAGGGAACTTTGTAAAAGTAGAATATGTAGAGCGTTTACGCACTTTTTTTTGGTGGGGAGACACCCGTTATTTTATTACCAAAGTAGAAAAAGAAACGTCACCTTATTTTAATAACGGTGAGTAATGAATAACTTTTTTTAAAATAGCATTTAATTACCTGAATTTATCGAACTAACATAAATACTAACGAAAAAAACTTGGAGTTTATAAAAACAATGAATAAGAAAAAAGAATCGAATAGCGTTGAAGCTTCAAAAGTTACTTTGAGCGAATTAATGCTTCCCTCACACACTAACTTTAGTGGTAAAATTCATGGTGGTTATTTGTTACAGTTAATGGATCAAATTGCCTTTGCCAGTGCTTCTAGATATTCGGGTTGTTATTGCGTTACGGCTTCGGTAGATAAGGTAGACTTTTTAAATCCTATTGAAATCGGAGAATTGGTTACCTTAAAAGCTTCTGTAAATTATGTAGGAAACACCTCTATGGTTGTAGGCATTCGAGTGGTTTCAGAAAACATACAAACTGGAGTGATTAAACATTGCAACTCGAGTTATTTTACTATGGTTGCCAAAGACGAATCGGGAAAAACCACTTCGGTTCCTCATTTAGTTTTATCTGATTTACAAGAAGTAAGACGTTTTTTTGATGCGCTACGACGTATTGAACAGAATAAAAAGCGAATTGATCAAGAGGGTTCGTTTGACTATACTTCCAAAGCGGCTATTGATTTACTCAAAGCTTATCGTGTTATTATCGATTTACCTCATGATTTTTAACCACAATTTTTAAGAATGATCTCTTTTCTATCGAATTGCAGATAACCTTCTTCTTGAAGTTCGTTGATTAAAATATTTAACGTAGGTCTAGAAGTACCTATTAAAGAAGCGATTTCTTTTTGAGTAAAAGGATGTCTGATAACGGTATCTCCTGAAACTGTATTTTTATAGCCATAATCTAAAGCTAATTCATTTAAATACTCTTTCAAACGGGTTTTGGTATCTTTAAATAATAATAATTTTAACCTGCGTTCTAATCGCTTTAATCTGAAACCAATAAACTTATAAATTTTTAAGCTAAGTTCTCGGTTTCCTCTAATTAATTCGAGCATTTCATCGGCTGCAATAGGGCAAATGGTTGTATTATTTTCGAGTGCCAATGCAAATTCGTTCCTTCTTTCTTCTCCTAAAATAGCTTTTTCTCCGAAAATTTCTCCTTTGGATAAAATGGCAGATATAATCTCCTCACCTTCTTCGTTGATGTACCCAATTTTAATTTTACCATTGCTTACCAGATATATTTTATCTGCTGCATCGTCTTCTGTATAGATGATATCGTTTTTCTTATAATTTTTAGACGAATGGCTGTGCCCTGCATCTTTGTATTTATGCGGGCACATGATATTAAATAAGTTTACATCTTCAAAATACCACATGGAATTCATTAGCAATTATTTTAGTATATCAAAAATACTGATATTATTACAATAAAAAAATGCTCCAGACATTCTAGAGCAGTTTTATCATTTAATTAACTTATTTCGTTTTGTATTTTATTAGTTATCCTTAATATGAAAAACGTTTATTAGGAAGTAAATATATTCTGAAATACAATTTTTAGAAATGTCATTTATTTTTTCTTACTTGATTTCGCCATAGGATTAAAATCCAAACAGAGTTGTAGCCAATAATGTAAATCTTTCGTTTTTAAAAACCCATTTTCTGTAACATAAACATATCCTTTCATCGCTTTACCAGTAAATTCCATAGGAATAACATACTCGCTTTCTAAAGCTTTAGAATAAGCTTCTTCACCTATTCTGCATAATAAAAAATCCTCCTCATATTTTTTATCAATATGATTACAACAACACATCTTATCCTCTACCATGAAACAAATACCGCTAAACATTTTCTTTTCGTAAAAGTTTACGTTTTTTTCTTGGAAGAAATATCTTATTCTTTGAATTGTATTTTCATTAAAAGCCATTAAAAATCAATTTGACTCTCTAAATTTAATTATAATTTATTATTTAAAAGTAAACGGTTTCGTGAATTATCTCTTTCAAGTATTTCTTTTAAATTCTCATCAACTTTTATTTTAAAATCGGTTTCTGATAATTTAAGATCAAATGTTGTATAAAGTACAAAATGTCCGATATTTTTATATGCTTTTGAGATTTCATATGCATACGATATTTTCCTCATGACATCTAATGAAGTACATAAAGCAGTGTGTTTCATTTTTTTAGAAACCTTATATTTCTTGTCTACAATTTTAATCTTATTTTTTTCAAATTTGATTTTTATGGTTTCGTTTTCTTTATTAAACTTAGTTAAACTATCTAAAGGAACAACAACTTCCCTTAGTTGCACATAGGAATTTGAATACCAATGATTAAACAGTTCATATTTAATTGTTTCATTAGAAACAGTTACAACAATTTCTAAATGAGATGGAAAAAACTTTAATCCTTTTCTTGATGTATATATTTGTTCCTGAGACAGGATAACATTATAAAACAAAATAAAAAAAAAGATTCCAATTTTATAAATTAAAACGTTCATGGTGAAATTTATTCTAATTGAAGACCAATTACATCGTTCCTAATTTCTGTTCGCCATTTTTTTCCATATTTACTATCTAAATATTTAAAAATTGCATCATTGTACAACTTTGCACAACCAACTAAATAAACCATACATCCTAAAGAATTATATTTAAAATGATATTTTTTCTCTAAAATTTCTTGTCTATATAATGAGGAATCATATGACACTATCAAGTTTAGGCATTCTTCTTTAATATATGCGAAAGCTTATTCTTTGCTTAAAAATGAACAATCAATCTTAACTTTATATTCAAAATTTGTAATAGAGCTTGAATCAATTTGAAAAAATATTTTCTCTTTTTCATTATATTTATTCAGTAGCTAATAAGTAATAGTTACCTGTAGCTAGACTTTCAATTGTAAAATTACCTAAACTATCTGTTAATATATCTTCTTTTTTTGGATACAGCATTAAAAAAGTTTGTCCTGATCTCATTTTTGAATTTAAATCTCCTGACAACTTTCCAGATAAACTATCCCCTATTAATGTTACTCTGACTAAAAGCTACGACATAAAAAAAGAGTACCATAACTATATTTTTAAATCATTTTTTTTAAACATTATAACATAATTTATTTAGTCTTTCAAAGGAATTTCACAGTATTTGTTATAAATTCTGATTTCAGTAAAATCTTTTCTGGCTTTTACAATATTAGATTGAATAGCTGAATAATCGATGATTTCGCTGTCTACTTCTACGATTCCTTTTTCAAAAGGCAAACCAATAATATTCAATTCAATAATTTCATAAGAGGTAGTAAATTTACCCGATTTAAATTGCTGAATAATTAATACTTCTTCTTTTCCTACCACATTGAAATTGCGAATACTATAACGCCCTTTCATATAATCGTAACCATCTTGCCCATCTTCATAAACCATGGAAGATTCTTTCCCTAGTTTATAATAGACATCAATTTTTAATTCGGTAATTTCTTTTTCACCTACATATTGTTGTATTGGATATTTTGGAATAATAGCTCCTTCTTTTACAAAAACGGGTAAGGTATCTATATCGGCATCTACCCATTTTTCCTCACCGCCTTCAACTAATTCGTTGGTAAAGAAATTATACCATTTTCCTTTAGGAAAATACATTCTTCTCCCTTTTGAATTGGGTTCGATAATAGGACAAATTAAAATGCTATCTCCATAGATAAACTCATCGTTTCTGAAATAGGTTTGTTGATCTTCTTGATCATAAACTACTAAGGATTTAATAATAGGCACTCCTTCTTCAATATATTTCCAAAAAGCGGTATATAAATAGGGTAATAATTGATACCGAATTTCTATAAATTTGCGAACGATGTCTGTAATATTAGTTCCAAAAGCATACGGTTCTTGATCTCCATGATCCCCTGAGGAATGGGTTCTACAAAATGGATGAAATACGCCTAATTGTATCCATCTTGCGTATAATTCACCATTCGGTTGTTCTGCAAAACCTCCAATATCGGAACCTACAAATGAAAAACCAGAAAGACTCATTCGCTGGGCTTGCGCATTGGCAATTTGTAAATGTTCCCAAGTTGCTACATTATCGCCTGTCCAAGTTGAAGTATAGCGTTGTGTTCCAGAGTAAGCAGCCCGAGTAATTACAAAGGGACGCTTCGGATACGAAAATTTTTTCAATCCGTGATAAGTAGCACGAGCCATTTGCATGCCGTATACGTTGTGTGCTTTTCTATGACTGCAATTGGACCCGTCATAGTTATGTCTTACATCATCTGGAAACGATTTATTAGGCACATCCATAACAGCAGGTTCATTCATGTCGTTCCAAACCCCTTTTACTCCTATTTCTTCTATTAATTCTTTGAATAATTCGGCCCACCATTCTCTTACCTTTGGATTGGTAAAATCGGGAAAATAACATTCTCCTGGCCAAACTTTTCCTTTTACATAAGGTCCGTCTGCCCGTTTGCAAAAATATTTGTTTTCTAATCCTTCTTGAAACACCCAATAATCGGGATCAATTTTTATACCAGGATCAATAATAACAATGGTTTTAAAGCCGTCTTCAGCTAATTCAGCCACCATACGTTTAGGGTCTGGAAAATAATCTTTATTCCATGTAAAACAACGAAAACCATCCATATAATCGATATCGAGGTAAATGGCATCACAAGGAATTTTGAGATCTCTAAATTTTTGAGTTACCTCCTTTACTTTAGATTCTGGAAAATAGCTCCATTTACATTGATGATAACCTAATGCCCATAAGGGTGGCAAATGTTTAGGACGACCTGTTAAATCGGTATAATTAGCAATTACATCATTCATTTCAGGACCATAAATAAAGTAGTAATTCATTTCGCCACCCATAGCCCAAAAGCTGGTTACACTTCTTCTTTCATGGCAAAAATCGAAATAGGTTTTAAAGGTATTATCAAAGAAAATGCCGTAGGATTTTTTAGAGTGTAAACCAATGTAAAACGGAATCGCTTTATAAATTGGATCAGTATCTTTTCCAAACGCATAGGAATCGGTTACCCAATTTTCAAAACGTTTTCCTTTTAAATTATTTTGACAGGGCTTGTCACCTAAACCATAAAAACTCTCACTGGTTTCCGAATGTTTGGACATTTTCACAATATCACCACCCAATTCATAACTTTCTTCCCAGTGAAATCCTAATTCGTCCTGACAAATTAAGGTTTTATCGACAGCATCATACAATACCGTTTTTAAATCTTTTTTAGAAATAACACAGATTATTTTTGAAGTGCTAATTTCATAACTTTCAGTAGTTTCTGTTATCTCTAATTGATTATATCCTCTACTGGCACTAGGCGAAATTGCATAGGAAAAATCTCTACTAAAAGAACCAACAGTAGTGAACCGAAACCGAAGTACACTATCTCGCAAAACGGTAACTTGTAATACTACATTATTTGCTGTATAAAAGTAAATTTTATCAACATCTTTTTTAAAGGAAACTATTTTATCTGGAAAAAGATTTCCTTTATATTCTAACTCTGTATTTAAAATCATAACTTACTTTTTTACAATCTTTTATTAATATCCTCTAAAATAACAAATTATTTATACTTATATACGGAAATTCCTAATGGAGGCAAAGAAGTTATGAACGAAAACGTTTGATTATGATAGAAACTACTTTCTACAGGAATTGGATTCTCATTTATTACATTACTTCCACCATATTTTGAAGCATCACTATTGAAAATCTCTTCTAATATTCCTTCTTTATATACCCCTATTCTATACTTATGAAGAGCATTGGTAGAAAAATTACAAATAATTAATAATGTATCCTCTTTATTCTCTCCTTTTCTGTAATAAGACATTACGCTATTTTCTGTATCATCATAACTAATCCATTCAAAACCCTCTTGTGAAAATTGTTTTTCATAAAGTGCTTTATTTTCTTTATATAAGAGATTTACATCTGAAACAAACTGTTGGATATTAATATGTGGGAAATAGGATAATAAATTCCAATCTAAACTACTTTGAAAATCCCATTCTTCATATTGGCCTATTTCGTTACCCATAAATAAGAGTTTAGTACCTGGATGCGTAAACATATAACCATACAGTAAGCGCAGATTAGCAAATCGTTGCCATTCATCTCCAGGTATTCTTCCTATGATTGATTTTTTTCCGTAAACTACTTCATCGTGAGATAACGGTAGCATAAAATTTTCACTAAAAGCATAGGTTAAACTAAAAGTGATTTCATTTTGATGGTACTTTCGATAAATAGTATCTTTATTAAAATAGTGCAAGGTATCATGCATCCAACCCATCATCCATTTCATACCAAAACCTAAACCACCTATGGAAGTAGGTTTAGATACCATGGGAAAAGCAGTTGATTCTTCTGCAATGGTTTGCACATCGGGATAATTCAAATATACAGTTTCATTTAATTCCTTTAGAAAACTGATGGCTTCCAAATTTTCATTTCCGCCAAAAATATTGGGTTCCCATTCTCCTTCTTTTCTTGAATAATTCAAATAAATCATGGAAGCAACCGCATCCACTCGTAGACCATCTACATGATATTGATCTAACCAAAATAAAGCATTGCTAATTAAGAAAGCTCTTACTTCATTTCTACTATAATTAAAAATTAAGCTTTTCCAATCGGGATGGTATCCTTTTTTAAGATCAGGATGTTCATACAAACAAGATCCGTCAAATTTACCTAAACCATGCGTATCTTCAGGAAAATGAGAAGGCACCCAATCTAAAATTACACCAATACTGTTTTGATGAAAAACATCTATCAAATATTTTAACTCTTCGGGATAACCGAGTCTTGAAGTGGGCGCAAAATATCCTGTAATTTGATATCCCCAAGAAGGATCATAAGGATATTCCATAATAGGCATAAACTCAACATGAGTAAAATGCATTTTTTTTACATATTGTACTAATTCTTCTGCCAATTCAAAATAAGATAAAGACCTATTTTCTTCTACTTTTCGTTTCCAAGAAGTCAAATGCACTTCATAGACTGAAAATGGGGCTTGCAAACTATTCTTATGAAATCTTTCCTGCATCCAATGTTGATCTTGCCAAGCATAGTCATCATTCCAAACGATGGATCCTGTTTTGGGTGGGTGTTCACAGCGTTTGGCAAAAGGATCGGCTTTTTCTATTTTTTCAGATGTTATTTTGGATTGAATAGCATACTTATAAACAGTTCCTTTTCTCACATAAGGAATAAAACCTTCCCAGATGCCTGAAGAATCCCATCGTACATGTAAAAGATGTTCCTCTTCATTCCAATAATTAAAATCGCCTATAACCGAAACACGAGAAGCACTAGGTGCCCAAACAGCGAAATAAGTTCCTTCTTGTCCGTTCAAATGAATCGTATGTGATCCTAATTTCTCATACAACCGAAATTGTTTTCCAGCCTTAAATAAATTAATATCGAACTCTGTAAAGAGACTATGTGCAATAACATTCCCCATATTATATTGTAAAGTTAGATGGTATTATTGCTCCTTTTTTAACAATAACAATGCCATCTCTAACGGTGTATGTAGGTGTATCAATATCCTCTAAATGCGAGCCCCCTTCTATCTTTACGTGATCTCCTATACAACAGTTTTTATCTAAAATAGCGTTTTTAATATAACAGTTTTTCCCAATACCCATATTAACAATGTCTTCATCTAATATATCTTCTAAAGCTTGATAAAAATCGCTTCCCATCATATAAGTATTAATCACTATAGATCCACTTTCAATTTTAGAGCGAATTCCAATCACAGAATATTCTATTTTTTCTGCATTGATAATACAACCAGAAGCGACAACGGCTTTAAACATTTGGGTACCTGAAACTTTTGAAGTAGGCAACATTCTCGCATTAGTATAAATTCTTTTAGTTCTGTTATATAAATCAAATTGCGGGAAATCGTCTGCCAAACCTAAATTGGCTTCAAAAAAAGATTCAATATTTCCTATATCGGTCCAATATCCTTCAAATTGATAACTAACCACTTTATTGGTATGAATAGATTGAGGTATAATTTCTTTCCCAAAATCGATAGTATCTGGATTTTCCATTAGTTTAACCAATAATTCTCGGTTAAAAATATAAATCCCCATTGAGGCTAAATACTCTCTTCCATTCTCTTCCATTTCAGCACTCACAGATGATTTCCAATCGGGAAGTAATTCTTTGGCTGGTTTTTCAATAAATGAAGTAATGGTATTGTTTTCATCTGTCTTCATAATTCCAAAACCTGTAGCGTCTTTGGCATTAACTGGAATAGTAGCTATTGAAATCTCAGCTTTATTTTCAATGTGATTGTCTAGCATTAATTGGAAATCCATTTGATACAATTGGTCTCCTGATAAAATTAAAAAATACTCAAAATCATGTTTCACAAAATGATGCATACTTTGTCTTACGGCATCGGCCGTTCCTTGGAACCACTTTTGACTCATCGGTGTTTGTTCTGCGGCCAAAACGTCTACAAATGCAGAACTAAAAAAACTAAAATGATATGTATTCTTAATGTGTCTATTTAAAGAAGCCGAATTAAATTGTGTTAAGACAAAAATGCGTTTAAAATTAGAATTAATACAATTTGAAATGGGTACATCCACTAAACGATATTCTCCAGCAATTGGAACGGCTGGTTTAGACCTATTGTCTGTTAATGGATACAAGCGAGACCCCTGTCCGCCTCCTAAAATAATCGATAAGACTTTTTCTGAAAACATAATTTACATTTTTAGTTTTTTATATAGTTGTTGGTATTCTTTTGCAGAAGCTAACCAAGAATGATCTATTTTCATGATTTGATTCTTTGTGGTTTTAAACAGGATAGGATTAGCATATATATCAGAGGCATTTACAATTGCTTTTTTCATTTCTAATATAGTACATTCATTCATTACAATTCCAAAACCATTGTGTTCTTTAAAATCGACAACCGTATCTTTTAAACCACCCACTTTATTGACTATCGGAATTGTTCCGTAACGAAGGGCATACATTTGATTTAAGCCGCAAGGTTCAACACGAGAGGGCATTAGTAGGAAATCTGCCCCAGCATACATAATATGAGACAATGCTTCGTTATAACCTGAAACATATTTATATTTTCCTGAAAAAACAGTATTTAAACCTTCTAATTCATTTTGGATAGCTACATCACCTGAACCTAGGATTAAAACAGAAATATTTAACTCAAGTAAAAACTCAGAAAAAAGCATCCCAAACAAATCACACCCTTTATCATGCACAAATCTTCCAATAAAAACGATTAAAGGTTTATCCTTATCTAGATTATACTGTTCACATAACCAATTTTTATTGGCTTTTTTTCCAGTAACAAGATTTGTTTTTTTATAATTTTTCTTCAAAAAAGCATCGGTTTCTGGATTCCAAACCTCAACATCAATTCCATTTAAAATACCAACACATTTATTTTTTTCATGAGCTAATAAATTTTCCAAGCCATTAGCTATAATTTGTAATTCCTTCATATAGGAAGGAGAAACAGTAGTAACCGCCCAAGCGCATTTTATAGCTGCAGCCATCGGATTGATTACCCCATTCCAATCTAGTAAACCTACTTTTGAAAAATCAAATTTGGGCAACAATCCTACTTTATCATGTGAAAACCAACCTTGATATTGTGCGTTA
The DNA here is from genome assembly GCF_004303025.1 of Flavobacterium sp. J27. GTDB lineage: Bacteria > Bacteroidota > Bacteroidia > Flavobacteriales > Flavobacteriaceae > Flavobacterium. The sequence continues at coordinate 1,559 of NZ_PJQW01000015.1, read as the reverse complement.
TGAATGGTAAAAACAGTAGGAATCATTTTCAAACTTTCAAATTGATAGGATTGTGTCATCATAAAGGGTATTAATCCAGTATGATGATCGTGCACATGAATAATATCGGGTTGATTTTCCCAAGTTATCATCCATTTTAAAACGGCTATTTGAAAAGCTAAAAAACGCAAGGTATCATCCTGTGAATAAACATATTCTGTAAACAAAAGTTCAGGTATGGCTACAAAATATATTGGAAAACCAATATCGTCTAAAAGACTTAAAATTTCAAAAGTATAATTTTTACCATATAAAGGAACTTCACCATCAAATACAGTAGTAAACTGATTATTTTGAGTAAACGGCACATTATAAAAAGGCATAATAACCATTGCCTCTTGATTATTTTGATTTTGATATTTCGGTAAAGCACCTACTACATCTGCTAAACCTCCCACTTTTGCAATTGAAAAACATTCAGATGCTATATGAATTATTGCCATTTTTTTTGTTAAATTACAATTTTTTCACATAAAACTAGTTAAGAAAAAGAAAATAAATAGCTCTTTTTATTGCTAAAAAAGTGTTTTATAAGCTTAAATTTTAGCAATATGTTATTATTTGATTAATTTTAACAATACCTCTTATTTTTTGTTAAGAAAAGCCTTCCAATTTCTCCATTATTATCCTATAACCACTACAAACCTAAACCATTATAAATTAACATTTTACACAATAAAAATGTAATAAATTAACACCCGTGTGTTTTACTTTTATAGGAAACAATCTAAAGCACAAAAACATGAAAAATTTTACACTATTAGTGAGTTTTCTACTTACTACTTGCCTGTATGCCCAAGTGGGGATAGAAACTACAAATCCCACAAGTACATTAGATATTAATGGTGATTTAAGAATTAGAAGTACGACATTAACAACTAATTTAACGGCTGCAAAAGATTCTATCATTGTAGTGGATAATATAGGAAACTCTAAACGTGTTTCTTCAAAAACAGTTGTAAACAGTTATCTTAAGACAGTTATTAAAGGACAGTTTTCGAGTACTTCATTAGTTAGCTTAAATCTACTTTCCAATAGAGTTAAAATCCCTTTTGATTTTATTCAATTTGATGCTAATACCGAATTTAATACAGCTACTAATACTTTTACGGCAAAACAAGATGGTATTTATGCAGTTAAAGTTCAGATTAAATCGAATTCAACTGTAGGAGTAGCGACAAATTTTGGTGTAGCCATATCTAAAAACGGTACAGTAGTAAACAGAAATAGTTTTGCAAATATAAGTGTACTTTCTACGAATGTAACTCCTCCAGTAAGACAAGTAGAGTCTTTGATAGAAATGACAACTGGTGATACTATCATTTTCGAAATTGTTAGTGACCTTCTTTCTGTTTCTATTTTAGGTACTAGTGAAGATTGCTTTTTTACCATTCAACAAGTTCGATAAAAAAAGCCCCAATAAAATTGGAGCTTTTTTTTACATGATTGTCCCGTCCTGAAATAAGTTGACACAAAATCGACTTATTATGAATAGACTAGCAAACAAAGAAGAAAAGCGC
>NZ_PJQW01000014.1:10888-125771 GCF_004303025.1 Flavobacterium sp. J27 | reverse complement strand
GTGCGCTTTTCTTCTTTGTTTGCTAGTCTATTCATAATAAGTCGATTTTGTGTCAACTTATTTCAGGACGGGACAGTTTAAATAAAAAAGCCTTTCTGAATCAGAAAGGCTTTTTGTCGGGGTGGCAGGATTCGAACCTGCGACCTCCTGCTCCCAAAGCAGGCGCGATAACCGGGCTACGCTACACCCCGTGAACGAGGATGCAAATATAAAACTAAATTTAAGACCTGCAAATAAAAAATATATTTTTTTTCTATTTAAAATTTCCTTAAAAAAATGGTCTTATTTTCAATTTTTACACTAAAAACAGTATATTTTGAAGCATTTTATAGTTCTCATAGTTTTTCTAATGTATAATTAAAGGGAAAGACATAAAATTAAAATCAAATACTTAAATTTGCCCAATAAAATAAATCAAAAAATGTTAATAATAGGAATAGCTGGTGGAACGGGAAGCGGTAAAACAACTGTAGTTCACCAAATTATGAATGAATTACCTGCTACCGAAGTAGGCATCATATCACAAGATTCATACTATAAAGAAACGCATCATCTAAGTTATGACGAACGTACAAAAATAAATTTTGACCACCCAAGAGCCATCGATTTTGATTTATTAGTTGCTCACTTAAAAGATTTAAAAGCTGGAAAAACGATAGAACAACCCGTATATTCTTTTGTAACACACGATAGAACAGACGATTCCATCATTACACATCCAAGAAAAGTAATGATTGTAGAAGGAATTTTAATCTTAACCAATCCAGAATTAAGAGAAATGTTTGACATTAAAGTCTTTGTTCATGCTGATTCAGATGAAAGATTAATCCGACGATTAAAACGTGACATCGCAGAAAGAGGTAGAGATATGGAAGAGGTTTTAAACCGTTATCAAAACACCTTAAAACCTATGCACCAACAGTTTATTGAACCTACAAAAGCCTATGCAGATATTATTATTCCAAATGATAAATACAATACTGTAGCTATTGATGTTGTAAGAGCAGTAATCAAACAACGTATTCACTAATTGAATAAAATAAAAGACATATTATCTCGATTCAAATTCCTAAAAATAATAGGAAACAGATATGTAATAGTATCTGTCGTCTTTGTCGTTTGGATGCTTTTTCTAGACAATTATTCGTATCTTGAACATCGTCTTTTAAACAAAGAAATTAATGAATTGGAAGATAATATCAACTATTATAAAACCGAAATTAAAAAAGACAGTATTCGCATCAAAAAATTAAAAAACTCGGACCAAATTGAAAAATATGCCCGTGAAAAATATTATATGAAACGCGAAAACGAAGATATTTATATTATTGAATTTGAAGGAGAAGAAGAAAAAGAACAAAGTGACTTTTAATCTATTTTAGAAGTCCTTCTTTCTCGCCTTTTTTAATCCATTTTCCTGCTGTACGCACTACAAGGTAGTTTGCTTCCATCAGGACTAAAACAAACGACAGGAACATAAAAACCATTAAAAAAACAACTAATGGAAAGTCAAAAATTATTTCAAGAATTTGAATCTATTTCCTCTAAAGAATGGAAACAAAAAATACAATTTGAGCTCAAAGGTGCCGATTATAACGACACTTTAATTTGGGAAAGTTTAGAAGGAATAAAAGTAAAGCCTTTTTACCATAATGATGATTCTGAAACTCCACTAAAAATAGACACCCAAGTATCTCAATTTAAAATTGTACAAAATATTTTTGTTCACGACGTTGCTAAATCGAATAAGAAAGCATTAGAAAAGCTAAAACGTGGTACGGAAAGTATTCGTTTTACTATTGAAAACGAAACCGTTTCTATAGCTGATTTAATGCAAAATCTTCCGTTAGAAGAGGTACACTATTTTTTTTATTTGCCATTTTTATCAATCGATTTCGTAAATCAAATTAACACTTTTGCAACGAACCGCAAAGCCACTTTTTCTATTCAAATTGATCCAATTGGTCACTTACTAAAAGAAGGAAATTGGTTTACGAGTTTAGAAAATGATTTTGAAATTTTAAACCAAATTGCAAGTAAAACAACACTTCCGTTTTTAAACTTACAAACGAGTATTTATCAAAATGCAGGCGCTAATATGGTACAGCAATTAGCCTATACTTTATCACATGCCAATGAATACTTTAACAGAATAAATTGGGCTACATCTTCAGATAAAATTAATATCATTATAGAAGTAGCTGTTGGCACAAATTACTTTTTTGAAATTGCTAAACTAAGAGCATTACGCCTTTTATTCCAAACGCTAGCTAAAGAATACCATCCAAACATAGCGTGTCATATATTGGCTACGCCTTCCAAGAGAAATAAAACATTGTACGATTATAATGTAAATATGCTTCGCACCACAACAGAATGCATGAGTGCTATTTTAGGTGGTGCAGATTCGGTTAGTAATTTAGCTTACGATGCACTATACCATAAAGATAATGAATTTGGGGATCGCATTTCTCGTAACCAATTATTAGTCTTAAAAAATGAAAGCTATTTCGACAAAGTCAACAATCCTGTAGATGGGGCATATTATATTGAAACTTTAACAGAACAATTAGCCGAAAAAGCACTGCACCTTTTTAAAGACATTGAAGCAAATGGCGGATTAATTACCCAATTAATCGAAGGAACCATTCAACGAAAAATAAGAGAAAGTGCATCCAAAGAGCAAGATCTTTTCGACGCTGGAAAAGAAATTTTATTAGGTACTAATAAATATCCTAATAAAAATGACCGAATGAAAGACGATTTGGAATTATTTCCTTTTGTAAAAACGTATTCAAGAAAAACACTGATTACACCTATTATCGAAAAAAGATTAGCTGAAAAATTAGAACAAGAACGCTTAGCTCAAGAATAATTTTTTGTAACTTTCAAAAAAAGAAGAAGATGGAAGCCATAAGACAGTTTGTAAAAGTAAAAAACCAACAGTTAAATATTATTTTACCTGATGATTTTCTTGCTGAAGAAGTAGAAGTAATTATTCTTGCTAAAACAGAATCTGATTTAAATCTTTCACAAGAACAAATGCAATTTTTAGATGATCGAGTAAACGAACCTGAATCAGAATATATAACATCTAACGAATCATTAGAAAAATTAAAAAAGAAATATGGATATTAAAATTCTTGTTTCTAAAAAAGCTCAAAGTGAAATTGAAAACGCAATGGAATACTATGCAGAAATTAATCCCAACCTTTCCTTTCGTTTTTATTCAGAAATAACTGAAGCTTATAAAAAACTTGAAATCAATCCTAACTATCAAATTAAATACAAGAACTATAGAGCAATTCCTCTACAAATCTTTCCATTTATATTGTTCTACGTGTATGAAGAAAAAGAGAACTTAATTAAGGTTTTATCTTGTTTTCATACTTCAAAAAATACAACTAAATACCCAAAATAGTTTTAATAACTATGAGAAAAGACATACAAAATTTAAAATTAGAAGTCCGAAATCAGAAATCAGAATCTGTCAGTTCGAGTGGAAAGGAGAATTTCACTACCGCAGAAGGAATCGAAGTAAAATCAACCTATACAGAAGAAGATATTCAAGACTTGGAACACATTGGTTTTGCAGCAGGGTTTACACCCAATCTTCGAGGACCGTATAGTACCATGTATGTTAGAAGACCTTGGACGATTCGTCAGTATGCTGGGTTTTCTACAGCAGAAGAAAGTAATGCTTTTTATCGCAGAAATTTAGCAGCGGGTCAAAAAGGACTTTCGGTAGCTTTTGATTTAGCTACGCACAGAGGGTATGATTCCGATCATGAACGCGTGGTAGGCGATGTAGGAAAAGCTGGTGTTGCCATCGATTCGGTGGAAGACATGAAAATCTTGTTTGACCAAATTCCCTTAGGAGAAATGTCGGTTTCCATGACCATGAATGGTGCGGTTTTACCTATCATGGCTTTCTATATTGTTGCAGCAGAAGAACAAGGTGTCGCTCCAGCATTACTTTCAGGAACTATTCAAAATGATATTCTGAAAGAGTTTATGGTAAGAAACACTTACATCTATCCTCCTACTCCTTCCATGAAAATCATTGCTGATATTTTTGAATATACCAGTAAAAATATGCCTAAATTCAATTCGATTTCTATCTCTGGTTATCATATGCAAGAAGCTGGTGCTACTGCAGATATCGAATTAGCCTACACTTTGGCAGACGGACTAGAATACATTCGTACCGGTTTAGCAGCTGGAATGGACATTGATACTTTCGCTCCTCGCCTTTCGTTTTTCTGGGCGATTGGAATGAATCATTTTATGGAAATTGCCAAAATGCGTGCAGGTAGAATGTTATGGTCTAAATTATTAAAGCAATTTCATCCTAAAGATGAAAAATCATTAGCCTTACGAACACACTGTCAAACTTCGGGATGGAGTTTAACAGAACAAGATCCATTTAATAATGTGGCTCGTACTGCTATCGAAGCTGCTGCTGCTGCTTTTGGTGGCACACAGTCTTTACATACCAATGCTTTGGATGAAGCCATTGCTTTACCAACCGATTTCTCTGCTCGAATTGCTAGAAATACACAAATTTTCCTTCAAGAAGAAACTAAAATTTGTAAAACGGTAGATCCTTGGGCTGGAAGTTATTATGTAGAAAGCTTAACCGCTGAAATTGCTAAAAAAGCTTGGGCTTTGATTGAAGAAGTAGAAGCTTTAGGTGGTATGACCAAAGCAATTGAAGCAGGAATTCCGAAATTACGTATTGAAGAAGCTGCAGCTAGAAAACAAGCTCGTATTGATAGTGGACAAGATATAATTGTAGGAGTTAACAAATACCGTTTGGAAAAAGAAGATCCGTTACATATTTTAGATGTTGATAATCAAATGGTGCGTAACCAACAATTAGAATTATTAGCTAAAATAAAAGCTACTCGAGATGCACAAAAAGTAGCAGCATCTTTGGCAAAATTAACGGAATGTGCTAAAACAGGTAATGGAAATTTATTATCTTTAGCAGTAGAAGCAGCTCGTAATAGAGCCACTCTAGGAGAAATTAGCGATGCACTGGAAAGTGTATTTGGAAGATATAAAGCACAAATTAGAAGTTTTAGTGGCGTGTATAGTAAAGAAATAAAAAATGACGAAAGCTTTGAAAAAGCGAAACAATTAGCCGATGCTTTTGCAAAAAAAGACGGGCGTCGTCCTCGTATTATGATTGCCAAAATGGGTCAGGATGGTCATGATCGTGGTGCTAAAGTAGTGGCAACAGGTTATGCAGATGTTGGTTTTGACGTAGATATTGGTCCGTTGTTCCAAACACCACAAGAAGCAGCCAAACAAGCCGTTGAAAATGATGTGCATATTTTAGGCGTTTCTTCTTTAGCAGCAGGTCATAAAACTCTAGTACCGCAAGTAATTGCCGAATTACAAAAATATGGTCGCGAAGATATTATGGTGATTGTGGGCGGTGTCATTCCTGCTCAAGATTACCAATTCTTATTTGATGCTGGTGCGGTGGCTGTTTTTGGTCCTGGAACCAAAATTAGCGATGCTGCCATTCAAATTTTAGAAGTTTTATTGGAGGAGTAACAACCTCAACAACACCTCAACAATGTACAATAGCTTAGCTGTAAAAGGCTAAGCTATTTGCTTTTATCTCTATTTACCACGCTAATCTTATCTTAAACTACAAAATCAAGAATCACAAAAAATGAAATCTGTATAGTTTTTATAACTTACATTTTACAGCATTCTAAATAGGAAGACACTATATTTAATAATTATGAAAAATAGTATTCCAATTTTGGCAATAATGAAAAAAAACTACCTTTTATTTTTATTTCTTTTAAACTACACCATTACTTTTGGGCAATTAGGTTTTTGCAACGGAAGTAGTGGCGCTCCTATTTTTTTTGAAAATTTTGGTAGTGGTACCAACTATGGTCCGCAATTAACAGCAGGAGTTACCAATTACACCTATGTAGCCAGTGGTTTTCCTAATGATGGTCAATATACTCTGTTTTACAGAACCAATATTATACCGAATTCACAAAACTGGCTGTACTCCTTAGACCACACACCCGATTCTCAACCCGATGGATTAAACGGCAAATGTCTCATCGTAAATGCCAGTAATACACCCGGTCAATTTTATAGAAGAGTGGTTACGGGTTTATGTAGTAATACGACTTTCGAATTCACCGCTTGGTTGCTCAATATTTACAATTCGGCTTCAGGAGGTTGTACTGGAACTGGAATTCCTATTAACGTGACTTTTGAAATTTGGAACGCTACTGAAACAGTATTGCTACAATCGGGAAGTACTGGAAATATTGCAGGAACATCAACTCCTAACTGGACACAATATGGACTCGTATTTACCATGCCTACAGGTCAATCAGCTGTTGTTCTAAAAATGAAAAACAATGGTGCTGGAGGTTGCGGTAATGATTTGGCAATTGATGATATCATGTTTCGTTCTTGTGGGGATTATTCTTCTATTACGAATACAACTGCTTCGGGAAATTCGATTACTATTTGTCCGAATGAAACACTTACCAATACAAATTTACACGTTACTACCTCAGGTGCTTCAACTTATTTTTATCAATGGCAACAAAGCACAGACAATATTAATTTCTCAGATATTTTGGGAGAAACAAATACTACTTTTGCTTTGCCTACACCATTAGTAACCACTTATTACAGAGTAAAAGTTGCACAAGATATTTCGCACATTAACAATAATTTTTGTTCTACTTTATCAGACATTTATACAGTTTTTGTAAGTACATTACCCGATGCTCCAATTAGCAATGGAAATGTAACTGCTTGCAACAATTCAACTACAGCTCTATCGGTTAATGTGAGCGCTAATGAAACGGTAAATTGGTACGATGCTGCTACTGGTGGTTCACTTTTATTGGCAAATAGCACCTCTTTTACACCAACCAACATTGGCACCTATTATGCCGAAGCCATTAATTCAAATGGTTGTTCTAGTACTACAAGAACTGCTGTCACTTTAGAACACATGCCTACAGTAACCAGCAACGGAGCGACAACTATTTGTTCAGGTGAAACAACCGCTATTACATTAAATAGCTCAAATACAAATGTTACTTTTAGCTGGACAGTCGTGCAAAATAATTGTACGGGAGCTTCTGATGGAACTGGAAATACTATTTTACAAACGCTTACCACTTCTGGAAATACAACAGGAACTGCCATTTACACCATCACACCATCTATTAATGGTTGTGAAGGAATATCGGAAAGTATTACTATAAATGTAAACCCTACACAAATCATAGCATTAAGTTTCCCTAATATTCCTTTATTATACTGTGAAAATGCAACCGCACCTGTTTTACCTTCTACTTCAACTAACAGCACACCTATTACTGGAACTTGGAATCCGTCAGTAATAAACACCGCTGTTTTAGGAACTACAACCTATACTTTTACACCAGACATACCCGCTTCTTGTACACAAATTGATCCCTATGAAGTAACGATTACAGTAGCCAACGATTTTATGCCTAATTTTGAAGACACTATTCGTTTTTGTTCAGGAGCAATACCACCTTTTTTATCAACTACAGCACCAAATGGAATTACAGGAACGTGGAACCCATCGATAATAGATAATAGTATTTCTAACTCGTATACTTTTACACCTGATGCAGGACAGTGTGCGCAACCACAAACCATACAAGTATCAGTAATCGAAGCTACTTTAACCGATTTAGAATATACAACTACAGCTGCTTTTTCAGAAAACCAAATTATCACAGTGATTGCAAATGAAGCAGGTAATTATTTGTACCAACTAGACGATGGCCCTTTACAAGAAAGTAATGTTTTTGAAGAGGTATCTATGGGAAGTCATAGTATTAGAGTTATAGATACAGCAGGTTGTTCGGAAGAGTTAACCAAAGAGGTTTTCATCGTTAATTATCCTTATTTCTTCACACCGAATGGAGATGGAATTAATGATACTTGGTCCATTCGTTTTGAAAATGCGTTTCCTAATGCTATTATTTCAATTTTTGATCGTTATGGAAAATTAATCAAACAAATTACTAACAATTCCAATGGATGGGATGGTACTTTCAACAATCAAGACTTACCAGCAAACGATTATTGGTTTACCATAGAATTTACAGAAAATAATACGACACGCATGTATAAATCTCATTTTAGTTTGATTCGTTAGTTATTAAAATAAAAAAGGAGATTTAAAAATCTCCTTTTTACTAAAAACACAACACGCTATTTATTATTGACCAACAATAATTTTTCTTGAAATTACTTCTTCATTAGCTCTGAGTTGTAACACATAAATTCCTATTGGTAACCCAGACAAATCATATTCTAAATTATACAACCCTTTAGTTACATTTTCATTAATTAATTCGCTTACTACTAGTCCTTTTTCATTGTATAAAGAAGCAATTACATTACTTGGCTCGGCAACTGCAAAATGTAGATTCGTTAACCCTTTGCTTGGATTTGGATAATTTCCAATAACGATTAATGCATTTTCATCAGTAGTAGTTGTCATTTTATTTGTAGTTGTCATAGGTGCAGGTGCAGGAACATTTGTTGTACTTAAAACAGAAGCAGCACCGCTACTTTTTAAGAATTTTTCTCCATCTTTAACATAGTAGCTATGAGAATAAAACTGACCTGGATTTACGGTTTGAATAGTGTTCACATAATTCCAATCGGCTTGTACACGGTCATTTCTCACATCTAAAATAAAATACCCGTGATTGCTTAAATCGGCTTTTTTAATATGTGGATTAAAAGCAGCCACCAACCAGTTTAAGAACGAACTTGTAAACCCTGCAAACTCATCTAAATTAGAAGAGGTAATACTTGGTGCTACAAATTCAACTCCCATTGAACCTGTTTTGAATAAGGTATTATAGGTTAACAAACTTTTTGGTAAATCGGCCACAAAAGTCATGTGAATATCACCTGTAATTACAACAATATTATTGATTTTTTTATCTTTAATATAATTATACAAACGCTCTCTTTCTTCTTGATAACCGTTCCACGTATCTTTTAATTCTAAAGGAATAACAGGCATCATTAAAACTTGATTTCCGACTACTTTCCATTTCGCTTTTGAGTTGGATAATTGTTGGGTAAACCAATTGAATTGCGTTTCTCCTAACAACGTCTTATTTTCTTTATTTTCTTGTAAATTAACTCTTTGCAATTTAGCATATACTTCCGCTCTTAATTCGTTCCATTCTTTTTGAGAAACATTTTTTTCTAATTTTTGAGCATCCCAATCAGAAGCTTCCATGTACACTACTAATTTAGCATATATAACATCAAATTCTTCTTGTGAAATAGCTCCTTTACCCTCTTTCATTTTAAAAGAACCTTCTAAAAAGGACTTTAAAAGGAATTTATTTGCTTCTTCTTGTGAAAATTTGGATAAATCAGTATTTTGTATTTTAAAAAGAAACGAGTCGTCTTGTTTCTCTCTACCTTCAATACGCGTATCTAACAGAATTAAATCCATTAAATTACCGTATTGTATTCTTCTGTAAATTTGGTTTGGGTTTTGAACATTATCACGTATTGGCATCCATTCAAAATAAGCTTTCCAAGCGTTATTTTTTCTAGTATTCCAATCTCCCTCTGTATTTGGTTGATGATTTTCTGCTCCATCAACATACGCATCATTTGCAAATTCATGATCATCCCAAATTAAAATAAATGGATGTTGTTGATGTGCTTTACGTAAAGCTGGATCTAATTTATAAAACGAATGACGCACTCGGTAATCATCTAATGTTATAATTTCGTTAGTAGGTTCATGTCCACGACCTACAGCTGTAGAATAACCAAAACCACCTTCTTCATATTCGTAGATATAATCTCCTAAATGAATCACAGCATCAATATCGTTTCTTTCTGCCAAACGATCATATACATTAAAAAATCCGTTTTGGTAATTAGAGCAAGAAGCTACTGCAAAACGAAGTTGCGATACTGAAGTAGTAGGTACTGTTCTTGTTCTTCCAGTAATAGATTGTTTTCCAAGAGCCGTAAAACTGTAATAATATGTTGTTCCAGGATTGAGTTCTGTTACATCTACTTTTACGGTATAATCTCTAAAATCTCCCGTTTGAAAATTTCCTTGTTGTACTACATGTTGAAGTTGTGGATCAGTAGCCATTTTCCAACTTACCGTTACATCACCATCGTTGTAAGGAGTAACCCGTGTCCAGATGATGACACTATTACTTGTTGGGTCACCAGAAGCTACTCCGTGATAAAAAGGAAAAAGAGAAGCATCCATACTGTCTGTTACAGCAGTCGTCTTCTCTTGTTCTCCATAAGAATGCGAAATTTTTGTTAATCTAGCATTCACTTGTTTTTGAGCTGTTACCAAAAAGGTGCAGCATAGCATTGAAAATAAAAAATAAATTTTTTTCATGATTAGAATGTTTGTTGTTTGCAAAGCAAAACTAATCATGAAAAAAAAGATGTAAGTCTCGGTTACATTAAGAAAAATTAAACAGTTTGTAACCAAAAATTACAACATGTTAAAAAAACATCAAGCCTATTATTCCTCTTTTATTTTCAGGTTATTTTCTTTAATATAAAGCGCCATTTGTTGGGCTACAGCAGAAGGTCTATCGGAAGAAATAATCATAACACCAGCTTTTACAATGTCTAAATAAATGGCATCTCCATTTACGATAGCACTTTTATCGATATTCCCCATGGTTCCAGAAATACAGGCAATCCCTTTTGATTTCATGTATTGCATGGTTTCTGTTTTTGGAAAAGTAGTTCCTACAAAAGCAACCATATTTTCGGTTTTAACCCCTAAATTTTCCATACGCTCTACATCCTCTTTACCTCTAGCTGAAACCGAAAGCATCATATCTGGAGCTAAAGCAGCCACTTCTGCCGCCTGAGTAGCATTATACGTAATAATGTATAGAATAATTTTCTGCTTCGTTACGTTTTATTGCATCTACTATCATTTTAAAAGGAACTCCTCTTTTTACATCTAAAGTATACACTACCTTGTTTTTTCCCCATTGCAAAACCTCATCTAAAGTTTCAATTTTATATGGAGTAACATTTCCTTCTGTATCTTTTAAAGATAATTTTTGCAATTCTTTGTACGTATAGGCATTGATATTGCCTGTTCCTGTAGTAGTTCTATCTAAGGTATTATCGTGCATCATGACTAAAACAGAATCTTTGGTTAATGCAATATCTGTTTCAATTACGGCTGGATTATACGAAATTGTATGCGCAAATGTAGCCGTACAATTTTCTGGAAACCCAACTGTTGGTCCACCACGATGTGCACTTACTACAGGATAAAAATTACTCGAAGCTCTAAAAAATGATTTAAAATCGGTATTGTTTTTAAAAGCTAAAGTGTGTTCTTTTTGTTGCGCAGTTCCTAAATAGAAACTACAACATACAACTACGTATAAAACGATATTTTTCAAAACGATATTTTTTAAAATTTGAAGCACAAAAGTACATATTCTATAAAATGATAGACCTATAGAAATGTTAATTAATTGCTCTTTTTTATTCCATAAGTGAACCTATTTACTCTATTTCAATCTCTGCTAATTCTTCATTTTCTTTGACTTTTCCTAATTGAATTGTTTTTAAAGAACGCTCAATTTTACCATTTTTCCCCTGAATATAAATTTCAACTAAAACAGTTGCTGGTCCATTTTGAGTTAATTTAGTTTCTCCGTAATAATTTGTTTTTATACGATATTTCCCTTTTACAGCATTTCTTAACAAGTACTGTTCAGGTCCATAACCTTGTGTAAAGTCCTTAGAAAATTTGGCTCCAATATCTGTACTAGTATGCGAATAATAACATTCTTCACCCGTAGGTTCAATGACATGCAAATCGATATCGGTATCCATTTGGTTCCAATTTAAAATTACACGTACAGCAACAGGCATCGATTTGCTATATTTTTTATCTAGTTTTTCGGTTTTGATTGCTTTATGTTGTGATATCATTCTATTAATATCCATTAAAATAATATCTTCAATACCTTCATAAACGCCATCCATTTCACCATAATAATTGGTTTCCAAAGCGGTTAACAAAGTATCAAAAGCTTCCTGATATAAATGATTATCTTCTAAAGTTAAAGCCAAGTCACGATACGATTGTGGTTCGTGAGCACGCCAAACGGCTATTTTTTTAGCAACATGTAAAGCCATTTTATTTTCGTTCCATTCTCTTAATAGGTACAAAAGTGATTTATACAATTGATGGTTTTCTAAATCCAATTCGGCTATATTACTTAAAACTTGCAATGCATTTGCTTTATCACCAGTTTCATAAAAATGTGTTGCTACATCAAAATAAAAACTAGGATTGCTCACATTTACTGCTCTTAATTCTAAATATAAAGCATATTTTTTTTCTTTCGTTACTTTGTTTAAAGCTTTTAAATACATTCGATCTGGATTCCAACTGCTTTTTTTCACACTATTTCTATTCGATAAAGCACTTTCATTAGTATAAGAAATAGAATCTGTTGTAATTGCAACTCCTGCAACTTGCCCAGCTAAAGCTTGCTCAACACTTGATTTGGAATCATTTTCAGATATTTCCATATTATTATTAACTACCATAATTTCTTCAGGAGCTGGTGGTGCACTAACGGTTCTTTCGGCTCTTCTTCTCTCTCTTCTATTACCTCTATTTTCAACTGCGTAAGCAGCAACTACAACTTCTTCTAATTCCGAACCGTTACTTTCAAGAGTAATGGAGTAATTGGATGGAGATTCAATTCTAATTTCTTGCACCCTTAAACCTACAAAACTAACAACCAACACATCACCAGTCTTAGCGCTTAAACTCCCATTACCATCAAAATTTGTACTAGTACCAATAGTAGTATTTTTAACTTGAACAGTAGCTCCTGCTAATGGACCTAACACATCATTAACAGTAACTGAAATCTGTCTAGACTCTCCAGTAGGGTTGGGTTGTAAATTGGTACTCGCTGTAGCATTAGTTCCTTTATTCTTTTTGAATTTTTCAAATTTTGGCTTTACATACTTAATATCTTTTTTCCACCAAGAAGTCAAATCATTAAAATAACTCTCAATACTGTTCCAATTGTTCTTCAGTACAGCTTCTCTCTCTGCAATTTGATCCTTTTTAATTTTATCAAACTCAGCTCTTAATTCGGCAGGAGGAATAATATCATACAAAATATAATCGTTGAGGTCTTCCAAAACAATTAAAGAGGTATTCGGTGTAATTATGCCATATTTTTTGCCTAGCGTTTCTATTTCTTCAGCATTTTTCTCATATTGAATTTCTAGATTCGCAATCTTTTTTTGTGCCCACAGTTTTTCTACACTTATTTCCGTTATGGCGTTACTTTTTACATCTAATTGTATTTTCTTTTCCATTATAGAATGACTATCATAGCCAAACAATAATGTAATCTCATTAGAGGGTACTAATGAAATTCCTGAAATACTAAAATGATCTGTTACAGCAGTGCCTTTCATTGGAAAAACCTCAACAACAGTTCCTTCGTTTTTAACACCATAAAATACAAGATTTTTATACAACAATCGATCTAAAGCGGCTTTTGTAGTAAGTTGATTTAAATTCACAAAAGCACCACTAGTTTTCATGGCGTTATAATTTAAAAAAGCATAGTCTGCTGTTACAGATGATGTAATGGTATAAATAGGTTGTTTGGTTTCGGGCAACACGGCTTCACTCAAAGTAGACAACCCATCTGTAAAAAATAATATCTCATCTTTTTTAGGAAACACTATTTCTGAAAAACGGGTTCCACCATCATAAGTTACTTGCTCTAAAGCAGTTCTTAAAGCAGACCAATTTCCATTGGTAATCGTAAAATCTGCTATTTTTTCGAAAGTAAAACCCGTTGCATATAACGTTACTTCCACATTTCTCAATTCTTTAAAATAAGCATCTAAAAGTTCCAATTCTTTTTTCAAATCTCTCTTTGTACTACTTAAAGAAGCATCCCAAAACAGTCCAATGGATTGCGGCATTTTCTTAGCTTTTTTTTCAGTATCCAAATGCAAATTCGTATAGAAATAATATTGATTATCATTCGCTTGTGCTAAAACTGTAGGTATATCTGTAGTAATTGGAATTTTCACTACTAATTTGTCATTAGGTAAATAATTTTTCTCCTGAATTTTGGCTTGATAAAGCGTATTGAATTTCTCAATTGTAATTTCTTTTCCATCTTTAGTAACAATTGGTTTTTCATTCGCTCCAACAACCATAACTTCAAGTTCAAATACAGCTATATTTTTGCTATAATTACTCACCATTTGATAGCTTAAATGGTGTGCATCGTAACTACTCAATTCTTGTTCGTACCCGATTATCACAATACGTTCCTTATTTGGTAAAATAGGATAGATACGTGTTTTAAAATTATTTCCTTCTACTTTTTCTAACAAACCAGGATCTACTCTTCGATGCTCAATTGCTTCAAAAACCTGTTTTCCTTTGTTTTTATTAACAGGAACCGCTTCTCTCATTTTTCCATTAATATCAATAGCATAACGAGAAATCGAAACTCCTTCTGGTAAGGGAAACAACAATTCCGCTTCCATATCTCGAGAAGAAGTACTAAAAAAATGCATTTCAGTAGTAGTGTAAGCGATAGTTCCAACCACTTTTACATTCACTTTAAGTTGGCTTAATGTTACCAAAGAAGAATCTTTGTCTTTTACAGTAAGTTGCGGATTTTGTCCTAAAACACATTGGCTTAAAAACAAAAGAAAAAATAGGCTTTTTTTCATGTTACTCTCTTTTTAATCTAAGTTTATAAAGATATAGAGTATTAATTAAGAAAAAAGGTTGGAAGGATACATAAATTTTATCATTTATAATCTTAACAAAACCAAATGTATGTCAAAAGAATACCCTGCGATTCACATTTTTTATTATTTTCGTGCCATGTCAAAACTACCTCACATTCCAACAAGTATTTTCTCTGTGATGTCGCAATTAGCGAATGAATATGGAGCTATTAATTTATCCCAAGGTTTTCCTAATTTTCCAGTTGACCAAAGGCTTTTAGATATAACGAAGCAACTTACACACGAAAACACCCACCAATATACACCCATGGCTGGTTTGCCATCTTTATTAGAAAAAATTAGTCAGCTTACTTACGAAAAGTATGCACGAAAAACAGACATTGCTACTGAAATTTTAGTTACAGCTGGAGCCACACAAGGGATTTACACTACAATCAACGCCTTAATTGAACATGGCGATGAAGTGATTATTTTAGACCCATGTTATGACAGTTATGAACCTTCTGTTTTAGTTGCAGGTGGGAAACCCGTTCGTATTGCTTTAAACGAAGATTATGCTCCAAATTTTAACCGTATTGAAGCCGGTATAACTTCCAAAACCAAAATGATTATTATTAATAATCCACACAATCCTACGGGAAGAATTTGGAAAGAAAGTGAATTTGAAGCCTTAGAAACCCTTTTAGAAAAACACCCTCAAATAGTACTTTTAAGTGATGAGGTGTACGAATACATTTCCTTTACGCAACCGCATATTTCAATACATTCTCGCTCTAAATTAAGAGAACGTGCTATAATTGCTTCCTCATTTGGAAAGTCGTTACATGTAACTGGATGGAAAATAGGTTATTTGATTGCACCGGAAAAACTAATGCAAGAAATAAAAAAAGTGCATCAGTTTTTAGTTTTTAGCGTGAGTAGTCTTTCCCAACACGTGATTGCTTCTTATTTAGACATCGTTGATTTTGATGCTGTAGCTAAAATGTATCTACAAAAAAGAGATTTATTTCGATCTCTTTTAGAAGGCAGTCGTTTTACCCTATTACCCTGTGAGGGCACGTATTTCCAAGTGGTTAATTATGAAAAAATTAGTTCAAAAAACGATACTGATTTTGCTAAAGAATTAATTACCCATCATGGTGTTGCCGCCATTCCAATTTCTGTATTTTATGAAGATGGAACAGACAAACTGATGTTGCGCTTTTGTTTTGCGAAAACCGATGAAACTTTAATAGCTGCTGCAGAGAAGTTGAGAAGGATTTAAATTATAAAAGTTGTAAGTTATAAGTTGTAAGTTTTGAAGATATTTTTTATCTATTTAAATCTGATTTAAAATTGCTTTGACAGAAAAACAGTCAAAACATACAAAATTATGTATCACCATACAATCTGCTAAATCAAATGCATCATCTATTGAATCAATTTGTGCATAAAAAGTCATTTTCTTATTACATTCTTCACATTCTGGATAATCACACTCTTCAAGACCTTTTAGTTTTCCTCCTAAAAAATGTCTTTTCCCTACAAAATAATTCCATTTGTAACCAATAGCTTTTTTAGCTTCATCCGTTTCAGGAACAGTTAATAATTGAATTTTTGGTATTTCCATATTATGAAAATTTGGTACAAATTATATATTATTTGGATAAATACTGACTATCACTTCACTTCCTTCCCTTTTACAAAAACTTGCGTTGGTTTGACATAAGGTACTTTTTCGATAGGCATCGTCATGATATCATTTGAGAAAATTGTAAAATCGGCCCATTTCCCTATTTCTAAACTTCCTTTTTCTTTTTCTTCAAAATTAGAATAAGCCGCCCAAATGGTCATCCCTTTTAAGGTTTCTTCTCTGGTTAAGGCATTTTCCATTTGGAAACCATTTTCTGGATAATTTTTCAAGTCTTTTCTAGCAACAGCCGCATAAAAAGTCAGCATAGGATTGACTTCTTCTATAGGAAAATCAGTTCCTAGAGCGATTAAACCTGCTTTATTTAAAATCGTTTTATAAGCATAGGAATTTTTAATACGTTCCGCACCTACTCGATCTTCCGCCCAATACATATCGGAAGTAGCATGTGTAGGTTGTACCGAAGGAATGATCCCTAATTTGAAATAATCAAAATCTTGTTCCTGCATTATTTGAGCATGTTCGATTTTCCATCTTCTGTTAGGTTTATTTTTTAAAACTTCAGCGTAGATTTTTAATAAAACGGTATTGGTAGAATCGCCAATAGCATGGGCATTCATTTGATAATCAGAATTGGCTATTTGCGTAGCAATTCTTTTAATTTCATCTATTGGTGACAATAAAGCACCGAACTGTTTGGGTTTATCAGTATAAGGCAAATGCAAACAAGCACCTCTTGAACCCAAAGCACCATCACCCATAAATTTAAACGAACGTACATTTAATTGTGACGTTTTATAAATTCCTTTTTTTGTGTAATAATCTAAATTTTCTTTGGTAGCCATGGCCATGGCATAGACATTCAAATCCAATACTTTCGCTTTTTGAAGGCTATCGATTAATTCGATAATTTCTCGATCCAAACCTGCTTCATTAATGGTCGTTATTCCATAAGTGAACACTGTATCTTGCGCTTCTTTAAGCGCTTGTATTTTTGTTTTCAAGCTAGGTTCAGGTGTGATGGCTTTGATTAATTCCATGGCATTGTCTACCAAAATTCCAGTTGTTTGACCATTTATAACTTCTACTTGTCCTCCTTCAACTTTTGTTTTTTCTGTAATTCCTGCCAAAACAAGAGCTTTTCCATTTACCAACATGGCATGACCGTCTATACGCGTTAAAACCACAGGTGTTTCTGGAAATAACGAATCTAATTTTGCACGTGTAGGAAACTCTTTATTTTCCCAATCGTTTTGATCCCATCCTCTTCCTTCAATAAAAGCGACCTTTTTTCTTTGTTGAAATTCGACTACTTTAGCCACTACCTCTTCATAACTTTTAGTATCTCTTAAATTTACCGTTTGTAAGGTCAATCCATATTTGTAAAGATGCGCGTGTGCATCATAAAAACCAGGGTAAACATATTGATTTTTTGCATCAATCATTTCATTCGTATCAAAACGTTCTTTGGCTTCTTTAGTAGTACCTATAAAAATAATTTTCCCTTCCTTTATAGCCATAGATTCCACTGTTTCAAAAGTTTTATTAACCGTATAAATTTTAGCATTGGTAATTAGTATATCTGCCTTTTCCTTTTTGAAAGTACAAGAAAACACACTAAAAAAAAGGATAATTAAAGAAATTGAAAAACGTTTCATGGTAGTTTTTTTATAAAAACAAAAGTAGTAGAATCTAATGACTTATACTAAATGGCGTTTGTAAAAAAACTTTTGTAACTATACTCCTATCTTTTAAAGACATCAAATTTTTAATCACAAAGAAAGGTTAATTCGTGTTTTTAATTAAAAAAAGTTTGTCTATTTTAGCCCCGGTAGAAACGACATCCTTTTTTACTATTGCAGTTTAGGTTTACAATAGTTTAGCATAGTAAAAAAGATATAGTGGATAACGGGACAGATGGTGTTAAAAGTAAAAAAGTAGTGCTCCAAATCATAAAATACTACGATTTATTCTTTAAAATAAAGGACTTCACATACTTTAATCTATTGTTAACAAATTTGGCTTGAAAAAACCATAAATAATTGTATTTTTACGACTCAAAAATTTTTAGAAATCAAATGGGTAAAATCATAGCAATTGCCAATCAAAAAGGTGGTGTAGGAAAAACAACGACCTCAATAAATCTTGCTGCTGCACTAGGTGTTTTAGAAAAGAAAGTACTCTTAATTGATGCTGATCCACAGGCCAATGCCAGTTCGGGTTTAGGTATTGATGTGGAAAGTGTTGCCATCGGTAGTTATCAAGTTTTAGAGCATAGTAATACTCCAGACGAAGCAACCATGGCTACCAATGCTCCGAACGTTTCGGTTATACCTGCACATATAGACTTAGTAGCTATTGAAATTGAGCTTGTAGATAAAGAAAATCGTGAATATATGTTGAAAAAAGCACTAGATAGTGTAAAAGACAAATACGATTACATCCTTATTGATTGTGCTCCTTCATTAGGATTGTTAACTTTAAACGCTTTAACTGTTGCAGATAGTGTTATTATTCCTATTCAGTGTGAATATTTTGCTTTAGAAGGTTTAGGGAAATTATTGAATACTATTAAAAGTGTTCAAAAAATACACAATCCAGAATTAGATATTGAAGGATTATTATTAACCATGTATGATTCTCGTTTGCGTTTATCGAACCAAGTGGTTGAAGAAGTACAAAAACACTTCAACGATATGGTTTTTGAAACCGTAATTCAAAGAAATATTAAATTAAGCGAAGCACCTAGTTATGGAGAAAGCATTATCAATTATGATGCGACCAGCAAAGGGGCTACCAATTATATTAATTTAGCGGAAGAAATTATCAAGAAAAATAAGTAATAGAAAGATGGCGAAAGCAGAAAAAAAACAAGCATTAGGAAGAGGATTATCAGCTTTATTAAAAGACCCTACAAACGATATTAAATCGGTAGAAGACAAAGGGGCGGATAAAGTTGTTGGTAATATTATTGAGCTTGAATTAGATGCAATTGAGATAAACCCGTTTCAACCGAGAAGTAATTTTAACGAAGAAACTTTAAAAGAATTAGCCATTTCCATTAAGGAATTAGGTGTTATTCAACCGATTACGGTTCGTAAATTAGATTTTAACAAATTTCAGTTAATTTCTGGAGAAAGAAGGCTTCGTGCTTCTAAACTAGCTGGTTTAGAAACTATTCCGGCTTATATTCGTTTAGCTAATGACAATGAATCATTAGTAATGGCTTTGGTGGAAAACATTCAACGTCATGACTTAGACCCAATTGAGGTCGCTTTATCATACCAAAGATTAATAGATGAAATTAATTTAACACAAGAAGAATTAAGTGATCGAGTTGGCAAAAAGCGTTCAACTATTACTAATTATCTGCGTTTATTAAAATTAGATCCAATTATTCAAACAGGCATGCGAGATGGATTTATTTCTATGGGTCATGGTCGTGCTTTAATTTCAATTGAAGATGATGAAGTTCAGTCTGATATTTATCATAAAGTAGTCAGTCAAAACTTATCAGTAAGAGAAACAGAAGCTTTGGTTAAAAAATATCAAGACAGTTTAAAACCTCAAGCTGTTAAAGCTACCACAAAAAGTTTTGAAGTTGCAGATACTGATCAAAAAGCATTTACGGGTTTTTTTGGTGCAAAAGTAGATGTAAAAGTAGCTTCTAATGGAAAAGGGAAAATAACTATTCCTTTTCAATCTGAAGAAGACTTTAATCGTATTTTGAAATTGATTAACAATTAGTGAGAAAGCTATTCTTCATATCTTTTTTTTGTTTGCTCTTTAGTAATGTGTGTCTTGCTCAAGAAGAAGTTTCTCTTGTTATAAAAGATACTGTTCCGTCAAAAGGGACAAAAATAAACCCTTTATCTCCAGCAAAAGCCGCTTTTTATTCGGCTGTACTTCCTGGACTTGGGCAAGCCTATAACAAAAAATACTGGAAAATACCTCTTGTATATGGAGGTTTAGGTGCTGGGCTATATTTTTATGGGTGGAACAATAAAAAGTATCATGAATTTAGAGACGAATATAAAGCTCGTTTAGACGGAACTTCTAAGCAAGGCCAACATCCTATTTATGGAAGCCTTTCAAATGATGGTTTAATTAGAGGACAAAAATACCACCAACGAAACAGAGATTTATCGGCTTTAATTACAGCGGGTATTTATATTCTAAATATTATAGACGCTAATGTAGATGCACACCTACTTCAGTTTAATGTAAATGAAAATTTATCTGTTAGACCTGAGCTATACCAAAATGAGATAGATTATCAATTTAAAACAGGGATTAAACTCACTTATAATTTTTAACATTTTATTAGCTAACACAATATAAAAAACACGTCTTATACTTCATGAAAATTGCACTTTTAGGATACGGAAAAATGGGAAAAGTTATTGAAAAAATAGCTTTAGAAAGAGGTCATGAAATTGTATTAAAAAAAGGCCGAGAAGAAGATTATAATGGACTAGAAGAAGCAGATGTAGCTATTGATTTTAGTATTCCAACAAGTGCTGTTGCTAATATTTCTGCTTGTTTTGAAAAAAACGTACCAGTAATTTCGGGAACTACAGGTTGGCTTGAAGCATATGACACTATTGTATCGTTATGTGAGGCTAAAAATGGAAGTTTTATTTATGGTTCTAATTTTAGTTTAGGAGTTAATATTTTTTTTGAGTTAAATGATTATTTGGCAAAAATGATGGCCAATTTAAAGCAATACCAAGTATCTATGGAAGAGATTCATCATACACAAAAATTGGATGCTCCAAGTGGTACTGCCATTTCATTAGCTAATGGAATTATCAAAAACGCCAATTACACAAATTGGACATTAGATAAAGCATCTGCATCCGAAATACATATTGAAGCAAAACGTATTGAAAATATCCCTGGTACTCACAGTATTTTCTACGATAGCAGTGTAGACCAGATTGAAATAAAACATACTGCGCATACTAGAGAAGGTTTTGCCCTAGGTGCAGTAGTGGCTTCAGAATGGATTATAGGTAAAAAAGGCATCTTTACAATGAAAGATGTTTTAGGATTAAGTTAGAAGTTAGAAAGATAAAAACATAATAATTGCTTTGAAGTTTAAACTCTTAAACTTTAAACAAATTAAACAATTAAATAAAATAAAAATGTCAGTACAAGGTTGGTTATTATTTATCTTAATAGTACAAGTCATACATGGTTTAGGTACTTGGAAATTATATACAAAAGCAGGTAGAAAGTCATGGGAAGCTTTTGCTCCAATTTACAATGCTATAGTATTAATGAAAATCATCAATAGACCTACATGGTGGACCCTGTTGCTTTTCATTCCTATTATTAATTTATTTATGTTTCCCATCATTTGGATAGAAACATTGCGAACATTTGGTAAAAAAACAACCCTAGACATGGTACTAGGTATTGCTACTCTTGGCTTATATATTCTTTATGTAAATTACAGTCAAGAAGTTACATATCACGCCAATCGTGATTTAAAAGCTCCTACAAGAGCAATGGACACCTTAGGTTCATTAGCTTTTGCTATTATTGTAGCTACATTTGTGCATACTTATTTTATACAACCTTATGTAATTCCTACTTCTTCTTTAGAAAAATCGTTACTAATAGGTGATTTTCTTTTTGTAAGTAAATTTAATTATGGTGCTAGAACTCCTATGACACCAATAGCTGCACCCATGGTTCACGATTCTATTCCTTTAACTGGTTCATTATCGTATCTAAAAAAACCACAATTACCTTATTTTAGATTTCCTAAATTAGAAAAAATTAAAAATAATGACATTGTCGTCTTCAACTGGCCAAGAGACACCTTAGACAACATGTATCATCCTTCAAATAGAAGAATAGACAAACCTATTGATAAAAAAACCAATTACGTTAAAAGATGTGTAGGTATTGCCGGAGATTCTTTAGAAATTAAAGATGGAATTGTGTTTATAAACGGTAAAGAACTTATTTTACCAGAAAGAGCCAAACCTCAATATTTTCACGTTATAAAAACCAAAGACCCAATAAGTCAAGGCCTATTAAACGATTATGATATTACAGAAACAGGTTACGTTTTTGAAATTGATAATGCAGTTTGGGATAAGCCCGAAGTAAAAAAATTATTGATAGACAATTACGGAATGGAAGAAGTGGATAGAGACTTAAAGACATCTGTAATTACAGGAAGTATTTCTCAAGAAATATTCGATAAATTAAATTTAAAAGTAGCCACTAATTATATCCTTGGTAACTTAACCTTTGAAAAAGTAGAAAAAATGAAATCTGATTCTAGAATCAGGTCTACAACAAGACAAATTAGAAAAGGTGCTGAAGATGGTGTTTTCCCAGATTTTAAAGACGGCAAACCATCCAAAACAAGGGACTGGAACGGAGACAATTTTGGTCCAATTTATATTCCTGAAGCTGGAAAAACGGTAGCATTAACTAAAGAAACACTTCCGCTTTATAAAATTATAATTACAGAATATGAAGGAAATACACTTGAAGCTAACGGAGATCAAATTAAAATTAACGGACAAGTAACCAATCAATACACTTTTAAACAAGATTATTATTGGATGATGGGAGATAATCGTCATAATTCATTAGATGCTCGTTATTTTGGATATACTCCAGAAAATCATATCGTAGGAAAGCCAGTATTTATTTGGATGAGTTATAATTCTAATGGACAAGGATTGAATAAAATTCGTTGGGAACGATTATTTACAACGGTATCTGGTGAAGGTCAACCTAAATCTTATTTTAAATACTTTTTAATTTTACTAGCTTTATATTTTGTAGGTGAATATTTCTACAAAAAAAGAAAAAAAGAGAAAGCTATTAAATAAAAATAATATCAAATAACTCAAGAGTTTATATTGTAAAAATATAAACTCTTGCTTTTTAAATAAAACACCATCAACAGAATGAATATTTTATTACATCCTACCTATTTTCCTTCAATAAGTCATTATACCGCTTTACTACAAGCAGAAACAATTACTTTTGAAATAGAAGATAATTTTCAAAAGCAAACCAATCGTAATAGAATGTATGTCTACAGTCCGAATGGTATTCAGATGTTAAATATTCCTTTAAAACACAGTAAAGAAGAACATCAAAAATTTAAAGACACTAAAATTGAAGATGCTTTTGATTGGCAAAAAAACCATTTTAAATCATTAGAAGCAGCTTATAGAACATCTCCTTTTTTTGAGTTTTTTGAAGATGATATTCGACCAATTTTCGAAAAAAAACATAATTTCATGATGGATTTAAATTTTGAAATATTTGAAATTATCAATGCTTGTTTAGGCATTACATTGCCTTACAACACTACGAAAGAGTATTTTCATGATGTAGAACACTTTACCGATTTCAGGCCTTTAGTTAACGGTAAAAAAGACACTTTTATTAATGAGGCTTACACACAAGTATTTAATGAAAAGAAGGGCTTTATACCAAATTTAAGTATCTTAGATCTTTTATTTAATGAAGGAAGGCATTCAAAGACCTATTTACTAGAACAAAAACTATAAATTACTTTTCATTTTTTTCTAGTTCAACTTTTTTAAGTCGCGTTATAACAGGAAAATGATCGCTAAGTTTAACTTGGTTGTTAGTTATAAATTCTTTTACGACAAAAGAATCTTCAACAAATACATAATCTATTCTGGCTGGATAATATTTAAAATTATAAGAGGTTCCAAAACCAAAACCCGCTTCTTCAAAAGCATCTTTCATTTTCCCTTTTATATTCCTGTAAACATATGAAAAAGCACTGTTGTTCATATCTCCACAAATGATTTTCGCATAAGAACAACTGTCATAATGGTTTTTAATTAATTCCGATTGTAATTGTTGTTGTTTAAAAGCTTCACTAATGCGTTTAAAAATAAACTTAGACTTACTTTCGTCTAATTTTTCGTGAATATCAGTGCTAATTTTAACCGATTGTAAATGCATGCTATAAACCCTTATAGTATCATTTTTCTTGAGTATATCGGCAAAAATAACATTATTAGTAGAATTAGGAAAAACGATTTTACCCGTGTTTACAATTTCATATTTTGAATAAATAGCTTGTCCATATTTATTTTTATCTCCTTTTAGATAAATTTTCTTGTATGGAAAATTTCTTAACCTTACATCTTCATTAGGTGTAAACTCTTGTAAACATAAAATATCAGGATTATAATCTTGAATTACATCTGAAATATCATTTGGTACCTTCTTATTTGGTAACCATTCATACTTATTAAACAATCTCACATTGTAACTCATAACCACAAAATCATCTGGTTCTGTGTCCAAAGCAACAGCATTAAAACGATAAAGTTTTCCTAAGAAAGTAATCCCTATTAAAAGTACGATGCCAGAAAGCACCATTTTTCTTTTCAATTGAAGTACCCAAATAATAAAAAAAGCAACATTTAAAATTAAAAATAACGGCAAAAGCAACGTTAAAACACTTAAAAAAGGAAATAAATTTGGCGCAAGAAAAGGTAAAATATATGCGAGAAATGTTAGTAAAGCCAAAACCTTATTACAAAAAAAAGCAACTCTACTTATTAACGATTCTCTTTTCAACTATTTTCCAGCTTTAAATAAAAACTCTTTTTCTTCCTTGCTCAAGCTATCATACCCTGATTTGCTTATTTTATCTAAAATATCGTCTATTTTCTTTTGATGAACATCTTTTTCTTTGGTCTCATTAGAAAAACGAGGTCTTTGATTATTATTTTTATGCACCTTAAATGGTGTTTTCTTTTTTGGTGTTATTATTGTTTCAAAAACATCTTGCAATTTAGAGATTCCTTTAGATAAATCGGTTCCATTTTGTAGTAATTTAACATATAGAAAACCAAAAAATGCTCCTCCGAAATGCGCTAAATGACCTCCAAAATTCCCAAAAGGCATTTGAATAAAATCTAAAAACAAAATAAAAAAACTGATATGCCAAAGTTTGATAAAATCTAATGAAAAAAAACCTACTTGAGTATACGGTGCATATATTGTAACAGCCATTAATACAGCAAAAATGGCTCCACTTGCTCCTATTAAATAAGAATACTCGCCAATAATTTGATAATATACTAAAAAAACAACTCCAGCAAAAATACCACCAACAAAATAAACTGTTGAGAATTGCTTCTGAGTAAAATAATATAAAAAATAGCGAGAAGCAAACCAAAGTACTATACAGTTAAACAATAAATGAAGAAAATCGAAATGAATAAACATATAAGTAAAAAGAGTCCAAAACCTAGTAATAAATTTACCAAAGAGAGATGGTAAAGCAATATATTCAGAAAAATCAAAACTAACTTGTGACACTTTTATTAGCATGTTCATTAATGAAACAAGAATAAAAATCCCTGCATTCCAAAAGATAATTTTTTGAACTAAACCTCCTAACCTATATTCGTTCTTAAAATCCTGAAAAACATTCATAACTATATATATTATCTATCCCAACGATTTTTATTAAACTGATTCTTTTTCCAATACCACATCATAAGAAATCCTGTTATTGCTCCTCCTAAGTGAGCAAAATGTCCAATAAAAGTGTTTTCTCCTTTTCCAAACAAAGAACTTCCTTGCAATCCCATAAATAAATCCATTACAAAATAACCACTAATCAAATATTTAGCTTTTATAGGAATTGGGAAAGGGAATAAAGTCATTTCTCTATTTGGATCTAAAAATACAAATGCAACCATTAGCCCAGAAATAGCACCAGAAGCTCCTACCGAAGTTGAGACAAAAGTTGAGACCAACCCATTAAAATTACTTTTCGATAAATATTCATTCCAAATTGTGCTATACTTGGTTGCATTTAAGGTTTGATATATTTCATTTTTACTAATTCCATTATCAATTAAAATATTTAAACTATGATGAAATTCAAAATAATTTATAACTACCTGTAATATAAATGCTCCTATTCCACATGAAAAATACAGAAATAAAAACTTTTTATCTCCTAAAAAATATTCTACAACCGAACCAAATAAAACCAAAACTAACATATTGAAGAAGATATGCCCAAAACCTGAATGCATAAACAGATGGGTTATAGGTTGCCACAAACGAAATTGATTGTTTTCAAAATAATGCAACGCTAATAAATCATAAGAAATAGGAACCAAATACGTTCCAATATAAAATATAATATTAATGATTAACAAATGTTTAACCATTTCAGTCATTCTTATCATAATGCAAATTTTTTATCTAAATCTTCAACACTTATCGTAATAAAAGTGGGTCTATTAAAAGGAGACACATTAGGGTCTTTACATGCAAATAAACTATTTACTAAGTTTTCTTGTTCCAATTCGGTTAAGTAAGTTCCTGTTTTTACAGCCACACTTTTAGCCATCGTTTTAGCAATACCATCATTCAGGCAAAAGCTACTTTCTGGGACATTAGTTTGTAAACCATTGATTAATTCTTCTAACAATATACTTACTTCGCTTTCTTGAATCGAAACTGGTATCCCAATAATTTGAATACGCTCCTTACCAATTTCATCAAAAATAAAACCAGTATTTTCTAATGAAGGTAGTAATTCTTTAATAAACAGCAACTCTTCCTTGGTAAAATGTAATTCCAAAGGAAATAGTAACTGTTGACTAGATGCTTTCTTCACCGTAATATTAGCTAAATATTGCTCGTATAAAATGCGTTGATGCGCTTTATTTTGGTCAATAACAAGCATTCCAGACTTTATAGAGCTTACAATGTATTTTTTATGTATTTGATACGTTCTAGATGGCGTTATATTAATGTCCATACTTTCGAAGAAAGAACCGGTTACCTCTTCACTTTCAATCGCTATACTTTCTACCTCTTTGGTATCCTGACGCAAATCTACATACAAACTTTCCCATGAAGTAGCTGTTTCTTTTTTAGCATAATTTCCTTTGGAACTATACGAACTTGAAAAACTTGGACTAGAAGATTTAGCAACTGGTGTTTCATCTGCAAAAGGATTAAAATTAGCATCCACCTGGATTAATGGCGCGTGCGAACTTTTATCTTTATATTCATAAGGCGTATCTAAATTTGGGTCTCTTTCAAAATCTAAAACAGGTGCCACATTAAATTGTCCTAAGCTATGCTTTACTGAAGAACGTAAAATAGCATATAAGGCTTGCTCATCGTCAAACTTAATTTCAGTTTTAGTAGGATGTATATTAATATCAATAGTATGCGGAGGAACTTTTAAATATAAAAAGTAACTTGGTTGATTGCCTTCTTTCAACAAACCATCATAGGCGCTCATTATGGCGTGATGTAAATAACCACTTTTTATAAATCGGTTATTTACAAAAAAGAATTGTTCGCTTCTACTCTTTTTAGCATATTCAGGTTTACTAATGAAACCACTAATCGTAACTATTTCTGTATCTTCAGAAACAGGAACCAATTTTTCATTTGTTTTCCCTCCTAAAATATTTACAATGCGTTGTCTATAATTTGAACTAGGTAAATTATAATTCTCTGAACCATTGTGTATTAAAGTAAAATAAATAGAAGGATGAGCCAATGCTACACGTTGAAACTCATCCATAATATGTTTCATTTCAACAGTTTCAGATTTAAGAAAATTACGTCTAGCAGGAATATTAAAAAATAAGTTTTTAACCAAAAAAGATGTCCCTTTAGGTAAAACTGCCACTTCTTGCGACATGAATTTACTCCCTTCAATAATAATATGATGTCCTAATTCTTCTTGATCTTGCTTGGTTTTTAATTCTACATGCGCAATAGCTGCAATTGAAGCTAATGCTTCACCTCTAAAACCTTTGGTATGTAAATCAAATAAATCTTCAGCATGGCGAATTTTAGAAGTGGCATGACGTTCAAAACACAAACGTGCGTCGGTAACACTCATTCCAATACCATTATCTATAACTTGAATTAGTGTTTTTCCCGCGTCTTTAATAATAAGTTTAATATCTGTTGCTTTGGCATCAATAGCGTTTTCAAGTAATTCTTTTACAACTGAAGCAGGCCTTTGAACCACCTCTCCTGCAGCAATTTGATTCGCAACATGATCGGGTAATAATTGAATAATACTAGACATTTATTGTTTTTTAAAAATAGATAAATCAAAATCTATTATATACATAAAAAGCAACAACAAAACCAAAATTATAATTAAAATTCTTAGATTAAATTGTCTATTTCCTCTATTTCTGCTATTTGTTCTTGCATCACTCCAATGTGCTCTAAGATCGTTATAACTTACCGCATCTCTATCTTTCTTTATAACAGAATCAAAATCATAAATATTATCGATTTTTTTTCCATCATAATGACGAGGGGTATAGTTAAATCTTTTATTTTTAGGCAACTTGAATTGTCCTCTTCCAAATTTAATCATACGAAAGTATTTTTTTCAAATTTAAGGATTTTTGCGCTTTTTTATCTCAATTTTTTGTTAACAAAAAATCCCGATAAATCGGGATTTAAAATATGGAAACAAAAAAAATTACTTCTTCTTGTTTAAATCAACCATTTTTATAGCTGCTATAGCTGCTTCTGTACCTTTATTTCCGTGTTTTCCACCACTTCTATCAATTGATTGTTGCATTGTATTATCCGTTAGCAAACAAAAAATAGTAGGCACATCATATTGTACATTTAAATCTTTTATTCCTTGGGTTACGCCATCACATACAAATTCAAAATGCATAGTTTCCCCTTTAACGACACAACCAATAGCAATTACACAATCTACCTTTTGTGTTTGAATCATTTTTTTAGAACCAAAAACTAATTCAAAACTACCAGGCACATCCCATTTTATAATATTTTCTGGCAAAGTCCCACAATCCAATAAAGCAGCTTTTGCTCCTTCAAAAAGGCCGTTGGTTATCGTATCATTCCATTCAGAAACAACAATCCCAAATCGAAAATCTTTCGCATTTGGGATTGTGTTTTTATCGTATTGAGATAAATTTTTATTTTCAGTAGCCATAAGCTTATTCGGTCATTGCTATTAAAGCATCAATATTCATTGCTTCTCTTGAAGTTTCGTATTTTTCTTTGATAGTAGTGAACATGGCGTGTGCTTCGGCTTTTTTATTATTCAAATAAGCTAACTGCGCTGCTTTCATTAAAAATTTTGGTGTTGTAAAATCATTTTCATCTACCTCAGCCGCTTTTTTATATGAACTAATCGCTTCGTCTACTTTATTTAATTCTGAATAAGCATCTCCCAAAGCCCCTAAAGACAATGCTTTAGTCATCACATCGTCTGCTTTATATTCTAAAAGATATTTTTCAGCATTTTTAAAATCTTTTGTATGTAAATAAGCCATTCCTGCATAGTAATTTGCTATATTTCCAGCTTTTGAACCAGAATATTGTTCCGCTAAATTAACTAACCCTAATTTACCTTCTCCACCTTTTAACGCTAAATTAAACAATGAATCAGGATTTTGAGTATTTGTTAACGCTTCATTAAAATATACTTGCGCTTGATAAATATCGTTTAATGCTTGTTCTTGTTTTGGTTCTGCCACAAATTTATTAAACAATATGTATCCAATAGCTGCCAATGCTATAACACCTACAACTCCTAAAATTACTTTCTGGTTTTTTGCTACCCATTCTTCCGTTCTAGAAGCTGTTGCATCAAGAGCATTAAATACTTCTTCTGTAGTACTTTCGCCCGATTCTAACACTTCATCAAATTCATTTTCGTTTTCTAAAACTTCTTTTGGTTTTGGTGTTTTATAACCTCTTTTGTTATATGTTGCCATTTATAATACATTTATTAGAGGTGCAAAAATATAATTTTTCTTCAAACACACACAAAAAATATTTTAAAATAATCATTATTTACAGAATAACGACTGTATTTCAAGAATTCTATTACTAATATTTTACAACATATCTAAAATAAGCTATCTATTTTATAGTCTTTTTTCAATCCAAAATTAAATGCTATTTTTTACATTTTTCAAAAAAAACAAACTTATTCTTTAATTTACTCTTACTTTTGTGTCTGTTATTTTTAAAAGTTTTTATTTGTGTTTTTAAACCATCTTACGCTATTAAATTACAAAAACATTGCTTCAAAATCGTTTGATTTCACTAGCAAAATCAATTGCTTTGTGGGACAAAACGGAGTTGGAAAAACAAATATTCTAGATGCTATTTATCACCTTGCCTATGGAAAAAGTTATTTCAATCCATTAGCCACTCAAAACATAAAACATGAAGAAGATTTCTTTTTATTAGATGCTGTTTTCAATAAAAAAGAAAAAGAGGAAAAAATCTCTTGTAGTATTAAAAGAGGTCAAAAAAAAATTATTAAGAGAAATAATAAAATTTACGACAAACTTTCTGAACATATCGGTTTTATTCCATTAGTTATTATTTCACCTTCAGATACAGACTTAATAATTGAAGGAAGCGAAACCAGACGTAAATTTATAGATAGTGTTTTATCAACTTTAGATCACCATTATTTAAATGAATTAATTCAGTATCAAAAACTAATTGCACAACGTAATGCTTTGCTAAAATATTTTGCACTCAACCTAACTTTTGACAAAGATAATTTAGCAATTTATGACGAACAATTAGCTCCTTTAGGGAATAATATTTTTAAAAAAAGGCAACATTTTCTAGAAGAATTTACGCCTATTTTTCAAAAATACCACAACCATATTACCAATCAGAATGAAAAGGTACAATTGGTTTACCAAAGTCAGTTACACGATACAAACATGCCTGTTCTATTTTCTCAAAACCTAACAAAAGACAGGGCATTGCAATACACTAGCTGTGGCATTCACAAAGATGATTTATCATTTGAGATTGAAAGTTACCCTATTAAAAAGTTTGGCTCGCAAGGTCAACAAAAATCCTTTTTAATTGCTTTAAAACTAGCACAATTTGAATTCATGAAACAACAAAGCGGAGAATTACCTATTTTATTGTTTGATGATATTTTTGACAAACTAGACGAGTCACGTGTTGCAAAAATTGTTTCCTTAGTTAACGAATCGGTTTTTGGTCAAATTTTTATTTCTGATACTCATGAAGAAAGAACAGAAAATATTTTAAAAACTACAAACCAACCTTACCGCATTTTTAAACTATAAAAACATAGTAATTAATTGTTATTTTTACATTCTTAAAACATCTTTAATATTATGATTTTCGAATCCGATTTCTCTCTAAAAAACTACAATACTTTTGGAATTAATGCTAAAGCGAATCAATTTGTAGCGGTTCATTCAAAAGAAGAATTAGCTTCCGTTTTACAAAATCATAACGACATTTTTATTTTAGGAGGAGGCAGCAATATGTTACTTACTCGAAACATCGAAAAACTAGTTATTCATGTTGCTTTAAAAGGAATTGAAATTGTAGACACTAATGAAGATTTTGTATGGGTAAAAGCAAATGCTGGAGAAAACTGGCATGAATTTGTTTTATATTGTATCGAAAAAAATTATGGTGGCATTGAAAATCTTTCTCTAATTCCGGGTAATGTAGGCACCACACCGATACAAAACATAGGCGCTTATGGTGTAGAAATAAAAGACACTTTTTTTTGTTGTGAAGCCATGGAAATAGCTACTCAAAAATTAGTTACTTTTGACAAAGAAAGTTGTGTTTTTGGCTACAGAGAGAGTATCTTTAAAAACGAATTAAAAAACAAATACATTATTACTTCTGTTACTTTTAAGTTAACCAAAAAAAACCATTATTTAAACACTTCATACGGTGCTATTGAGACAGAACTAAACACTCAAAATATTACTTCCCCCACATTAAAAGACATTAGCAATGCTGTAATTGCCATTAGAAAAAGTAAATTACCCGATCCAAAAGAACTAGGAAATAGCGGTAGTTTTTTTAAAAACCCAATCGTTTCTAAAAGTAGTTACGAAAAAGCTAAGGCAAATTACCCAGAAATACCTCATTACCCTATTTCCGACACTGAAGTAAAAGTTCCTGCAGGTTGGCTTATTGAACAAGCTGGTTTTAAAGGAAAGCGTTTTGGAGATGCTGGAATTCATAAAAACCAAGCTTTAGTCTTAGTCAATTATGGAACAGCTACAGGAGCAGAAATTTTAGCAGTTGCTAAAGAAATCCAACAAGCAATTTTTGAGAAGTTTGGCATTGCAATAGAAGCTGAAGTGAATATCATTTAAAAAAATTACAAAAACTAAATTCTGATTATAAAAATTGTTTTTTGTATCTTTGTACTCTCTAATTTTTTACAAAAAAGATGAAATTAATATTACTTACAATCGGGCTTCTTGCTATTGCCATTTTAGGTATCACTATTAAAATTTGGGGAAAAAAAGATGGTAAGTTTGCTGGTACTTGTGCTAGTCAAAGTCCGTTTTTAAATCCTGATGGAGAAAATTGTAGTTTTTGTGGTAAAACTCCAGAAGAAATGAAAGACTGCAAAGAAAATTCGCATTCTTAATTTTTAGTTTCCTACCATGATTTTAACAATCTTACTGATTGCTTTTGCAGTTATTGTGGGCATCCAATTTATTTATTATATATTTATTTTTGGAAACTTTTCTTTTGCAAAAAAACAACAACTTACATCAAAAAAACTTCCTGTTTCAGTAATTATTTGTGCTAAAAACGAAGCAGAAAATATTAAAAAATATTTTCCCATTTTAATTGCGCAGAATTACCCAGACTATGAATTAGTATTAATTGATGACGCTTCTACCGATGAAACTTTAGAATTATTTGAAGAATACCAAAGTAAGTATCCCAACATAAAAATAGTAAAAGTAGAAAACAATGAAACTTTTTGGGCAAACAAAAAATATGCTTTAACCTTAGGAATTAAAGCTGCTAAAAACAATAATCTTCTATTTACAGATGCAGATTGTTTTCCAAATTCTGAAGACTGGATTAGTCAAATGACAAGTCAATTTTCAGAAAAGAAAAGTGTTGTATTGGGTTATGGTGGTTATGAAAAGATCAAAAATTCGTTTTTAAACAAAATCATTCGTTTTGAAACACTTTTAACAGCTGTACAGTATTTTGGTTGGGCAAAATCAGGAAAACCTTACATGGGTGTAGGTAGAAATTTAGCCTATCAAAAAGACTTATTTTTTAGTGTAGGTGGTTTTGTAAACCACATGAAAGTTCGTTCAGGTGATGATGATTTATTCATTAACGAAGTAAATACTAAACAAAACACCGCTATCTGTTACACTCCTGAGAGTTTTACGTATTCAGAGCCAAAAAAGACGTTTAGTAGTTGGTTCAACCAAAAAAGAAGACATGTATCGACTGCAAAACTATATTCTGGTTTTGATCGTTTACAATTAGGTTTGTTTTACTTTACGCAACTTTTTTTTATTTTACTTTCGGTTATACTCTTAGTCTTTCAACACCAATGGCTTATTGTTTTGGCAATTGTTATTTTTAGATACTGCTTCACTTGGATTAGTTTAGGCTATGCTGCTGGTAAATTAAATGAGAAAGACACCTTACTTTGGTTTCCAATTATAGAAATAATACTTATCTTCACACAACTGAATGTATTTTTTACTAATCTTTTTTCAAAACCTGTACATTGGAAATAAATCCTGAAATTATTCAAAAAAACATTGAGCTTGCTAAAAATGGAGATCAAGTTGCATTTACTTTTCTATTGGACTTCTTTTGGAATGAAGTATACGGTTTTATGTTAAAAAGAACTGAGAATGAAACCGATACAGACGACATCACCATAGAAACATTTGCCAAAGCTTTTGACAAAATAACCACATACAATCCTGAATTTGGCTTTAACACATGGTTAATTACTATTGCTAAAAATGTTCATATTGATATGCTTCGCAAGAAAAAATCATCTTTATTTATTGATATTTCTGATGACGATGATGATCGTGCTTTTAATGTAGTAGATGAAAGCCCTTCGATTGAAGACGAAATTATTACAGAACAAAATCTTTCTCAGCTATTAAGTTATATCAAAAAACTAAAACCTGCCTATCAAGAAGTTATTCAACTACGCTATTTTCAGGAAATGAGCTATCAAGATATGGCAGAAACTTTGGATGAACCACTAAATAATATCAAAATAAAATTGCTTCGTGCCAAAAAATTACTAGCCGAAATTATTACTAAAAAAGAGAAGAAAAAAACAAAATAACTTTTCTATATTTGGGAATCAACCAACATAGAATGTAATGTCGCAATTTACCACTTCTCAGAAGCTAAAACACCTATTTTCCTTACCTGTTATTGTAGCTGCTTTAGGCTATTTTGTAGATATTTACGACCTATTATTATTTGGAATTGTAAGAGTTCCTAGCTTAGAAGCGTTAGGTTTAGATGCCAATGTAGCAGGTTCAACCATTTTAAATTACCAAATGGTTGGCTTATTAATAGGAGGTATTATTTGGGGAATTTTCGGTGATAAAAAAGGAAGATTATCGGTACTTTTTGGTTCCATATTAGTGTATTCACTAGCGAATATTGCCTGCGGTTTTTTACCTTATTTCCCTAAAGATAACTTAGTAACAATATATGCTTTATTACGCTTTATAGCCGGAATAGGCTTAGCAGGAGAACTAGGAGCCGGAATTACTTTAGTTTCTGAATCACTACCAAAAGAATTAAGAGCTATTGGAACCTCTATTGTAGCGGGTTTTGGACTATTAGGAGCGGTTGTAGCTCAATTAACTGTAGAACTTGCTGACGATTGGACCATTGCCTATTTTGTAGGTGGTGGTTTAGGTTTAGTTCTTCTATTTCTTCGTGTAGGAGTGGTTGAATCTGGCATATATAAAGACATTAAAAAATCAGACAGCATTCAAAAAGGTAATATTTTATTATTTGTTACCAACAAGAATCGTTTTATAAAATACTTAAAATGTATCGCCATCGGACTACCAACATGGTTTTGTGTTGGGATTTTAGCCGTAATGGGAAATCAATTCGCTCCTGCTTTTGGAATTGAAAACATCAACCCTGGAAGAGCTATTATGTGGACCTACATCGGTATTTCTGTTGGTGATTTTGCCAGTGGTTTTATTTCACATTGGTTACATTCTCGAAAAAAAGCTATTCTCTACATGATGCTTTTTACTACAATAGGTGTATATCTAATGCTCTTTGGCGGAACCAAAACTGAAAACATGTATTATTTTTACTGTGCATGGTTAGGGTTAGGAACCGGTTATTGGGCTATGTTTGTTACAGTTGGAGCAGAACAATTTGGCACCAATATAAGAAGTACAGCAGCTACAACGATTCCTAATATGGTAAGAGGTTTACTTCCTGTTATGTTGATTAGCTTTAATTATTTAAAAGTATTTAATGGCGTAGTTTGGGCTGCTGCTGTAGTTGGTTTTGTTGTTTTCACAATAGCAATTTATGCCACATTAACCATACCCGAAACCCATAATACCGATTTAGATTTTGTGGAATAGGAAAAGGTTAGATACTAATCAAAAAAAAATCCTAACAATTTCATAAAGTTTGTATTTTTTCTAATTTCTAACTTCTAACTTCTAACTTCTTTTTATCTTTGTAGTTCAAATTGATTATAATGGAAACGGTACTAAATAATGTTTTTCCTCCTAAGGAACCAAAACCAAAATGGTTACGTGTAAAATTACCTACTGGAAAAAAATATACAGAATTAAGAGGCTTAGTCGACAAATATAAATTAAACACGATTTGTACATCGGGTAGTTGTCCTAATATGGGTGAATGTTGGGGAGAAGGAACCGCTACATTTATGATATTAGGTAATATTTGTACGCGTTCTTGTGGTTTTTGTGGTGTAAAAACAGGAAGACCAGAAACGGTTGATTGGGATGAACCAGAAAAAGTAGCACGCTCTATCAAATTAATGAAAATTAAGCATGCGGTTATTACGAGTGTAGATAGAGATGACATTAAAGACATGGGATCAATAATTTGGGCAGAAACAGTGAAAGCCATTCGTAGAATGAACCCAAATACAACTTTAGAAACTTTAATTCCTGATTTTCAAGGCAACGAAAGAAATTTAGATCGAATTGTAGCAGTTGCACCTGAAGTAGTTTCTCACAATATGGAAACGGTAAAAAGATTGACTCGTGAAGTGCGTATTCAAGCTAAATACGAAAGAAGCTTAGAAGTACTTCGTTATCTTAAACAACAAGGTATTAAAAGAACCAAATCAGGAATTATGCTAGGTTTGGGAGAAACCGAAGAAGAAGTTATTCAAACCTTACACGATTTAAGAGAGGCAAATGTAGACATTGTAACCATAGGTCAATATTTACAACCAAGTAAAAAACATTTACCAGTAAAAGAATTTATCAAGCCAGAACAATTCGAAAAATATGAAAAAATTGGTAAAGAATTAGGTTTTAGACATGTAGAAAGTGGTGCCTTAGTACGATCTTCTTACCATGCTGAAAAACACATTCATTAATTTCGAAGTTTATTTTTTATAACAACTGTTTCATAGTTAGCTATCTATTAACCTTATAATCTCATCCCAAATATCTTGAAAACTCGCGTAGCAATTAACGGTTTCGGAAGAATTGGTAGAAATGTTTTCCGATTATTATTAAACCATCCTAATATAGAAGTTGTAGCTATTAACGACATAGCCGACAATAAAACCATGAGTCATTTAGTTAAATATGATAGCATCCATGGTGTTTTACAGGAAAACGTGAGCTATGATGAAAACGCCATTTTTATCAATGAAAAAGAATATTTATTTTTCCATGAAAGAGAAATTAAAAAGTTAGATTGGCAATCATTAGCTATTGATTTTGTAATTGAATCTACGGGTAAATTTAAGACTTGGGAAGCCATTTATCAACATATTCTAGCTGGAGCAAAAAAGGTAATTTTATCTGTACCACCAGAAGATGACACTATAAAAACAGTTGTTTTAGGTGTAAATGAAACTATTTTAGATGGATCTGAAATAATTATTTCCAATGCGAGTTGTACAACTAATAATGCAGCACCTATGATAAAAGTGCTTCAAGAACTTTGTGAAATTGAACAAGCTTATATTACCACAGTACATTCCTACACTACAGATCAGAGTTTACACGATCAACCCCATAAAGATTTAAGAAGAGCTCGAGGTGCTTCTCAATCTATTGTTCCTACTACAACTGGTGCTGCCAAAGCACTGACTAAGATTTTTCCTGAATTAGATGGTAAAATTGGAGGTTGCGGTATTCGCGTTCCTGTTCCTGATGGGTCATTAACAGATATTACCGTTAACGTAAAAAAAGAAGTTAGTATTGACGAAATTAATACTGCTTTTAAAAAAGCATCTGAAACCTATTTAAAAGGCATTTTAGATTATACCGAAGACCCTATCGTTTCGGTAGACATTATTGGCAACAGGCATTCTTGTTTATTTGACGCACAATTAACATCTGTAATTGATAAAATGATAAAAATTGTAGGTTGGTATGACAATGAAATTGGATATTCTTCAAGATTAATTCATCTTATTGAATATATCTCTAAAAAATAATATGATCTTCATAAATATATCGTAGTAAAAATAGCTTTCAAAAGAAAAAAAACATATTTTTGTTTAGAACTGTTTGACCGAAAAATTTAAAATTTAATTTTAATGAAAAGCTACTTATTTGCTTTTTTTTTCATTTGTACTTTTAGTTATTCTCAAGCCATTCTAAAAGAAAACACACAACTGAATGATAGTGTAGATTATTATTTAGAAATTGCTACATTTAATAAAGAAGACAAACATTCATACAACAGAGCTATTGTTTATACCGAAAAAGCAATAGAATTTGCTAAAAATAAAAAGTTAGCACATAAGTTACCCGATTGCTATCTGATACTTGGAAATATTTATTGTGATTTAGAAAAAACAGACACCGCAATAGAAAACTTTATACGAAGCATTAATTTATATAAAGAGAAAGAACCTACATCAAATTTAGCACTAACTTATTATAGCTTAGGAAAATGTTATCTAGAAAAGAATCAAGTAGAACTTTCCGAAGTCTATTTTAAAAAAGCGAGTGAAATTTATGAATCTTTAAATTTTAATGATGCTATCCAATTGATTAATATTCAAAAAGGAATCATTCAAAAAAACAAAAAAAACTACAATAAAGCTATTGCCATTTTTTCTTCAATTATTAATTCTATTAATAATGATACTTTCACAGAAACTAAAGTAGAAGCCTATTATCAAATTGGAGAAATCGAAATAATTAATAAAAAATATGAAGTTGCTATTGAAAATTTCAATCAAGCTTTAGCATTAAATAAAGAAAACTTAAAAAATGTTCAGCTAAAGAAAAAAATTTTAAAACAATTAAGCCATACGTATAAATTAAATAAAGACTATGCAAAATCTCAAGAGTTCTTAGAACAATATGTTGCTATTGCTGATTCATTAGGAAATTATTACAATCATTCTTTAACAGAAGATACTTTTGACAAAATTCAATTTGAAAAACAATTAAAAACAATTGAACAACTAGATAAAGATAAAAAAATACAGCAACGTTCACTTCGCTTTAATAAATTGATTAGTATTTTGAGTATTGCTCTCATTTCAATTTTGTCTTTATTAAGCTTATCCCTTTTTAAGAATAACAAAATTAGAATTAGTACAAACAAACTTCTAAAAGAGAAAAATAAAGAGTTAACCATTGAAAAAAACAAAGCGGAAAGAGCAAGCAAAGCGAGGGCAGAATTTTTAGCAACAGTTAGTCATGAATTACGCACACCGTTAAATGCTATTAATGGTATTACTTATTTATTACTAAACGAAAAACCAAAAGCAACACAATTAAACTATTTAAAATCGTTAGAGTTTTCAGGTAAATATCTTCTTGCTTTTATTAATGATATCTTAGAAATTAACCGTTTAGAATCGGATAAAGTTTTAGTCGAAAAAATAAACTTTAACTTAATTGAATTAATTGAAAACATCAGAATTTCATTTAATGAATTTATTGAAGAAAACAACATCACCTTTCATTTAGAAATAGACAAAACAATTAGCCCAACTATTATTGGTGATCCTACAAAAATCTCACAAATCATTATCAATTTAGTGAACAATGCGATTAAGTTTAGTAAAAATGGAGATGTTTGGCTTATTATTAAAAAGAAAACAGAATCAGATACCGATATCGAATTATCTTTTGAAGTAAGAGATAATGGCATTGGTATACCCAAAGACAAACAAGCTACTATTTTTGAAAGTTTTAGTCAAGGTTCAGTAGAAGTAAACCGCACTTATGGAGGCACAGGTTTAGGTCTATCTATAGTAAAAAAGATTGTTGAAATTTTAGGCAGTGAAATTTATTTAGATAGTGACACAAATAAAGGAACGAGTTTACAATTTGATTTAGCGTTCAAAAAGGGAACAGAAGATACTGAAACTGTACCACAAATCACTATTAAAGAAACTTCGCCCACAGCAAAGCAAAAAAGAATACTCTTGGTTGAAGACAATAAAATCAACCAAATGATTACTCAAAAAATGTTAGAACAAAAAGGAATTCCATCATTTACAATCGACAATGGTGAAGAAGCAATTGAACATCTTAAAACAAATGACTATGATTTAGTATTAATGGATGTGCATTTACCAGGCATTAATGGAACTGAAGCTACACAAGAAATCAGAAAATTTAATCCAACCATTCCAATCATTGCATTAACTGCCATTTCATTAAACGAAAACAGAGAAATGTTACTTTCTTATGGCATGAATGAAGTAATTATGAAACCTTTTGTTCCAGAAGAATTTTACGAAATATTATTTCGCTTTTTAAACACTAATACTGAAGAATAAAATTTTTAATCAGATTTCTAACGTGTGGTTCTGCTTTTTTTGCCGCTTCTAACACTTCTTCGTGGTTTACTTCTTCAATATTTTCTTCATTTCCCATATCGGTAATTACAGAAATACCTAAGCAATCCATATTCATATGTTTAGCCACAATAACTTCAGGAACTGTTGACATACCGACACAATCTGCTCCCATATTTTTAACCATGCGATATTCAGCCAAAGTTTCAAATGTAGGTCCTTGTAAAGCAAGATAAACCCCTTCCTGAACAGTAATATTCATTTCATTCGCAATTTCTTTTATTTTTACTAACATTGCTTTAGAATAAGGCTCACTCATATTTACAAAACGAGGTCCGAAGCGCTCATCATTATGACCTCTTAATGGATGTTCTGGCATCATGTTAATGTGATCCTTTATCAACATAATATCACCCACTTTAAAAGTAGGGTTTACTCCTCCTGAAGCATTGGAAACAATTAGTTTTTGAACACCTAATTGCTGCATCACACGAATAGGAAAAGTTACTTGTTTCATATCGTATCCTTCATAATAATGAAATCGTCCTTGCATAGCAACCACTTTTTTATCTCCTATTACTCCAAACAATAAAGCTCCTTTATGACCTTGTACAGTAGAAATCGGAAAATTCGGTATTTCTGTATACGAAATAGTATGCAAAATTTGAATATCATCTGCAAAACCACCTAAACCCGAACCTAAAACAATTCCATATTCTGGTTTAAAATTAGTTTTCTCAATGAGGTAATTAACTGTTTCTTGTATTTTTTCCCACATAATTTAAAATTTTAGAATTAAACCCAAATTCGTCGTTTATTACTCTACTCTGAATTGGTAAATAATACAATTGATTTGCTGGTAATTTTCCTTTCAAACGGACAAAATCCTTTTCGGTAGTAATTATCTTTCTTGCTTGTGCTACTTTCAAAATCTTCTGAACATCATCTGCTGTAAAGTTATGATGATCAGGAAAGGTTAAAACAGTATCGCTTTCTTTTTTTAAATAATCAAAAAATAATTCTGGTTTTGCAATACCTGCCAAAAGCAATACACTTTCATTACGCTCTTTAACGGCTAATTTAGCAGATTCCGAATATAAATAGTTATCATATTGAATGGTACTAAAATAAACAGGTATATCCTTTGCCATCAATTGTTGTTTTATTTTTATTTGTGCAATTTCCGATAAATCTTCAGGACATTTAGTGACAATTATCAGGTTTGCTCTTTTTTTTCCCATTTCTGGTTCTCTTAAGTTTCCAAATGGCAAAATATAATCGTCACTAAACAAATCGTTATAAGCTGTTAATAGGACATAAAAGCCTGCTCTTACTTTTCGGTGTTGAAAAGCATCATCTAACAAAATAACATCGGGTTTATGCACTAATAATTGCGTAATCCCATTTCTTCTATCTGCATCAACTGCCACTAAAACATTAGGAAATTTTGAAAAAAACAGAAAAGGTTCGTCTCCCAATTCTTTTGCTGAAACCGATTCGTCTGCTAAAATAAAGCCTTTAGATAACCTCTTATAGCCTCTGCTTAGCGTAGCTATTTTATACCCATCAAGTAATCGGATTAAATATTCAATTTGAGGCGTTTTACCTGTTCCTCCAACACTTAAATTACCTACAGCAATCACAGGAAGTGCATAAGATTGACTTTTAAAAACGCCTAAATCGTAAAAAATATTTCGTATAAATGTGATAATCCAATATACTATCGCAAGTGGAAATAATACTTTTCTTAAAAAAATCATAGTACGAAAGTAGCATTTTTTTATCTTTGAAATAAATATTTGTAGATGAAACTTTTTGAAATAATTGCAACTCTCGAGGAACTCGCACCTTTAGCTTATGCAGAAGATTTTGACAACGTA
Source organism: Flavobacterium sp. J27 (assembly GCF_004303025.1). GTDB lineage: Bacteria > Bacteroidota > Bacteroidia > Flavobacteriales > Flavobacteriaceae > Flavobacterium. Next base: position 83,569 of record NZ_PJQW01000014.1, on the reverse strand, counting down.
GGCTTACTAGTAGGAAATCAAAATGAAACGATAAATGGTATCTTAGTTTGTCATGATGCTTTAGAGAGTGTTATTGATGAAGCTATCTCAAAAAAATGCAACTTAGTGGTTTGCTTTCACCCTATTTTATTTTCTGGTTTAAAAAAAATTACGGGCAAAAATTATGTTGAAAGAGCAATTATCAAAGCGATAAAAAACGACATTGCTATTTATGCGATACATACTGCCTTAGACAATCACCAACAAGGCGTAAATAAAATTTTCAGCAATGCTATAGGTTTAGAAAATACCAAAATTTTAGTTCCGAAAGAAAATTTCATCAAAAAATTAGTAACCTATACGGTTTCAGAAAATGTGGTTGCATTACGAAACGCATTATTTGAAGCTGGAGCTGGTAAAATAGGTAATTATGAAGATTGTAGCTTTAGTAGTTCTGGAACAGGGACTTATTTAGGTAATGAAAATAGTAATCCAAAAATTGGAGCACGATTTGAATTTGTTGAAAATACCGAAATAAAAATCGAAGTAACTTTTGAAAAACATTTAGAATCTAAAATTCTGGCTGCTTTATTTAAAAATCATGTGTATGAAGAAGTTGCTTACGAACTTTATCATTTAACCAATAAACATCAAAATATTGGTTTAGGCATGATTGGAGAATTTACCGAAGCAAAATCGGAAGTAGATTTTTTACAACACATTAAAGAAAAAATGCAATGTGGAGGCATTAGACATAGTGCTTTTATACATAAAAAAATAAAAAAAGTAGCCGTTCTAGGAGGTTCTGGTAGTTTTGCAATAAAAGCTGCCTTACACGCTGGAGCTGATGCTTTTATCACTGCCGATTTAAAATACCATCAGTTTTATGAAGCCGAAGGAAAGCTCCTTTTGGCAGATATTGGTCATTTTGAGAGTGAAAGATACACAAAAAATTATATTGTTGATTATCTTAAAGAAAAAATCACTAATTTTGCAGTCGTTTTATCAGAAGAAAATACAAATCCTGTTCAATACTTTTAATATGGCAAACAAAAAAGAACTTAGCGTAGAAGACAAATTAAGAGCACTTTATGCTTTACAGCTAGTTGACTCAAAGATTGATGAAATACGTAATGTAAGAGGTGAACTTCCTCTTGAAGTGGAAGATTTAGAAGACGAAGTTGCCGGTCTAACTACTCGTTTAGATAAATTAAAATCAGATTTAGAAACTATTGATGTGCAAATTAAAGAAAAGAAAAATGCCATCGATGATCATAAAGCTAATATCAAAAAATACTTAGAGCAACAAAAAAATGTTCGTAATAACAGAGAATTCAACTCTTTAACAAAAGAAGTTGAGTACCAAGAGTTAGAAATCCAATTGGCTGAAAAGCACATTAGAGAGATGAAAGCTTCTATCGAACATAAAAAAGAAGTATTAACGCAGTCTAAAGAAAAATTAGACGGTAAACAACAACATTTAAAACATAAAAAAGCGGAGTTAAACGATATTATGTCTGAAACTGAAAAAGAAGAAAACTTCTTACAAGAAAAATCAGAAGAATATCAAACACAAATCGAAGACCGTTTATTACAAGCTTACCAAAGAATTAGAGGAAGTGTTAGAAATGGTTTAGCTGTTGTTTCTATTGAAAGAGGTGCTTCTGCTGGTTCTTTCTTTACTATTCCACCACAAACGCAAATGGAAATTGCGGGTCGTAAAAAAATTATTACTGATGAGCACAGTGGTAGAATTTTAATTGATAATGTTTTAGCTGAAGAGGTAAAAGAAGAAATGGAAAAATTATTTGCTAAGTTATAATTCTTTCATTCCTAATAAATTTATAAAATCCCGAAAAATTCTTTCGGGATTTTTTTATGGCTTGCATCTAAAAAGTAAGGTTCTTTTCTAGCCCCGATAGTAGCGGCATCCTTTTTTATTTTAGGTCCCTTTTTAGTGTTTTACCAAAGTATATGTGAAAAATAAAAAAGATATAGCGTATAGCGGGACAGTTTGATTTAAAAGTAGCTACGTTGTGCTTCAAAAAAAACAGTATTACTATTTAATAGGAAACGGTCAGTAATCTATAAAAAAACTATCTTTGCAGCATGGAAGAAGGAAATTTAATTCGGGTTAATAAGTTTTTATCAGAATCAGGATTTTGCTCTCGTAGAGAAGCCGATCGTTTAATTGAGCAAGGTCGTGTAACTATTAACGGACAAGTGCCTGAAATGGGGACCAAAGTGGGACCAGACGATGAAGTGCATGTGAATGGTAAATTAATCCAGGTAAAAAAAGAAGCTAAAATTTATTTGGCTTTCAACAAACCACCAGGTATTGAATGCACTACCAATTTAGAAGTAAAAGACAATATTATTGATTTTATCAATTATCCAGAGCGTATTTTCCCTATTGGTCGTTTAGACAAAGCTAGTGAAGGTTTGATTTTCCTTACAAATGATGGAGATATTGTAAATAAAATTCTACGTGCTAGAAACAATCACGAAAAAGAATATATTGTAACTGTAAATAAACCAATAACCGATCGTTTTATTCAGCGAATGAGTAATGGTATTCCTATTTTAGATACCATTACCCGAAAATGTAAAGTAGAACAAGTGAGCAAAACGGTTTTTCGAATTGTTTTAACGCAAGGATTAAACCGTCAAATACGCAGAATGTGTGAATATCTAGATTATGAGGTTGTGGCTTTAAAGCGTACACGAATTATTAATATTGCTTTGGATGTTCCTTTGGGCAAATATCGATTATTAACTAAAAAAGAAATTACCGATTTAAATCAATTAATTGCGCCTTCTAGTAAAACTGAAGAAGCTAGTTTACCAAGTAATAAAAGTAAATTTACTGGTAAAAGAAATTATAGAGATCGAAATAGGTAGTATTTATAAAATAACTTCCATTACATAATCGTCCATCACATAATTGTGACCGATATCGATAACTTCCTCTTCTACAATTGTAAAGCCTAATTTTTCATAGAAAAACTTTGCTTGATTGTATTTGTTTACATTTAAAAAAAGAGCTTTTTGGTTGTTCTCTACTGCTCTTTCTTTCACAAAATGTACCAATTGTTTCCCCAAGCCTGTTCCCTGTGTCTCGGGCAAAACATATATCTTATGGATTTTTGTTTTTTCTGGTTGGCAATTTAATTCGTAAGAAACAAAACCTACGGGCTTGTCATCTTCATTGATAACCATATAAAAAACATGTTTTTTATCAATTAATTGCGCTTCTAAGGCTTGAATATCATAAAATTCGGCAAGCATATACTCTAATTGTTCTTGAGATAAGATTTCTTTATATGCCACCGGCCAAATAGCATAGGCCAGTTCTTTAACGATTGCTAATTGTTCTTTTTCTATTTTAACAATGTTCATCAGAATAGGATTGAGATAGTTTTTTTTATTTATCGTAAAGAATAAAAAACCATTTAGAAAACTAAATGGTTTGTCTTTATTAACTCTTATTAAGCTTGTCCTGTTGGCCCAAAGTTTAAAGGAACCTGTGGCTGTTCTCCTTCTTCAATTTTACCATGAGCTGCTTCAAAGCGTTGGATATTTTCTGCCATAGCTTTCAATAATCTTTTAGCGTGCTGCGGAGTTAAAACAATACGTGATTTTACTTTTGCTTTAGGCACACCTGGCATAATTGCAATAAAATCGACCACAAACTCGCTGTTAGAATGATTAATAATAGCTAAATTAGAATAAATCCCTTCTGCCGTCTTTTCATCTAACTCAATATTAATTTGACCTTGTTGGTTATTATTATTTTCCATAAATACTAATTTTAAAAAAACCTAACAGAAAAAATCTGTTAGGTTTTGGTTATACTTTGCGGTAACGAGCTACTAATTATTAATAATTAAATTCTTCTTTAGCAGCCATTAACTCATTATACTCTTCTTTTGATCCTACGATGGTATTATCATATTCTCTCATACCAGTACCTGCAGGAATTCTGTGACCTACAATTACATTTTCTTTCAAGCCTTCTAAAGTATCTATTTTTCCAGCTACAGCTGCTTCATTTAATACTTTAGTTGTTTCTTGGAAAGAAGCTGCAGAAATGAATGATTTTGTTTGTAACGAAGCTCTAGTAATACCTTGAAGAACCGGTGTTGCAGTTGCTGTGATAATATCTCTGGCTACAACTAGGTTTTTATCTTCACGTTTTAGTAATGAGTTTTCATCACGTAATTGACGTGGCGTGATAATTTGACCTGCTTTAAGATTTTGAGAATCTCCTGCATCTTCAATTACTTTCATTCCGTATAATTTATCATTTTCAACGATAAAGTCACTTGTGTGAGCCAATTGATCTTCTAAGAATAAAGTATCTCCTGGATCTTGAATTTGAACTTTACGCATCATTTGACGAATTACTACCTCAAAGTGCTTGTCATTAATTTTTACCCCTTGCAAACGGTATACTTCTTGAATTTCATTTACTAAATACTGTTGTACAGCAGAAGGTCCTTTAATTCTTAAAATATCTTCTGGAGTAATTGCTCCATCAGAAAGTGGCATACCAGCTTTTACATAGTCATTTTCTTGAACTAAAATTTGGTTAGAAAGTTTTACTAAATATTTCTTCACTTCACCAAATTTAGATTCGATAGCAATCTCTCTATTTCCTCTCTTAATTTTACCAAAAGTAACCACTCCATCAATTTCAGAAACCACAGCAGGATTTGAAGGATTACGTGCTTCTAAAAGCTCTGTAATTCTTGGTAAACCTCCTGTAATATCCCCTGCTTTAGAAGAACGACGAGGAATTTTTACTAAAATTTTACCCGCTTTAATTTTCTCTCCATCATCAACCATTAAGTGTGCTCCTACTGGTAAGTTGTATGAACGAATTAGTTCACCATCTTTACCGTAAATATGTAATGTAGGAATTAATTTTTTATTACGAGATTCAGAAATTACTTTTTCTTGGAAACCAGTTTGCTCATCAATTTCAACTACAAACGAATCCCCTTGTTTGATATCTTCATATTCTACTTTACCCGTAAATTCAGAAATAATAACTCCATTATATGGATCCCATTTACAGATGGTAGTTCCTTTTTCAACCGTTTCACCGTCTTTTACGAAAATACTAGAACCATAAGGAATATTATGTGTATTTAAAACGATACCTGTAGTTACATCTACTAATTTTAACTCAGTAGAACGTGAAATTACAATATCCACTGAATTTCCTTCTGCATCTTCTCCGATAACTGTTTTTAAATCTTCGATTTCTAAACGACCTGCAAATTTAGTAACAATGCTTGACTCTTCAGATAATCCTCCAGCAACCCCTCCAACGTGGAACGTACGAAGTGTTAACTGTGTACCAGGCTCACCAATTGACTGTGCAGCAATAACTCCAACAGCTTCTCCTTTTTGAGTCATTTTACCAGTTGCTAAGTTTCTTCCGTAACATTTAGCACAAATTCCTTTTTCAGCTTCACAAGTTAATGGAGAACGCACTTCAATTCTTTCTAAAGGAGAGTTCTCAATTTTTCTAACTAAAGCTTCTGTAATTTGTTCTCCAGCTGGAACTAATACTTCAGAAGTTAAAGGATTGATTACATCATGTAAAGCCACACGACCTAAAATTCTCTCTCCTAAAGACTCAACAATTTCTTCATTTTTCTTTAATGCTGTAACCTCAATTCCTCTTAAAGTACCACAATCTACTGAGTTTACAATAACATCTTGTGATACGTCATGTAACCTTCTTGTTAAGTATCCTGCATCGGCAGTTTTAAGAGCAGTATCCGCAAGACCCTTACGAGCACCGTGAGTTGAGATAAAGTATTCTAAGATTGATAATCCTTCTTTAAAGTTAGAAAGAATCGGGTTTTCAATAATTTCACCACCACCAGCAGTCGATTTTTTAGGCTTAGCCATCAAACCACGCATACCAGTTAACTGACGAATTTGCTCTTTAGAACCCCTCGCACCAGAATCAAGCATCATATATACCGAGTTGAATCCTTGTTGGTCTTCTCTAATGTTTTTCATTGCTAATTCTGTTAACAATGCATTAGTAGATGTCCAAACGTCAATTACCTGATTATAACGCTCATTATTTGTAATAAGCCCCATGTTATAGTTCATTGTAATCGCTTCAACTTGTTCATTTGCATCTGCAATTAAATCTTGTTTCTTCTCTGGGATAATAATATCCCCTAAACTGAATGATAAACCACCTTGGAAAGCGAATTTATAACCCATGTTTTTCATATCATCTAAGAAAGCAGCAGTTGTAGGTACATCTGTTACTCCTAAGATTTTACCAATAATATCACGTAATGATTTTTTAGTTAAGACTTCGTTGATATAACCCGCTTGTTCAGGAACCACTTCATTAAATAATACTCTACCAGCAGTAGTTTGAATTACTTTATAAACTAATTCACCATTTTCGTTAAAATCTTTTGCTCTAACTTTAATACGAGCATTTAAGTCTAATTTACCTTCGTTAATTGCAATATTTACTTCTTCAGCTGAGTAAAAAGTTAAACCTTCTCCTTTAATTTTTAATTCAGGAGTTGATAAACGCTCTTTAGTCATATAATATAAACCAAGAACCATGTCCTGAGAAGGTACAGTAATAGGTGCACCATTTGCAGGGTTCAAGATATTATGAGAAGCTAGCATTAATAATTGTGCTTCTAAAATTGCTTCAGGTCCTAAAGGTAAGTGAACAGCCATCTGGTCACCATCGAAATCGGCGTTAAATGCAGTACACGTTAATGGGTGTAACTGAATTGCTTTTCCTTCGATTAATTTTGGTTGGAAAGCCTGAATACCTAAACGGTGAAGTGTAGGAGCACGATTCAATAATACTGGATGACCTTTAATTACATTTTCTAAGATATCCCATACTACTGGTTCTTTTTTATCAATAATTTTCTTAGCTGATTTTACCGTTTTAACAATACCTCTTTCAATTAATTTACGAATTACAAAAGGTTTGTATAATTCAGCAGCCATATCTTTTGGTAAACCACACTCATACATCTTCAATTCAGGTCCCACAACAATTACAGAACGAGCTGAATAATCCACACGTTTACCTAATAAGTTTTGACGGAAACGACCTTGTTTACCTTTTAAGGAATCCGATAACGATTTTAAAGGTCTGTTTGATTCTGTCTTAACAGCAGATGCTTTTCTAGTATTATCAAATAACGAATCTACTGCTTCTTGAAGCATACGTTTTTCGTTACGTAAGATAACTTCTGGAGCTTTAATCTCAACTAATCTTTTTAAACGATTGTTACGAATAATTACCCTTCTATACAAATCATTTAAATCTGAAGTTGCGAAACGACCTCCATCAAGTGGCACTAACGGACGTAATTCTGGTGGAATAACTGGAATTACTTTTAAAATCATCCATTCTGGTAGATTTTCTCTGTTTAAGTTAGCTTCACGGAACGATTCAACGATATTTAAACGTTTTAAAGCTTCTGTTTTACGTTGTTTAGATGTTTCTGTGTTTGCAGCATGACGCAATTCAAACGACAAAGAATCTAAATCTATTCTAGATAATAAATCCATGATACATTCAGCACCCATTTTAGCGATGAATTTATTTGGATCGGTATCATCTAAATATTGATTTTCCATTGGAAGTGTATCTAAAATATTTAAATACTCTTCTTCCGTTAAGAAATCTAATTTATTTAATGTTTCTCCTTCTGGACCTTTAGCAATACCTGGTTGAATTACTACGTATCTTTCGTAGTAAATAATCATATCTAATTTCTTAGAAGGTAATCCTAAAATATAACCAATTTTATTTGGTAACGAACGGAAATACCAGATGTGAGCGATAGGTACCACTAAATTAATGTGACCTACTCTATCTCTACGAACTTTCTTTTCTGTTACTTCAACACCACAACGGTCACAAACAATCCCTTTATAACGGATTCTTTTATATTTTCCGCAGGCACATTCATAATCCTTTACTGGTCCGAAAATTCTTTCACAGAAAAGACCATCTCTTTCAGGTTTGTGCGTACGATAGTTAATAGTTTCTGGTTTTAAAACCTCACCTCTTGACTCTGCCAAAATAGATTCTGGTGAAGCCAATCCTATCGTAATTCTGTTAAATCTTTTAACGGTGTTTTTATCTTTTAATCTTGTCATGATCTGATTACTATCGATTTTTTGTAAAAAACTTTTTGTTCAGTTATACAGTCCTAAAATATGTATATTTAGGAAACAGCCTCAGTATTCAGTCGCAAAACTGATTACTGCGACTGAGACTGTTACTGCTTATTTATTCTTCTAATCTGATGTCTAAACCAAGACCTTTCAATTCATGCATTAATACATTGAATGATTCTGGTAATCCTGGTTCTGGCATTGTTTCTCCTTTTACGATTGATTCGTAAGTTTTAGCTCTACCGATTACATCATCAGATTTAACCGTCAATATTTCTCTTAAAGTACTAGATGCACCGTATGCTTCAAGTGCCCAAACCTCCATTTCTCCAAAACGCTGACCTCCGAATTGCGCTTTACCTCCTAATGGCTGTTGCGTAATTAATGAGTATGGACCAATAGAACGAGCGTGCATTTTATCATCTACCATGTGTCCTAATTTTAACATGTAAATTACACCCACAGTTGCTGGCTGGTGGAAACGTTCTCCAGTACCTCCATCATACAAGTAAGTATGACCAAATCTTGGAATTCCTGCTTCATCAGTTAAGGCATTGATTTGATCTAAAGATGCACCATCAAAAATAGGTGTTGCGAACTTTCTTCCTAAGTTCATTCCAGCCCATCCTAATACGGTTTCATAAATCTGACCAATGTTCATACGAGAAGGCACCCCAAGTGGGTTTAACACGATATCAACCGGTGTTCCATCTTCTAAGAAAGGCATATCTTCATGTCTTACTATTCTTGCCACAATACCTTTGTTACCGTGACGACCTGCCATTTTATCACCAACTTTTAACTTACGTTTTTTAGCGATGTAAACTTTAGCTAACTTTAAGATACCTGCTGGTAATTCATCTCCAACAGTAATAGTAAATTTCTCTCTTCTTAACCATCCTTGTAAGTCATTCAACTTAATTTTGAAGTTATGAACTAAATCATTTACCATTTTATTTGTAATCTCATCAGTTGTCCATTGTCCTTTTGTTAAATGAGCAAAATCATCTACTGATTGTAACATTTTCTTCGTGAATTTTTTACCTTTTGGTAATACTTCTTCACCTAAATCATTCATTACACCTTGTGATGTTTTACCATCAATAATAACAAATAATTTTTCGATTAACTTGTCTTTTAACTCATTGAATTTTACTTCAAATTCTATATCAAGTTTGTCTATATCTTCTTTATCTTTAGAACGCTTACGCTTATCTTTAACAGCTTTAGCAAATAATTTTTTATCTAAAACTACTCCGTGTAACGATGGAGATGCTTTTAAAGATGCGTCTTTAACATCACCAGCTTTGTCTCCAAAAATAGCGCGTAATAATTTTTCTTCAGGTGTTGGATCTGACTCTCCCTTTGGAGTAATTTTTCCAATAAGAATATCGCCAGGTTTTACTTCCGCACCAATTCTAATCATTCCATTTTCATCTAAATCTTTAGTAGCTTCTTCAGAAACATTTGGAATATCATTTGTTAATTCTTCATTACCTAATTTCGTATCACGAACTTCTAACGAATAATCATCAATATGGATTGAAGTAAAAATATCATCACGAACTACTTTTTCAGAAATTACAATCGCATCCTCGAAGTTATACCCTTTCCAAGGCATGAAGGCTACTTTCAAGTTTCTACCTAAAGCTAGTTCTCCGTTTTGTGTTGCATATCCTTCACAAAGTACCTGTCCTTTTGCAACTTTATCTCCTTTTCTAACGATTGGTTTTAAGTTGATTGAAGTACTTTGGTTCGTTTTTCTAAATTTAATTAATTGGTATGTTTTTTCATCCTCTTCAAAACTTACCATTCTTTCTTCTTCCGTTCTATCGTATTTGATGGTAATTTTATTTGCATCAACATAAGTAACGATACCATCTCCTTCAGCATTAATAAGTACACGAGAATCAGACGCTACTTGTCTTTCTAAACCAGTTCCTACAATTGGAGATTCTGGTCTTAATAAAGGAACAGCCTGACGCATCATGTTTGATCCCATCAAGGCACGGTTCGCATCATCATGCTCTAAGAAAGGAATTAAAGAAGCAGAAATAGAAGCAATTTGATTTGGTGCAACGTCAGTGTAATGAACAACATTTGGTTCCACAACTGGAAAATCACCTTCTTCACGAGCAATAACTCTTTCAGCTGTAATTTTACCTCCATCATTCATTTCAATGTTTGCTTGTGCAATCATTTTTCCTTCTTCTTCTTCTGCACTCAAGTAAATTGGTTCTGATTCTAAATCTACAACACCATCAGTTACTTTACGATAAGGGGTTTCGATGAATCCCATTCCGTTAACTTTAGCATAAACTCCTAAAGAAGAAATCAAACCAATGTTTGGTCCTTCAGGTGTTTCAATAGGACATAAACGTCCATAATGCGTATAGTGAACGTCACGCACCTCGAAACCAGCTCTTTCTCTAGATAAACCTCCAGGTCCAAGTGCAGATAAACGACGTTTGTGAGTAATCTCGGCTAATGGATTTGTTTGATCCATAAATTGAGATAACTGATTGGTTCCAAAGAAAGAGTTGATTACCGATGATAATGTTTTTGCATTAATCAAATCGATAGGTGTAAATACCTCGTTATCTCTAACGTTCATTCTTTCTCTAATTGTTCTTGCCATACGAGCAAGTCCAACTCCGAATTGTGAAGACAATTGCTCTCCAACTGTTCTTACACGTCTATTAGATAAGTGATCAATATCATCAATTTCTGCTTTAGAATTGATTAATTCAATCAAATATTTAACGATAGTTATGATATCCTCTTTGGTTAAGACTTGCTTTTCCATTGGAATATCTAACTGTAATTTTTTGTTCATTCTATAACGACCAACTTCACCTAAGTTATAACGTTGATCAGAAAAGAATAATTTATCTATAATACCGCGAGCCGTTTCCTCATCAGGTGGTTCAGCGTTACGTAATTGTCTATAAATATGTTCAACAGCCTCTTTTTCAGAGTTTGTTGGGTCTTTCTGTAAAGTATTGTGAATAATAGTATAATCAGCTGCATTATTATCTTCTTTATGTAAAAGAATAGCTTTAACATCTGCATCAATAATTTCTTCAACATTATCTTTATCTAAGATTGTATCACGATCTAAAATAATTTCATTACGTTCTATCGATACAACTTCACCAGTATCTTCATCTACGAAATCTTCATGCCAAGTATTTAAAACACGAGCAGCAAGTTTTCTTCCAATATATTTTTTTATTCCTGTTTTAGAAACTTTAATTTCTTCAGCTAAATCAAATATCTCTAGAATATCTTTATCTCTTTCGAAACCAATAGCTCTAAACAAAGTTGTAACAGGTAATTTTTTCTTTCTATCAATGTATGCATACATTACACTATTGATATCCGTAGCAAATTCAATCCAAGAACCTTTGAAAGGAATAATTCTTGCTGAGTATAATTTCGTTCCATTTGCATGGAATGATTGTCCAAAGAAAACACCCGGAGAACGGTGCAACTGAGATACAACAACACGTTCAGCTCCATTAATTACGAATGTTCCACTAGGAGTCATATAAGGAATAGTTCCTAAATACACATCTTGAACAATTGTCTCAAAATCTTCATGCTCTGGATCTGTACAGTATAATTTTAGCCTAGCTTTTAAAGGCACGCTGTATGTTAATCCTCTGTCAATACATTCTTCAATTGTATACCTTGGTGGGTCTATAAAGTAATCAAGAAATTCTAAAACGAATTGATTTCTCGTATCCGTTATTGGGAAATTTTCCATGAAGGTGTTATAGAGACCTTCGTTGCCTCTTTCGTCAGATTTTGTTTCCAATTGGAAAAAATCCTTAAAAGATTTCACCTGAATATCCAAAAAGTCAGGATAATTAGGAATATTCTTAGTAGAAGCAAAATTTAATCTTTCAGTCTGATTAGTAATCATCAATGGACAAATTTTATTTAGAAAAAAATTAAAAACGTATAAAACGATAATATACGCAAAATGGTTTAGGTCTTTGAGAGCTTATCTCAAGACCTAAACCTGCTTTGTAAACTAAATTTAGCTTATTTAAGCTCAACTACAGCACCAGCTTCTTCTAAAGCTTTCTTAAGACCTTCAGCCTCATCTTTAGAAACTCCTTCTTTAACGTTTGCAGGAGCACCGTCTACCATATCTTTAGCTTCTTTAAGACCTAAACCAGTTAATTCTTTAACTGCTTTTACAACTGCTAATTTAGAAGCACCTGCATCTTTTAATACAACTGTAAACTCAGTTTGTTCAGCAGCAGCACCAGCACCGTCTCCACCTCCAGAAACTACAACTGCAGCAGCAGCTGGCTCGATACCATACTCATCTTTTAATATTGTTGCTAATTCATTAACTTCTTTAACAGTTAAGTTAACTAATTGTTCTGCGAATTGTTTCAAATCTGCCATTTTTCTATCTTTTAAAATGTTTTGTAAAAATTATAATTTATTAATGTGCGTTCATTATTATTCAGCCGCGTCTTCTTTACCTTCTTGATTTTGAAGTGCAGCAATAACTCTTTGAGCTGGTGATTGTAATAATCCAATGATTTCACCAATAACTTCAGCTCTAGATTTGATTGAAGCTAATTTATCTAAGTTTTCATCACCGATATAAACATCCTCAGTAATGTAAGCACCTTTTAAAATTGGCTTACTTCCCTTTTTACGGAATTCTTTGATGATTTTCGCAGGAGCATTAGCAACATCAGAAATCATTACAGAAGTATTTCCTTTTAAAACTGATGGTAAATCACCAAAATCAGTATCAGAAGCTTCCATTGCTTTTTCAAGCAAAGTATTTTTAACTACCTCTAATTTGATTCCTGCTTTAAAACAAGCTCTTCTTAAGTTTGAAGTAGAATCTGCATCTAGTCCCGAAGTATCTGCTAAATAGATAACATTTACTCCCGCTAACTTTGCAGTTAAATCTTCAATAGCGATTGATTTTTCTTCTCTAGTCATATTAAAAATTTTTAACTACCAAATTATACTGCCTTAGGATCTAAAGCAATAGCAGGACTCATTGTACTTGATAAGTGAATAGACTTAATATAAGTACCTTTAGCTGCAGTTGGTTTTAATTTAATTAATGTTTGAATAATTTCGTGTGCATTGTCATAGATTTTATCAGCATCAAAAGATACTTTACCAATACCTGCATGCACAATACCAGTTTTATCAACTTTAAAGTCAATTTTACCAGACTTTACTTCTTGAACAGCTTTAGCAACATCCATAGTTACTGTACCTGTTTTAGGGTTTGGCATTAAACCTCTTGGCCCTAAAATACGTCCTAAAGGTCCTAATTTACCCATAACAGCAGGCATTGTAATAATTACATCAACATCTGTCCAACCATCTTTAATTTTTTGAAGATAGTCATCTAATCCAACATGGTCTGCACCAGCTGCTTTAGCTTCTTCTTCTTTATCTGGAGTAACTAAAGCTAACACACGAACATCTTTACCTGTTCCGTGAGGTAATGTTACTACTCCTCTTACCATTTGGTTCGCTTTTCTTGGGTCTACACCTAAACGAACTGCAATATCTACAGACTCATCAAATTTTGCAGAAGAAACAACTTTAATTAATGCAGCAGCATCTTTTAAAGTATATTGTTTATTCTTTTCAATTTTTGAAGCAGCCTCTTTTTGTTTTTTTGTCAATTTTGCCATGTTAATTCTCTTTTAACGATTAAAAAGGAGCGTCTCCTGAAACTGTTATACCCATAGATCTAGCTGTTCCAGCAACCATACTCATCGCTTTTTCGATTGTAAAAGCATTTAAATCTGGCATCTTGTCTTCAGCAATAGCTTTGATTTGATCCCAAGTAACACTTGCTACTTTTTTACGATTTGGTTCTCCTGAACCTGACTTAACTTTTGCTGCTTCTAAAATTTGAATTGCAGCAGGTGGCGTTTTAACAACAAAGTCAAAAGACTTGTCTTTATACACAGTAATTTGTACTGGTAAAACTTTGCCAGGTTTATCTTGAGTTCTAGCATTAAATTGCTTACAGAACTCCATGATGTTAACCCCAGCAGCCCCCAAAGCAGGTCCAACCGGTGGCGATGGATTCGCAGCACCTCCCTTAACTTGTAGTTTAACTACTTTACTAACTTCTTTTGCCATTTTTAAAAAAATTTAGCACATCTATCAATTGGAAGCGATTGATGTGATTTATATATGTAACTTATTATATTTTCTCAACTTGCATAAAACTTAATTCTAATGGTGTTTTTCTTCCAAAAATCTTCACCATTACTTCAAGCTTACGTTTCTCTTCGTTAACCTTTTCAATAGAACCATTAAAACCATTAAAAGGCCCATCTATCACCTTTACGGTCTCTCCAACAGAAAATGGAATCGCTATATTATCAACTTTAACAGATAATTCGTCAACCTTACCTAACATTCTATTCACTTCTGACATTCTTAAAGGAACTGGCTCCCCTCCTTTAGTCTCCCCTAAAAAACCAATAACACCTGGTATAGATTTAATAATATGAGGAACTTCTCCTGTAAGATTAGCCTCAACCATAATATAGCCAGGAAAATATACTTTTTCCTTAGCTGTTTTTTTTCCATCTCTAATTTGAACCACTTTTTCAGTAGGAACCAAAACCTGAGAAACATAATCAGACATTCCTAATCTTAGTGTTTCAGATTCAATATAAGCTTTAACTTTATTTTCTTGACCACTTACCGCTCTTACAACATACCACTTTTTAACATTATTATCTGCCATGATACTATTTTAGCAAGTTAAAAAAGCCTTCAAGAGCCTTAACAAATAATTCATCTACACCAAAAGTCAAAAGGGCAAAAATCACTGAAAACAAAGCCACTATAATTGTTAGACGTTGCACTTCAGCCCATTCTGGCCAAGTTACGTTAGATTTCAATTCTTGAAATGCTTCTGAAATATAATTAACAAAATTCGCCATTACTTTATATGATTTGCACGGGCGGAGGGATTCGAACCCCCATCAATGGTTTTGGAGACCACTATACTAGCCCTTGTACTACGCCCGTTTATTATAAGCCAGTTGAAAACAATCAACTGGCTATTTATTTATTTATAGACTTAAAATTAATTAGTCTAAGATTTCAGTTACCTGACCAGCACCAACTGTTCTACCACCTTCACGAACCGCGAAACGTAATCCAACAGATAATGCAATAGCGCTTAATAATTTAACTTCAATAGTTAAGTTATCACCTGGCATAACCATCTCTACACCAGCTGGCAAAGTAATAGTACCTGTAACATCAGTTGTACGTACATAAAACTGAGGACGGTAGTTATTATGGAATGGAGTATGACGTCCACCCTCTTCTTTTTTCAAGATATACACCTCTGCTTTGAAATGAGCATGTGGCTTAACAGATCCCGGTTTAACAATAACCATTCCTCTTTTAATATCTTCTTTAGCAATACCTCTCAACAAGATACCCGCGTTATCTCCAGCCTCACCTCTATCAAGGATCTGACGAAACATCTCAATACCTGTAATAGTTGATGTTAATTTCTCAGCACCCATACCAACGATCTCAACTGGATCTCCTGTATTAGCAATACCAGTTTCGATACGACCTGTAGCAACAGTTCCACGACCTGTAATTGTAAATACATCTTCAACTGGCATCAAGAATGGCTTATCAACATCACGAGCTGGTAATTCAATCCAGTTATCAACAGCTTCCATTAAAGCCAATACTGTATCAACCCATTTTTGCTCTCCGTTTAATGCTCCTAAAGCTGAACCTTGGATAACTGGACCATTATCCCCATCATACTGATAGAAAGACAATAAATCTCTAATCTCCATTTCAACAAGCTCTAATAACTCAGCATCATCAACCATATCAACTTTGTTCATGAAAACAACCATTCTTGGAACACCTACTTGGCGACCTAAAAGGATGTGCTCACGAGTTTGTGGCATAGGACCATCAGTAGCAGCAACCACCAAGATAGCTCCATCCATTTGCGCAGCTCCAGTAACCATGTTCTTAACGTAATCCGCGTGACCTGGACAGTCAACGTGAGCATAGTGACGGTTTGCTGTAGCATATTCTACGTGAGAAGTATTAATTGTAATACCTCTTTCTTTTTCTTCTGGTGCATTATCAATTTGATCAAACGATTTTGCTTCAGAATAACCAGCATCTGATAACACTTTAGTTATTGCAGCAGTTAAAGTTGTCTTACCGTGATCTACGTGTCCAATAGTACCAATGTTTAAGTGTGGTTTGGAACGATCAAAATTTCCTTTTGCCATGATTTAATAATTTAATCTTAGTTATATATTAGTGTTCAAAAATTATAACATTTCCAGAGCCAATGACGGGATTTGAACCCGTGACCTCTTCCTTACCAAGGAAGCACTCTACCCCTGAGCTACACCGGCTTACATCTGTCATCAACAGGAATGTTAGTGGGGAGAGCAGGATTCGAACCTGCGAAGGTTTCCCAGCAGATTTACAGTCTGCCCTCGTTGGCCGCTTGAGTATCTCCCCTATCTTTTTTATTATCAGTTACTTATCTTTTTCGAGCCGATGGAGGGACTCGAACCCACGACCTGCTGATTACAAATCAGCTGCTCTAGCCAGCTGAGCTACACCGGCAACTACAATAAAAAAGCCCGCTATTTCTAACGGACTGCAAATGTATATAATTTATTTTTTATTCAAAACTTTTTTTATCTTTTTTTTTCTTTAAACATGTGCTCTTATTTTTTCCTTATACTTTACCAAAATTCTTTCTAATGATTCTTCGGAAAGATCTACCGCCTCTTCAAAGGTTTTACACGTTTTTTTAACCATAAATTCATCTCCAGGAACATGAATTTTAATTTCTACTGTTTTATTTTCCTTATCACTCGTATTCTCAAGTTTTAAAAATACTTCTGAAGAAATCACTTTGTCGAAATACTTTTCCAATTTATCTAATCGCTCTTGAATAAAGTTGATTAATTTTTTATCAACATTAAAGTTAACTGCCTGAACATTTACTTTCATACTTTTTAAAATTACTTAGGTTAGACAAGCGAATTATTTTTGGTTTCTAGGATGCGCATTTTGATACACATTCTTTAACTCTGCGAGGCTACTATGAGTATAAATCTGTGTAGATGACAAACTAGCATGACCTAATAATTCTTTTACTGAATTTAAATCGGCTCCATTATTTAGCAAATGAGTTGCAAATGAATGCCTAAGAACGTGAGGACTCTTTTTTACTTTAAGAGACACACTACTAAAGTAATCATTAATTAAACGATAGACAAATGATTCACTAATTTTATTTGCTGCTTTTGACAAAATTAACACATCTGAATTTTGCCCTCCTAATTTTTCCAAACGTAAACCCAAATACTCTTTAAGTAAATCATTGGTACAAGCCAATAAAGGAATAATTCTTTCTTTATTTCTTTTCCCTAAAACTTTTAACGTTTTATTTGAAAAATCAATATTAGAAACCTTTAAATTTATCAATTCAGCCCTTCTAATACCTGTTGCGTAAAACAACTCTATAATTAATTGATTTCGCAACCCTTCAAAATCCTTAACAAATTGATGCATCTCAAAAACATTTTCAATTTCTTTCTCAGAAAATGGAATTTGTACTTTCTTTGGTGTCTTTAAAGACTTATGTTTCAACAATGGATTTACTTGAATAACTTTTATTTTAAGCAAAAACTTGTAAAAAGACTTTAGGGAAGCCATCTTTCTATTGATTGATTGATTTGAAATATCATTTTCAACCAAATAAACAATCCAACTTCTTATTAAGGAATATACAACACTTTCTAAAGACACGCTATCATGCTGATCTTTTAAAAACTGTTGAAAAGACAAAATATCCGCAAAATAAGCATTAACCGTAAGAATTGAATATTTTTTCTCTTTCAGTAAATAATCCTGATATGCTTGCAAATTTGTAGTCATAAAAAAAACCGTTAGAAACAAAGTTACACTTTATTATCTAACGGTTTTATATTTTGAATTCAAAATATTAAGACTCTAATGAATCTTTTAATCTTTGAATATAAGCTGCTTTTTGAACTTGAGCTCTTTTAACGATTGACGGTTTGTGAAAAGCTTGTCTAGCTCTTAACTGACGAACTGTTCCAGTTTTATCAAATTTTCTTTTATAACGTTTTAACGCTTTATCGATATTTTCTCCGTCTTTAATTGGTATAATTAACATAATTTAGGCACCCCCTTTCATTTAGACTGCAAAAGTAAAAATTTATTTTTAATATCAAATACTTTTTTTAAATATTTAAATCTATTTGAGTAGCCCTGAAGGCAATGACATCCTTTTCTAGTTGGTTATGGTATAATTTGTTATAAAAAAAAGCGACCAGAGGAAGCTCATTTTTTTATTAGAAATTGTAATAACCTATAGAAAAGATACAATGGACTGCAGGAATTGCTTCAAAAAAAATAAAAAGTTATTCAAAAAAATATTTATTCTACTGCTGGTTTATAGTTCTTATTGTCAATAATCATTTTAGAAAGAATTTCTTTAAGAATCTCAGAAGTTCCTCCACCTATAGGACCTAAACGACTATCTCTAAATAAACGTGCCAGCGGATACTCTTCCATATAGCCATAACCTCCAAGCATTTGTAAGCAACTATAAATAGCTTCGTCTGCTACTTTAGTTGATTTCAGTTTAGCCATAGTTGCTTCTTTTACCACATACTCACCTTTGTCCAAACATGCAACAGCCTCATAATTAAAGACTTTGCAATGCTCCACATCGGTTGCATGTTCTACTAATTTATGTCTTAACGCTTGAAATTTATCTATAGTTTTCCCAAACGCTTCTCTTTGCGACATATATTCTATTGTGTAATCGATAGCATATTCTGCTCTTGCATGAGCATTAATAGCCATTACTAATCTTTCCAAAGCAAAATGTTGCATGATATAAGGAAAACCTTTTCCTTCTTCTCCCATTAAATTTTCCGCAGGAATTACCACATTATCAAATGAAATTTCTGCAGTATCTGAAGCTCTCCATCCCAACTTATCTAGTTTTATAGCGGTTACTCCAGGTGTATTTGTTTCAATTAGAAAGATACTTATTCCCTTGTTGCCAAGTTCTGGATTTGTTTTTGCAGCCACCACATAATAGTCTGCATAAACTCCATTTGTAATGAATGTTTTAGAGCCATTGATAACATACTGATTGTCTTTTTTTACAGCTGTAGTACGCATTCCTGCCACATCACTACCTCCGAAAGGTTCTGTAATACATAACGCACCTATTTTATCTCCTGAAATACTAGGTACTAAAAAATCTTGTTTTATTTGTTCGCTAGCTTCTGCATTTAAATGTGTCATGGCTAAATAAGAATGAGCCCACATAGCTGCTGCAAAACCAGCTGATTTTATTTTTTGCAATTCTTCTAAAAAGATTACAGTATAAAATAGATCTAAATTGAGTCCACCATAAGCTTCTGGATATTTTAAACCAAAGAAACCCATTTCACCGAATTTTTTCCAAATGAAACGTTCAACTGTTCCTGTTTTTTCCCATTTTTCAATATGAGGCACGACTTCTTTTTGTAGAAAATCCCTAAAACTTGATCTAAATAATTGATGTTCTTCTGTGAAGTATTTTGAATTCATAAATCTGCAACTGACTTGTTTAAATTGAGTTATTTTTTTTAGAATTCCAAATATAAGGCGATTATTTTTAATTTTTCTAAAGGACAGCTGTTAATTTTTGCCAAATCATCAATATTTTGTAAAACGCCGTTCATACTTCTATAAGTAATAATTTCTTTTGAAAAGGCATAATTAAAATAAGGAAATTTAACCAATTCTTTTACTGATGCTGTATTGATATTTATTTTAGTAACCACAACGTTTGATTGCACAAAGAATCGCTGTTTACATTCTTGAAAAACTTCAGGAGAAACTCCCCAAACAAAGGCTAATTGCTCTATTGAAGCAAACGACCCAAATTTTTCCTTTTCTTTTAAAATTATATCTGAAATTTTATCTCCTATACCATATACTTTCATTAAATCTTCTTTGGTTGCTAGATTTAAATCAATAGGGATTATTTTCTCTTTTTCTTTTTTTACGAATGTTTCAAAAGATTTTTGTTTTTTATTAGCAGTTACCCATTCTGGAAATTGAAACAAAGGTGCCATTTTTTGTAACAATTCATTTGAAACTTGAGTAACTTCTTGAAACTCCTTAACAGAATTTACAAATTTCCCTTCTTTTCTATAGGCATGTAATCGATCTATTTCTGTAATAGACATTCCCAACATATAGCCTTTGTAATCTGAAATAAAATTTGGGTTGAACTTTTTAGGAATAGCAACTGTCTCTTCCTTTACATTTTTTAAACTATCAATCTTCTTTTGAATTAAAAGACACTCCTTATCTTCTTTTATAGTATTTTGAAAAAAGAAATTATTTGTTTTTATAACAAAATAAAAAAATTGTACAACTATAATTAATAGAAACAATAAAAAAATCCCACTTCTATGTTCTTTCGAAAATAGGAAGTAGGATTTTAATGTCTTTATTTGCTTTTTCAAAACAAATGTATTGAATGTAATTCTTAAAGAAACTGAACAACTACTCTTCTGATTGTCTCACCAATTCATCATCGTTTTCACTATATGAATCTGGCTCTTGCTTTGGAGGAATTGTTAATACTTTATAGAAAAAATAACTAGCAAAAGAAATTACTATTCCTTGTGTTGCTATCATTGTAATTAATGCTTCTGTATTCATTTTTTTCTTTTTTAAAAATTATAAGGTTGCTCTTCCTTCTCTTCTTCTTTTCTGGAAAGCTAAGTATACCAATAAAGAAATAAACACAAACAAACCTACAAGTAACAAACGAGCAATATTTAAATAGAACATTTTATCTTCTAATCCTGCTATGATTGTTGGATCTGTTGCTGCTGCTATTTGCTCTTTAATCCCAGCATGAAATATTGTTTTTATAATTGAACCATTATCTAAAGCCCATCCATTTCCAGAGAAGAAACTAGAAACATTTCCTGACCAATCATTATTTAAAGGCTTAAATAACGAACCTAAAAAGATAATAATTAACATAATAGGAGTGATAAACTTAATGATAAACTTATATACATTTGGCACACGTATATCTGCGCCACTGGTAATTTCTTTCCATCCTTTGTTCATACCAAAAATCCAAGAAAACAGAATGGTTTCTAACATTGCAAAGACAACTAAACTTACTGTTCCTGCCCAATAATCATACTCATCAAATACACCTTCTTGAAAAAATATTACTGTTGGTAATCCAAGAATTAAAGCCATCAATCCAAACGACCAAGCTCCTTTATTTTTACCCCATCCAAATTCATCTTTCATAAAGCCCATCCATGGTGTTCCCATAGCCAAAGAAGAAGTAATTCCGGCAAAGAACAATAATCCAAACCAAAATAATCCTGCAAAAATAGCCAACGTACTACCCCATTGTTGAAACAGATAAGGCATGGTTTGAAAAGCCATTCCAAAACCTGCGTTTTGTATTACCCAATCTAATCCTAAATATCCAGCAGCAATAGGAATAACAATTAAGCTTCCTAAAACCACTTCAACAAACTCATTCATGAATCCTGCAGAAACCGCATTTAAAGCAATATCGTCTTTACTTTTCAGATAAGAAGCATAACAATGAATAGTTCCCATACCTACAGAAAGTGTAAAGAAGATTTGGCCCGCAGCTGCCATCCATACTTTTAAATCCAAAATCGACTCATATTGTGGAGTCCATAAAAAGTTTAATCCATCCCATGCATTGGCGTCAGGAAAAATATCTGAAGCCCCACTTGTCCCTAAGGTTAATCCTCTTACAGCCAAAATAGCACCGAAGAAAATCAATAATGGCATCCCTATTTTTGCAACTTTCTCAATACCTCCTAAACCTTTAGAAAGTATAAAAGTGTTTAATAGCAAACAAACTATATAAAAAACCACCGCTTCATAAGGAATTCCAGTAGTTGAATGTGCTACATCAACATAACCATTAAAGAAATTAGCCACATCTGCCTGACTCATACCGTTAAATGTTCCTGTAACTGAATGATACACATATGACATTGTCCAAGACTCAATATAACAATAATAAGCAGCTACAGCAATATTGGTAAAAATTCCAAAAACACCTATGTATTTTAGAATTCTACCTTTTACCATTGAATCTAAAATATAAGGTGTACTATGATTTCCAAATTTACCTCCAAAACGTCCTGAAGACCATTCTATATACAATAACGGAATACCCATTACTAAAAAGCAAACTAAATAAGGAATAATAAATGCTCCACCTCCATTTTGAACAGCTTGTACAGGAAAACGAAGGAAATTTCCTAATCCTACTGCATTACCTGCCATTGCTAATATGAGTCCTACTCTAGAACCCCATGATTCTGATTTTGTTGACATATTTTTTTATTGGTTGTTAATTTTCCAAAGATAAGAAAAGTATCCAAAAAACAAAGAAAAGTTAAACCTTTGGCTTTCAGTACTTACAAATCAAAGACCGAAGAACGTTTTGTGTAGATCATGTCTTTTAACTTTAATAAAAAAGCTAAAGTAAGATAAAAACCAAATCCTAAACCAGCTGTAACAAAGGAAATATAAATGAAAAACAATCTCACGTTTGTAGCCCTCATTCCTAATTTATCTGCTAATCTAGTTGCCACAAAGAACCCGTGTTTTTCGAAAAAGTGTAGTATTTTATACATTTTACTTTAATAATTTATTCAAATATAATTAATTCTTAATTAAATCTATTCCAATATGACAGTTCAAACATCTATTGGTATCACAATACTGTTTCTTTAATTGTAGTAAACTTTGAGAATGTAAGCTTGTTTTTGAAATTATTCCAAAATGTTCAAACTTTTGAATAATGCTATTTTTTTCAGGTCGTAACTGCCTGATTAATCTTAGAATTTTTTCTGTATTATCCTTCCCCAAGTAATTAGCATATGCAAATTGAATCGGAATTATTGCATTAATAACTAATAAATCTACAAATTCTTTAGTAATTTTCTTTTTCCTAATAGCACTTTCTTTATCAAAATTATAATGATAATCCCAATAAGAACTAGCTGTTACATTAAATAGCTTGTAAAAATCAGTACTTTCATTAAGAGCAATACAGGTGTCGAAAAGATTAGGCACCTCATTATACAAAGCCGCTAATTGAGACAATCTTATCGTAGGAAAATTGTCTGGACGAAGCTTATAAAACTGTAGCGGTTCAAAAACAGCAATTTTTAATTGATACTTTTCTCGTAGCAACTGCCACTTAAAATACAAAACCTCAAAATAAGTATCTTCATGTTTTTTCTCTAAAAGATGTGTCATTCCATAAAAAATAGCTTCTAAATTTTCTTCATTAAATAATTCTTTTCTTATGATAGTAAAAGGAATTGCTTTTGCCATTTTTAAGAATATTTCTGCGTTTGTATTTAATCCAAAATTTTTCGCTAACAAACAAAATAAAACGCTATCCCAATCGTTTTTGGTTTCCTGTAGCAAATCAACAATTAGTTTCGTTTTATCTTCTATTCTTTCTAAAAAAAGACGTTCTAACCAATTTTCTAATAAAAATGAATCTACTTCTCTAATTTGATTTTCACAATTAATCCATGATTTTGACTCCAATAATTTATTATAATTAATATAATCGCTAGAATTAACATATTTTTTTAATTCTAAAACTGGAATTTCAGAGTTATCTTTTCGATAGACCTCTACGTCAAATTCCCAAACGACATGTAAAATAACATTGTCATAATTTCTATCCTTTTCATGATGATGCAAATACCAATCGGAAGATTTAATATGAATTTCAATATTTCCAGCCCATCTTTGGTTGTCTATAATAAGTTGCGCATTGAAAAAATCGGGCCCAGCAGTTTGTAAATAATGCCCAAAATGGAGAATTTCGAGTTTTTCTCCTTTAGTTGTTTTTAATTGATTTACATTTAGTTTTTTGTATAACCAAACGTAATGCAAGAAGTCTTCTTTCATTGATATGGCGTGTAATTTTATTTTTTTGGCGTATAGAAAGTACAAATATATATAAAAAACAAAAACCTGCAAATCATAGCTTTACAGGTTTTTTGTTTTAGATATTAAAATTTTATTTAATTGAACTAATTACATCATGTTTGGTTATAATGTGATATTTACCATTTTCAAGTTCAACTAAAACAGCTTGATTATCTTTATTAATTAATTTAGACACTTCTTCTACTGGGGTAGTGGCTTTTACAATCGGAAAGGCTTTTCCCATAACATCTTTTATTGGTTTTTCAGCGATGTTTTTATCTTCTATATAACTTCTAAACAAATCCGTTTCATCTAAGCTACCCACGAAACCTGTTGTATCTACTACAGGAATTTGTGATATTTTATATTTTTTTAATCTTTCGATGGCATGAGAAACTAATTCTTCTGTACGCACCACTACTAATGGCTTGTCTTGATGTTCTTTTATTAAATCAATAGCTTTGGTTACCTCTTCTTCTAAGAATCCTCTTTCACGCATCCAATCATCGTTAAACATTTTTCCTACATATCTACTACCAGAATCATGAAACAATACCACAACGACATCTTCTGGTTTAAAGTGTTCTTTTAATTGGAGTACTCCTTTTATCGCTGCACCAGCAGAATTACCCACAAAAATACCTTCTTCTAGAGCTAATTTACGGGTGTAAACCGCAGCATCTTTATCGGTTACTTTTGTAAAACCATCAATTAAAGAAAAATCAACATTTTTTGGCAAGATATCTTCTCCTATTCCTTCAGTAATATAAGAGTAAATTTCGTTTTCATCAAAAATCCCAGTTTCATGGTATTTTTTAAATACTGAACCATACGTATCAACTCCCCAAATTTTAACATTAGGATTCTTTTCTTTTAAATATTTTGCTACACCTGAAATAGTTCCTCCAGTCCCTACACCAACAACAAAATGAGTAATTTTACCATCTGTTTGTTCCCAAATTTCCGGTGCTGTTTGTTCATAATGCGCAATAGCATTGCTAGGATTATCATATTGGTTTACATACCAAGCATTTTCAGTTTCTGTGGCTAAACGTTTCGAAACAGAATAATACGAACGAGGATCTGTAGGCTCTACATCAGTAGGACAAACTACTACTTTTGCTCCAACTGCTCTTAAAATATCCATTTTTTCTTTGGATTGTTTGTCAGAAATAACACATATTAATTTATATCCTTTTACAATAGCAGCTAAAGCAAGTCCCATTCCTGTATTTCCTGAAGTTCCTTCAATAATTGTCCCGCCTGGTTTTAATCTTCCATCTGCTTCAGCATCTTCAATCATTTTTACTGCCATTCTATCTTTTACAGAATTTCCAGGATTAAATGTTTCCACTTTAGCCAATACTAAAGCCTCTATTTCTTGTGTTAACTTATTGATTTTTACTAATGGTGTGTTTCCAATAGTTTCTAGTATGTTTTTTGCAAATTTCATTTTATAATTGAAAAAAATTGTTAGCAAAGATAGTGTGAATATTACGAATACAAAAATGAAAATGAATGGCTTATTAACCCTGATGGAAGTGATAGCTTTTTAAACTTGTTTAAGAACTATAACAAACAGCAGGTGTAAGGATTACAAGAACACCCAAACCTTTCGTTTCCTCTAACTAAAGAAATTCCATACAATTCCAAAACGCACAATAAAATCGCGATATGGATAATTAGGAGCTGAATAAAAATTATAGCCTGTCATGGATGAATTAAAATGTTCTGCTTTTAGAAATAACCTAGCTTGACGTACTTTGGCATTAATAAAAAAATCAAACATTGGAAAGCCTCCTATTTTTCTTTCATTTTGAACATAAAATTCTCCTAAAAGTGGGTTATAATCATTGGCATAATACTTTGTGAAATAATTAAACACAATTCCAGTTTGTAAAAACATCGCTTTTTTGAAAACATGCTCTGAAAAATAAAGTGAATTTCGTGTTACAAATTGTGGTACATTTAAAGTATTATCTGCATTCACCACATTTTGATATAAAACGGTATTATCTAATCCAAATTTCCAAAATTTAATGTCCTTTGAAGCTTTAACAGAAGTATACGTTATTGTATTAGGGTTTTGAAATGGTTTTACTGTCAATTTTGTAATGTCGTTTGTTATGTTATCAAAATACAGATAATCATTTAATATGGTGTACTGTGCTTCAAGGTTTATCCATTTGGTATTAGCTAATAATTGAAACTGGTTTCTTTTTTCATTATTAAAATGGTTTGACCAATTATAATCAACATACCCACTTTGATATAAGGTATAATTTAAATTGGGCAATGTATTTAATTTTTGATACTGAAATTGAAATTGATAATCCTCGTTCAATTTGTAGTTTAAGGTTGCCTGTATATTTGAAACAGACTGATTTGTAATTGCATTAGAAACTAAAAGATTAGCTTTAAAATTCGAACCAAAATAAGTATAATTCCCACCTAAAGAATTGATTCTATCATTAATCGCATTGGGCACCAAAGTATTGCCTGATCCGTCAAAAACCAAACTTTTATAAAAATAATTATACGCATTATCATCTACAAAAAAACTCATTTCCCCATAGTTTTTAGTTGTAAAACCAACTCCTACTTTATTGTACAAATGATTATATCTCGTTTTATTATTGATTCCTACAGAATAAGAATCACCAAATCTTTCACTTATTGTTTTTTGTTCAAAATTGAAGAATTTATATTCGTGATTAAACTGATGATAAAAAATTAAACTATTTGGATTTTCTTTATTTAATTTAAATGAGTGATCTATAAAAAAACGGTTTCCTTTTAATAATGAAGTGGCATCATTATAATAAACATCTAAACGTTCTCTTTCATTAAAAGGCGGTTCACTTAACTCAAAAACAGCAGTATCTATAATACCTCCATTTTCCTGATTCATAATGTCTTGACCCGCGAAATGAGCATTAAGAATATACCTTTTATCTTTGGTAAAATAACTCGTTGTAAATCTAAAATTTCCAGAACTTGAAATATTATTAATATATTTTCCAATAGAGCGCAATCCTTTATAAGCTATAGAAAAATTGAGATTTGGTTTTGTATTTACAGTTAAAAAGGCATCTAATGATTGTCCTTGTTCCATAACCGTTTTAAAGTATAAATCGCTTAAGGGAGTGGGTACATTATAATATTTAATATCATTAACTTCTAAATAATTAAAATGCTTTCCTGTAAATCCCATATTTGGCATTACATTCTTTTTAACTAGAGAATATTGCAATGTATTATAAGTATGTCCTTCATTTGCAAAAGGTAATAATCCAAAAATATCTTTTCGCAACAAATTGAATTTATATTCTTTTTGAATCGAAAGCGTAGTATCTAAATAAGTTGTATCTTTTTGTAATGTATATATTTTATATAGATCTATAGGTGGTTTTTCTACTTTAGTTTTTTTCTCAGGGTTAAAAACTCTAGTAGAATCTGCTACACCACCTTCTAAACTACTTGCTCTTTTTTGAGAATAAGCTGAAAATACAATTAAAAATAAAGAAATTATCAGATTTTTTTTCATTACAAATAAATATGAGCAAATGTAAAAGAAAATTAGGGAATAAAAAAAGACCTACAATAATGTAGGTCTTAAATATTTTATAAAATTTATTAAATATTTATTTCTTAATAAACTTTTTAAGGATTTGTTTTCCTTCTGACATAATTTTCACATAATAAATCCCTTTAGACAAATCTTCAATATTGATAGAAACAAAATCAATGCTTTTTAATGAATAATTATCTTTAACAATTCTTCCTTGACTATCATAAATACTATAAGAACTAATCAATTTATTATTAGTTGCAATATTTAATATGTCATTTGCAGGAACTGGATACAAAGCAAATTTATCACTTTCTTCAAAAGTTTTATCGCTCAAAACAGCTGAATTAAAACCAGAAGCAATTAAACTAAAATTTTGAGCTCCAGAATTTAAAGTTCCTTTATGTGTAACGCGAATTGTATAAACACCCAAAGCGTTATCCACTTCTACCTTTTCAACATTATCTACTGTGTTATCCCCTTTTATTGCTGCAGCCGATACGTCTGACAATTGTAATTTCCAAGGCATATTAATCTCCGCTCCTTTAATAATTCTAATATCTAAATCGTTCACTAAAGCAGGAGTTGGAGAATTTAATTGATTATCTTTAGCAACGCCTACAGGATCCAACCAACAAATAGTAGCCTCGAGTTTTTGAGTTGTTGATACATTGACGTCTATTTCAAATGTTTCTCCTTGATTAAGAGTAACTTCAGAAAGAATTGCTGTAGGAACTGCATCATTTGCATTTTGCATTAATATAGCTGCATTTTTAGCATCTAAAAGTCCCCAACCAAATTTAGGATCTGGCCCAACTGAACCTCCATTTCTAGCTGTATGACAAACTAATCCTTTAATAGTAGAAGACCTCATGAAAGAACCATGTAAATCATTATAATATTCTTGTAATAATAATAAAGAACCTGCCACATTTGGTGATGCCATAGAAGTACCAGTTAATGTAGCATAAGAAGTGGCATTAGTATTATAAGAAGAATACACATTTGTACCATCTCCAGTAATATCTGGTTTAATTCGACCATCATCTGAAGGTCCTTGACTGCTCGAAGCATTAATAGGGACAGAAAGTAAAATTCCTGTAGTAGGACTAACAAAAGGATTTGCATTTGCAACTACTAAATTATTTTTAGAATTTTTCTCCCCTGTAAGTTTATCATAACCTTCAGCTAAACCACCAGAATAAGAATCTGCACCCGAGTTACCAGCAGATGTAACCATTAAATAATAAGGTGCATCAAATGCCACTTGATCCCAATCTCTAGCATCAGAATTATAACATCCCATCATCCAAACTGGAGCATTTAGGTTACCTTCATCATCTAACACTGGAACACCGTAAGAATGATTAGAAAGTAATAACGCATTATTTGTAATTTCTGATACCACTTCAGAGATATCAGAAGTCCAGTTATAAGAAACCAAATTTGCTTTTGGAGCCATACCTTTTGCATTAACATCAATTCCTTTTGCTATTAAAGTTCCAGCAACATGTGTTGCATGAGAATCGTTTGGTGGATTAGGTAAAGGAGTTTCAGGAGTAGTTACTCTAGTTACAGGCACAGCTTGATCATCTTTAAATTCTACATGATCGACTCTTACAAGACCACCGTCCCAAATACCTAAAAGCATATTTTCACCTTCTAAGTTCAGCCCAAGATCACCTCCTGGTAGTAATGATTTTGTTCTAGTGGCTGCTGCACTATTAACATTATCGGTTGCTACATATATAGGCTTATTATCTATAACATCAACAATTTGATAGAAAACGCCCTCAGAATGAAAAGATTTCTTAGTTAATGGATTATGACTTAAAAACAAATTGATTCTTGATTCTTTATTTTTATCAGATTCAATCAATTTTGTCTTAGTAGCATCTAAGCCTACTAAATTAGATTTATTAATAATTATTTCCTTTTGATCTAATGATTGAGAAAAACCAGTAACAGAAATAAATAGTAATGAGTAAAATATTTTTTTCATTTTTAATAACAGTTTAACATAAGTATAAAAAAAGCTGTCTTTCGACAGCTTTTAAAATATATATTTAAGAATATTACTGTAAAGTAAAAGATACTGATTGAGCTGCACCGAAGTTTCCTGAACCTGAACCTAAAACTGTACTTCCTAATTTAATAGTATAAGAACCCGTATTTGTTCCATCAAACATACCATCACCATATACATCTCTCATAGTAAAGGTATAATTACCTGCAGGTAAACAAAAATCTTGAGTAGCTGTTTCTAATCCATCATAATCACCGGCTGCAGTAGAGGCATATAAATTACCGTCCAAATATAAATCCCAATAAGATTCTTCAGGATAATCATCAAAAACTAAACTTAAATTTACTTTATTATCAAGACATTCTTTAACATAAAAAATTGTAGTAGTCTCTGCTGTAATATTACGAACACCGTCACTAGGCCAAACTAAATCGAATACCAATCTTGGTGGATTATTAGCATCAATTGCAAAAGAAAGGTTATCATAGTCAAAAACAATAGTACCTTCTCCAGAATTTGATCCAGCTGGTATAACTATTGAAGTTGGATATGAAATTACATCTCCTGGATCATAAACAGATTCTGTCTCGTTTAAAATAACTTGTAGTGTTCTATTTGATTCTGAAGTTTGAGTTGCAAATACAACTAATTTATATTCAGGATTAGTACTTGGCACATCAAAATTATCAGATTTAAATTTGTATCCATAATTTAAAATAGGATTTGCATTTTCTGTTCCTGCATCATATTCTTCACAATTCACAACTGAAATTGCTATTAAGAATAATGATAAAAGTTTAAATATTTTTTTCATAATAAATTCTTCTTAAAATGGATTATTTTGTGCAATATCTATATTATTATTCATTTCTAAGATAGGTATTTGGAAGATAAATTTAACAGATCCAGCTGGGTAATCTAATAATCCAAATGTAGCATGATTAGTACCTGAATAATTTCTTAACAAACCTTGATTCCATCTTTTCATGTCATAAAAAGCAAAACCTTCTCCCCATAATTCTATTCTTCTATGAGTACGAATCTCATCTAATAAGTTTTGACCAGAATTACTTGACAAAGTATAAGCAGCATCTCTCGTAGATACTAAATTATATAAAGCCTGTCTTGCACCTGCATCATCACCACCTAAAGCTAATGCTTCTGCTTCATTTAAATACATTTCAGCAGCTCTCATGAAAACATAATCTCCTTCAAAATCTGTAAAATCATAGAATTTTAAATTTGCATACTGAGGTATTCCAAAACCATTTCCTGCACTCGCAAACCAATCTTTTCTTTTATCAGTTGCAGATATAGACTCGACTAATCTTTTATCACCGCTTTTGAAAATTTGTAATAAACCTGCATAACCTGGGTTTAAACTTCCAACATTTGAGAAGAAAGAAGCATAGTAAGTTGAAGTATTCGTATTTAAATCAGCACCCCATAACCACTCTGGATTATTGATATTACACATCCCATCCCAGTTAGCATCGTTAAAGTTAATGTTATTTGGATCTAAAGTGTAACCTGTTCTAGCTTCAGCAGCATATTGTGCCGCTAATTGATATTCAGAACTATTAGAAGCATACTCTAAATAATATCTAGAAAGCATTCCAGCTACAACATTCTTATTAAGTTGAACAATAGATGGTCTAGAATACCCATCTAATTCATCATAAGCACTCATTAAGTCACTTATAATCAAAGCTTTAATTTCAGATGTTGGTACTCTTTCAGTTCTAGATGTATTTTCATCATACATAGGAATACCTGTTTCCCCATTACCATAAATTCTAATTAAGTCAAAATAGGCAAAACCTCTAATAGCTTTACATCTTGCTCTTAAGTAACGTAACTCACTTGTTGATGCGTCAGATGGAATTAACTTTAAAGTAGAGTTCATGTTGAAAATAACTTTATAGTAGAATTTCCAAACCATGTCAGTCACCCTATTTGTTTCTTGTCTACCAGTATAACGGTAATAATTACCAAACCAGTGATTAGCCACTTGAACTACATCATTAGACATTTCATCTAATCCAAACTGAATAGATTTTAAACCAAAATCATCATGAATGTTACCATTACCAGCAGTATTGAAATCATTCAAGAAAAAATTATTCCCTGCTTCTAATCCTGATGCTATAGTTAATAAAGCCTCTGGAGAAGATGCAGCTAAACCTTGAAGTTGTTGTTGTGAAACGTCACTTCTTAAATCCTTATCGGTGTAGCTATCTGAACAAGAAGACAACAAACCTACAACGGATATACTTAATAATAAACTAATTCTTTTCATATCTTTTTTTTTAAAATTGAACATTTAAACCGAAAGAAATTGTTCTTAATAAAGAATATTTAGAATCTGTTCCTCCCGTTAAGCTTAAACGTGGATCATAACCTTGTCTTTTAGACCATAAATGCACATTATCAACTAAACCGTAAAGACGTAATTGCGATAAACCTAAAACATCAGCTACTTTAGAATCAAATGTATATCCAAATGAAATGTTTTGAATACTTAAATAATCTGATTTAATAAGTCCTAATGTAGATGTTCCATAATTTAAACGCGTATCAGCAATATCAACTCTTGGCAAAGTTGCAGAAGTATTTTGAGGAGTCCAAGTATTTGCAAAATCTCTGTGGAAATTTTCACCTCTATCTGGAGACATTCTTGCCATATATGTACCATCATATCCGTAACCACCTACTTGATAAGCAAAATTAATCCCTACATCAAAACCATGATAATCCGCATTTAAACCAAAACCACCATAAAAATCAACTAAAGCAGATTTTCCTGTTTCCCTTTGTTCTGCTTCTGTATAATCTTCAGTAATGAAGGTAGCTCCTTCTTCACGAACACCAGTTGTTGGATTAAAATTTGTTTTAAATTGCGCATTACCATTCACTGGATTTACCCCAACAAATTCTCTTAAATAGTAATCATAAACTGATCCTCCTTCTTGACGAAGATACAAACCATTAACTTGTCCATTATTTTTTAAAAGACTTTCTGGCAATCTTGTAATTTTATTTTCGTAGTGAGTCGTATTAAAATTGAACGATAAATTAAATTTATCTTTTCTAATAATATCAGCATTAAGCGTTACTTCAAAACCAGTATTTTGCATATCACCATTATTTTCAGGAATATTAACATATCCTGCTGATGGTCCTAATGGTCTTAAATACAACATATCATAAATTTTTCTTTGGAAAAACTCAGCTTCAACAGTAAGTCTGTTGTTAAATAATCCTAAATCGAAACCAGCATTCAAGTTAGCATTCTTTTCCCAAGAAATATTTCTATTTTCTTGTGTTGGGCTACCTGTAAAAGAAATTGGTAAAGATGTATCTGTAGTTACGTTAACAGTATAACTATATAAATAAGGCAATTCAAAACCAATGTTATCATTTCCTTGCTCTCCATAACTTGCTTTTAATTTTAAGTTACTTAACCAACTTACATCACTTAAGAAAGATTCTTTAGAAGCTATCCAAGCTCCACCTAAACCATAGAAATTACCCCATCTGTTTTCAGGAGCAAATCTAGAAGAAGCATCTCTTCTGAAACTACCATTTAAAAAGTATTTACCATTGAAATCATATGTTAATCTTGAGAAGAAACCTTCTAAAGCATACGAATTTCCTCCTCCAGTATTCCCTTGAAGTACACCCGCTTGATCTACATACGGACTATCTGGTAATAACAACTTAGAGCGATCTGCAGAAACATAATCATTTCTTCTATCTAATGATTCATGTCCTAACAATAAGTTAAAGTTATGATTACCAAATGATTTGTCATATTTTAATAATTGTTGATTAGTTAAAGCTATTCTTCTATCATTTGAATAACTTATACGTCCACCAGCACCTACAGCATCTCCATATAAAGGAGTATCTAAACTTCTATCATATTGAGTAAATAAATCCCCAGTAATTGTATATGTAAATGTTAATCCTTTTAAAAGCTCAACATCTAAGAAAACACTAGAATACAAGTTATCTGTTCTATACTCTTTTATGTCATAGATTGCTGTAGCATAAGGATGTTGCAATGAACCATAAGGTCTAACTGGAAATCCTGGCGTTCCATTATAACCCGTTCCATCATCATAAACTTGTGAACCATTTGCAGCAAATACAGGATTACCTGCATTGTCATACAAATAAACTGGGTAAATTGGCGCAACTGCTCTTGTCCAAGCAAATGGATTACTATAAGCACTACCTCCAGTATAACCATCATTGTAATCTTGAGAATTGTGTGTATAACTTGTAGTTCCACCCATTCTGAAATTCTTAGCAATTTGGCTATCAATACTTAATCTCGAAGTAATTTTTTCAAATCCTGAATTAACTACATACCCTTCATTTTTTTCATACCCTAAAGACAGAAAATGTTTTGTTTTTTCATTACCTCCTGATATACTTAAATTAGACTGTGAAAAAAGACCGTCACCAAAAAGAAAATCAGACCAATCTTCATTATACTTCAGTCTTGCATTAGGATTTAATTGTCCTGTTGCTGGATTGATTAATTGATCATTTGGAACATTGTAAGCATTATAGTTCAAACCATTAGAACCAGTGATTAAGTCATTAGCTGCTAATGCAGCAGCTTGAGCTTCTGGTAAGTTTGGACCATTAAACATCAAGTCATTTTTATACGCTTGAAAATATGCTTCGTAATATTCTTTTTGACCTGTCATTAAATCATATTCCTTAACAGCTCTATTAACAAAACCTACTTTTGAATCAAAAGTTATTTTAGTTGCTCCTAACTTTCCTTTTTTAGTAGTCACAATGATAACCCCATT
The DNA here is from genome assembly GCF_004303025.1 of Flavobacterium sp. J27. Classification (GTDB taxonomy): domain Bacteria; phylum Bacteroidota; class Bacteroidia; order Flavobacteriales; family Flavobacteriaceae; genus Flavobacterium. The sequence goes on along the minus strand of NZ_PJQW01000014.1, from coordinate 48,870 downwards.
CGCTCCTCTATTTCCATAAAGAGCCGCTGCAGAAGCATCTTTCAAGAAAGTCATCGACTCGATATCTTGAGAACTAATAGACGCGATATCTCCATTGAATGGCACACCATCTACAACATATAAAGGCGCAGCTGAAGCATTAAGTGACCCAATACCTCTAAATCTAATAACTGGAGGATCTCCTGGCATACCGTTATTGTTAATTACTTGAACTCCGGCAACCTTACCTACTAAACCTTGCAAAACGTTACCAGATGTAATCTTGGCAATATCTTTAGATTTAACCTCGGCTATCGAACCTGTTACAGATTCTTTCTTTTGCACACCATAAGCAACTACTACTACTTCTTCTAAATTAACTCCAGATTGTAATGTTACATTATACGTGTTTGAGTCACCAACAGTGATAGTTGAATCATCCATACCAACATAAGTAAAGACTAAAACATCACCTGCGCTAGCTTTAATAGAGTATCCTCCATTAAAATCAGTAGTAGTACCTTTATTAGTACCTTTAACAATAACATTAGCTCCTGCTAATGGGCCTAAAGCATCAGAAACGACACCTGTAACAGTTTTCTCTTGCGCGAACGAAAACTGCATTGTAAACGCTAATAAAAGCGAGAAAATCCATTTAAACTTCGATCTCATATTAATTTTTATTTGAGTTAGTTATTTCGCAAACTTCTTAATAATTTCTTAAATAACCAAATAATACTTCGGAATATTACTTTTTTAAAATGTTAAATATTTAATTATTAAATTGCATTAAACTAATCAATACTACTTTTTAGATAATAAAAATTCAAAAAGGTTGCGTTAAAAACTATATTTTTGTCAAAAAAATAAAATGTTAATTAAAAGTTACAGTAATTTAACACTTGAATGCGGAACAGATGAAGCAGGGAGAGGTTGTTTAGCTGGACCAGTAACAGCTGCAGCAATAATTTTACCTAAACACTTTGAATCAAATACTTTAAACGACTCAAAACAAGTGTCTGAAAAAAATCGCTTCAAACTTAGACCTTTTATTGAAGCTGAAGCCTTATCATTTTCTTTTTCTCATGTACACCATCAAGAAATTGATGAAATAAACATTTTGAATGCTTCAATGAAAGCCATGCAAGAAAGCATTTTACAATTACAACCTCTTCCAGAATTTATTATAGTAGACGGGAACAGACCTATCTTTTCTAAATTAGGCCTAAAAAACAAGTTTGGGAAAATATTTACGGATGAAGAAATTTCAATTTTAAAACAAATTCCGAATCAAAGTATTATTAAAGGAGATTCAAAATACTTAAGTATTGCTGCCGCATCAGTTCTTGCTAAAACCTACAGAGATGAATACATGGACAAAATTCATGAAGAATTTCCTATGTATAATTGGAAAAAAAACAAAGGATATCCCACAAAAGAACACCGTGAAGCTATAAAAAAATACGGGCCGTGCAAATACCACAGAATGAGCTTTAAACTCCTTCCAGAACAATTAACTTTAGATTTATAATTTCAATTCATTAAGAAACTAATACAAATTCATTTTCAAACAATACTTTAAAATGTTTTAATATTTTTTCTTTAACCAAAGCTTCATCAACATGAGTATTCAATTCAGCATGCATTGAAGTAACTGCTTTTCCTTTAATCCCACAAGGAATTATATTATCAAAATAACCTAAATCTGCATTCACATTCAAAGCAAATCCATGCATGGTTACCCAACGACTAGCACGAACTCCCATTGCACAAATTTTTCTTGCAAAAGGAGTACCTACATCTAACCAAACACCTGTTTCTCCTTCACTTCTAGTTCCTACAATATTATATTCAGCTAAAGTCAAAATAATCGCTTCTTCCAAAAAGCGCAAATATTTATGTATATCGGTAAAGAAATTTTCCAAGTCTAAAATTGGATAACCCACAATTTGACCCGGTCCGTGATAGGTAATATCTCCTCCTCTATTAATTTTATAAAAAGTAGCACCTTTCGCTTCCAATTGTTTTTCAGAAAGCAATAAATTTTCAATGTCACCACTTTTTCCTAACGTATACACATGCGGATGCTCTACAAAGAGAAAATAATTGAATGTTTCAATCGCTGTTTCTTCTCTTCTATTTTGTATTTTTTGATCTACTATTTCTTTAAAAAGGACTTCTTGGTAATCCCAAGTTTCTTTGTAGTCTTTTTTACCTAAATCCTGAAGTTTTATTTTCTTATTCATAAAATTGCACTTTAAAACTTAAATCTTCTTGATTCTCTAAATCATCTAACAATATTTCATACGTAAAAGATTTTTTATCTTCACTTATTTTTGCGTTCTTTAAAGAAACCGATTTTATTTTCTTAGGAAAGGTATATTTCATAACATACGAACATTCTTTCAATGCCTCTTTAAGTTGTTTTGAAAACTCATCCTCTCCTAATTCTTCATTTTCAGATAATTTTTTCTTTTCTTTCTTTTTCTTTATTTTGGAAACAATTTTCTTTTCAAAATAACGCTCATTATAGGTATAAGTCGTTTCATAGTTTTCCTTATCGTCATCTGCTTTATCTGCTCCCATAGCCAAACTTTTATCCATTTTTGACAAAGCTCCTATACTTTTAAAAGGATTCATATCTTTAGACATGGCTTCAAAAGAAGGCAGTTTCATACCCATTTCGTAAAGAAAAATATCTTTTGATTCATCAACTTTCATATGAATATCAAAATCGGCTAAAAATTCTAATTGGGTTCTAACACTATCTGGTAGTTTTGCAATACTATCTTTATGCTCCGCTAACAACGCTTTGAAATCTAAAACTGTATCATACACTTTTTGATTTTTCTTAGCTTCACCTTCTTTTTTCCCTAGCTTTAACATAGGTGAAAAATCAAAACCGTATTTTAAATCTACTTCTTTCAATTCATTGACAGCTATTGTTTCTTGAATTTTACAACTCACTAAAACAGATAATATACCGATAAGAAAGATTATTTTTTTCATTTTTACAAATTTGATACAAATATACAAATACTTTCTAGTATAGCCCTGACAGAAGTAACATCCTTTTTTGCATTTTAACATCTTTTTTTAATAACAAAAAAGATAGAACGAATGGCAGGAAAATAGTGCGCAAAAACAAGACAAACCTTCGCTCCAAATAAAATGCAAACTTTTGAAGTTTTATACTTTTAAACTTTTAAACTAATACTTATCTTTGCACGCTTAAAAAGAATTTATATGCAACTTTCAGAACAAGAAATCATTAGAAGAGACAAGCTTACAGCTTTGCGCGAACTTGGTATCAACCCTTATCCTGCAGATTTATTTCCTGTAAAAGAAACATCGAAGCAGATTAAGGAAACTTTTGAAGAAGGTAAGAAAGTTGTAGTGGCTGGACGTTTAATGAGTGTTCGTGACCAAGGTAAAGCTGCTTTTGCTGAATTACAAGACAGTGAAGGACGTATTCAATTGTATTTGAATCGTGATGTAATTTGCCCAAACGAAGACAAAACATTATACAATCAAGTTTTTAGAAAATTAACCGATTTAGGTGATTTTATAGGGGTTGAAGGGGAATTATTTACTACGAAAGTGGGTGCAAAATGTATTCGTGTAGAAAATCTTACCTTTTTAAGTAAAACATTACGTCCTTTACCATTACCTAAAACGGATGACGAAGGTCATGTTTTTGATGCTTTTGTGGATCCAGAATTGCGATACAGAATGCGTTATGTAGATTTAGTAGTAAACCCTCAGGTAAAAGAAGTATTTGTTAAGCGTACCAAATTATTTAATGCGATGCGTACTTTTTTCAACAATGCAGGTTATATGGAAGTGGAAACTCCTGTATTACAAGCGATTCCTGGTGGTGCTGCAGCTAGACCTTTTATCACACATCATAATAGTTTAGACATTCCATTATACATGAGAATCGCTAACGAATTGTATTTAAAAAGATTAATCGTAGGTGGTTTTGATGGTGTATATGAATTTTCTAAAAATTTCCGTAATGAAGGGATGGACAGAACGCACAATCCAGAATTTACAGCTATGGAAATTTATGTAGCTTATAAAGACTACAACTGGATGATGGAATTTACCGAAAACCTATTAGAATATTGCGCATTACAAGTTAATGGAACAACGGAAGTTACTTTTGGAGACAAAAAAGTAGATTTCAAAGCGCCTTATGCTCGTGTTACCATGACCGATGCTATCAAACAATTTACTGGTTTTGACATTACAGGAAAAACTGAAGCAGAATTATTTGAAGCTGCAAAATCTATGGGGATTGAAGTAGATGATACCATGGGTAAAGGAAAATTAATTGATGAAATATTTGGTGAAAAATGTGAAGGTAATTTTATCCAACCTACCTTTATTACGGATTATCCAAAAGAAATGTCTCCTTTATGTAAATCCCACAGAGATAATCCAGATTTAACCGAACGTTTTGAACTGATGGTTTGTGGAAAAGAGATTGCCAATGCCTATTCGGAATTAAATGATCCTATTGACCAAAGAGAACGTTTTGAAAACCAAATGGCATTAGCTGCAAAAGGAGATGATGAAGCCAACGGAATTATTGACGAAGACTTCTTAAGAGCGTTAGAATATGGTATGCCTCCAACTTCTGGTTTAGGGATTGGTATGGATCGTTTAATGATGTTCTTAACAAACAATGCTTCGATTCAAGAAGTATTATTCTTCCCGCAAATGCGACCAGAAAAAAAAGGCCCGGAATTAACGGAAGATGAAAAACATATTCTTGAACTTTTAAAAGCTAACGAAGGAATCTCAATAGGTGATTTAAAAGAAAAAGCAGGCTTAAGCGGGAAAAAATGGGATGCTGCAAGCAAAGGTATCGTGAAACATGGTTTAATGAAAATTAAAGTGGAAGGCGATGCAAAAATTGCTGAATTTTTAGGAAAATAATTATTTAAATAAAAAAAGGAACTCAATTGAGTTCCTTTTTTGTTTACAAACTATAATTAAAATGGATACTCCACCTATAATTAGCTTCTACATTTCCACCTGTTAAATTTTGATGAATCGGCAACATAGCATTGGCTCCCAAAGAGAATCTATTTTTACCAATTTCAAAACCCATTTTCCCAAACAAAATATCTCCTTCAGTATTTCTTACTTTTTGTTGGTGTTGGTAATTACTTTCATACACTTCTCCTGCAAAACCTAGCTGAGGCACAAAAGAAAAACTTTCGTTAGCTACAACATAAAAAAAGGTACCGCCATAATTAAATTGGTTCCCAAAACGATAGTTTTTTTCATTTTCCGTTTTAATAGTATAATTCAACATCGCATTGAAACCGATTTGTTTTTTTCGAAATATGTATTCTGTTGCTACAATATAATCCCAACTTCCAGTTCCTAATTGGTAACTTGGATTAACACTTCCATTGTTTGACTCATTGTATTTTCCTGTTGGTATTTTTACACCACCACCCAACAAAACATGATGTTTAAACGTTAAGGAATCCTTCTTTGTTTTTACAATGGAATAAAATCCTAAAGCTGTAAGATCTCCTAGACCAGAAATAGATTGGCCACCTGTATTTGATTCTCGATTATGAAATTGATAAGGTAAAAGCAAAGAAACTTGAATTTTAGTAGTAACTGGTATTCTTCCCCAAAGTTGAATGGTGTTAAAATTTTCGTTGTACCAAGGTGAATTGCTATACAACCCATCTGTACTTTGATAGGATTGATAAAAATAACGAACTCCAATAAAATTAGGATTTAACATCGAGGAAAAACCCATACTTCCACCACTCGCAGAACAACCGCAAGCATCACAATCATCTAATAATTTGTAATATCTTTTAAAAGGATTTTCCGTAACTAAACTATCTTTTTCGGCAGCATAAGTCATTGAAAACCCAATTATTATAAATAGCATTATTTTTTTCATCTGTATATTTCATTTTTTAAAATTCTGCAAAACGCGTATCTGTCAAAAACTCATTATCGGTTAATGTTTTTAAGAAAGCGATAATTTTTATTTTTTCATCGTTTGCTAAGGAAATTCCTAAAACACCATTTTGATTTAAACTAGAATCTAAATTTTGTGTATTTACAACTCCATTGGAATAATGATCTAAGACTGCTTCTAAAGTAAAAAAACGACCATCGTGCATATAAGGTGCCGTTTTTTCTATATTCCGTAAACTAGGAACTTTAAACGTGTACCGATCTTCTTCAAGTTCTGTTACATGATATCTTCCATTATCTTGAATTTGAGGATTAATTGATAGACCGTTGTTTCGAAACGAATTATCTGTAAAAATATCGGTAGCATGACAACTTGCACATTTTTGATTAAAAAGAGCATAACCTTCTAATTCCTCAGAAGTAAGTACTCCTCCTGCCTCGTTTCTTCTATATTTATCAAAACGCGAATTAGAAGAAGTAAGCATCGTCATGAATTGCGCTAAGGCTTTTAGCATATTTTCACTATTAATGACACCGTTTTCAAATGCTTGTTGGTAAAGCTTTTTATATTGGGAATCATTTTGCATCATGGTTATAATGTTACCAATGTTCCCGTTCATTTCTACTTCGTTCGAAATAGGATTCATAGACAACAATTCGATATGATTAGCTGCTCCATCCCAGAAAAACTGGGTTTGATAAGCCATATTCTGAATAGGTGGTGCATTGCGTGTTCCAATGCCTTCTCCCACACCATGACTAAATGTATGCCCGTGATGTGTAAAAGCATTTTCTTGAATATGACAAAAACCACACGCCACCACGCCATCTGAAGCCAATCGGCCGTCATAAAAGATTTTTTTTCCTAATTCGAATCCTTTTTCTGTTAAAGGATTGTATTCCATAGTATAAGCCAAAGGAGGAAAGTTACTGGGTATTTGATAATTTATAGGTATATTTTGATATTCCGAATCTTTATCGGAACTACAGCTTACAAATAACAATAAGACTGCAACAATTACTATTTTTTTCATCTTTTTAGGATTTTAGCCCTGATTGAAAGGAATAGCCCGCAGGGTGTATCATTATATTTTCTTATTTTTAAAAAGCGACCTAAGAAGCTCTTTTAAAAATTGTAGAAAATAAACGATACAACCGAGGACTAGTACTGTAAAGCAGGAATGGCTTCTATATACAATTAATCATTATGTACATGATGTACTTCAAACATGTTGGGTACATTATTTGCCATAATATTTTGCACTTTGGCTCCACCCATAACCATGCCACCATCTTCGAAATTAACCACTGTAGTTCCGTCGATAATGTCTTTTAAATTTGACATAATGTGGATTTGAGGTGTAATTGTAGTGCGTACTAAAGCCTTCTCTGGTAAATTTAAACTTACTTCAGCATAATTGTAAATTTCCCCAGTTTTCCCAGTATGAACCATAAAACTAGCATCGGTATAACTAGGCGAAGTATAGGTTCCTTCAAATTTAACGAACTTATAACCCGCTGCCCAAGACCAAGTCATTCCCAAAACATCGGCTCTTTCCCATAAGTTGCCTTGTCCTGTGCCACCCATATTAAATTGGGCTTCATCAACCCCAATTCCAAAAGAAATTTTCGTGTAGTTTGCCGCTGGAATATTAGGTAAAGAAAGCAAAGTACTAGCAGCATCTGCTTCATTAACAAAGAAATAACTATCGGATTTAGGCACTGTATAAGTAGCCCCATCTTCTTTGGTTAAAACGATATTGCTTACGATATAAACCACATCGGTTACCTTAATAATTTCTCCGTTAGAGTTTGTATAAGGTGTATTAAATGCAAAATTGGCATCGCCATAAATGTTATCAAATTCTACTTTTAGTGTACCTGTACCATTAGTAGTTGTATCGTCTTCGTTTGAACAAGAAAGTAAAGTTGTAGCAGCAACCATTGCGATTGCTATATTTTTTAATGAATTTTTCATCTTTTATTTTTAAAATTTTATATATGAGTAATTGCTCCAAGGCAAAACCTTAGAAAATTTTGAACATAAGTGTTCTCAGATTGATATAAAACCTATCTGTAATTAATTAAAAAAATTAAGATGTAAAATGGGAGGATGAAAGATGGAATATGTAGCAACAGATTGATACAAATTCTGATAAAAAACGTCTTTTTCTTGGATTAAAAAGAAATCTTTAAAAAGAATGTTCAATCTTTCTATTTCGTTACAAAATAAAACTTCGATTTCTTGATGTCCATTTTTTTTGTTGGATGAAATAGGTTTTTCTGATTCTGAAGCTTTAGCAAGCTCTTTGGCTAAATGACACTTTCCATTACATTTTAGTTCTGGTTTGGCTACATTTTCGCATAATTCTGTTGCTATATATTCATAATTAACAATATAATCCAATACTGGAATTACTGGTCTTACCAGTATAAATAATGCTAAAAGGAACATTGCTTTTTTCACGAAGCAAATATACATAATACTGACTTAATGAAGGCATGATATGAATCATTTTTCCGTGTTAATTAAACCTTTTAAAATTTTAAGTATCTAATAGATATAAACATTAAAAAAAAGAATTATGAGAACAATAATGTTAGCATTAGTTTTAGCTTTTAGTACAGTTAGTATGGCACAAAACAAGGAAATGAAAAGAGAAAAATTAAGTTCGGAAGAAAAAGTGGCTAAACAATTAGAAAAAATGACCACTGATTTAAGCCTTACCAATGAGCAACAGGAAAAGTTAAAACCTATTCTTGAAACTCAAATGAAAAAGAGAGAAAAGAAAAGAGAAGAGATGAAAGAAGCGAGGGCGTCTCAAGAAAAAAAGAATCGTGAAGAGAGACAAAAAATGAAGCAAGAAATGGAAGAAAACCATACTGAATTCAAAAAAAGTCTATCAAAAGTTCTAACTCCTGAGCAAATGGAAAATTGGGAAAAAAATCAAAATGAAAGAAAAGAAATGGCTAAAGAACATATGAGAGAAAGAAAAAGAAATAAGAAATAAATAAAAGAGGACATTTTTTTTGGATTAAAGCTAAAATTAATTTAGATTTGATACCTTATAACCAATAAATCCATTAAAAATGAAAAGAATACTAGCTATTTTTGTTTTATTATTTGCATTCGGTTTAAATTCATATGCTCAAGAAAAAAACGAAAAATTTACAGCTTTAGCTAAAAAAGACAGCAAAGATGTAGTTACTTTATTAGAATTAGGAGATAAAGAAGAAACTGATTTTTTCAGATTATTTTATCACAAGTACGAGGAACAAGCTCTAACTACTGATGCTGAAAGAAAAAAAATTATTTCTAATCAAATATCTAAAAAATTACAAGCTTCTTTAACTCCAGAGAAATTTGAAAAATTGAAAAAAAACACAACTCTTTATGAAAGAGTAGTTAACTAAAAAAACCTGCTTTAAGCAGGTTTTTTTTATATTGTCACTGTTACTTCTTTAATTGTGTTTATGGTATAATCCAGATCTTCATAAGTCAATGCATCTGTAATAAACCAAGTTTCATATGCTGAAGGAGCAATATAAATTCCTTTTTCAAGTAATGCATGGAAAAAGTTTTTAAACATTGCATTATCTCCATTTTTAGCCGTTTCAAAATCATACACAGGAGCAGCATCAAAATGAACCGAAATCATAGACCCTACTCTATTAATAGTGAATTGAACTTTATTTTCAGATAAAACTTTATGTATTCCTTTTTCTAAATAAGCGGTCTTTTCTTCTAGTCTTTGAAAAATTGTAGCATCTTCATGTAATGATTTTAACATTTCATAACCCGCAGCCATAGCCAATGGGTTTCCTGACAAAGTTCCTGCTTGATATACAGGACCTAAAGGCGATAAAAAATTCATAATTTCTTCTCTAGCAGCAAAAGCACCTACAGGCAAGCCTCCACCAATAACTTTTCCAAAACAGACAATATCTGCAACAACATCATATAATTCTTGTGCTCCGCCTTTTGCAAGACGAAATCCCGTCATAACTTCGTCAAAAATAAGTAATGCTCCATTACTAGAACAAACTTCTCTTAATTGACTTAAAAAGCCTTCTTTAGGAGGAATACAACCCATATTTCCCGCAACTGGTTCAATAATTAAAGCCGCTATCTCATCTTTATTGGCTTCAAATAAAGCCTTAACATTATCTATATCATTATATTTTGCTAATAAAGTATCTTTAGCTGTTCCAGTAGTTACACCAGGACTATTTGGAACACCAAATGTACTTGCTCCACTACCCGCAGCAATAAGAAAAGAATCTGAATGCCCATGGTAACAACCCGAAAATTTAATTATTTTTTCTCTTTTTGTAAAACCTCTTGCTAAACGAATGGCACTCATACAAGCTTCTGTACCTGAGCTAACAAAACGTATTTTGTCGATATTTGGCACCATAGAAACTGCTAATGCTGCTATTTTAGTTTCTAATTCTGTAGGTGTACCAAAAGAGGTACCTTTCTTTGCTTTTTCTATAACTGCATTTACAACTGGCTCATATGCATGACCTAAAATCATTGGTCCCCAAGAATTAATATAGTCTATATATTTTCGATCGTCTTCATCAAACAAGTAAGCTCCTTTGGCTTCTTTTATAAAAATTGGAGTGCCACCAACTGCCTTAAAAGCTCTAACAGGTGAGTTTACTCCTCCAGGTATTACTTGGTTTGCCTCTACAAATAACTGATTACTTCTTTTGTATAACATTATTTAACTTTAATTTTTTGACCAATAGACAACGAATTATCTTTTAGTCCATTTATTTTTTTTAATTCTTCTACAGATACATTGAATTTCTTTGACAATGAATAAAGCGTATCTCCTTGTTGTATGATGTAAAAAGTATCCTTTTTTGAGGCTAGCAACACTTCATTTCTTTCCTGAGAATCGATTGTTTTACCTTTTAAGACCTCTTTATCATATTTATCTAATTCATACCTTTCAATAATTCCAATGAGTTTGGATGGATATTTTGGATCTGTAGCATATCCAGCGGCTTTAAGTCCTTTTGCCCATCCTTTAAAATCATCTTTATCTAAGTCAAATAATTTATTATACCTACTTCTCGAAGTAAGAAACAACGAATGATCTCTATAAGAGTCTGCTGGGTCTTGGTATTTTCTAAAACATTCTTGTGCAGCGTCGTCATCGTGAGTAATCGATGGTCCATTCCACTCTTTATGACATTTTATTCCAAAATGATTATTTGCTTCTTTACAAAGTCTTCCGTTTCCAGCACCAGATTCTAAAATACCTTGGGCTAAAATAATACTAGCTGGTATTCCATATTGTTGCATATTTTGTTTAGCTACTTCTCTAAAAGAGTCGATGTAAGCATTCACACTGCTATAAGTAACAGAAACTTTAGATGTTGCTTCAAGTTCCTCACTTTGTTCTGTTATTTCCTCTGAAGTAGCATTTGGGTTGTTACTTACTGGATTGGGCTTTTTAGCTGTAGTTATTGTTCTTGTAGTTACTGTTTTATTTCTATTAGCAGTAGTTTTTTTGCTTTTAGAAGCACCACAACTAAAAATAAAACAAGCCATGCAAATATAAATTAGTTTCTTAATCATTCGTATTGTAATAGCGCTTTATTCTTTTTTAATCTAATTGTATTTATTCCTTTTATTCCTTGTAAACCTCCTGTATGAATCAATAAAATTTTACTATTACTCGGAAATTTATTTTTTTGAATCATGTGTAAAACTCCATACATCATTTTACCCGTATAAATTGGATCCAAAGGTATTCCTGTAGTTTTATAAAATTCATTTAAAAAAGTTATTAAATCGTCTGAAACTTTTCCATAACCTCCAAAATGATACTCGTTATTTATATTCCAATTTTTTTTAGATACAAATTTACAAATCACTTCTGATAAAAAATCCCCTTTTAAAGCAGAAAAACCAATTATTTTCTGATGCTTTGTTGAAGCATTAATTATTCCTGACAATGTTCCTCCTGTTCCAACGGCACAACAGATATAATCAAACTGAACATCTTCTTGCACTAAAATTTCCTCACATCCTTTGATTGCTAAATCATTTGTTCCTCCTTCAGGTAAAATATAGCCCCCTTCAAATTTTATTTTTAATTCTTCTAGATAGGATGCGTCTTCTTTTTGTGAATACTTTTCTCTGGAAATAAAATCAAATTGCATTCCAAAACTACTTGCTAAAGATAACGTTGGATTTTCGATAATCTTATTTTCCAATTCCTCTCCTCTAATAATTCCCAATGTAGCTATACCATACTCTTTACCAGCAGCAGCTACAGCTAAAATATGATTTGAATATGCTCCTCCAAAAGTAATGAGTAGTTTCGCTTTTTTATTGAGCGCTTCTTGTATATTATATTTTAATTTTCTAAACTTATTTCCAGATATATAAGGATGTAACAAATCGTCTCTTTTAATATACAATTCTATATTATTTGGTAAGCTTATATCTATTTTTTGATTCACTTTGCAAAATAACAAAAAAACCTCGATACTAATCGAGGTTTAAAAGAATAAATAAAGGGTAAATATTATTTTCTTGTTATAGAAACTTTCTTATCTATTTGCAAATTATCTTGTGTAGCTAATTTCACAAAATAAACTCCATCGCTTAAACCACTTGTAACTACTTGAATTTCTTCCGAATTTCCTAAATTTCTTTTACTAACAACCATTTTACCAGTTACATCAAATAGATTTATCGATTGAATATCTTTTTGTAAAGGATTAAAAATGGTTAGCTGCTGATTATCATTATTTTGATAAACCTGAAAAGAATTTACCACAGCATTGTCATCTAAATCTAAAGTAGCTGTATTTGATTTAAAAGTAATCTCAAAACGTGTTTTATATACTCCTGGATCTAATGTAACGCTAAAAAAACTATTTTTGATGTCATAATACAAGTTAGCTTCTTTGTCATGTATGTAGATTTCATTAGCTAAATCAAAATTAATCAACTCATTAACGGTCACATTAAACAAAGTTTGAACATCAGCTTTAAAAGCAACTGGTATTTTTTTATCTATATCGAACGTCATCGTAGAAATAACAAACTGCTTGTCAGCATCTAAAGGAAAATACATATCTCTTGGCAGATTAGCTTCTGGAGTAATTGCATCTAATCCAATATCATATCCATCGGTTGCATAATTATTAAAAGCTAAGGCAGTTTCTCTAGTATACTCATCATTCATAATCGTATGAATTTTAAACTGAGGGACTTGTCCTTTGCTAAATTGCGTATAATCAACATTAGCTACATTAGGAATTTCATCCCAATTACCACTACTCAATGTTGCATTTGCATTACGTTCAAATTGAGAATTACTAGCCACACCCTCTTTAACAAAGGCTCTATAACGATTTCTCATCTGTGCATTTCCTACAGCAACCCCTTGCACTTTAAACCCTTGTCCTACTGGTGTAAACATTCTTACATAAGCACTTCCAGCCGAAGATCCAGTAGTATTAGGTGTACCATCTCCATTGTAAGTATTCCATGTTGGCGAGGTATACGTTCCTGGAGAAAAAGCAGTGGCTCCATTGGCTACATACACACCATAACCTCCTACATACTGTGATACATAATGAGAAGTAGCTGGCTTTTGATGTTCCCAAAAATAAGCATTTCCATTAATGACTGGTGAACCCGTTAAAGAGTAGGCTCCAGTAGAATAATTTACAGTGTAACCACTATTTTCTAATAAGAATAAATTTAAATTTATCGCTGAAGGATAAGGGTTCCCTGTTAAAGTTCTATTAGGATAATCTGGACCTGCGAGTGTTCCTACAGGAATAGAAATAGTTCCTTCATTTGGTTTCCCTCTAAAATCATAACGCTGATTATTACCAGGGTTATTTGCTACACCTTCATTGCTATCAGCAACAACTGTATCTGAACCTGAAACACCTTTCATAGTAAATCCTTCACCTGCATTTAAACTAGAATTATCGCCCACATATGCCCATTGTCCATATTGATTTGACTGAACATACTTATAAACCCATCTCGCTGCTATGGAAAGAGAAGAACTTGAAGACACCCCATTTAAAGATGAAGCTGGTAAAATAGTAGCTGCTGAGCTCGTTGTTATGGCAGTAGGCCTAAACAACCTTGTAATTCCAAAACTAGCATTCCCTACAGATGCAGCAGGAACACCTACTGGCGAACACCAATAATTATAGCCATAATTATTTGAAGTTCCTTCTTGAAAAACTGATAAATTACCTAAACCACTATTTAAACTGGTTGCTGTATTTCCTTGTAATAACTGGGATTTATTTCTTAAATAAAAATTACCATTATTATCTAGATTTACATCTTGTGCAACATACACATAAGCGTCATTTACAAAAACATAGCTGTTTGGACTAACATACATTTGAGCATTTAAGTCTAAAACAAATAAAAACAAAAAATAAAATAATGCTTTTCTCATAATCAAGAAATTTTGTTATTACATCGTGCAAAAGTAATTAAAAAAAAACAAGCATTGATACTTAATAGTTTAAATGCAAAAATTATCTTCAAATTACACTTTAAAGATAAACAATCTAATTAGAAAACAATCATAAGTACATAAAAAAAATACCTACAAAACAAAAAAAAATCGACAAACGGTAATTAAAAAAGCTAAAACAAACTTAATTTAACATAAAATACAGATTATCTATTGGTTATGTTAAAAAAAAGAATTAATTTTGTACCAGTTTTAGGTTAAAAAAATGCTAAAAACCAGTAGAAAAAATTACTAATTTAACCAAATCGTCTATGAAGATACTTTACTCATTAAATGAGTTATGCTCTATTTTTGTGTCCAAAAATAATCATAACTTAAGAAAAAACAATTTTTTTATTGTTTTGTGTGTTCTTTTATTTTCAACCGTTACTTTTGGACAACTTAACAATTGTGGAGATGGAGCATCGGGAGAAATTATTGTAGGAACTACTTGCTCCCCTGTCTCTTTTGATTCAGACAACAATACTGATTATTGGAATGGTGCTTCTGGCTGTAATGCAGAAGATAGAGATGATGCTTGGGGATGGTTTGATGCCACCACCAACTCAACAACGATAACTTACAACAGTAATCAAGATGCTATTCTTCATCTATTTACCGGATCATGTTCTACTGGAATGACAGAAATTGCCTGTTCAGATAATACATGGTTTGGAGACGAAACAATAACTTATGCCACTACACCTGGCGTTCGATATAGGATAAGAATTCAAAGATACAACTCAAACAACAACATGACTGGTACTATTTGTGTTTATTCAAATATTCCAGCTCCAACTATCACGAGTTTTTCACCTACAAGTGGATGTGTTGGCTCTACATTTACAATTACTGGAACTAGTTTTTCTAGCGCAACCGCTGTTAGTATAGGCGGGACAAATGTAACCTCATTTACCATTAATTCAGACACTTCAATAACAGCTACAGTAGGTACAGGAACTACAGGTTTCGTCAGAGTTACTAACCCTACTGGCACCGCTACATCATTAGGTTTTTTTACTGTAGTTGCTACACCAACTATTACTTCACAACCAGTTTCAACACTAATTTGCAAACCTGGTAATGGTTCCTTTAGTGTAACCGCTAGTGGTGCAACTACCTATCAATGGCGTAGAAATGGGATAAATTTAACCAATACAGCGCCATATAGTGGTGTTACAACAAACACCCTAACCTTAACTGACCCGGCTTTAGCTATAGCGGGAACATTTGATGTTGTGGTTGGAAATGGATTTTGTTCTACTACATCTAATTCAGCTACTTTAACAATAGATAACACACCAGTAATCAACACACAACCTAGCGCTATTGCTATTTGTGAATCTGGAAGTGGTTCATTTACTGTTACTGCAACGGGAGGCGCTACATATCAATGGAGAAGAAACGGAGTAAACTTAACCAATACTGCTCCTTACAGCAATGTAACTAGTTCGACTTTAAATATAACAAATCCACCTGTTGGAGCCGCAGGAAATTTTGATGTGATTGTTACCTCAACTTCTGGATGTACAACTATATCAAACACAGCAGCATTAACAGTTACAGCAGTTCCTACTAATCCAGGAAACCCAACAAGTAATTCTCCACAATGTAATCCTACTGGAGTCACTTTAACAAGAACTGGAACGCCACCTGCTGGAGAGACTTGGTATTGGCAAACAACGCCGGGAGGAACAACCACAACAAATAGCAACTCAACACTTACAGTTAATACCTCTGGAACATATTACATTCGATCAAGAAACAACACTACTGGCTGTTGGAGCACTGGAGAAGGAAGTTTAGCTGTAGTGGTAAGCAACACTTTATCTACAATTGCAACCACACCTAGCCCTGGTAATGCTACCTCAGGAATATGCTATGCTGGCTCAGGAACTGTTTCTTCTATAAGTTGGGCAGCGGTAGCTGGAGCTACTTCATATGATGTTTACTTTAGCGCTGGAAGTTTACCAGCTGTTGTAACCGCTAACGTAGCAACAAACAGCTATAACACTGGTGCATTAACAGCATCTACTACATATTATTGGAAAGTTGTACCTCGAAATCTTTGTGGAGCAAGTACAGGAACTCCTACAGTATGGAATTTTACAACTACTGATAAACCATGTTATTGTACTTCTTCAGGAGGAGGAAGTTCTAACGGAATTACAGGTGTTCAATTTAACACTATAAACAATACAGGAACAGCTACTAACATTAGCTATTCAAACTTCACAGCAATATCAACTACTGTATTAAAAGGAATTGCATACAATCTAAATGTATCAGTAAATACAGCCGGAAACAACACACATTACCAAACCGTATGGATTGACTGGAACGGTAATGGCTTATTTACAGATGCTGGTGAATCTTATAATTTAGGTACTGCAACTAATGTAACCAATGGTTTAAGTTCTGCTTGTCCTTTCTCTATAACTGTTCCAGCAGGAGCCATAACAGGTCAAACTAGGATGAGAATTCAATGCAAATACAATTCTGTTACAGGTGATCCTTGTGCTACAGGTTTTAGTGGCGAGGTTGAAGATTATACTTTAAATATTATTCCAGCTTCACCATGTTCAACACCAACAGCACAACCTACTGCTTTATCGTTGAGCCCAACAGGTACTTTTATATCAGGTTCATTCACACCAGCCTCACCTGCTCCAAATAATTATTTAGTTATTTACAACACAACAGGTGTTACTCCATCTCCTGCAAACGGTACTACTTATTCTGTAGGAGGAACAGTAGGCGCTGGAAATATTGTGGTTTCAAATGACAGCAGTACCAGTTTTACTATATCTGGGTTAACCAATTCAACCACTTATTATGTATTCGTTTTTTCATATAATTCATTTTGTACAGGAGGCCCTCGATACAACACAACAAGCCCTCTAACAGGATTTACGAGTACCAATACGCAAAATTACTGTACTCCTTCTGTTACTCCTGGATTACAATCGTCAAATTATATCACTCAAGTAGATTTCTTAGGAAACATTGTTAACTCAAGCAACACCTCTACTTTTTCAACAAACCCATCTGGCTTTCAAGATTTCTCATCTTTAACCCCTAAAGCTACTCAAGCACAAGGTGAAGGTGTAAATATTTTTGTAGACACTAACAGAAACTCTGCTGTATACATGAAGGCATGGGTAGATTGGAATAAAGACAATACTTTTGACAATACAACAGAAATAGTTTACCAATCGACTAGTGGTTTCTTAAATACAACTTTTGGATTTGTTGTTCCAACAACTGCAACTCCAGGAGATTATCGAATTAGAATTAGAATCAACACCGGAAGTAATAGTTTTAACTCTTGTGGCAATCTAAACAGTGGAGGTGAAACTGAAGATTATACTTTCACAGTAATCGCAAATTGTGCTGCTAAAATTCAAACCATATCATCAGCAACTAGATGTGGTACAGGAACAGTAACATTAGGTGCTACAGGAACAGCAGGAACAGTACAATATAGATGGTATTCTGCTAAAACTGGCGGTGTATTAGTAGGAACTTCAAACACAACTACTTGGACAACACCATCAATTTCAACCAACACGCCTTATTTTGTAACTGCTTTTAATGGAACTTGCGAATCTCTTTTTAGAACTCAAGTTATAGCCTATGTTAAGCCAGTTTCTGATATTACCTTTACAACTTCAAATCCTGAAGTTTGTGGAGAAGATAGTATCATTGCATTATCAGCAAACACAACAACTGAGCAAGTTTATTTAATTAATGAGAATTTTGAAAGTGGCCTTGGTGTATTTTCAAACAACAGCATTGCTTCACCAAATACTTCAATAACGAATTGGCAATCAAGAAGCAGTACTTATGTTCCACCATACCCTACATACCCTGTTTGGTATCCTGCAATTTCTTCAGGATTTAGCCCAAATAATTTTGTAATGTCTACCTCAGATTTATCAACAGGAGGTTCTTCCTTTGGCAAAGTAGAAACAGCTTTAGAATCTACAACAGTAAACACAACAGGATTCTTAAACTTAACATTATCTTTCAGAATGTATTTTTCAAGCTACTATGACGCTAATAGTTCAACAGTAGAATTTGTAACTGTTGAATATAGAAATGGTTCAGGTGCTTGGACAGCAGTACCTTCTGGGATATATGTATCAGATGTGGGAATTGGAACTCAATTTGCAACACAAACTTTCGACTTAACTTCTTATGTTAATATATCATCATTCCAATTAAGGTTTAGATATAAAGCAGGATGGTGTGATGGAGTAGCTATTGATGATGTTCAATTATATGGAGACAGGCCATTAACACCTGCCTTTACATGGACAAGTGCTTTACCTGTTGATGCTTATATTGATGCTGCTTGTACCATTCCATATACTTCTGGAACACCAATTTCAACAGTATACATTAAACCAACTGTAACGCAATTAGAAACACCATCATATTCTTTTACAGCTAATGCTAATTTAACGAATGGATGTACCACTAGTTCAACAATAAATGTTACCAATAAAACTAAAATTTGGAAAGGTGGCACTTCTACAGATTGGAACGATGCAAATAACTGGTCACCTGTAGGTGTTCCAGATATAAATACTTGTGTTATTATTTCTAACACAGGAGTAAACTCTTTATTAAATACAGGAGCTAATGGAAATGGTAAAAATTTAACTATCAAATCTGGAAGCACTTTAAATATTCAAAACAACCAATCGTTAACAATTAAAGAGTTTGTTGTAAATAATGGCAATTTCAATTTAGACAACAACACTAGTTTAATTCAAATAGACAATGTAGCAAATTCTGGATCAGGCACTTCAACCATGAACAGACAAACTACAACGGCAAATACTTTTGATTATATTTATTATTCTTCTCCAGTAAGTAATTTCCCTGTAAATAGTATTCCAGGAACTCCTAGATACATTTGGTTACCTACAGTTAACAGAGCTCCTACTTATCCAAGTAACTTTGGAAGTTGGACTGGTGCAACTGGAAATATGACAATAGGTAAAGGATATATTATTAGACAAGGAGCCGCGGGTCTTGTATCAGCAAACTTCACTGGCACATTTAACAATGGAAACATCTCAATTCCAGTTTCAAGAGGAACTTATGACGGAGCTAATTACACTGGACCTACAACCACACCAGTAACAAAAGATGATGATAATTTAAACTTAATTGGTAATCCATACCCTTCAGCCATCAACGCTATAGATTTCTTAAACACTAATACAAACCTTGAAGGTTTTGTTAAAATATGGACGCATGGAACTGCAGTAAGTAGCTCTACAACAAATCCGTTTTATCAAAACTTCCAAAGCAATTATTCTATAAATGACTACATTACTTATAATGCGAGTGGTTCTTCATCAGGACCTGGAGTATTTGGCGGTTTAATAGCGTCTGGTCAAGGATTTTTTGTACAAATGAAACACACTAGTGTAGCAACTACAGAAGCTGTAACTTTCAACAATAGCATGAGAAATGCAACTTACAGCAACAGTCAGTTTTATAGAAATACCAATACAAACAGTAATGAAGCCAATAGAATTTGGCTAGACTTAACTAAAGAAAATGGACCATCTGTAAGAACGTTAGTTGGTTACATTTCCAATGCCACCAATGATGTAGATAGACTATATGATGCTCCAGCAGTTGATAAAAACTATTTTGATATTTATTCTTTTGCAAACACAAATCAAAAATTAAATATCCAAGGTAAAGCCGTACCATTTAATACTACTGATCTTGTTCCTTTGGGAATGTATATTACTCAAGATGGTAATTATACTATTGGCATAGGCGCAGTTGATGGTTTATTTACAGACACCAATCAAGGGATCTATTTAGAAGATTTAAATGATGGAATTATTCACGACTTAAGATTAACACCATACAGTTTTACTTCTAATGCTGGTAATATAGACAATCGATTTATCTTAAGATTTACACCTTCAAATACTTTGGATAATCCAAATTTTGATTCCAATGAAAATGATGTATTAATTCTTAATGATGATATTCTTACCATAAAATCAGTAACAAATGAAATTGAGAGTATTGAGTTATATGACATTTTAGGAAAAAGAATTAGAAATATTGAAAAAGTAAATTCATTTGAACAACAAATTAATAATTTATTAAAAAATAGTAGCCCATATATAATTAAAATAAAATTAACTAATGGGGTTACTGTAAATAAAAAGATTATATTTTAAAAAAATAAAAATTTCTTCATAGTCAAAAAAACCAGTCTACGACTGGTTTTTTTATGTCTTTTTATTAAATAAAATATCACAAATTCAATAATATTGTTAAATTATTTTGTATATTTTAACAATATTATCTATTTTAGTCGATAATTATTGTTTTTAACCGATAACAACATGAAGAAACACTACTTTATTCAATCATTTTGGTTGATTTTAACTATTTTATGCATTAACTTATCTTTTTCTCAAGGCGCTACTTGCGCAACCGCAACTCCACTTACAATAAACGGAGCATGTGGTAGTGGATTAATTACTGATGGCACTCAAAACAATCCTGCAATTTCAGGATGCTCACCGAGCAATTTCAGAAGAGAAGGTTGGTATACATTTACAGTTTCTGGCGGACCTTTAAATGTAACCATCACTGCTTCGGCTGCTGATAAAGGATTATATCTACAATTAATTTCTTCTACAGCTTCTTGTACAGGCTTATCTGAAGTTACTTGCCAGAATGCAGATGGTGCAAATAACTCCGCACAAACGGAAACCATTTCAACTAATTTAAGTAATGGAATATATTACATTAAAGTAGTTAACGAAGGAAATAATGGCGACATGACTTTAAACAGTATTTGCTTAACAGCGGTGAGCGCACCTACTAATGACAATTGTAATAACGCAACCCCTTTGACAATTACAAGTAGCTGTAGCTATACAACCTATACAAATGTTGGCGCAACAGCTTCAACATCCCCTTCAACACCTCCTGCTCCAGGATGCGGTAACTATTCAGGAGGCGATGTTTGGTTTTCATTTATTGTCCCTGCTAATGGAACAGTTACTGTAGACACACAAACAGGAGGAATAACCGATTCTGGTATGGCATGGTATTCTGGTTCATGTGGTAGCTTAACATTAATAGAATGTGATGACGATGACAGTGCAAATGGCTACATGTCGTCAATTACAAGATCAGGATTAACGCCAGGTTCAACAATATATGTACGTTTTTGGGAATATGGCAATGATAACCAAGGTACATTTGGCATTTGTGCTACTTCTCCATTACCATGTACAAGTCCATTAACACAAGCAAATAATTTTACTACTGGAGCAATAACATCTTCATCATTTCCTGCCTCTTTTAACGGATCTGCTGATGGCTATTTGGTAATACGTTCACTTACATCAACCCCACCAACACAACCTACAAATGGCACAATATACAATTCAGGAAACATCAATACTCTTGGTACAGGATTAACTTTTGTTCAAAGCAATACATCTACATCAATCGCAGGCACAGGATTAAATGGAAATACACAATATTATTATTTCATTTACTCATATAACAACTCTGGTTGTTCCGGAGGACCAATATACAACAATTTAGGACCATTAACAGGTAATGGTACAACTTGCCCAATACCTCCAGCAACTGTATCAACCTCATCAACAGTTTCTAGTATTGATTTTTCATGGTCGTCTAGTATAGGTGGTGGAGCAAATGCTGTTAGTTATGAATTACAAGTTACTTATGATTCGGGTTATACAATTAATGTTCCTGGATCACCTTTTACAATAAACGACCCTACTACATCCAAAAGCGTAACAGGATTAGCATCAAACACAAGCTTCTATTACCGATTAAGAGCTAATAATGGTTGTTATAGTAGTTATAAATCTGGTACTGCTGTTACTGGGTATTGTTTAGCTCAAAACACAACTAACACATCATACTATATCAGTGGTGTTAGTACTTCTGGTGGTGTCTCCAATTTTTCAAATACCCCTACCGGATTTACAGCAGGAGGCTACGCAGATTATACGGCCTCTTATTCTGTATCTCAAAATTCTGGAACAGGTTTCAGTATAACCGCGACTCATCCATCTAGCACTTATGGCTATTCTGTATGGGTAGATTGGAACAATGATTTAGACTTTGATGACCCTGGAGAAAATGTTATTAACACAGGATATTTATCAAGTCCAGCTTCATTAGGAACAGTTACCATACCAGCTTCTACACCAGCAGGAAATTATAGAATGAGAATTAGAAATGCCTATTTAAGCAACCCTGCTCCATCATGTGGAGACTTTCAATATGGGGAAGCAGAAGACTACACTATCAATTGCTTAGGTCCATTACCATGTTCAGGAAACCCAACAAGTATTATCGCTAATGTAACTTCTCAAACCGATGTAGACATTTCTTGGACCGCAGCCTCACCTGATCCTACTAATGGATATCAATATTATATATCTTCCTCAGCTACACCAACACCAAATTCCGGAACGACTCCTACTGGATCTGTCGGCGCTGGAATAACCACAACTACAATAAATGGATTAACACCCGGAAACACTTACTATATCTGGATAAGATCAAATTGTGGTGGAGGTTTAGGTCAAGGCGTATGGGGAACTTATGTACAATTTATTATGCCTACATGCAGTGTAGGTAACAGTCAAGGAACTACTACCCTAGGTTGTCCTTCTGTAATTTCTGGTGGTTTAAGCTTAAATGGTGCAGATCCTTCACCTGTAAGTTGTTCCGCAGCTTCAACTTGTGTAGACCTAGAAGCAACCTATCTAAATCTAGGAGACACTTCTACATATACTGTAGAATCAATTCCATATAATCCACCATATCAATTTACTTGTTTAAAAAACCCAGTGAGTGTAAATGTAGATGATATTTGGTCACCAGTTATTAACTTACCCTTTGATTTCTGCTTTTACGGCAATACATATAATCAATGTTTAATTGGCTCTAACGGTGTAATTACCTTTGACATTACAAATAATCTTCCTGGGGATTATTGCGACTGGAGTTTTTCTGCCAATTTACCTGTAAGTTCTGATGCATCGCTTGTAGAAAATTCAATTTTTGGAGTATTCCATGATATTGATCCTTCTGTAGGTGGTGAAGTCGGATGGGAATTAATAACATTAGATACCGGATGTAGAGCACTTGTAGCTTCATGGAGTGATGTTCCAATGTATGATGAAAATTCAATTTTATATACTGGAATGATGGTTCTTTACGAAAACACCAATGTAATTGAAGTATACATACAAGAAAAGAACATTGATAATTTTGGTGCTGGAACATGGAATGACGGAAATGCTGTAGTTGGTATCCAAAATGCAGATGGAACAATCGCAACCGTGGCACCTAACAGAAATGGATTAGACGCCAACTGGGCTGTTACTAATGAAGCTTGGCGTTTTATTCCAAGCGGATCTTCTATTACTTCAATTAAATGGTATGAAGGTTCAGGAAACACAGGTCCAGTAGTAGGAACAACCGATCAAATAAGTGTTTGTCCAACAGCAACAACAGTATATACCGCAGAAGTAACATACACGCTTTGTGGAGGAGCTACATTAAAAGAATTAGACGAAACAACAGTTACAATTAACGGAGGCAAAATTTGGACAGGTGCAATTGATTCTAATTGGAATGATAATAATAACTGGTCTCCAACAGGCATTCCTACTGCCTCAGATTGTGTTATTATACCTGTTACTGCAAATAATCCAATCATTTCTGGAACCAGTTATGATGCAGTAGGTCTAAATTTAACCATTCAAAACGGTGCAGATTTAACACTAAATCCTACAAACAACTTAACCATTACAAATTGGATAAATAACAACACAACTGGAAATCTTATTTTAGAAAACAGTGCTAGTTTAATTCAGATAAATAACAATACTAACATTGGGTCTATGGATATGACACGAGAAGTAGATGTTAAACTATATGATTATGTTTACTGGTCATCACCAGTGGCAGATTATGCAGTAAACAACATTAATGGAAGCTATCGATTTAAATGGGAACCAACAATACCTAGCACCTACACAAGCGACTTTGGTAATTGGGTGGGTGCCAATGAAAACATGGTTGCAGGAAAAGGATATATAGTAAGAACACCAAATACTTTTAACACTTCTTTACAAGCATTCTCAACAACATTTACAGGGACTCCTAACAATGGAGACATTACAATTCCTATTAGTAGAAGCACCTATGATGGTCCAAACTACACCGGACCAACCACAACACCTATTACAAAAGATGATGACAATTGGAACTTATTAGGAAACCCATATCCTTCAGCTATAAATGCTATCGATTTTTTAACGCTTAATACAAATATAGATGGCTTTATAAAAGTTTGGACGCATGGCAATTTACCAAGTTCTGCGGTAGCTGATCCATTTTATGATACATATACTTATAATTACTCATTGAGTGACTATATTACTTATAATGCATCTGGTAGTTCTTCTGGACCTGGCGTTTTTGGAGGTTATATTGGGGCAGCTCAAGGCTTTTTTGTTTTAATGAATCATGCAGGTACTACCTCCAATGAAACTGTCACTTTTAATAACACAATGAGAAGTAGCACATACGATAATTCTCAATTCTTCAGAACAAATACAAATGAAGAGAAAAATAGAATTTGGCTAGATTTAGCCTCTGAAAATGGAACGGTTTCAAGAACATTAATTGGTTATTTTAGCAATGCAACAAATGCTATAGATCGCCTTTATGACGCCAAAGCTCCGGACAAAAACAATTTTGATATCTATTCTATAAATAGTAATCAAAAATTTAATATCCAAGGACGAGAATTGCCTTTTGATGACTCGGATCGAATTCCAATTGGAATAAATATTCTACAAAATGGAAATCACAGTATAGGAATTGGAGCATTAGACGGTCTATTTAATGAAACAAATCAAGCCATTTATTTAGAAGACTTAGAAAATGGTATTATACATGACTTACGTGTTGCTCCATATAGTTTTACTAGTACTATAGGTGCTATAGATAATCGCTTTGTATTAAGGTTTAACAACAATACCCTTAACGAAACAAATTTAGCATCAACTAATGATGATATAATTGTTACATCTAATGAAAATTTAAATATTAAATCACTTAAGTCTACAATAGATTCCATAACAATTTATGATGTTTTAGGAAGAAATTTAGGTATCTTTGAAAATATAAATGCAACCGAAAAAACCATTTTCAATCTGCAAAAAAACAAAGCACCTATCTTTATCAAAATTAAACTTAATAATGGAAGTTTAATTACTAAAAAAGCAATACACTAACAAATTCACTTTTAAGATTAAAAATCCTCTTCTTTTACAGTAAGAGGATTTTTTTATTCATACAAATAGTACAAAAAAAATATATTATTAACAAAAAAGGCAGATTTATTGTAAAATTTTAAGATTTGTAAGCGATAATTTTACAATATGTCGTAAATAATAAAAATCTAAGAGTATGAAAAAGCTGTTATTTCTTTGTTTCTTTTTATCTGTCCAATTCATGTTTTCTCAAGTAGGAATTGGCACAACCACACCAAATGGCGCCCTAGAAATTACCTCCACTACACAAGGTATCGTTCCTCCTAGGGTAGCACTAACCGCATCCAATGTGTCAGCACCAGTAGTAAATCCACAAGGTGGCGCTTTATTGTCTGGTACCTTTGTTTGGAATACTGCAACAGCAGGAACATCTCCAAATAATGTGTCGCCTGGTTTATATTATTGGGATGGTACAAAATGGGTTGCTTTCGCAGGAGCTTCTGGTGGTCTTGACTGGTCATTACAAGGAAATAGTGGAACAACACCAGGAACTCATTTTCTTGGAACAACAGACACTCAAAATATTCAATTTCATACTAATAATTTAGAAAGAATGCGCATTTTAAGTGGCGGTACAATGGGTATAAATTCCGTTGGAACCACCTCTAGCCAACTAACCGTTGTGGGCGCAAGTACCAATGATGCTGTAGCTGGTTCTGCTAACAACAATGTTGCAAACGGCTTTTGGGGTAGAAATGCTCATGCCACAGGAACTGCAGTAATTGGCGCTACAAATGGATTAGGAGGCGTTTATCCTACCAAAGGTGCAGGAGTGGCAGGTTCATCTACAAATGGTGTTGCAGTTTATGGTAGTACAGGTAATGGTCTTCCTAATGACGCTACTCATAACGGAAATTATGCTGGAGGATTTACATTAGATACCGACAATAACGTTTCAACAAATAACGCTAGTGCATTTGCAAATATCGCAGGAAAAGATGAACAAGCCGTAGGTGTATTAAGTGCTACTGTAAGAAGAATATTATATGGAGGTTACTTTGTAGGCGGTACTTCAACTGGAGGTCAATCCTATAGTTACGTAGGTTTAAAATACAATCACAATAACGACGCAACCGCTACAGGTGGAACCAATTATAAAATTGTAGGTAACGGACTCGTTTCTACCTTAATACCAGACGAAAATAACGAACCACGAATTATGTTTTGTCCAGAAGCTCCAGAAGTCCTATTTGAAGATTATGGCGTTGGTCAATTAACAAATGGAACTGCTTATATTGAGCTAGATAAAATAGTAGCTAAATCACTTAAAATAGATGATAAGCATCCACTAAAAGTATTCATTCAATTAGAAGGAGAATGTAACGGTGTTTTTGTAACTGAAAAATCTCAAAGAGGGTTTAAAGTAAAAGAATTAAGTAACGGAACTAGTAATGTAAGTTTCTCATGGCATATTATTGGCAATCGTGCCGATGCTGTTGACGCTTCAGGAAATGTTACTTCTTACCACCAAGATTTACGTCTTCCATATGGACCAAAACCACTGAGTGAACCTAAATTAGCTTCAAAAAAAGTAGCTAAAAACTAAAGATATTTTATCCAATTCCAAAAAGACCTCCTCTTTAAATAGTCGAGGTCTTCTTCATTAGCATAGGATTCTTTTTCAAAGGAAATATTTCGATACGCCTTACTCCAACTTCGATACATCAAAAATCGAATTAAAAACTCAACACCATACCATATAAAAAAAGGGATAATTAACAATTCTAGCTGTTGCTTTATATGTATTCTTTCATGGTTTAACAACACTAGATTTCGACCGTCCTCTTTCTGAGTTAAAATCACAAAAGGATAAATCGTAATGCCTCTATAACGTTTATTTGTAAAAAATCGAACTATTAAAAGTATCATCTCGCTGCAATTATTTCAAAAACCTACTCATATTTAAGAATAAGTATAATCAATCTTGGATAAAAATATTTATTTTTGGGGAATCTAAAAAGTATTTTTGGATAAAGATTGCTACTATGAACAATAAAATAGACCCAAATACCCTTGTTGAAGGAGAAGATTTTTATTTTACTCCAGAAGGTTATAAATGTTTTACCGAAAAATACCATCTTAAAAGAGGCTATTGTTGTAAAAGTGGTTGTCGTCACTGCCCGTATGGTTTTGATAAAAAAACGGGAACAATAAAAAAATAAAAATGGACATTGTTTTATTACAATATAAAATTAAAATTTACAAAACCTATCACAGGTCAGATATTCGCTATCCCTAGTTATTATTTAGGGCGTGCCCTTCATTACATTTCGGTCGGGCTGTTCGCACTACAAGGTAGTTTACTACCATCCCTCACGCAAAAACTAGACAAAACAAAAATAGCATACAATGACTTTTAAAGAACAAATACAACAAGGAATCCCAAATGAATTACCTACAATAAAACCATACGAAACACATATTAATCACGCACCTAAAAGAAAAGAAATTCTTTCAGATGAAGAAAAAAAATTAGCGCTACAAAACGCCTTACGCTATTTCGAACCCAAACATCATGCCACCCTATTACCTGAATTTAAAGCAGAATTAGACACATATGGTCGTATTTATATGTATCGCTTTCGCCCAGATTACGAAATGAAAGCTCGTCCACTAGAGGATTACCCTGGAAAAAGTAGTCAGGCTAAAGCCATCATGCTAATGATTCAAAATAATTTAGATTATGCTGTAGCACAACATCCTCACGAATTAATAACGTATGGTGGCAATGGAGCCGTTTTTCAAAATTGGGCACAGTATTTATTAACAATGCAATACTTGTCTGAAATGACAGACGAGCAAACTTTAGTGATGTATTCAGGTCATCCTATGGGTTTATTTCCAAGTCATAAAGAAGCACCAAGAGTAGTTGTAACTAATGGAATGGTAATTCCTAATTATTCTAAACCCGATGATTGGGAAAAAATGAATGCTTTAGGGGTCTCTCAATACGGACAAATGACAGCTGGAAGTTATATGTACATTGGTCCACAAGGTATTGTTCATGGAACTACAATTACGGTTTTAAACGGCTTCAGAAAAATAAAAAAAACACCTAAAGGTAGCTTGTTTGTAACTTCTGGTTTAGGTGGTATGAGTGGCGCACAACCTAAAGCAGGTAATATCGCTGGTTGTGTCACAGTTTGCGCAGAAGTTAACCCTAAAATAACACATATTCGTCATTCGCAAGGTTGGATTAATGAAATTATAGAAAACCTAGACGAACTAGTTCCTAGAGTTAAAAAAGCATTAGAAAATCAAGAAGTAATTTCAATTGCTTATTTAGGAAATGTAGTAGATGTTTGGGAACGCTTTGATACTGAAAATCTACATATCGACTTAGGTTCCGATCAAACTTCTTTGCATAATCCTTGGGCTGGTGGTTACTATCCTATTGGTTTTACTTTTGAAGAATCTAATGAAATGATGGCAAATAACCCAGAACAATTTAAAGAAGAAATTCAAAAAACATTACGCCGTCATGCAGATGCTATCAATAAACATACTGCAAAAGGAACCTATTTCTTTGATTATGGAAATGCTTTCTTATTAGAAGCATCCAGAGCTGGAGCTGCTGTAATGAACGAAAACCCTACATTAGGCAGAGAATTTAAATATCCAAGTTATGTTCAAGATATTATGGGTCCAATGTGTTTCGATTATGGATTCGGTCCTTTTAGATGGGTTTGCACTTCAGGAAAACCAGAAGATTTAGCTAAAACCGATGCTATAGCTTGTTCTGTATTAGAAGAAATGATGCAAACTGCTCCTACAGAAATACAGCAACAAATGGCAGATAACATTCAATGGATCAAAGGCGCTCAAGAAAACAAACTAGTAGTGGGTTCTCAAGCTAGAATTTTATATGCAGATGCAGAAGGTCGTATAAAAATAGCAACTGCTTTCAACAAAGCTATTGCTCAAGGGGAAATTGGTTATGTTGTTTTAGGAAGAGATCATCATGATGTATCAGGTACAGATTCACCTTACAGAGAAACCTCTAACATTTATGATGGTTCTCGATTTACATCAGATATGGCGATCCACAATGTAATTGGAGATAGTTTTAGAGGAGCAACTTGGGTTTCTATTCATAATGGCGGTGGCGTTGGATGGGGAGAAGTAATCAATGGAGGTTTCGGCATGGTTCTTGATGGTACTAATGAAGCATCTAAGCGTTTGGAATCCATGCTTTTTTGGGATGTTAATAATGGTATCTCAAGAAGAAGTTGGGCACGTAACGAAGGGGCTATTTTTGCAATAAAAAGAGCTATGGAGACGCAACCTTTATTAAAAGTTACCATCCCTAATATAGTAGCTGACAATTTATTATAAGTTTAAATTTGTTTCTTAGTTTCTTTTTATTTGAACATTTTTTAAACTGTTGTAAGTAATATTGAACCATTTGACAATACATAAAATTATGAAAACATTAAAATTAATTCCACTGTTCATGCTATTTGTTTTAGCGTCTTGTAGCTCTGTTAGAGTAAATGCGGATTACGACAAAAATGCTACTTTTACAAATTATAAAACATATGCTTTTTTAAAAAGTAGTATTGATAAAGCAGAAATTTCTGACCTCGACAAAAAAAGAATTCTTCGTTCTATAGATGAAGTAATGAGTAGCAAAGGGTTTAGTAAAAGTGAAAATCCAGATATGTTAATTGGCATTTTTACTCAGGAACGAGAACGTGTAAATGTCTATAATACTGGTGGATTTGGATGGGGATGGAATCCTTATTGGGGCATGAATTACAACAGAGTATATACCACTCCAGAAGGCACTCTATTTATAGATATTATTGATTCAAAATCTAAAGAGCTCGTTTGGCAAGGAGAAGGAAGTGGTACACTAACGAAAGATACAAACAAAAAAGAGGAAAGAATCATGGAGTTTGTTTCAAAAATATTAGATCAATACCCTCCTGGAAGTAAAAAATAATTACATTTTTTTAAAAAAGGCACGTTTTTTCAAAAATAACCAAAAATAAATTTGATTACTCAAATAAAAAAATATGATTTTAACAAAAATTCTTTATTTTTTCCCTAATACCTATTTCATATAGGATAATTTTATATTTTTGTAATAGTCAAAAACAACAAATGCAAAAAACAGTTATCATTATTGTCTTTATTATTATTCCAATTCTGGGATAGGAGACTTTATACATATATAACATATTTTAAAAGCCTCCTTTTTAGGAGGCTTTTTTATTTAAAAATCTAAAATGAATTGTAACACAGTAATTATCGTCATTATTATCATTCGTCTACCACAACGAGTCAGGTAATTATTGTCTATAAAATAAATAAAAAGCCTTTCTCAAAACAGAAAGGCTTTTTTATTTACGCTTTTAGTTAAAAAGTAAAATCTAAAAAACAGCAATCAAACATCATAAAAAACAAAAACAAAAACAATTGAAAAACAGATACTTATAAAAAAAACAAACCTTTTAAATATTGTATAAGATTAAAAATCTAAAAATAATAAAAAACACATCCTAGTACATTTACATTAACAACAATAAAATGAATACAAAAAACAATCCATATTATTCTTCAGAAACATTTCTTTTCTATAATGGCGAATTTAAAAAAGCTTCTGAAACAACAGCTGATCTTTTTGGGCAAACCTTGCATTATGGCTATGGAGCCTTCGAAGGAATTAGATCTTATAAAACAGATGAAGGAACAAAAATTTTCAAAGCTGTTGAGCATTATGAAAGATTAAAAAAATCATGTGAATTGATTAACATTCCTTTTTCTTATTCAATAGATGAGTTAATTGAAAAATCCTATCAATTACTTGAAATGAATAATCTCGATGATGCTTATCTTAGACCTATCGTTTTTTGCGATCCAAATATGAGCCTAACCAAACCTACAGGTGTAAACTTGATGATTTGTGCCTGGAAATGGGGAACCTATTTAGGTGATAATTTATTACATCTTTCTGTTTCTTCTTTTTGCAGACCTCATCCAAAATCCATCAAAATAGAGGCTAAAATTTGCGGGCACTATATCAATTCTATTTTAGCTACCAATGAAGCTAAAAACAAAGGCTTTGATGAAGCTTTACTCCTTGATTGTGAAGGTTATGTGGCTGAAGGTCCAGGAGCAAATCTTTTCTTCGAAAAAAACGGAACTCTTTTCACACCACAACTAGGAAACATCTTACCTGGAATTACTCGCGCTACTATAATTGAACTCTGTAACAATCTAGACATCAAAATTCAAGAAGGCAAATTTACGCTAGACCAATTATTACAAGCTGATGCTGCTTTTTATTGTGGAACGGCAGCAGAAGTAATTGGTATTAAATCTATTGATAAAAAGGAGTTCTCTTTAAACTGGGAAAAAAGCCTTGGTAAAAGATTACAAATTGCTTATAAAAACTTAGTAAAAGAAAACCAATTTTCATTACAAAATTAAAATCATGTCTTTAAACAAACATAGTAAAACCGTTACACAAGATCCAACACAACCAGCCGCTCAAGCCATGCTTTATGGCATTGGACTAACCGACACACAATTAGCACAACCTTTTGTAGGTATTGCTTCTATGGGATACGATGGCAACACCTGTAACATGCATCTGAATCATTTGGCCACTTTAATTAAAAAAGAAATTAACGATACCGATATGGTAGGTTTAATTTTTAATACTATTGGTATCAGTGATGGTATTACAAATGGAACCGATGGTATGCGTTATTCTTTAGTAAGTAGAGAAGTTATTGCAGACAGTATAGAAAGTGTGGTAGATGGTCATTATTATGATGCTGTAGTAGCCATTCCTGGTTGTGATAAAAACATGCCTGGCTCCATCATGGCTATGGGAAGATTAAACAGACCTTCCATCATGGTTTATGGAGGTACTATTGCTCCAGGAAAATATCAGGGTAAAGATTTAAATATAGTTTCTGCTTTTGAAGCTTTGGGAGAAAAAATCGCAGGAAAAATTTCAGAAGAAGAGTTTAAAGGTATTATCAAAAATTCTTGCCCAGGTGCGGGAGCTTGTGGTGGTATGTATACGGCAAACACCATGGCAATTGCAATCGAAGCTTTAGGTATGAGCTTACCCTATTCTAGTTCAAATCCAGCTGTATCCCATGAAAAAATAGAAGAATGTGAAAAAGTGGCGTATTATATCAAATTACTTTTAGAGAAAAATATTTGTCCGAAAGACATCATGACCTTCAAGGCTTTTGAAAATGCTATCACCACTTTAATTGCATTGGGCGGAAGTACTAATGCTGTCTTGCATATTATTGCTATGGCAAAAAGTGTGGGCGTAAAAATCACACAAGATGATTTTCAAAGAATAAGCAATAAAACACCACTTATCGCAGATTTTAAACCTGGAGGCAATTATTTAATGCAAAATCTTCATGAAAAAGGAGGTGTACCTATGGTATTAAAATACTTACTATCAAAAGGAATGCTGCATGGTGATTGCTTAACCGTAACAGGACAAACTCTTGCTGAGAACTTAAAAAATATAGTTGATATTGATTTTGAAAATCAAAACATCATCAAACCCATAGAAAATCCTATTAAAACTACAGGCCATTTACAAATTCTATATGGCAATTTAGCAGAAAAAGGATCGGTAGCTAAAATTACAGGTAAAGAAGGCGAAAAATTTTCTGGTCCTGCCAAAGTTTTTGATGGTGAAAAAGAACTCATAAAAGGGATTGAAGATAAAAAAATAAAACCTGGTGATGTGGTAGTTATTCGTTATGTAGGACCAAAAGGTGGTCCCGGAATGCCTGAAATGTTGAAACCCACTTCTGCCATTATTGGAGCTGGTTTAGGCAAGAGTGTCGCTTTAATTACAGATGGAAGATTTAGTGGTGGAACGCATGGCTTTGTCGTAGGACATATTGCTCCAGAAGCGTATGATGGTGGTACCATTGCATTGGTAAAAGATGGTGATCGCATTGAATTAGATGCTGCAAACAATTCTATTCATTTAGCTATTTCAGAAACGGAGTTGGAAAACAGAAGAAAAACTTTTGTCAAACCCCAACCTAAAGTTAAAAAAGGAGTTTTATACAAATATTTACAATTAGTAACAGATGCTTCAGAAGGCTGTGTTACAGACGAACTATAATTATGAATACTATGGAAACAGTAGCGCAAACAACATTGGAAAACAACATTGGAAAAACCCATAATGTATCAGGGAGCTTAGCCGTTATCGATGCTCTACTATCGGAAGAGGTCACCACTGTTTTTGGATATCCTGGCGGAGCCATTATGCCTATTTATGATGCTTTATATGATTTTGGAGATAGCTTGCAGCATATTTTAGTTCGTCATGAACAAGGTGCTATTCATGCAGCTCAAGGTTATGCTAGAGCCAGTGGTAAAACAGGTGTTGTTTTTGCAACTAGTGGTCCTGGAGCCACAAACTTAGTTACAGGTTTAGCTGATGCACAAATCGACTCAACTCCTATTGTTTGTATAACGGGTCAGGTTTTTGCCCATTTATTAGGTACAGATGCCTTTCAGGAAACCGATGTAATTAACATAACCACGCCAATTACAAAATGGAACTATCAAGTAACGGATGCAAATGAAATTCCTGAAGTTTTAGCAAAAGCTTTTTATATCGCAAGTTCTGGAAGACCGGGACCTGTTTTAATTGATATTACCAAAAATGCACAATTGCAACTTTTTGAATACAAAGGTTACAGACAATGTGTTCATGTAAGAAGCTATCGTCCGGAACCTATTGTTCGTAAAGAATACATAGAGCAAGCAGCCCAACTTATCAATCAGGCTAAAAAACCTTTTGTGATTTTTGGCCAAGGTGTTATTCTAGGAAATGCTGAAAAAGAATTTTTAAGTTTTATTGAAAAAGCAGGTATTCCAACTGCATGGACGATTATGGGAATGAGTGCTATTCCTACAGATCATCCTTTAGCTGTAGGTATGCTCGGCATGCATGGCAATTATGGCCCAAATTATCTTACGAATGAATGTGACGTCTTAATTGCCATTGGAATGCGTTTTGACGATCGTGTAACGGGTCGACTCGATAAGTATGCAAAACAAGCACAAGTGATTCACTTGGATATTGATCCTGCTGAAATTGATAAAAACGTACAAACTACGGTTCCTGTTTGGGGAAATTGTAAAGAAACCTTGCCTCTTTTAACCGAATTAATTGATAAAAAAAACTATCCAGAATGGTTTGCTGAATTTGAAGCAAAGAAAGAAAGAGAAACTACTTTATTAATCGATAAAGAATTGAATCCTACTTCAGAGCAATTAACCATGGGTGAGGTTATGAAAGTACTAAACGAATTAACGAATGGAGATGCTGTTATTGTGACCGATGTTGGCCAACATCAAATGGTGGCGTGTAGATACACCAAACAAAATTTTTCAAGAAGTAATATTACTAGTGGTGGCTTAGGTACCATGGGATTTGCTATACCTGCTGCCATCGGTGCCAAATTTGGTGCTCCAGAAAGACAAATTGTAGCCATTATGGGTGATGGTGGTGCTCAAATGAACATACAAGAATTAGGAACCATCATGCAGTACCAACCTAATGTAAAAATACTCATCTTAAACAATAGTTTTTTAGGAATGGTAAGACAATGGCAAGAGTTATTTCATGAAAAAAGATATTCTTTTACCGATATCCAAAGTCCGAATTTTGTAACACTTGCAAGTGCTTACAATATTGCTGGAAAACAAATTTCTAAAAGAGACGAACTAAAAAGTAGCCTAAAAGAAATGTTAGACCATCCAGCATCGTTTTTATTAGAAGTTGCTGTTTTACATGAAGACAATGTATTTCCAATGGTACCACAAGGAAAAGGAGTTGCAGAAATTGTTTTAAGCAAAGAAGAAATATAATTATGAAGAAAGAGCATACATTAACCGTTTATACCGAAAATCAGGTAGGACTTCTGAATAAAATAGCAATTATTTTTTCGAGAAGAAAAATCAATTTGGAAAGTTTTAATTCTTCTCCTAGCGAGATTGAAAAAATCTATCGCTTTACTATTGTCGTTATCGAAACTGAAGAAGTAGTTCGCAATCTCGTGAGACAAATTGAAAAAATTGTAGATGTTTTTAAGGTATTTAATAACACAAATGATGAAATTATTTGGCAACAAATTGCTTTGTACAAAGTACCTACTAGTGTGATTATGAAAGATGTAAAAGTAGAACGTCTGCTACGAGAATTTGGTGCAAATGCAGTGGTTATTCGAAACGATTATACGGTTTTTGAAGCCACAGGACAAGATGATGAAATTAATAATTTATTAAAAGAATTGGATAAATATGGTCTTATCGAATTTGTCAGAAGTTCTCGTATAGCAATCATTAAATCGAGTGAAGGGGTACATAAAAAAGTGCTGGATATGCAAAAAAACGATCCTCGAAAATCACCAATTAACAATGAATACTTAAATCATAAAAGTAAGATTTTTCAAATGTAGTAGATAGAAGAAAATCTAAATATATAATTAATATTTTTTTTAAAGATGCGTCAGTTCGAGTGTTTTTGTGAAGAGAAACGCAACTAAAATGTATCGAGAACAACTAAAAAACGGCTCGATACGTTTCGCACTCGAAATAACATATAAACTAAAAAATACAAACTAAATTAAAAGAAAGAATCATGTCAAATTATTTCAACGCATTGCCTCATCGCTTAAAAGTTCAAGAATTAGGAAAGTGCGATTTCATGAATAACACCGAATTTTCTGAAGGTGTAACCCAATTAAAAGGTAAAAAAATTGTGATTATTGGTTGTGGTGCCCAAGGTTTGGCTCAAGGCCAAAATATGAGAGATAGCGGCTTGGATGTTGCATATGCCTTACGAAAAGAAGCTATTGAAGGCAAAAGAGCCTCGTTTGTGAACGCTACCGAAAATGGCTTTGAAGTGGGAACATTCGAAGAAATGATTCCAAAAGCGGATTTAGTTTCGAACTTAGCACCCGATAAACAACATACGGATGTAGTTAATAAAGTAGTGCCTTTGATGAAAAAAGGAGCTTGTTTGTCTTACTCTCATGGATTCAATATAGTAGAAGAAGGCACAAAAATAAGAGAAGATATCACTGTTGTAATGATAGCTCCAAAATCGCCTGCATCTGAAGTAAGAGCTGAATATTTAAGAGGTTTTGGTGTTCCAACATTAATTGCGGTTCACAACGATAACGACCCAAATGGTGATGGTTTAGAAATTGCGAAAGCCTATTGTGTAGGTACAGGTGGACATAAAGCAGGTGTACTACTTTCTTCTTTTGTGGCGGAAGTAAAATCGGATTTAATGGGGGAACAAACCATTCTTTGTGGTTTATTACAAACGGGTTCGATTCTATCGTTCAACAAAATGGTGGAAAAAGGAATTGATGCAGGTTATGCTTCTAAATTAGTGCAATATGGTTGGGAAGTGATTACCGAAGCATTAAAAATTGGTGGTATTACCAATATGATGGATCGCTTGTCTAATCCTGCAAAAATTGAAGCGTTTAAACTGGCTGAAGAATTAAAAACGATTATGACGCCTTTATTTGAAAAACATATGGATGATATTTTATCCGGACATTTTTCAAAAACGATGATGGAAGATTGGGCGAATGGTGATAAAAATTTATTACAATGGAGAGCTGAAACAGGTGAAACTGATTTTGAAAAAACTCCAGCTTCTGAGGTGAAAATTAATGAACAAGAGTATTTTGATAACGCCCTTTTAATGGTGGCTTTTGTAAAAGCAGGTGTAGAATTGGCTTATGAAACCATGACGCTTTCTGGAATTAAAGAAGAATCAGCTTATTATGAATCGCTACACGAAGCGCCTTTAATTGCGAATACTATTGCTCGTAAAAAATTATTTGAAATGAACCGTGTTATTTCGGATACTGCAGAATACGGTTGCTATTTGTTTGATCATGCGTGCAAACCTTTGTTAGCTGATTTTATGCAAAAAATAGATACGAATCTTATTGGTAAAAACTATAATGATACCGCTTCGAATCAGGTGGATAATTTCGAATTGGTAAAAGTAAATGCTAGCATTCGTAATCATTCTATTGAAATTTGTGGGGCGCAGTTAAGAGCGGCTATGACTGCCATGAAAAAAATTGTAGCATAAAAGAGC
>NZ_PJQW01000014.1:4041-10848 GCF_004303025.1 Flavobacterium sp. J27 | reverse complement strand
AGAAAGAAGAAAGAAGAAAGAAGAAAGAAGAAAGAAGAAAGAAGAAAGAAGAAAGAAGAAAGAAGAAAGAAGAAAAAGAATAGCTAAATAAAAAGTGGATTAAAAAAATCATGCTTACAACAACAATGACATTATTTGAAGAAGTATTGGAAGCTAAAAAGCAATTTGAAGAGGTGGTCTTCCCTACTCCTTTATTACCCAATCGAAATTTATCTCATACCTTTCAAGCCAATGTGCTTCTCAAAAGGGAAGATTTACAAGTAGTGCGTTCGTATAAAATACGAGGTGCTTATAATAAAATGAGTGCTTTAACGGAAACTGAAAAAAAACAAGGAATTGTTTGTGCTAGTGCTGGTAATCATGCGCAAGGTGTGGCTTATTCTTGTCATTTATTACAAATTCATGGCAAAATTTTCATGCCTAAAACCACACCGAAACAAAAAATCAAACAGGTGCAACTTTTTGGTCAGGATTTCATTGAAATTATTTTAACAGGAGATACTTTTGACGATGCTTATGCTTCCGCGAATGCTACTTGTCTCGCTGAAAATAAAATTTTCATTCATCCTTTCGATGATGTAAAAGTCATTGCAGGTCAAGGCACTGTTGGATTAGAAATTTTGGAAGATTCGAAAACGAAAATCGATTATGTTTTTATTCCTATTGGTGGTGGTGGTTTGGCTTCCGGACTTTCAACGGTTTTTAAAGAATTGAGTCCGAATACTAAAATCATTGGTGTAGAACCTGCTGGTGCTCCATCTATGAAAGTATCCATCGAAAAAGGAGAAAATACACGCTTAGATGACATCGATAAATTTGTTGATGGAGCAGCTGTGAAACAGGTAGGACATCATAATTATACCATTTGTAAAGAAAATTTAGATGATATTATTCTAGTTCCTGAAGGAAAAGTATGTTCTACCATTTTACAATTATACAATGAAGAAGCTATGGTGGTTGAACCTGCTGGTGCTTTAACAATTGCCGCTTTGGACTTTTACAAAGACAAAATTAAAGACAAAAATGTGGTTTGCATTGTAAGTGGTAGTAATAACGATATTGAACGAACTGCTGAAATTAAAGAGCGTTCATTGTTATATGAAGGTTTGAAACATTATTTCATGATTCAGTTTCCACAAAGACCTGGTGCTTTAAAAGAATTTGTAAATGATATTCTAGGAGAAGATGATGATATTACTTATTTTCAGTTCAAACAAAAAAACAATAGAGAATCAGGTCCAGTGATTGTTGGTTTAGAATTAAAAAACAAAACTGACATTGCTCCTATTCTAGAAAAAATGAAATTAAAAGGTTTTGATTTTCATTACCTGAACGAAAAAGAGGATTTATTTGCACAATTAATTGGGTAATAAAACTCTGGGTTTTGTTTAGTTGTAAAGCTTCATAGGAAACTATGGAGCTTTATTTTAAAAAAACTTTATGTTATTTTAGATTTTAATAAAACACCAACAAAAAAAATAACAAGTTGATTATTAGATAAATAAATCAATAATTATTTATCAAAATTAAAACTCTTTTTTATCAATATTTTAATAAATTGGCAGTAAAATTAGATTTTAACATTTTTTACATATTATTTATAGTATTTTTACAAAATATTAACCTATAAAAAAACCAATTTATTTAATGAAAAAAATTACACTACTGTGCTTTTTATTATTGACTTTTTTTAGTCAATCGTATGCACAATTTATTGAAAATTTTGACACCAACACCTCTCTTCCTGTTGGATGGTCAATTATTAATCAAGGTGGAGCAAATGAATGGCTAATTGCAAACATTGGAACGGGTGCTCATTCAGGAACAAACGTAGCTAGAATTACTTACAATTCAACCGCTCATGATGATTATTTAATTACTCCTGCAATAGTAATTACTTCAGGAGTAAATGACAGAATTTCCTTCTATATCAAATCATTAAACTCTGGCTATTTAGAACCATATGAAGTAGTATTATCTACTACAACAAACACTGCTGGCTCAGATTTTAGTATAACTTTACAATCTTCTCAAGAAGCAAGCGCTAATTGGGAGAAAAAAGAGTTTAATTTAGCTGCTTATGCTGGTCAAACAGTATATATTGCAGTAAGAGCAACTGGTACAGATGAAGATCGCTTAGCAGTTGATGATTTTGTAAATGATGCAATCCCTTCTTGCCCACAACCAACAGCTTTAACAGCTAATTCAGTTGTTTCTAATGCAGCAGAATTAACTTGGACAGAAAATGGAACTGCATCTTTATACAATGTTGAAATTGTTCCTTCTGGAACTCCTGCAACAGGAACCGCTACAGATTCTGGAGTGACTAACCCTTTCAACAAAACGGGTTTAACTCCTTCAACATCATATGATTATTATGTACAAGCAGATTGCGGTGGTGGAGATTTGAGTTTATGGTCTGGACCATTTACATTTACAACCGCTTGTACAGCAGTGGATAGCTTTACAGAAAATTTTGACGGTGTAAGCACCCCAGATTTACCAGCATGTTGGTCTAAAATTTTAGATAATGGCGCTTCATCCTATGCTTACATTGAAACTTCAACTAGTGCAGATTATTCTGCTCCAAATGGTGTAACACTATATAATAGCGATTCTTCAAACGGTGCAAACATAATACTAGTTTCTCCACTTTTATCAAACTTATCAGATGGAACTCATCAATTACACTTTTTTGCAAGTGCTTCTGATGCCTCTCAAGATATTGAAGTAGGAACTATCTCTAATACAGCTAACGGTGCAGCTTTTACACCTTTAACAACTGTAGATTTATCAACTACTTATACTGAGTATGTAGTACCATTTGATACTTATTTTGGTTTAGATAGTTATGTAGCTATTCGTAGAGTTTCTACCACAACATATACTTATGTGTATTTAGATAATATTTCTTGGGAACCTATCCCATCTTGTCCTTCACCCCTTTTAAGTTCATTAAATGTTACCCATTTAACTTCATCTTCTGCAGATTTAGTTTGGGTTGAAAATGGATCAGCTACTACTTGGAATATTGAATGGGGAGCAACTGGTTTTACTCCTGGATCTGGTACGATGATTACAGGTAGCACTACAAACCCACATAGTTTAACAGGATTAACTCCTTCTACTTCTTATGACTTTTATGTTCAAGCAGATTGTGGTAGTGATACAAGTAGCTGGGTAGGACCGTTTACATTTACAACTTCCTGCACCGCATATACCATTCCATATTTTGAAGGTTTTGAATCTGGATATACTCAAGATGATTCAGTTAGTGGTTGTTTAACTCAAGAGTCTATTAATGGAACTCAAACTTGGTCAGCAAACACCTCTTCAACGAATTACAATAGAACTCCTAGAACAGGATCTTGGAATGCATACTTACGTTATAGTAATGAAGATTGGATATTTATTCCAGTTGAATTGGTAGGCGGAACTAGTTATACAGTAAACTTATTTGCGCGTCAAGACGGTTCAACTGCATCTGATGCAGACATTTCTATAAGCTATGGGAATTATGGAACAGATACAGATATGACAAATACGATAGTTACTGCAACTGGAATTATAAATG
This sequence comes from Flavobacterium sp. J27, assembly GCF_004303025.1. Classification (GTDB taxonomy): domain Bacteria; phylum Bacteroidota; class Bacteroidia; order Flavobacteriales; family Flavobacteriaceae; genus Flavobacterium. The sequence continues at coordinate 7,274 of NZ_PJQW01000014.1, read as the reverse complement.
GTGTTTATCAAGAAATTACAGGCTCTTTCACACCTGCTACTTCTGGAACTTATTATGTAGGCATCAAAGGTTACATGAATGGTAACCCTTGGTATATCTCTTTAGATGATATCTCAATCTATGAAACACCATCTTGCCCTGCACCCTATCTTAACACATTATATGCAACTAACATTACCTCAGCTTCGGCTGATTTAGGATGGGTAGAAAGTGGATCGGCTACTACCTGGAATATTGAGTGGGGAACAACTGGTTTTACACCTGGAACTGGTAACGTAATTACAGGAACAACAACTAATCCTCACAATTTAACAAGTTTATCTGCTACTACTACATATGATTTTTATGTTCAAACAGATTGTGGTGGTGGTGATTTAAGTTCTTGGACTGGACCATACACTTTTACAACAGCATGTGCAGCTGTAGATAGTTTCAATGAAAACTTTGATGCTGTAAGCACTCCAGATCTACCAGCATGTTGGTCTAAAGTTTTAGACAATGGGGTTTCTTCGTATGCCTATGTTGAAACTTCAACTAGTGCAGATTTTTCAGCTCCAAATGGCGTGACTTTATATAATAGTGATTCTCCTAGCAGTGCTAACATAATTCTAATTTCACCAATTGTGTCTAACTTAGCAGACGGAACACATCAATTACGTTTTTATGCAAGTGCTTCAAGTGCTTCTCAAGATATTGAAGTGGGAACTATCACAGATGTTTTAGACGGTAGTACTTTTACACCTCTAACTACTGTAGATTTATCATCAACTTATACTGAATATATAGTACCTTTTGACACTTATTTTGGATTAGATAACTATATCGCTATTCGTAGAATATCTACTTCAACATATACTTACGTTTATTTAGACAATATCGCTTGGGAACCAATTCCTTCTTGTCCTGCTCCACTTTTAAGTTCTTTAAATGTTACTAATTTAACAACGACTTCAGCAGATTTAGGATGGACAGAAAGTGGATCAGCTGCTACTTGGAATATTGAATGGGGCGTAGCTGGTTTCACACCTGGAACTGGTACTCTAGTTACTGGTACAACAACTAACCCTCATAATTTAACTGGTTTAACACCTTCAACTTCTTATGAATTTTATGTTCAAGCAGATTGTGGTGGAGATACTAGTGTTTGGATAGGACCATATTCTTTCTATACAGGACACTGTATTCCTTCTGGAACAAGTCCTGATTCTTATATAGATAGTTTTACTACTACAAATGGTGCAGTAAACATAAACAATTTAACTTCTGGATTTTCTGCTACTAATTATGGAAATATGTACAATTCTATGACAGTTAGCCAAGGTCAGAATGGAACAGTAGATTTTTCAGTTGAAATTGTAGGTGGTTCTGTAGGATGTGCAATTTGGGTAGATTGGAATAATGATTTACTATTTCAAACATCGGAAGTAGCATATAGCACAACTGGCTATGGTTATGGTCCTTTTACAGGAACAATAACAGTGCCATCCGGTGTAGCAAATGGAGATTATAGAATGAGAGTAATGGTTGATTATAACGACTCTAACCCAGGTGATGATAATGCTTGTTCTTTCAGTAGTGGAAGAGGTGAAGTTGAAGACTATAAATTTACAGTAGACTCTGCTTTATCTGCGACTCAATTTGATAACACAAATTTTGCTGCTTATCCAAATCCAGTTAAAGATATTTTAAATTTATCATACTCTTCTCCAATTTCGAAAGTTCAAATTATTAATTTATTAGGACAAGTAGTAATCTCTAAAAACATAGACAATACTACAACGCAAATTGATATGTCAGATCTGAATTCTGGTGCATATATCGTTAATATTTCTATTAATGATACCATAAAATCAATTAAAGTAATTAAACAATAACTTTAAAAAGTTAGTTCTATAACTTAAACCTTGCCTACTCATGGCAAGGTTTTTTTTTACACAACAACCACAAACAAAAAGCATACCTATGCTCAAAAAATATATTTATTTTATCATTTGTTTTTTTCAAATTTCTTTTTTATTTCTTGTAGTTCCACTAACACACCTACAGAGAAAAAATCAAACTTTTAGAAAGAGAAAAATAAACTATCTATTCCCTCTTAAAACAAACAATCAATCACTAAAATCAAACCATACAAAACACTTTTTACCAAAAAAAATTCATTTAATATTTTTTTTAAATTATAAACAATTAAAAACAGTAAAAAATGTTTATAATTTAACATTTATTCAAAAAATGTGATAATTTTTTAAATTTAAAATTATTTAATTTTGTTAAAAAGTGCTTTTCAACGATATTAAAAGCTTTTTAACGGTAAAAATTCTTCATGATTATGCATTGGTTACATTTGTGACCCAAATAAACCACACAACTTAATTATGAAAAAAAATCTACTTCTTTTGTTCTGCATGTTCAGTTTCTTTTCATATGCTCAATTATCAGAGGGTTTTGAAGGAGGTACTGCACCTACTTTCCCTACTTGGTCTTTAACATCTGGAAACTGGGCCATTTTAGATAATGGAATTGGAACAGCACAAACTTGGCAATTAGTAAATGCTCCTCAAACATATCAAGGTAATGGAGCTGCTTTCTTAAATAGAGAAAATGTTGTTGATGGAACCATCGCAGAAGATTGGTTAATATCACCTAATGTTATTATTCCTTCAGATGGTCAACTTCGGTTTTATACTAAATTATCGCAAGGAGGTAATCAAGGAAGTATTTATTCTATCAGAATTGCCGATGCAAGTATGTATCCACAAAATGATACTAACAATTTTACTTCAATTCAAACGTGGGATGAAGTACAATTAATGAATGGATCAACTACTACAGAACAAAGCACTTACATACAAAAAGTGATAGACTTAAGTTCATATGTAGGACAAAATCTATTTATTGCATTTGTAATGGAAAATGACAATGGAGATAGATGGTACCTAGACAATATAAATGTAGACTCAAAATGTTTAGACAACACTAATTTGTCTGCTACACCTTTAGCAACTTCAGCTACATTAAACTGGACTAGTCCAAATACAGCTACTCAATGGGAAATAGAATATGGACCTACTGGATTTACACCCGGAACTGGAACAATTATTACGGTTACATCTGCTCCTCCCTATGTTCTGAATAATTTATCTCCCTTAACAAATTATAGCTTCTATGTTAGATCATTATGTGCAAGTGACAATACAAGTTCTTGGGTAGGCCCATCCAATTTCACAACTTCA
>NZ_PJQW01000014.1:0-4031 GCF_004303025.1 Flavobacterium sp. J27 | reverse complement strand
CTCTTCCACCAAATTGTGGAGGAAATTTTATTGATGAAGGCGGTAGTAGTGCTAATTACTCTAATAATTCAGATTACGTAATCACTATTTGCCCAGATAATAGTGGCGATCAAGTAACCGTTACCTTTACATCGTTCAATACTGAAGCGAATTGGGATGCTTTATATGTTTATGATGGAGATTCTACTTCAGCACCGCAAATAGCAAGTACAAATGGTGCTGGAAATGTTCCAGGTGGTCTTCCTGGTGGTTTTTGGGGCACAACAATCCCAGGGCCTTTTACTGCATCTGGACCAACTGGTTGTTTAACGTTTCGTTTCAGAAGCGACTCCTCTGGCACAAGAGCTGGATGGACAGCTAATGTTACTTGTGCTCCTGCGCCTACATGTTTAAAACCAACAGGAATTAGTATAACTAATATTACAACTACAAGTGCTCAAATTGCATGGACAGATAATACAGGGGCTTCTCTTTGGGAAATTGAATATGGCCCAACAGGATTCACCCCTGGAACTGGGACAGTTGTTCAAACAGCAACAATCCCTACTACTATAAACAATTTAGCAACAGGTTCTGGATTTCAAGTTTATGTTAGAGCCATCTGTTCTCCTACAGATAGTAGTGCTTGGGAAGGTCCTAGCTCTTTTAGCACCTCACCTGATTATTGTGGCGGAGATGCTTTTTATGACAATGGGGGGCTTTCTGCAAATTACACAAACAATGCAAATGACATTTTTACAATTTGTCCAGATAACCCAGGTGATCAGGTAACTGTCACTTTTACATCTTTCAATACAGAAGCAAACTGGGATGCATTATACATATATGATGGCGACTCAACATCTGCTCCACAAATTGCAAGTACAAATGGTGCTGGAAATGTTCCTGGTGGCGTAACTGGTGGTTTTTGGGGTACAACAATACCTGGTCCTTTTACCGCATCAGGTCCTTCTGGTTGTTTAACTTTCCAGTTTAGAAGTGATACTTCTGGAACCAGAACAGGATGGGTTGCTAATGTAACTTGTGCTCCCGCTCCTACTTGTTTAAAACCAACAGGAATTACAATCAATAACATTACAACTACTGAAGCTCAAATCAATTGGACTGATAATACTGGTGCGTCACAATGGGAAATAGAATATGGTCCAGTAGGTTTTACTCCAGGTACTGGAAATATAGTTGCTGCTCCAACAAATCCTTTCACTTTAACAAATTTAATTGCAGGAACTAGTTATGAGGTTTATGTTCGCGCTGTTTGTTCTCCAACAGATAGTAGCGCATGGACAGGTCCTAATGCATTTAATACAACTATCTGTGACCCATCTAGTCAATGTTTGTATAGTTTTGTTTTAACAGATAGTTATGGTGACGGATGGAATAACAATACCATGAACGTAACTCAAAATGGAATTTTGGTAGGTGTTCTAGGCCCTGGTTTTACAGGTTCTGGACCTACAACGGTACAATTTCCAATATGTGACGGAGTTCCTTTTGAATTATTCTGGAACTCTGGAGGATCATTTGCCTATGAAGTAGGAATACAAGTTATAGATCCTTTTGGAGATATTTTATATACTCATGCACCAGGAACTGGAATGCAAAACACATTATTATATAGTGACGCAGGACAGTGTACCCCTCCTTCATGTTTAAAACCAACTGATGTTTCTGTTGTGGTATCAGAAGGAGATTCAGCAATTGTAACATGGACAGAAAATAATCCAGGTGTTTCAAGTTGGCAAATCGTAGTGCAATCAGTTGGATCTGGTTATCCAAATGCTTCTTCAGTAATTATACCAGCTAATACAAACCCATTTACTATTACCGGTTTAAACCCTTCAACAGAATATGAATTTTATGTAGCTTCAGATTGTGGTGCTGTAGATGGTGTAAGTAATTGGGCTGGTCCAGTACTATTTTCAACTCAACTAATTAATTGTTCAAACAACGACTTAACTCCTGTTTTAGTTGGTGATATTCAAGCACTAAGTGATTGTTGCTATCGTATAACTGAAAATGTAACAAATCAAGCTGGTGCAGTTTGGTATGACAACGTCATTAATTTAAATACTGATTTTCAAATCATCTTCGAATCTAGTTTTGGAGCAAATGATAGTGGTGCAGACGGAATCGTATTTGTTTTAAAACAAAATCCAAATAGTGAAATAGGAATTTCTGGTAGTGGATTAGGTTATGAAGGAATAAATAACTCTTTGGCAGTTGAATTTGACACTTATGATAATGGATTTAATGGAGATTTAGCAGTTGATCATGCTGCACTATTAGCCAATGGAAATACCGATCACAATAATGCTAACAACTTAGTAGGTCCTGTAGCTATCTCTGCTACTTCTTCTAATGTTGAGGATGGAGCTAGTCATGAAGTTAAAATTTTATGGGAAGCTGCCACTCAAACTTTAAAAGTTATTTTTGATTGTGAAGAAAGAATTTCATACACAGGAGATATAGTTACTAACTTCTTTAGTGGTAATCCTAATGTTTATTTTGGTTTTACTGGCTCAACTGGTGCATTAACTAATAGACAAGAACTATGTTTTAAATATTTATCATTTACAAACCCTTATAATTTGGCAGACAGAACAATTTGTGCTGCTTCATCAATTACAGATATTGATGCTAGCTATTCTGGTGCTTCTAGCTATTTATGGTCTCCATCTGAAGGGGTAAGTGATACCACAATCCCTAATCCTGTATTTACTCCTACAAGCAACACAACCTATAGTGTTGTAATTACAGATGCATGTGGTTTTACCATCGAAGAAAGTTTCTCTGTAGAAGTTTTAGATCCTGTTACGGCTTCTGTTACGGCTAATGCAACTTCAGTTTGTACTGGAGAAGATGCTTCATTCACAATAACTGGTGATCCAAATGCGACTGTTGAATATGATATAAACGGAAATATTGATTCTATTGTTTTGGATACCAATGGAAATGGAATTATAACAACTCCTACTACTACTGTTAATCAAACTATTACCTTAACAAATGTTACAACAAGCGCAACCGTTCTCACGCATCATGCTATTAACGCAACTGGTGGTGTTGATCCAAATAATGCTTTAGGTAATATTGAGACTTCTGGAACAATTGCTAACAATACTAATGCTGCTCAAATAAACGTAACTAATCCGTTATTAATTTTAGAATTAGATGATTTAGTTCCAGCTGGTACTTCTATAATTATAAGTGCTGCAAAAATTGATGCTAATGGCGAAATTACTGTAAGCGATGGTAATACTAGTTTAACTTTAAATAGTGGTACATTATCAGAGCTAAATCAAACAGTGTTTACAACTAATATTGCGACTAATTCAATTACAATACAGTATACCGCAGGAAGTTATTGGATTGATGGTGTGTCTTACGATTTTATTTTTAGTGGTTGTAGTAGTACTTTAAATGAAAGCGCTGTTGTTACGGTAAACGCATTAACAACTGCTACTTTTGATACTATAACATTATGCGAAGATTCTTTAAATACTACTTTCCCTCTAAATTCAATAGAAGGATACACAGGACAATGGGAATTCTCAGGAAATGCAGTTACAGCAATTGATACAAACGTTTCTAGTGGAAATTACCAATATGATTTTATTCCAGATGCAGGCCAATGTGCTAGTAATGGAACATTAACAGTAATTATCGAACCTAGAACCGAACCTACTTTTGGAACTCTAGCAGATGTTTGCTCAGGTTCTTCATCGACCACGTTGCCATCTTCATCATTAGAGGGTTATACTGGTAGTTGGTCACCTTCTACGATAAACACTTCAGTTGCTGGAGTTAGTACTTATACCTTTACACCGGATGCTCAGTTTTGTGCTACTAGTACAACTCTTGATGTTATCGTTATCGGTTGTACGATTCAAAAAGGGATTTCTCCGAATGCAGATGGTATGAATGACAACTTTGATTTATCTAGTTTTAATGTGAGTAAATTAGAGATTTTCAATCGTTATGGTAAAGAGGTTTATAGTAAATCGGGATATGAAGATGAGTGGTATGGACAG
>NZ_PJQW01000013.1:29210-140259 GCF_004303025.1 Flavobacterium sp. J27 | reverse complement strand
GTGCGCTTTTCTTCTTTGTTTGCTAGTCTATTCATAATAAGTCGATTTTGTGTCAACTTATTTCAGGACGGGACACAAAAACAAAAAAAGCCCAAACTTTAAGTCTGGGCTTTTTTGTATATAATATTTATTATTTTTAATCTAAATAGTAGATATAACCAAAATTTAGCCAAAGGTTCCAATCGTTTGATTTATTTTCTTTGTATAAGTCTGGGTTTTTTCTTAAACCATCTACCCAATCAGAGAAGTAATATTGCCATCTTAATTCTACAAATAAATCTGATAATTCTGTTAGTTTGTATCTTGTACCAACACTAGATACAATAGAAAAGGTATTACCTCCTTCAGAAGAATAACCATCTGGTAAATAATCAGGATAAGTAGTAGCAGGTGTTCCCAATGGACCTAATTCTGAATAAGTATCATTTCTAAAAAAAGAAAAATGAGCACCTAATCCTACAAATGGAGCCCATGCACCATTTCTTTCAGAAGTAAATTGTCTAATACTCCAAGGATAATATTCTAATTGCATACCGATGTCGGTTACTTTTGCTTCACCTTTCATCGCTTTTAATTGATTTCCGTAAATTGAGTTTTTTTCAGCCCATTCACCAAAATGTTCTAATTTGGTACTGTTGTAAGATAATTCTGAGCGAAGCTTAAAATGATCGTTAAAATAGGTGTCTGGAGAATAGCAGCTACATTCTGCTCTGTAGGCAAAATTTAAATAGTGTACAATACCTAAAGCAAATCCAGTATTTCCTTTGTTTGTATCAAAATCATGTCTTACTCCAAAATCAGATTGAAAAGCAACACCACCCACGAAAGCCCCTATTTCGTGAGAAAATCCTAACTGAGCGTTTCCATAAAAAGGGATTAAAACAGTTAAAAACAGTAGGTTTCTTATTATCTTAGGCATCTTAAAAGAATTACATTTATAGACAAATATATAAAAACTATACACAGGTAAAAATTTTTTTCTTTTTTTTAGATAAAATTTTCTTAAAAAACTGATTTTTGGATGTTTTTTTTGTCAATTTCAACTCGACATGATTTAATATAATGTATATTTGCACCGCAGTTACGAAAACGTTTTCATAAAATAAAAACGCAAGTAAAACTTTTTACAAATTAAACCCAAAAATCATGATTGAAAGTGTGTCATCTTTTATTGAAGCTGTAGCTAAAAGAAACCCAAACGAGCCAGAATTTATGCAGGCTGTTAAAGAAGTAGCAGAAACTGTTATTCCTTTTATAGAAGAAAATAAAAAATACCAAGGCAAAATGCTTTTGGAGAGAATGGTTGAGCCAGAAAGAGTAGTAATGTTCAGAGTAGCATGGATTGACGATGCTGGTAAAACACAAGTTAATAGAGGATATAGAATACAAATGAATTCGGCTATCGGTCCATATAAAGGAGGGTTGCGTTTTCACCCTTCAGTTAACTTAAGTATTTTAAAGTTTTTAGCTTTTGAACAAGTATTTAAAAACTCTTTAACGACATTGCCAATGGGTGGTGGTAAAGGAGGTTCTGATTTTGACCCTAAAGGGAAATCAGATGTTGAAATAATGCGTTTTTGTCAAGCTTTCATGACAGAGCTTTCCAGACACATTGGAGCAGATACTGATGTTCCTGCTGGAGATATTGGTGTAGGAGGAAGAGAAGTAGGTTACATGTTTGGTCAATATAAAAAATTAAGAAATGAATTTACAGGAGTATTAACTGGTAAAGGAATTACTTTTGGTGGATCATTAATTCGTCCTGAGGCAACAGGTTATGGAGATGTGTATTTTGCTCAAAGCATGTTAGCTACTAAAGGTGAAAGTTTTTCTGGTAAAACTGTTGTTGTTTCTGGTTCTGGAAACGTGGCTCAGTATGCTATTGAAAAAGCAACTCAATTAGGAGGAAAAGTAGTTACCGCTTCTGATTCTTCTGGATATATTTATGATGAAGCTGGAATTGATGCTGAAAAATTAGCATTCATTATGGAAATTAAAAACGTAAATTACGGTAGAATTAGCGATTATTTATCAAAATACCCTAATGCGAAATTCGTAGCAGGAAAACGTCCTTGGGAAGTAAAATGTGATATTGCTTTACCATGTGCAACTCAAAACGAGTTAAGCGGTGAAGAAGCTAATGAATTAGTTAAAAATGGATGTATTTGTGTGGCTGAGGGGGCAAACATGCCTTCAACACCAGAAGCAATTGAGGTATTCCAAGCAGCAAAAATTTTATTTGCACCAGGAAAAGCGTCTAACGCAGGTGGTGTGGCTACATCTGGTTTAGAAATGTCTCAAAACTCGCTACGTTTATCATGGACTAGAGAAGAAGTTGATGAAAGATTAAAAGGAATTATGTCAAATATTCACGAATCTTGTGTGAAATACGGTAAAGATGCTGATGGATATGTTGATTATGTTAAAGGTGCTAATATTGCTGGTTTCGTAAAAGTTGCAGATGCCATGTTAGGACAAGGTGTAGTTTAATAGTATTTAAATATAAAACTAAAAAGGCTTACAAATTTGTAAGCCTTTTTTATTTCGTTACATACCTAAATTTTATTTTCAACGTTTATATTATATTTGTAAAAACTATGATAATGAAATTAAGACTTTTTCTTTTCTTTATATTGATTAGCCAAATCATTTCTGCACAAAATAATCTTTTATGGAAAGGGTATTTTTCTTATAATGAAATTGTTGATTTAGAAGCTTCATCTGAAATAATTTTTGCAGCAACAGAAAATTGTATCTTTTCTAAAAACACCACTCAGCAGGATGTTACTATTTTAAATTCAATAAATGGATTTAAACCCACAACGATTACTGCAATACATTATTCGGATGAATTTAATAAAAAAATTGCAGGAAATAAAGATGGCTTGCTTTTAATTGTAAATGAAGATGGTACTGTAATTACCAAAGTAGATATCATTGATGAAGTGCCTGTAGCTCCAAATAAAAAGAAAATTAATGATTTTTATGAATATGAAGGTAAATTATATATCGCTACTGATTATGGTATTTCTGTTTTAGATTTAGCATCGACAGAGTTTATCTCTACTTATTTTATAGGGACTTCAGGAGAAGAGGTTGAAGTGCTTCAAACCACAGTGTTAAATAATGAAATTTATGCCGTTACTAGAACATTAGGTATTAGAAAAGCTAATTTATCTAATCCTTTTCTTTATGATTTTAATCAATGGCAAACTTTTGACATGGGTTATTGGTCAGGGATAGTTACATTTAATAATCAACTTGTAGCTATGAATACTGATAATAATACCTATAGGTATACTACTTCTTTTCAGCCAGTATTAAGTCAGAATCAATTTGGAAAAAAAATAAAAACGAGTGGGAATGAACTTATTGTAACAACTTCTAACCATGTTTATGTTTTAGATAACCAATTTAATCAAATTGCTCATATTACAACTATTCCTGATTTTGACGTTTTGTTTAGTGCTGCTACGGTCATGAATAATAATATTTACATTGGAACAGAAAAAAACGGTGTTTTTGTGACTTCTTTGAATAATCCTTTTGTTTTTGAAAATATTTCGCCTAATGGGCCTTACAGAAATTATATTTTTAGAGTAAAGAAAGGAAGAGATTTATTATGGACAGTATATGGGGATTACACAAGATCTTATAATCCTTACCCTTTAGATGAATTACCAATTAGTAAATTTTCAAAAAACTCAGGTTGGGAAGACATTCCATATGAAGATTTGTCCGAAGCAAAATCTATTTGTGATTTAGTGATAAATCCAAATAACAATCAAGTTTATTTTAGCTCTTATTTTTCGGGTTTGTTAAAGATGGAGGGAACAGACATAACTTTGTTAAACAATACGAATACTGGTAATAATGGTTTGGAATCATTAATTTTGTCTCCGCCAAATCCTTCATATGTAGACATCAGAATTAATAGTCCAACTTTTGATAAAAATAACAATTTATGGGTTACTAATGCTTTTGTTGAAAAAGCAATTAAAGTTTTAAGAGCTAATGGGCAATGGCAATCGTATAGTTTAAATGGAATAATAGCCGACTATTCCATAGGAAGATATGGACCAATGGCGATAGATAAAAATAGCACCAAGTGGATTCCGGCTTTTAATGAAGGAATTATAGCTTTTAACGAACAATTAAACAATAAATTTATTGTAATTAATTTTGATAACGGGAATTTGCCTACTCGTGTGGTAAATTGTGTTGCTGTTGATACTAGAAATCAATTATGGATTGGTACTGAAAAAGGATTGAGAATACTTTCTAGTGTAGATCGATTTTTAGCGGAAACAGAATTATCTACTGATGCAATTATTATTCAGGAAGGAGATCTAGCACAAGAATTGTTTTATCAGCAATCTATTTTGGATATAAAAGTAGATGGAGCTAATAGAAAATGGGTTTCTATTGCAGATGGAGGTGTGTTTTTGGTTTCTTCAAATGGTCAGAAAATAATTTATAGATTTACAAAAAATAATTCACCCTTACCTAGTAATAATGTTAATGACATAGAAATTGATGAGGTTACTGGTGAAGTGTTTTTCGCAACAGACAAAGGGTTGGTTTCTTTTCTTGGTACCTCTACAAAAGCAAGTGATGATTTAACAAATGTTTATGTTTATCCTAATCCAGTAAGACCAGATTTTGTTGGAACAGTTAAAATAGCTGGTTTAACGGATAAAGCAAATGTTAAAATTACTGATATTGAAGGTAATTTAGTTTTTGAAACCACTTCTGAAGGAGGAACAATAGAGTGGGATACTTCGGCATTTAATAATTATAAAGTTGCTTCAGGAGTATATATGGTTTTTGTTGCCTCACAGGATGGTTTAGATTCTACAGTAAAAAAAATAATGGTTATTAGGTAATGTTAATCAAAACGAAAGCAATTGTTATTTCTTCTGTAAAATTTAATGAAAAAAGTCTGATTGTTAAATGTTTAACTAAAACAGATGGCATGCAAACTTATTTTATTCATAACGCTTTTACGGGGAAGCAGAATAAACAAAAGAATGTGTTTTTTCAGCCATTGAATCAAATTGAAATTGAGGCTTATCACAATACTAAAAAGCAATTACAACGAATAAAAGAGGTTAAAATTCATTATCTCTATCATACTATATATTTAGATGTTGTTAAAACTGCTATTGCTTTATTTTTATCAGAAATGTTGCATAATAGTATAAAAGAAGAGGGTAAAAATGAATTTTTATTTGAGTATTTAGAAAGTGCTTTACAGTGGTTTGACTCACATAACCAAATATTTAATTTTCATTTGATTTTGTTATTGCAATTGACAAAATACCTTGGGTTTTATCCTCAAAAAAACGAAGCTAATAATATTTTCTTTAATATTGATGAAGGTGTTTTTTCCGAAACACCATCTTCTCATACTTTAACTAAAGAAGAAACGATACTTTTTAAGAAATTAATGGAATTGAAGTTTACGACTACTGAAAAAATATTTTCGGCATCCCAAAGAAGGTCGCTTCTAAATGTATTAATTGAATATTATATGTTCAATATTGGATATAGTAAGAAAATAAAATCAATTGAGATTTTGTCACAATTATTTGAGTAAAATATTTTTTTTTTAATAAATATATTCTGTAAAATTGCAGCATAAATATAACTTAATCTTGAATATGAAATTTACCGCTACTGTTTGTTTTTTTCTGTTTTTTTTTACTAATCTTTCGGCTCAGGTTCAATTTCAAAAAGGCTACATTATTAAAAATAATCAAGAAATAGAATGTTTGATAAAAAATAATGACTGGACAGGTCTGCCGCTGGAAATTGAATACAGGGAATCTGATACCGCTAAAATAAAAAAGGCAAATGTTGAAGATATAAATGGGTTTAAAATCTACAATACTAATCATTATTATAAAAAATATACTTTCTCCATTAATGAAAATGATGATAGTAATAATGTAAACACAAAAACTATTACCTCTTTTCTTAACGTTTTAGTAGAAGGACATGTTAATTTATTTCAATATAAAGGATATGCTTTTTTTTATGAAATTAATAATTCTGGAGATGTAAAACAGCTTTTGTATAAAAAGAGTAAGAATTTTGAGAACAAAACAGTAGAAGATTATACTTTTAGGAAACAAATTTTTGATAATTTAAATTATGAAGGAAATTCTATAAACATACGTACGTTAAAGTATATTAAAAACGATTTAATTAATTATTTTATAGAATACAATAAAAATCAAAATTCAACATATATAAATTATAATGCCTACAAAAGAAAAATCAAAATTAATTTTAGTCCTTTTGTTGGAATTGGTTTTACAAATAAAAGGAATGATATTATGTTGTATAAGCCTAGTACAACAACTTTTGTCCCTTCTGCTCAACAGGGTGTTGTTATCCCATCTAGTATTAAAAGTGTTGAGATAGATTTTGGAACAAGTCTTAGTCCTGTTATTGGATTTGAAGTTGAAGCATTGTTGCCAATTAATAGAAACAAATGGGCTTTTTTTATTAACCCGAATTTAAATTGGGTAAAAGGAAACTCTTTTGAAAATTTGGAATATAGAAATAGAAACTCTTATTTTAAAGATATAGAATTAAGTAATTTTCTTTTAATTGATGTACCAGTTGGTCTTAGGTATTATTTTTATCTTAATACTAGTTCTAAAATACATATTGATATTGCTTATGATTTTCTTTTAAACGATAAAAAAAATACTCCAACTTTTAGAGATTCCTATTTTGAATACAACCCAGATGCAAAAAAAATAAAAAGCAATTTTACGGTTTCTGCAGGTTATAGTTTTAATAAAAAGTATGATGTGTCTATTAATTATTTAAATTATACTAATACTCAAAATAATTATAGTGATTCAAAAATGAGTTGTTTAAGTTTTAGATTAAAATATACCATTAATTAATTTTTATAAGATAAACCTAAACAAAAAGCGCATCTAAATTATTTAGATGCGCTTTTTGTTTTTCATGAATAAATATATTTTAAAGATTGGCTTTTAAAAACTCTCTGTTCATACGAGCAATGTTTTCAAGAGAAATACCTTTTGGGCATTCTATTTCGCATGCTCCTGTATTAGTACAGTTTCCAAAACCTTCTTCATCCATTTGTCTAACCATGTTTTGAACGCGTTGTGCGGCTTCTACTTTTCCTTGTGGTAACAAAGCATATTGAGATACTTTTGCGCCTACAAAAAGCATTGCTGAGCCGTTTTTACAAGTTGCAACACAAGCACCACAACCAATACAAGCTGCTGCCATAAATGCTTTGTCGGCATCATCTTTAGGCACAGGAGTTGCATTAGCATCTATGGTGTTACCAGAAGTGTTAACAGAAACAAACCCTCCAGCTTGTTGAATTCTATCAAAAGAGCTTCTGTCAACTACTAAGTCTTTTACAACAGGAAAAGCTTTACTTCTAAAAGGTTCAATGTAAATTGTATCACCGTCTTTAAATTTTCTCATGTGTAATTGGCACGTTGTCGTTCCAGTTTCTGGACCATGTGCTCTTCCGTTAATGTATAAAGAACACATCCCGCAAATTCCTTCTCTACAATCGTGGTCAAAAGCAACGGGTTCTTGTTTCTCGTTTATTAATTGTTCGTTTAATTGATCTAACATTTCTAAAAACGAACTAGCCGTAGATACATTGTTTAATTTGTAATCTACAATACCTCCTTTTTCTTTAGCGTTTTTTTGACGCCAAATTTTAAGGTTTATATTTATATTTTTAGCTGTACTCATAATATCTTATTTATAGTTTCTAGCAGCAATTTTAATGAATTCGTATTTCAAATCTTCTTTGTGTAATTCCGCTTTTGTTGTGTCTTGACCTTTATATTCCCAAGCACTTACAAACGAAAAGTTTTCATCATCACGTAAGGTTTCTCCTTCAGCATCTTGGTATTCTTCTCTAAAGTGTCCTCCACAAGATTCATTTCTTTGTAATGCATCCATTGCCATTAATTGACCTAGTTCTAAGAAATCTGCAACACGTAATGCTTTTTCTAGTTCAGGATTAAGTTCGTCTGCATTCCCAGGCACATAAACATCTTTGTAAAATTCATCGCGAATTTGACCAATTTCTTCTATTGCTTCTTTTAAACCTTGTGCATTTCTAGCCATACCCACTTTATTCCACATTACATGTCCTAATTTTTTATGGAAATGATCTACCGATTTTGTTCCGTTATTATTTAAGAACATATGAATGCTGTCTTTAACTTGTTTTTCAGCTTCAGCAAATTCAGGAGCATCTGTTGAGATTTTACCGGTTCTAATTTCGTCAGCTAAATAATTTGAAACAGTATAAGGAAGAACAAAATAACCATCTGCTAAACCTTGCATTAATGCTGATGCACCTAATCTATTTGCTCCATGGTCTGAAAAGTTAGCCTCTCCAGCGACGAAACAACCTGGAATAGAAGATTGTAAATTGTAATCTACCCATACACCACCCATAGTATAGTGAACGGCAGGATAAATTTTCATAGGTGTTTCATATGGATTCTCATCTGTGATTTTTTCATACATTTCAAATAAGTTTCCATATTTTTCTTCAATCCATTTCTTTCCTAATTTAATAATTTCTTCTTCTGATGGATTGTGATTTCCTTGGGCATAAGCTACTTCTTTTCCCTTGTTTTTTATTTCAGAAGAAAAATCTAAATAAACACCTTCGTTTGTGTCATTAGCTTCAATTCCAAAACCTTCATCACAACGCTCTTTTGCGGCACGTGAAGCAACGTCACGAGGTACTAAGTTACCAAAAGCGGGATATCTTCTTTCTAAGTAATAATCTCTATCTTCTTCAGCAATTTGTGTTGGTTTTAATTTGCCTGCACGAATGGCTTCTGCATCTTCTTTTTTCTTTGGTACCCAAATACGACCAGAGTTACGTAATGATTCAGACATTAACGTTAACTTAGATTGATTGGTTCCATGAACAGGAATACAGGTTGGGTGAATTTGAACATAACAAGGATTTGCGAATGCTGCTCCTTTTTTGTGAATTTTCCATCCAGCACTTACATTACTACCCATTGCATTAGTAGATAAGAAATATACATTTCCATATCCACCAGAAGCAATAACTACAGCATGAGCAGCATGTCTTTCTATTTCTCCAGTAATTAAGTTACGAGCAATAATTCCTCGTGCTTTACCATCAACTTTTACTAAATCTAGCATTTCATGGCGGTTGTACATTTTTACACGTCCTAAACCAATCTGTCTTGATAAAGCTGAATAAGCACCTAATAATAATTGTTGACCTGTTTGTCCTGCGGCATAAAAAGTACGTTGTACTTGCACACCACCAAAAGAACGATTGTCTAACATTCCACCATAATCGCGTGCAAATGGAACTCCTTGTGCTACACATTGATCAATAATATTTCCTGAAACTTCTGCTAGACGATGTACGTTTGCTTCACGCGCTCTGTAATCTCCTCCTTTAATAGTGTCATAAAATAGACGGTAAATACTATCGCCATCATTTTGATAGTTTTTTGCAGCATTGATACCTCCTTGAGCTGCAATTGAATGCGCTCTACGTGGAGAATCTTGAAAGCAAAATGCTTTTACATTATATCCCATTTCTCCTAGAGAAGCAGCTGCTGAAGCACCTGCTAAACCTGTTCCTACAACAATAATGTCTAGTTTTGGTCTATTATTAGGAGCTACTAATTTTAAATGATCTTTATAATCAGTCCATTTTTTGTTTAATGGTCCTTCTGGTATTTTAGAATCTAACTTCATATGATATCTGATGTTGATTATTTAGTAAAATGAATATACAATGGGATAATTGCAAACAATAATGGAACAATTACAGCAAAAGCTTTCCCAATAAACTTGATGGAAGGTGTATATTTAGGACTGTTTAATCCTAAAGATTGAAAAGCACTTTGGAAACCATGCCATAAATGGAATCCTAAAGCAAACATTGCTAATACATATCCTATAGTGAAATATAAACCATATTTAACGTCTCGAAAGAAAGCAATTGTAATTTTATATAAATCTTTATATAAATCTGCAACTTTTACATTGGCTTGTGCATGGTATAATTCCGTTCTGTTTAAGAGTTTAAATTGTTTTGGAGCATGGTTATGTTCTTCAGTGTGAACACCTACTTCAACTTGCTCTGTTTGATAAAACTGACCAGTTTGTGTGCCAACATAATATTCCTGTTTTAAACCTGGTTGAGCTTCAATAGATTGAGTCATTAAAGGCATGTTTTCATCATAATGCATTTTTGCCCAAAAATTAGTCATGTGTGTTACAATGAAAACTAAAACTATCGTTCCTAAAACAGCCATATTTCTTGAAGAAAAACTACTGTTTGCTGAAGGATTTGATTTCGCATATCCTATAGGTCTTGCTTTTGCATTTTGATACGTTAATAAAAAACCATCAATTGCATGAAAAAGAATAGAAATGTAAGTTAAATAAGAAAGTATTTTTACTGCTGGATTAGTGGTCATGAATAATGCATACTGATTAAATTTTAAAGCATTATTGGGTACTAAAAGCTGAAGATTTCCAGCTAAGTGACCAGCTAAAAACAAGCATAAAAATAAACCTGTAAGAGCCATCCAGTATTTCTTAGCAATAGATGACTTTAAAAGTGCTGATTTTGCCATAATTTTATTTGATTGTTCTAGTTTTAAAAATCAAACAAAAATACTGCATAAAAAATATAACCACAACCTTTTAGTGGTAATTTATAATGAATTTAAAATATGTTTGTTTGTTTTTGATAATCAGACAGTTGTGGGTTTGATTATCTTGTGTAAGTAGGTTGTAATCCTCTAATTCCCATATCGATTACGTTCTCTCCCGCTGTAGGCTCGTATTTTCCGTCAAGATTTACTTCTTCCCACTCAAAGCTATTGTTTGTGGATAATGAAAGTGTAATAATGATGTCTTTCGTTTCGTTTCCTGTAATTACTAGATTATTTGTGAATTTACCAGTAACAACACAAGATCCTTGTGGAATTGCTGAAGTAGTTGCAATAGGATTTGGAACTGTAGTTGCTCCTTGAGGAGCTTGTCCAGAAGTTGCATAAGGGTAATTGTGTAATCCTAAAGCCCAATAACCTTGGAGACGATTGTCATTAATATTGAAGATGTTGTTACCAATATGATGAGAAGTGATGTAAGTATTGTATCCTACAAAACTTTCTAAAGTAGCGTTGAAGTTATTGCCATTATTTAATATGTTTATATCATAATTTTGATATGATAAGGAAACTCTAACATATTGATAGCTTCCTTGATTGACTTCTCTTAAAGGTATTGATAAAAATGTCTCTCCTTCAGAGACAATTTTTGATTGAGAAAAATCGATAGCTAGGTCTCCACCAGAAACTGTTTCTGCAGCGTGAAATAAAACGGTTCCGTCGCCTAATTGAGTAAATGCATTTGGAGTTAATTCAAAATAGTGAGCACTAATGGTATTAAATATTGGTGTTTGTGCTGCATGATTCGCTGGAATACTTGAAGGTTGGCCTAAATTGTCTAATCGGATTTGATTTTCATCAAAAGCAAACTTTATAATTAATTGAGGTTCTTCATTTACTAAATTATCATCCTTGTCAGAACAGGAAAAGAAACTAATCCCTAATGCTAAAATAAATATCGGTAAATATTTCTTCATTTTTGTTCTAATGGGTTACTAATTATTGCTTTAATGAGTAAAAAATACTCTTAGGTTAAAACGTGTAAATGTAGTATTTTATTATTAACAAACTGGCTTAATTGTGTTAAAAATCCAAATTAATACTATTGAATTTTTTTCAATATAAAACGTTGTAGAATTATGGATTTTAAAGTGAAATAGATTTAATTTTTTAAAATTCATAAAAATCATTCAAAATGCTATTTTCTAGTTTCAAGGGAAGGTTTTATTTAGTTCATAATTGTAATTTTAACCTCTTAAAAAAGAGATACTATGAAAGTTGGAATTGATGCTATGTCTTTTGATGTAGCCAAGCTTCATTTACCCATACATGAACTAGCCGAAGCAAGAGGCATTGAAGCTGCTAAATTAGAAAAAGGATTAGGGTTGTTAAAAATGACTTTTCCAGACGTACATCAAGATACGGTTGTTTTTGGTGCCAATGCACTAACGAAATTGATTTTGGAACACAATATTAATTTAAATGAAATTTCAAGAATTTATGTGGGTACAGAAAGTAGTATAGATAATTCTAAACCGATCGCTTCTTTTTTAGTGGCTTTAATGGAGCAAAAGTTTGGTCAAGGATGCCTTTCTCATTGTGATGCAGTAGATTTTACGTTTGCCTGTATTGGTGGTGTAGATGCGATGCAAAACTGTATGGATTTTATACGTTTACATCCAGAGAAGAAAGCGATTGTAATTACTTCAGATATTGCAAAATACGATTTAAATTCAACGGGTGAATATACACAAGGAGCTGGCGCTTTAGCAATGTTGATTACTTCAAACCCTAGTATTATTGCTTTTGAAAATCATTGGGCAACCAGTACAAAAGGAGTTTTCGATTTTTTTAAACCCTATCGAAGTATTCCTAAATCATCCATTACTGGAAATGATAGTAATGAAGATTGGTTTTCTAATTTAGAGGCTGAAATTGAAATACATAAAGACCAACCCGTTTTTGATGGTCAATATTCGAATCAATGTTATATGGATAGAACCAGAGAAGCCTATTCTTTATTTAAAAAGTTGAAAAATTCAGAAGAAACAATTTATAATACTTGGTCTAGTATTGTGATGCATCTACCTTATTCTTTTCAGGGTAGAAGAATGTTGTCAGAAATTTATGCTTTGGATTCCAAGGAAATTGAAGTGGATGTACAGTCTTTAGATTACCAAAACAAATTAAAAGAAATAGGAAAATCAGAAGCGTATCAAAATTTTGTTACTGAAAAATTGCAACCTGCGGAAATAGCTTCTTCTTTAATAGGTAATTTGTATACAGGATCTATTTTTATGGGATTATTGTCAACTTTGTCTCATTTTTATAGGAATGATACTCCAATAGAAGGAAGTATTTTTGGTTTTTTAGCCTATGGAAGTGGTTCGAAATCGAAAGTCTTTGAAGGAGTTATTCAAAATGATTGGAGAACTGCTTTAGAAAAAACACAGCTTTTTGAAACTTTAGAAAAAAGTCACAAAATAGATTTTACAACCTATGAAAAATTACATAAAAAAGAATTGAAAAGCAGTGTTTGTCCTCAAAAAAAGGAATGGGTTATTGATTTGATTGAAAAAGAAAATCCTAATTTAATTGGAGCAAGATATTATAAATGGGTAGAATAATGTTTTTTAACTGTATTTCTCTATGTATTTGTTCACGATTAAAGCTGTGTTTTCGTTGCGTATTTTTTGTTCCAACTGAATAGGAGCGGCCGCTCTTACAGAACAATCTTTAACTGCACATGTTTCACAAGTAACACCCACGATTTGTTTGGTAATGGATTCATTGTCAATAAATTTAAATTTTTTCTTAAGCGTAGGTGTGATGAGAATACCGACAGAAATACTTCTGATATGGTCTTTTTTAAAGGGGTCTGGAGTGGCAGAAGAAAAAACTAAATATTCATTTTTACTGTTTTCATAACAAGAGATTTGAGCATCAAAAAAATGTGTTTTATTTTGTTTCAAAGACTCTACCATGGTTCGAACAGAAACCCATCTTCTGCAATAATGTTCGTTCATTTCATTAGCGTGAGGTTCTTGTTGATTGGTAATGTGTAATTCTTTTTTGATTTTATAATTGTCGCTACCAATTTTATGCGACATGCGTAAAAAGAATAAGTTTTTTAACTGAAAATCTTTGGGTAATAAATTGGTTAACCTTTGGTAAAAAGATTCTGGAGAAACTTTGAAATCAGTAATTAATTGAACAAATTCTTGTGGTTTTGGATCTTCTTTGGCTACAAAAACATTTAATTTTTCAATCATTTTTTTTCTAGGCAAAAGCAAGGCACCTGCAAAATAAGAAGCGTAGAAATTATTTAATACCTGATCAAAATTTTCAAACTTAATCCAACTAAAAGTGTACAATCGCTCTTCAATTTGTAAAAAATTATAGGCGATTTCCTTGGCGAAAATAAATGCTTTTTGTGAATCGTCTACATCAGTTGCAATAAGTAGGGTTTTGCTTTTAGCAACAAATATAGAACGCAAATCTCCTAGTTCATTTTGCTCTTTAAAAGTTAAGACTTCAATTTTGTAGTTGTATTCTTCAATTAAGATGGATTGTAATTCCTCTAAAGCTATTTCTGCGTCTAAATCAATGTGAAAGGCTTTGGCAAAATCTAAAACTTTTTGTTCTAAATCTTCAAAGTAGTTGTTTTGTGCTTCTTGGTAGGAACGTAAGGAAGCTAAGAAAAAACTTTCTCTAGATAAATTATAATGTTGAGCAATTTCAATAATGGTACTAATAAAAGCATTTACTTTAGCAGGAGCATTAGCAATGATATCAATTAAATCACTTTCTTCAATACCAAAGATATCTAAAGGGATTTCTTTTAGAATTCCTGAATTTAAAATTTCACCAATGGGTGCTAAATTATTATCCAATTTCAAAGACACCATGTTGTCGTAAGAAACATCTAATTTTTCGGATAATAGAATAATCTTATCTGTCTTTGGGTATTTTTTCCCTTTTTCAATTTCATTTAAATACGACTTGGAGAGTCCTGTTATTTTGGCTAAGCCAAATAACGACAAGTCTTTGTTGGTCCTTGCTTGCTTTAGTTTTAAGCCAAAAATAAGTTTGATATAATCTCTTTCTAAATTCATAATTTCAAAGATACGCTATTATTTAAAATCACAAAAAAATAATTTTTTTACATTTTAGCGTACGTTCGCTTGTTTTGTAAAAAACTTTTTTATAATATTGTACCAACAAAAACAATAAGTCATGGAAAATCAATTAGAAACAACAGCAAAAGCATTTGAATTAGCTCCAGAAGCTACCGCAAAATTTCCTGCTATTTTAACTGAAGAAGCGATTCTTTTTTTAACAGAATTGCATGAAGTGTTCAATAAACAACGATTGGAATTACTTGAAAAAAGAAAAGTACAACAACAAAAGTTTGATGAAGGAGAGTTGCCTTGTTTTCCAAAAGAAACACAAGATATTCGTGAAAAAGATTGGTTTGCGGGAACAACTCCAGAGGATTTATTAGATAGAAGAGTTGAAATTACAGGTCCAGTAGATCGTAAAATGGTAATCAATGCATTAAATTCTGGTGCCAAAACGTTTATGGCAGATTTTGAAGATAGTACTTCACCAACTTGGGAGAACCTTATGAATGGACAACAAAACTTAAAAGATGCTGTTGCAAAAACGATTTATTTATTTGACGAAGCAAAAAATAAAGAATATAAGTTAAATGAAAATACTGCGGTTTTATTAGTAAGACCTCGTGGCATTCATTTAAATGAAAAACATATCTTAATTAATAATGAAGAAGCTTCAGGTGCTTTGGTTGATTTTGGATTGTACGTTTTTCATAACCACAAACAGTTAAAAGAAAATAATACCGCTCCTTATTTCTATTTACCCAAATTGGAGCATTACTTGGAAGCGAGATGGTGGAATACCATTTTTGAATTTACGGAGGAATATCTAGATATTAAAAAGGGAACTTTAAAAGCTACCGTTTTAGTGGAGACGATTACCGCTAGTTTTCAACTGGATGAAATTATTTATGAATTAAGAAATCATATCGTAGGTTTAAATTGTGGTCGTTGGGATTATATTTTTTCATATATCAAGAAGTTTAGAAATAATGATAAATTCTTAGTGCCAGACCGTGATCAAGTAACCATGACGAGTCCTTTTATGAAAGCGTATTCTGAATTGGTTATTCAAAGATGTCACAAAAGAAATATTCACGCAATAGGTGGAATGGCAGCTCAAATACCTATTAAAAATGATGAGGCAGCAAATAAAATAGCATTTGACAAAGTGAAAGCCGATAAGGAACGTGAAGTAAAAAATGGACATGACGGTACTTGGGTCGCACATCCTGATTTAGTGCCTGTTGCGATGAAAGTCTTCAATGAAAATATGCCTACTAAAAATCAAATTCACATAAAACGAAATGAACTTTCGATTTCAGAAGCCGATTTGTTAGAAGTTCCACAAGGAACGATTACAGAAGTTGGTGTTCGTAAAAACATCAATATTTCGGTTTTATACATGGCTTCTTGGTTGAATGGTCAAGGCGCTGCTGCTTTAAATCATTTAATGGAAGATGCAGCAACTGCAGAAATATCCCGTTCGCAATTATGGCAATGGCTTCGCAATGGCGTAACCTTAGATAATGGCAAAGTCTTAACGGAGAAATATTATGATAAAATTGCCATGGAAGAATACGAAAAGATTAGAAACCAAGTAGGTGATGAGAATCATGAAAAATACCAGTATAAGTTGGCCGAACAACTCTTAGATATTTTGGTAGTGAATTATACCTTCATCGATTTTCTAACCCTAACAGGATACAAATACATTTAACACAACTTTTTATTTATAAAACACAATGAAAACAGTAGAAACAAGAATTCAGGAATTAGTTACAGATTGGTTAACCAATGAAAGATGGAAAGGAATAGAACGTCCTTACACTGCCGAAGAAGTAGTTAAATTACAAGGTTCTTATACAATTGAACATAGTATCTCAAAATTAGGAGCTGAGAAACTTTGGAAAAAATTAAATGCACAAGATTATGTGGCAGGTTTAGGTGCTTTAACGGGTAATCAAGCGATTCAAGAAGTAGAAGCAGGTTTAGAAGCGATTTATTTAAGTGGTTGGCAAGTAGCTGCTGATGCAAATGTAGCTGGTGAAATGTATCCTGATCAATCTTTGTATCCAGCAAACAGCGTACCTCTTGTTGTAAAAAGAATTAATAATGCTTTGTTAAGAGCCGATCAAATTCAAGTGGTAAATCAGGTGCCAGAAAAAGATAGAAAAGATTATTTAGTACCAATTGTGGCTGATGCAGAAGCTGGTTTTGGAGGAAATCTAAATGCTTTTGAATTGATGAAATCGATGATTGAGTCTGGTGCAGCTGGAGTTCATTTTGAAGATCAATTGAGTTCTGCTAAAAAGTGTGGTCACTTAGGTGGAAAAGTATTAGTACCTACACAAGAAGCAATTAATAAACTGATTGCTGCTCGTTTAGCAACAGATGTTATGGGTGTTCCCGCTTTAATCGTAGCAAGAACAGATGCTGATGCTGCCAATCTTTTAACGAGTGATATTGATCCAAGAGATGCTAAATTTATTACAGGAGAAAAAACAAGTGAAGGTTTCTTCTATGTGAATGCAGGTATTGAACAAGGGATTGATAGAGGGTTGAGTTATGCTCCTTATGCAGATTTAATTTGGATGGAAACGAGTAATCCTGATTTAAAATATGCGAAACAATTTGCAGATGCAATTCATGCCAAATATCCAGGAAAAATGTTGGCTTATAACTGTTCGCCTTCCTTCAACTGGGCAGCAAAATTAACCGTTGCTGAAATGGAAACTTTTAGAGAGGATTTAGCGGCAATGGGTTATAAATTCCAATTTATCACTTTAGCAGGCTTCCATGCTTTAAATACAAGTATGTTTGAATTGTCTAAAGCGTATAAAGAAAGAGGAATGGCAGGTTATTCTGAATTACAAGAAAGAGAATTTGCTTTGCAAAAAGATGGTTTTAAAGCAGTAAAACACCAAGGATTTGTAGGTACAACTTACTTTGACGCGGTTCAAAATACCGTTACTAACAATAGATCTTCCACTACAGCAATGAAAGATTCTACTGAGGTAGCGCAATTTTAATATTTTTAGTATAATTTGGTTTGACCAAAAAGCCTTGTGAAATTTCTCAAGGCTTTTGTTTTTTATTACGCTTTTTTACTCTCTGTAACTTCTAAATGGGTAAAAACGGCTTCACTTCCTTTCTTGATATGAATACTATACTTGGAAGGAAGTACATATTGTTTACCATTATCCGCTTTTTCAAAGGTGGCTTTTTTATCTTTTTTCTTCCATTTATTAATTACTTCATTTGATAAGGTGTAATCGTATTCAACTAAATTTAAGCCTTTTTTAGCGGCTACTTTTTTAGAAAAAACAGTTAACCCAAATTCATTTTCAATCGTAATTTCAACTTCTTCTGAAGTATTGGAATAAAACCAAATTTCGGCTTTAGGTTCAAAGGGTTTCGCCCAAGAGCTCCATTTGGAACCCCAACGATCCGATTTTTTAACTGACGATACTTCGTAAACATACAAAGATTTTGAAAGTATTTCAGATGAAAGCAGTTGTATTTTGTCAATATTCACCTTGTATAATGAACGACCATGAGTACCTACAATTAATTCTTTGGCTTTAGGTTGTATGACCAAATCATGAACTGCTACTGGAGGCATTTCTGAAGAAAAATCAATCCAAGTTTTTCCCTTGTCTAGAGAAACAAACAAACCATTATCTGTACCTACAAAAAGGACGTTTTCATTTTCAGTATCTTCTAAAATGACATTTATAGGGCTTTGAGGTAAATTAGCACTAATGTCTTGCCAGTTGGCACCATTATCGTCAGAAAGATAAACATAAGGTTTAAAATCATCGTTACGATAGCCATTTAAAGTAGCATAAACACGCTCTTTTTTAAATAGGGAAGCCTTCACTCTAGAAACCCATAAATTTTGAGGTAATTGACTTGAAATGATATTCCATGAAATGCCACCATCTTTGGAAAGATGAATGATTCCATCATCAGAACCTGTATACAATAATCCAAATTGCAACGGACTTTCAGAAATGGTGGTTAATGTACCGAATGCCACATTACCTTCAACGCTACCATGCGTAAGATCTGTTGAAATTTTTTCCCAAGAAGTACCTTGATTCATGGAACGGTGTAAAAATTGGGAACCCATATATAAAATATCTTGATTATGAGGAGATAATAGTATAGGGGTTTGCCAATTGAAGCGTAATGGTTTTTCTTTAGTACCTTTTGGTAATGTAGGAGAAATAAATTCTTTTGTGTTTTTACTTCTATCTAATCTAAAATAATTACCAAATTGGAAACCTGTATACACGATGTTGGCATCTCTTTTGTCAATTTGTACCTGCATACCATCACCACCCATAATACTTTCGTAAGGATATTTTCCTTCTTGTTCCCATGCATCTGATTTTCTATAATTATTGTTGGCTACCCAAACCCCATTGTCTTGTAAGCCTCCATATACATTATAGGATTCATTATAGTCAATATTTACAGCATAAAATTGACCTAAAGCCTCATTATTGCATTTTTTCCAATGTGCTCCATTATCATAACTAATGTTGATTCCGCCATCATTTCCGTTGATAATATGATTGGGATTGTTGGGATTAATCCAAGTTACATGGTGATCTGCATGGACATTTTCACCACTAATGCTTATCATCGTTTTTCCACCGTCTTCAGAATGAAGTAAAGGAACGCCACCAAAATAAATGCGGTTTTCATTTTTTGGATCTACCGAAATATTTCCAAAATAATAGCCGTAACTGTAGTACAAATCATCTATGTAGTTTTCATGAGTACGTTGCCATGATTTTCCACCATCTATAGATTTGTAAATTTCACAACCAATAACTTCTGTTTCAAACAAGGCTTTATTGGCATCTTGTAAAATAGTTTTGAGTTCTTTAGGTTGTAATTTTCCATTTTTTACCCAATTTTTTAGGGTTTCAGCTCTGTATTTTTCAATTAAACCGTGTTTTTTTAAATAGGTATTAATTTCTTTATTAGACTTTTCTACAAAAGTTTCACCAGGTACACTGAACATGTCCGATTGCGATATTTTTTTACTTTTTGTTGAAGCTTCCTCTGGAATAGGTCTGTTATTTTGATTGTCTAAGATAGTATATAAAATATTTTGATTAAATACTGCTAAACCAATTCTTCCTACTCCTTCGTTATTTGGAAATTCACTCCCATCTCTAGAAATTAAATGCCAAGTTGTTCCACCATCTTCACTTTTATAGATGCCTGAACCTTTTCCGTTTCCTTTAAAATGCCATGCTTTTCGTTCTCTTTCCCAAGCTGCAGCATATATGATTTTTGAATTATCTGGAGCAACAGATAAATCGATAATTCCAGTGTCTTGATTGACAAAAAGTGTTTTTTTCCATGTTTTTCCACCATCACTAGTTTTAAAAACTCCTCTTTCTTCGTTTGGAGTATATAAATGACCTAAAACAGCCGCAATAATTTCATTGTTGTCTGTTGGGTTTACCCAAATTCTGCTAATATGATGACTGTCAGTTAACCCAATATTTTCCCAATTTTTTCCTTGATCTGAGGATTTTAGAATGCCAATTCCTGAATAGGAAGATCGTGACGCGTTTACTTCTCCTGTTCCTACCCAAATAGTTTTGGTTTTCCAATCTACCGTTACTGTACCACAATTTAGAGTGGGAGCAGTATCCATTATTGGTTCAAAAGAAGTACCATTATTCTGAGTGTACCAAAGTCCTCCAGAAGCATAGGCTGCATAAAATTCAGTTGGGTTTTCAGGATTAACGGCTATATCTACTATGCGACCACTCATAATTGAAGGTCCAATATTTTGTAATTTTACAGAAGAAAGGTCAGTTGTTTGTGACCAAATATGGCTTTGAAAAAATAAAAGCAATAGTGTAATTTTATATTTCATGAGATATAATTTTGTGTAAATTACAGTTTTTATAGTCCTTTACAAAATTTTTATTTTCAATTTAACAGCTTTTACTATTTATCTTTTTAACTTTGATAGTATAAATTAATGAGTATGTCTCTTCAAATTACAAAATCCCATTTTGAAGTATTCTTTAGCTCTTTGTTACCTGACGATTCTTTTGAAAAAGAAGTGCATGAAGCCTTAGCTTATTTTAAAAAAATGATAGTAAAGAAAAATGAGTTTTTGGTTTATGAAAATGAAGTATGCCATCATTTTTGTTTTGTAGAAAGTGGTATTTTACAACATGCTATTTTAATTGACGGAGAAGAGAGAACAACTTATTTAGCTTTGAAAAATTCAGTAACCAGTTCTTTAAATAGTTTTCTTCATAAAGTGCCTTCAAGAAAAAGTATTAAAGCAATTATGGATTCTCGTTTGTGGGTAATTACTTTGCCTGATTTTAATTACTTAATTCAAAATAATAAAGCTTTTCATCAGTTTTATTTTAATTTAATTGAACGGCAAATTTGTTTGATAGATGATTATAGAATAGATTTATTAACACTAACACCAGAAGAGCGTTATAAAAAGTTACTACTTAATGAATCCAAATTACTTCAGGAGGTGCCTTTACATTATTTGGCTTCCTTTTTAGGTATTTCTACCCGTCATATGAGTCGCATTCGTAAAAATATAAATTAAAGCCATTTGGCTACTGATTCAAAAAGGTAGTTTATGTATTTTTGATACATAGTTTATCTAATATTCTAAAAATCGAGAAATCTAAAAACCTAAACAATGAAATACCATCAAATTAACAAAGACTTATTTATAAAAAATCGTAGAAAATTTATAGCTCAAATGAAGCCAAATAGTGTGGCAATTTTTAATTCAAACGATATTTATCCTGTTTCGGCAGATTCCACATTACCTTTTGCGCAACATCGCGATATTTTTTATTTGAGTGGCGTAGATCAGGAAGAAAGTGTTTTGTTGCTTTTTCCAGATGCGCCCTATGAGCATTTGAAAGAAATTTTATTTTTAAAAGAAACAAACGAGCACATTGCCATTTGGGAAGGAGAAAAGCTAACAAAGGAAAGAGCTTTTGAGGTATCTGGTATTAAGTCGGTTATTTGGTTGCAAGATTTTCATAAAACATTAAAAGAAATCATGGCTTATGCGGAAACCATGTATATCAATACCAATGAACATTATCGAGCTACTATAGAAACGGAAACACGTGAGACTCGTTTTGTAAAATGGTGGAAAGAAAATTATCCAGCTCATAAAGTAGAAAAATCAAATCCTATTTTGCAACGTTTGCGTTCTGTAAAAGAAAGCGAAGAATTGGATTTAATCCAAAAGGCATGTGATATTACCGAAAAAGGATTTCGAAGAATTTTAAATTTTGTGAAGCCTAATGTAATGGAATACGAAATTGAAGCCGAATTTGCACATGAATTTTTAAGAAATCGTTCCAAAGGATTTGCTTATACACCTATTGTTGCTTCTGGAAATAATGCGAATGTATTACATTATATTGAAAACAATCAGCAATGCCATGAAGGGGATTTATTATTGTTAGATGTAGGTGCTGAATATGCGAATTATTCGAGTGATATGACCCGAACCATTCCAGTATCAGGAAGATTTTCTGAGCGTCAAAGAGCCGTTTACAATGCAGTTTTGAATGTAAAAAATGAAGCTACAAAAATGTTGATTCCTGGTACTTTATGGAAACAATATCATGTTGAGGTTGGCAAAATCATGACTTCTGAACTATTAGGTTTAGGGTTGTTAGACAAAGCGGATGTTCAAAATGAAAATCCTGACTGGCCAGCTTATAAAAAATATTTTATGCACGGTACCTCACATCATATGGGATTAGATACGCATGATTACGGGTTGTTATATGAGCCAATGCAAGCCAATATGGTTTTTACTGTAGAGCCTGGAATTTATATTCCAAAAGAAGGTTTTGGTATTCGTTTAGAAGATGATGTAGTTATCCAAAATAGTGGCGCTCCATTTAATTTAATGCGTAATATTCCTATTGAAGCTGATGAAATTGAATCGATAATGAATAGTTAACAGTTGTCGGTTATCAGTTATTAGTATAAACGGTTTACAAGAATGTAAGCCGTTTTTTGTACTCCATTTTTTCATTCTGACGAAGGAAGAATCCCATTAGTGTGTTTTCTCACCTTCGTCAAAATGAAAAGTTTATTGTTAGTTATTCTTTTTTAGGTAATTTTATTTGTGGCATTGGTTTACAATAAGTTTTACTGACTATTTTTGAACGCATCAATTTCTTATCGTTAAAATGTCTAGAAATATTTTGATATCCTAAAAAACCTCCTGACAAACTGTTGTCATAAGCGATATTTACCTTTGTTTTATAATCAAATAAATCATACACTATGAACACAGTATCAGCACCTCAAGTCATTAGTCCAGAACATTTATTAAAGCATTGGCAAGGACATCGTGCTTTAACAAGATATGTAATCGAAGCCTTTCCAGAAAAAGATTTCTTTGAATTTTCTATTGGAGGCATGCGCCCATTTTCAAAATTAGTGTCCGAACTTTTATCTATAGGAGTTCCTGCGTTAAAAGGGATTGTAAATCGAGACGAACAACCTTATTCTGAAGCAGCTGTAGAAAATTTATCTACAAAAGCGGCTTATTTGCAAAAATGGGATGAAGCAACTGTAGAAATTAATCAGTATTTTAAGCAAATTCCAATTGAAGATTTTGAAAAAACATTTAATCTTTTCGGACAATATGAGTTTCCAATTATTGAGAATATTTTGTATTTTATTGATAATGAAATACATCATCGCGGACAAGGTTACGTTTATTTACGCGCTTTAGGAATTACACCTCCTTTTTTCTGGACTAGAGAATAATACTTAAAACTCCGAATGCAAAATACTGTTTTCGGAGTTTTATTTTAATAGGTTTGCTTGATAAACTTGAAGCATTTCGATCATTCTATCTTTTAGGCGTTGTGGTTCAATAATCGTTGCATAATCTGCAAACATCAAAACCCATCTTGGAAAACTGTTTTCAATATCTCTACTTAAGAAGGTCATTTCTATTTGATCACTTACTTTCTTTTGTGATACAAAACCATGATATTTTTTTTCAAAATCTAGATATTTGGCAATTTTTTTGTCTACCAATAATACAACTTTAGTAGTAGGACATTCTTTTTCTTTATTTAAATAAAATTCTAAAGATTGGTGTTCTTTAGTAAATAAAATGGTTTGGTTTTCAATGCCTTGAATTCGATCTGCTCTAAATTGACGGTAATCGTTTCTCAAATGACAAAACCCAAAAATATACCAATTGTTGTTATCGTGAAATATACCCACTGGTTCAATAATTCTTTCCGAAGCTTCTTCTGCATCAAATGCTTGATAATTTAATTTTACCTGAGTTTTATCGGCAATACTTTTAAAAAGAATACTCATGGTTTCGGGTACTTTTTCGTTGAATAAATTAACCGAGGGTTGTTGCATGATAACTTTAGATTCAATAGAGGTAAGCCAATCTTTATCGGTGTTTTTTAAAACCGATTTTATTTTGAACATGGCAGAAGTATAGTGTTTTCCTAATTCCTTATCGATAAAAGTTTGCATTAGTTTTTCTGCAGCAATAAAACTACTAGCTTCTTCTCTAGTAAACATTACTGGAGGTAAACGATAACCATCTACTAGAGAATAACCTACTCCAGCTTCACTGTAGATAGGAACACCTGAGGTTTCCAGAGAACGAATGTCTCTGTAAATTGTTCGTAAACTTACTTCAAATCGATCGGCTAATTCTTGCGCTTTTACAATTCGTTTAGATTGTAACTGTATTAAGATAGCGACAATACGATCGAAACGTTTTGGAGATTCATCCAACATAAAAATAATCCTTTTTTCAAAAGTAAGTATTTAAATGAAATTACTTCTTGGATTCCTCTTGAAATTCTATTTTTGCACTTATGAAATACATAAGGTATAAAAATAGCACACTAGCGTATTCTGATGCAGGTAATGGACCAGCCATTGTTTTGTTACATGGTTTTTTAGAAAATAGTAAAATGTGGCATGATATTGTTCCCGTTTTACTTACAAAATATAGGATTGTATGTGTTGACTTATTAGGTCACGGGGAAACGGAATGCTTAGGATATGTTCATACCATGGAAGATATGGCCGATGCAGTACATTATATTCTTCATTTTTTGCAATTGGAGAAAGTAGTTTTAATAGGTCATTCGATGGGTGGTTATGTTGCTTTGGCTTTTGCCGAATTATATCAAGAAAAGATAGCTGGACTTGTCTTAATGAATTCTACTGCAAGAGAAGATAGTGAGGAAAGAAAAGTAAATAGGGATAGAGCTATATTAGCGGTAAAGCAAAATTATAAAAATGCTATAAGTATGTCTGTTGCAAATTTATTTAGCGAGGAAAATAGAGCTAGACTCAAAAAAGAAATTGAATGGGCTAAAGAAGAAGCATTACAAACCCCTTTGCAAGGTATTATTGCGGCTCAGGAAGGTATGAAAGTAAGAAAGGATAGGAGAAAGCTTTTACATGTCTCTGCGTTTCCTAAAATGCTTATTTTGGGAAAAAAAGATCCTGTTTTAAATTATGAAGAAAACAAAAAATATGTTGAAGGAACGAACGTTGTTTTAGTTTCTTTTGAAGATGGTCACATGAGTCATTTCGAGAATAAGGTTCAATTAATAGAACATTTGAAGGGGTTTTTGAAAATATGTTAAATGTTCTCTTTTATAGTATTTTTTTTATTTAAAATTTCTAAAATTAAAACGATAATTTCTTCTTTAAATGCATGCAAAATCTCGTCTGTTACCATAGTTTGAGAAACAACCCCTCTTCCTTTTCCTAGGCCAAAAGGCATAAAGCCTGCTTTCATGTTTTTAAAAGAAATGATACCTACTTCTATAGGATAATTCAAATAGTCTTTATTGTTTTTAAACATTAATGCGTAACAAAGAAGTTGGATTATCTTCTCATTTTTAATATCCAATGTAAGGTGTGTAAAATCATTAATTTTTAGTGAATTTGCGTCCACTTTTCCTGTTTTATAATCAATAATTCGAATTACATTATCTCGTATTTCTATTCGGTCTACGTTTCCTGCAATTTTAATAGGATATGGTAAACGTTCATCTATAATCATGGTTTCTAATTTATCTTCTAAAGCAATGATTTTGATAGTGTCTCCATTTTCAATCGTTTTCTTTTCCGTTTGTAAAAAATTGAAAATATTTCTTTTGGCAACTTCAAAAGCTAATAGATTTTTTCCTTTTTTTATTTCACCTTCCTTGTAAACAGATTTGAATTTATCTAATGTTATTTGGTTAATTTGTGCTATCATTTCATCAATTTGAGATACTGATAAAAATTGATTTAAGCAAGATTTGTATAAAGCTTCTAAAGATTCGTGAATAATGGTTCCTAAAGTGTTAACAGCTATATTTTCTTCTACTTCATCCATTTCATTAATACGTAAAACCCTTTGAAAATAAAATTGGATAGGATTTCTTATGTAAGAAGTTAATGAGGATGGTGAAAATCCTTTAATAGTTGCTATTTCTTCTAAGCGTTCCAGTAGTAATGGTGTTTTTGGAATATTCATTACACTATATGCTTTTTCAGGCAGAACAGCGTTATAAATGGTATGTGTGATATTGTGTTTCGGTTGTTTTTCTATTTCTAATTGCGTAATAAAGCGACTTTTTTCACCAGCATCAATTCCTTCATTATCGGTATTGTATAAAAGATAAATGTTTTTTGCTCTATGAAGTAAATGATAAAAATGGTAACTATAAATAGCATCTTTTTCTTTATAAGTGGGTAATCCCAATTCTTTTTTTACATCATAAGGGATAAAAGAATTTTGTGATTTTCCAGACGGAAATTTACCTTCATTTACAGAGGTGATGACAACATTTTCAAAATCTAAAACTCTGCTTTCTAATACACCCATTATTTGTAGTCCGCTTAAAGGTTCTCCTTCAAAAGAAACCTCAGCTAAATCTATAATTTGCTTGTATATTTCATATAGCACTTCTATATTGTTTATTTTATCTTGATGAATTTCACAATACGTAATGAGCTTGTTTATAACTTTAAAAACAGCATAAACAAATGATTTGGTCACTTTTTCTTCTTCAATATCATTGTTTAGGAATGATTTTATCGTCAAAAGAATATGGTTGATGCGCTTTAGAATTTTTAAAATATTGTTATCCCATTTTGTAAAAAGTAAATCAAAATAATCCTTTTGTTGATTAGGGTATTTTTCTTCTTTTAATCGAAATAATGTGTCAATTGAGAAAAAAGTAAAATTATTGTTGTGTATGGTTTGGATTACCTCATTAGCTTTAATAAAAGGTTCTACTAAAGGGTGATTTAAAACATCTAAAACTTCTTTATAATACAACGTGTATTTTGATTCGTCTCTGTTAATCGCATTGGTATGTAATTTAAAAAGTTTATTAATCAATAGCTGAGCAGGATTGTTTTTTCCCGAATAGCCCATAGTTATATTTAATGTGTCTACGGTATTTGGTAGCGAATATAGCACAGGAATTAGTAAATTTTCATCGCCTAATATTATAGCTGTTTTAGAATTATCTTTTGATGGAACATATAAATCTTCGATAATTTTTCCTGCAATTTTTGCTTGACCGATGGTTTTTGGAGTACCAATAATTTGTATGTTTTTTTCTTGTTGAAAATCTTCAGTTATCCACTCAAATGGTTGTGAAAAATATTTTTTCCATTGCGATTTAAAACGTCTTATAAAAAGGCCAGCATCATGATAGGGATTGTTTATAAAATAAGAATCTATATCCCAGTATACAGAAGCTTGATTGTGGGTAAGTAAGTGTAGAATAATTTTTTCTTCCGCTTGATTTAAGGCATTAAATCCTGCAAAAACTAATTTTTTTTCAGCCAAATTATTTGAAAAAGAATTTAAATTAGAAACGGCTTCTCTATAAATGAGTCCTTGATATGCTTTCTTTTTACTTAATAAATGTTGGTAAAAATGGCTGTAATATTCAGGTAGTTTTTTCCAAAAAGAAAGATGCGAATCGATAAGTGTTGTTGTTGCGGAAGGCTCAAGATCCCATCTTTTTAATGCTTCAATATCCTTTAAATAGGAGAATACAAAATTAGGATCTAATAAATAGCGATCTATTTCATTGAAATCTTGAAGTAGCGTTTTGGCCCAATTGGAAAAAAAAGTAAACGATTGTATCTCTTCTTTTGTAGTTATGTTTAAGTATACTTCATAAAATTCAAAAAGCAATTCAATTGAATCAATGACCCTTATTTCAGAGATTTCTTGTATTAAATCTTCAATGCTAGTTATTTGAGGGGAAAATATGGTGTTCTCTGTGTGGTTGTGAAGGGCGTTTAGTAAAAAAACTTTGGCTCTTTTGTTTGGTAAAACAATAATGGTGTTTTGCAAATTGTCTTTGAAATTTGCAAGAATATGTTTCGATAATTTATCTAGAAAAGTATCATTTAGCATAGTATAAAAATAAAAAAAACGCTCCGATTATCGGAGCGTTTTTGTATTATTTTGTAGGGAAATTATTTTACTAATTTCACTTCAACTCTTCTATTGTTAGCTTTACCTTTAGAAGTTTTGTTAGTGTCGATTGGGAATTTCTCACCGAATCCAGTAGCACTTAATCTAGTAGCGTCGATTCCATGCTCAATTAAGTAAGCTTTAACAGCTTCAGCTCTTGAAGTAGATAATACTTGGTTATTTTCTTCGCTTCCGTCTGAATCTGTGTGACCTTCGATTGAGAATTTAGAATTTGGATACTCTTTTAAGATAGCAGTGATTGCTTCTAAAACTGGGAAAGTTTGTTTTTGGAAAGTTGATTTACCTGAATTAAATAATATAGTTTTTGCATAATCATTTAATTTTTTAACAGCTTCGTCAGAAACTTCAGGACAACCATTGTTAGCAACAGTTCCAGCTACAGTAGGACAAGCGTCATCTTTATCGAATACACCGTCACCGTCACCGTCAGGCCATGGACAACCTTTGTTAGCTCTATCTCCTTTAACTGTTGGACACTCGTCATCTTTATCAGCAACTCCGTCACCGTCAGCATCTGGACAACCTTTCATGATTTTAGTACCAGGTACATCTGGACAAGCGTCTTCTGTATCAATAATTCCGTCACCATCAGTGTCAGGACAACCATTGTGCTCTGGAGTACCAGCTAATTCTGGACAAGCATCATCTTTATCAGCAATACCGTCACCATCTTTATCAGGACATCCGTTTAATGCTTTTAAACCAGCAACATCTGGACAAGCATCATCTTTGTCATAGATCCCATCACCGTCAGTGTCTTTTCCTCCAAATTTAAAAGAAATACCAGCTGAATGTTGAATATGAGTAGGTACATCTGCGTTAGCAACTCTATTTTCATCAAATGAATGCTTGTAAACAGATTGTAATTGAAGACCAACATTTTCAGTAAACCAGAAAGTTAATCCTAAACCTCCATTAACAGTACCTGCAGATGCATCTCCAAAGAAATTGTAACCTCCACCTACATTAATAGAAGGGTCTAACCAAGTTGATTTGATTAAATCTTGAAAGCTATATTTGATTACTGCATCAACTGCATAGTAAGATAAATCACCAGGATTTAAAACAGCATCTGTACTTTCTGTACCAGGTACTCTTTCTAACCATTTGTCAATTTTATTAACAGATCCTGTTAAACCAACAGAAAAACCATCACCAACATATCTAGATACACTTAAATAAGATACAGATGGTAAAATATTCCAATTGTCTCTAGCATTAGCTAATTGGATAAATTGTGGACTAGAATTACCTTCGGCACTAACCTTGGTATCAACTCCATTAACTCCAAAGGACACAGCCCATGGATTGTCACCGTTCTGTGCTTGGGTTGATAATCCAGCAAGCAATAAACCAGCAGCAAATAATTTGTTTAGATGTTTCATACTTTATTAATTAAATTACAATGCGTTATAATTAGAACAAAAATACTATTTTTTTTTAAATACAAAAAGTTTTGTTAAAAAAAGTAAGGGGTTACCGCTTTTTAACTAATTATTTTTAAAGATTTACCCACTTCAATGAAAGCATTAATTGCTTTGTCGAGATGTTCTTTTGTGTGAGCAGCAGATAGTTGTACTCTTATTCGTGCTTTTTCTTTTGGAACTACTGGGAAAAAGAAACCAATTACATATATTCCCTTTTTAAGAAGTTCTTCTGCCATTATTTGTGATAATTTGGCATCATAAAGCATTACAGGAACGATTGCCGCATCTCCATCTATTATATCAAAGCCTGCCTCTTTTATGCCTTTTTTGAAATAATTTGTATTCCATTCTAATTGATCTCTTAGGGTTGTGTCTTTTTCCAAAAGTTCAAATACTTTTAATGAGGCACCCACTATCGATGGAGCTAAAGAATTTGAAAACAGATATGGTCTTGAACGTTGACGTAAAATTTCAATAATCTCTTTCTTTGCAGTTGTATAACCGCCCATAGCTCCTCCAAGGGCTTTTCCGAGTGTTCCTGTAATAATGTCTATTCTTCCCATAACACCTTTCGCTTCAGGTGTTCCTTTTCCAGTTGCACCGATAAATCCAGCAGCATGGCATTCATCAACCATTACTAAAGCGTCATATTTGTCTGCTAAATCACAAATTTTATCTAATGGGGCTACTAATCCATCCATAGAAAAAACACCGTCTGTAACAATTAATTTAAAACGATGTCCGGCTTGAGTGGCTTTAATTAATTGTGCTTCAAGGTCACTCATGTCGTTATTTTGATAACGGTATCTCGCTGCTTTACACAAACGAACACCATCTATAATAGATGCATGGTTTAAGCTGTCTGAAATAATACAATCTTCTTCTCCAAGCAAAGGTTCAAAAACACCACCATTTGCATCAAAAGCAGCTGCGTATAAAATGGTGTCTTCTGTGCCGTAAAAATCGGCTATTTTCTGTTCTAATTCTTTGTGTATGTCTTGTGTTCCACAAATAAAACGAACCGAAGACATACCAAATCCATGAGTGTCCAATGTATCTTTGGCTGCTTGTATTACTTCTGGATGAGAGGAAAGTCCTAAATAATTATTAGCGCAAAAATTTAAAACTGTTTCTCCAGTTGTAATTTTTATTTCAGCACCTTGTGGTGACGTGATGATTCTTTCTTTTTTAAATAAGCCATTCTCTTGAATAGAATTGAGCTCCTCTTGTAAGTGTTGTTGTATTTTGCCGTACATTTTATATAAGGTTTGCTACAAAATTACTATTTCTATTTTTTCTCCAATGTAAACTATTGTTTTTTTTACAATATTATAATTCATTTCTTCTAGGATAAAGGCATAATCTAATACTTGTTTTCTATGCTTGTCTAGTTTTTCACCTGTTTTATAATCTAATAAGAATGCATTTGTGTCTTTGATTACTACTTTATCTGGCTTTACATTTCCAATGCCTTTTTTAATAATCGTTTGTTCATTGTAAGTTATTCCTTCTCCGTCAAAAAAATCTTTTAAATCATTATGATGCACAATTTGTTCCATCTTGAGCTTGATTTCTTCTTTTTGTGAAGTTGTAATCCATCCATTTTCTATAGCAATATTTATAGCTTCATCTATATCGTTTATTGTCTTTATATGAGCAAGTATTTCGTGAAGTAAATTTCCAAATTCAATGGCTTTTTGTTGTTCTGTATCCCACATTAAAGCCTCTCTTTGAGCAATTTTTATTTTTCTCTTATCTAATTTTTCATGAACAATTGTTATTGCCTTTTGCGTGTTGTTGAAATTGTTTTTTTCTGATAGACGAGATGAATTGCCAAATTCATAGGTCATTTTATCAGAGTTATATAGCTTGTTATCTTGTAAAAATTCGATAAAATAGGAAGAGAGGTTATTGGGTAAACCTGTTTTGGAAATTTGATGATTAGAAATAATATAAAGTTGTTCTTCTGCTCTGGTCAAAGCAACATAAAGGACATTAATAATGTCTAGTATTTCTTCTTGCGATTTTTCTTCATAGGTTTGTTTGGCTTGTAATCCATATACTGCTACTTCTTTTTTCTGATTGACTAAAGCTTTTGGGAAATCTATAGCTTCTTCTTCGTCAAAATTAATCCATAATTTATTTCGATTATTTGCAGAAAAATTTTCTTCAGCAAAAGGATAGATAACGATAGGGAATTCTAATCCTTTGGATTTGTGAATAGTCATGATTCGGATAGCATTATTGCCTTCTGGAGAAGGAATGCTTTTTTTAAAACCAACTTTTTCCCAATAGGAAATGAAATCTGAAATCCCCGATTGTGATTTATTATCTCTTTCCAATACTAAATCTAAAAAATATTGTACATAAGAAGTGTTTGCTTTTTCTTTAATGAATGTGGAAACAATAATTTCCACGGCTTCATAAAGCGACTTTTTTTTACAATTTTTAAATGAAATACCAATCTCAATAGTGTGTAAAAAAGTTTCTAATTCTTCTTCCGTTAAATCTTTGGTTGCTATAATAAAATCATGAATCGGTAAGTAATTTTGATTGTATTTAGCAATGTAATAAAGCATTTTTGTTTTAGATTCTTGATCTTTATTGTTTTTCAAATAACGAAGAACATCTATAATTAGTTTTACATCGGTTGCGTTTTGAATTAATAACGTTTCAGAGGATAAAATGGGGATGTTTTTTTCAGTTAGGAAATTTGCTAAATAAACCCCTTCTGTTTTTTTTCGGGTTAAAAGAACAATGTCACTATAATCGAAGTTTTGACTTTTAATTTGTAATATGGTTTCTAATGTTTTTTCTAAATAAATTTTCGTTTTTAATGACCAATCATTATCTTCTTCTTCATTAATTTGAGGTTCTTCTTCTGTGTTTATAAATGAAATGTTAACATATCCCCCTTTTTTATTATTTGGTTTTTGGTAACTGTGTTCTTGATATAATTTTTTGTAATCTTCATTTTCAAATTTGTCTGATAAAAAAGCGAAAAATTGGTTATTGAAATGGATTACTTCTTCATAACTTCTGTAATTCGTTTCTAAGTGTATGCTTTCTTTATCTTTATTTGAAAAAGGATTGTTGTTTTCCTTACTCAAAGCAATAAATTGTTCCGCTTTTCCACCTCGCCACCTGTAAATAGATTGTTTTGGGTCGCCCACAAGCATTAAACTACCTTGAATTCCATTGTCTTCACTGGATAAAGCGTTATCTATTAAAGGGATGAGGTTTTGCCATTGCATGACAGAAGTGTCTTGAAACTCATCAATAAAAAAGTGACGGTATTTTTCACCTAACCGTTCATAGATAAATGGAGCAGGCTGGTTTTGAATTTCATTAAAAATAATTCTATTGAAATCGGAAATAGAAATAATGTTTTGTTCTTCTTGAATCTTTTTAAATTCTAAATGGATAGAGTTTAACAACGAAAGCGGATTGATATTTTGTAAAAAAGCTTCGTAAAACGCTATTTTGGCATTATTGTGATTTATTTTTTTTATGCTTTTTATTAAATCTATAGCAATGTCATCTATAAAGTTTTTGTCAAATTCTGGAGTCTTTTTGGAATATCTTTTTTCGGAATCTTCTAAGTATTTGAGTATTGATTCGTTAATGTCTAGTTTTCCAATAATTATTTTTTTTAAAAAATTTGGGACATAACTACTATAAAAGGAATTGCTTGAAATGTTTGATTCAATTATATTGAGTTTATTTTGCGCTAGATTTATAGATTTTTCCTTTAAATTTACAATTCTATCTTTTAAAACCGTTTTTATTTGTTTAAAATCATCAATGGTTTTATCTTGAAAATCGGCTATTTCAATAAGGTGATTTTCGTTTACCAAAAGTTTACCAATTTCAAATAACTCATTCGAAATATCCCAGTTTTTATCTTCGTCGGTTTTGTCTTTTGTGAAATTAATTAAAAGTTGGGTTAAATCATTGTTTTCACCCACTTTAGAGATTAAAACATCAATAGCTTCTTGTAGAATGGCATCGGTATCTAAACTTACTTCAAAATTAGGTGGAAGGTTTAAATCTTGTGCGAAAGAACGAATCACTTTATGCGTAAATTTATCTATCGTAGAAATACCAAAAGCAGCATAATTATGGATAATACTTTTAATGATTGCATTTGATTTATCTTTTATGGTTGCTAGAGATAATCCTGTTTCTGTACTGATAGTTTTCAGAAATTCTTGCCCTTTATTAGAAGTGTTTTCTTTAGAAAAATCGAATAAGCTATCTACAATACGTGATTTCATTTCTTCTACAGCTTTGTTTGTAAAGGTTATGGCTAAAATTCGCTTGTAAGCATCATCTCCTTTTGCAAGAAATAATATTTTCAAATATTCTTTGGTAAGAGTGTAGGTTTTACCTGAACCTGCCGATGCATCATACAATGTAAAAGCTGCTTTTTTCAAAAATGTTATATTTATCTTAATTATAGTTGTATAGGAATATTCTATTTTTTATTCCAAAGTTAAATTTATAACTTTGAAATCACTAATACTAATTATAAAAAAAATAATATTATGGCATTCGAATTACCGAAATTACCCTATGCATATGATGCATTGGAACCACATATTGATGCAAGAACCATGGAAATTCACCACTCAAAACATCATAATGGTTATACGACAAACCTTAATAACGCTATTGAAGGTACAGATTTAGAAGGAAAAACAATTGAGAACATTTTAATAAACTTAGATATGAATAATGCTGCGGTTAGAAATAACGGTGGTGGATTTTATAATCATAGTTTGTTTTGGACAATAATGTCTCCAGATGGAGGTGGAAAACCTTCAGGAGATTTAGCAGTAGCGATTGATGAGGCTTTTGGTTCATTTGACGCTTTTAAAGCTGAATTTGCTAAAGCTGCAGCAACGCGTTTTGGTTCGGGTTGGGCATGGTTATGTGTGCACAAAGGTGGAAAATTAGAAGTTTGTAGTTCTGCTAACCAGGACAATCCATTAATGCCAGGAATTGGTTGTGGAGGAACACCTATTTTAGGTCTTGATGTTTGGGAACATGCTTATTATTTAAATTACCAAAACAGAAGACCAGATTATATTGATGCTTTTTTCAATGTAATAAATTGGACAGAAGTTACTAGAAGATTTGCTACAGAAAAATAGTAGTAGAGAAAGTAATAAAATAAAAAAGAGCCGTAAATACGGCTCTTTTTTTGTGTTGAAAAATAAGTTTTATTTTGAAAATGCTTTCTTATTAAATACAATTAAAATACCTACTCCTGTCGAGATTGCCATGTCAGCAATATTGAAAATGGCATTAAAAAAAGAAAAGTGTTTGCCTCCCCAAACAGGAATCCATTCAGGTAAATTACCTTCCCAAAAAGGGAAGTATAACATATCTACTACTTCGCCATGAAACCATGTTCCGTAAGGGTCATTAGAGAATGCAGTTGCCACTTGGTGATAGCTGTCGTTAAAAATAACACCATAGAAAACAGAATCTATAATATTACCTATTGCACCTGCCAAAATAAGTGAAATAGCTACAATTAAATAGTTTGATTGCTTTTTCTTTACAGAATCCCAAAGCCACCAAGCAATTCCAGGAACCACTATTAAACGGAAAAGAGTTAGAGCTAGCTTTCCGTATTCGCCTGGGATAACTGCTCCCCAAGCCATACCTTCGTTTTCAATAAAATGAATACGAAACCATTCAAAAATTTTTATTTCTTCATTTATAAAAAAATGTGTTTTAATATAAATCTTAGAGATTTGATCAATTAGTAGGATAAGGATAACTATAAAATAAGCTTTCTTTAATGACATTCTGTTAAAATTTGAACAAAAATAAGGATTTTACTTAAAAAAAAACGCCCCAAATGGAGCGTTAATGTAATTTTATATTAAGATTAACGTTGCGAATTTTTTGCTTCGATACTCATGGTAGCATGAGGAACTACTTTTAAACGCTCTTTACTGATTAATTTCCCCGTAACCTTGCATACGCCATATGTTTTGTTTTCCACACGGAATAATGCATTTTTTAAATCTCGAATGAACTTTTCCTGGCGTGTGGCTAATTGTGAATTAGCTTCTTTTGACATGGTCTCGCTTCCTTCTTCAAATGCCTTGAATGTAGGTGAAGTATCGTCTGTTCCGTTATTTAAATCATTCATGTAAGCACTTCTGATTAAATCTAAATCAGCTTGCGCTTTTTCTATTTTTTTTAATAAAATTTCTTTAAACTCAGCTAAATCTGCGTCTGAATATCTTAACTTTTCATCAACCATCATTTCTATGTATTAAGGTTATTACTAATATATCATATCTAGAAAGAGTTTAAATTTTACTCTATTTCGATATTAACACAACTGTTTTTACTTCATCAAACTCAATTTCTGTACCATTTTCTACAGAAGGAACAAAAATTAATTCATCTGTTAATGTTTCTGATTTAATATACGTTTCATTTTCTAAAACAGATTGCTCAATAATGGCATTATTTTGAATATGAACTTTTATCTTATCTGTAACTTCAAATCCAGAATCTTTTCTAATATTTTGAATTCTGTTAACTAATTCTCTGGCAACACCTTCATTACGTAATTTATCATCAATTGTAATATCTAGTGCCACAGTTATTCCATTTGAATTAGCTACTAACCAACCTGGAATATCTTGAGATGTAATCTCAACATCTTCGGTTGTTAAAGTAATACTTTTTCCTGATATTTCAAGCATTATTTCACCTTCTCTGTCTAATAAATTGATTTGTTCATTAGTCATAGATTGTATCTCTTTGGAAACCAGTCCCATATCTTTTCCGAAACGTGGTCCTAAAGCTTTGAAATTTGGCTTAATTTGCTTTACTAATACCCCAGAAGCATCATCTAACAACTCAATTTCTTTTACATTTACCTCTGCTTTAATCAAATCTGAAACCGCTTCTATTTCGTTTTTGAAATGCTTGTCAAGTACTGGTATCATTATTCTTTTTAAAGGTTGGCGTACTTTTATCATTTCTTTTTTACGAAGAGATAAGACTAAAGACGAAACAGTTTGTGCTTTCAACATTCTGCTTTCTAGTGATTTATCAACAAAGTTTTCAACCATTATAGGAAATTCTGCTAAGTGAACACTTTCAAAAGTTTCTTTTTCAGTTGTTGCATTTAAATCTTTATATAGTCTATCCATAAAGAATGGCGCAATAGGAGCACTTAATTTAGCTACAGTTACTAAACAGGTGTAAAGTGTTTGGTAAGCGGCTATTTTATCTGTGCCATATTCTCCTTTCCAAAATCTTCTTCTACACAAACGAACATACCAGTTACTTAAATTTTCTTGAACAAAATCAGATATAGCTCTTGCTGCTTTTGTTGGTTCATAATCGGTATAAGCGTCATCAACAGCTTTTATTAGCGTATGTAATTCTGATAAAATCCAACGGTCTATCTCTGGTCTTTCTTGTAATGGAATTTCAGCTTCAGTATATTTAAATCCATCAATATTCGCATATAACGCAAAGAATGAATAAGTATTATATAATGTTCCAAAGAATTTTCTTCTCACTTCTGCAACGCCTTCAATATCAAACTTTAAGTTGTCCCAAGGATTGGCATTGGAAATCATGTACCAACGCGTAGCATCTGGTCCATAATCTGCTAATGTGGTAAATGGATCCACAGCATTTCCTAAACGTTTTGACATTTTTTGTCCGTTTTTGTCTAATACTAGTC
This sequence comes from Flavobacterium sp. J27, assembly GCF_004303025.1. Taxonomy (GTDB): domain Bacteria; phylum Bacteroidota; class Bacteroidia; order Flavobacteriales; family Flavobacteriaceae; genus Flavobacterium. Next base: position 102,727 of record NZ_PJQW01000013.1, on the reverse strand, counting down.
CGTTTGAAACGACATTTTTATAAGCAATTTTATCAAAAACTAAAGTTCCAATAGCATGTAGTGTATAAAACCATCCACGCGTTTGATCGACACCTTCAGCAATAAAATCAGCAGGAAAATCTTTGTTTGCATCAATTTTGTCTTTGTTTTCAAAGGGATAATGCCATTGTGCATAAGGCATCGCACCTGAATCGAACCAAACATCAATTAAATCGGTTTCGCGTTTCATTGGTTTACCAGAAGGAGAAACTAAAACGATGTTGTCTACTACATTTTTATGTAAATCGACTAATTTATAGTTTTCTTCCGACATGTTTCCAATAACAAATTCTTTATATGGATTTTCTTTTTGAAAACCAGCCACTATGGATTTTTCAATTTCATTGTATAGTTCTTCTACTGAACCAATGATGATTTCTTCTGTTCCTTCTTCATTTCTCCAAATTGGCAATGGGATTCCCCAATATCTAGAACGCGATAAATTCCAATCGTTTGCATTTTTCAACCAATTTCCGAAACGTCCTTCTCCAGTTGCTTTTGGCTTCCAGTTAATAGTTTCGTTTAAATCAAACATACGCTCCTTTACTTCGGTCACTTTAATAAACCAAGAATCTAAAGGATAATATAAAATAGGCTTGTCCGTTCTCCAGCAATGTGGGTAACTGTGCACATATTTTTCAACCTTAAAGGCTTTGTTTTCCTCTTTTAACTGAATGGCAATTTCAACATCTGCAGAACGTTCTGGTGCTTCTCCATCGTTGTAATATTCGTTTTTAACATATTTACCAGAATAGTCACCTAAACCTTGAATAAACCTTCCTTGTAAATCTACTAAGGGCACTAAATTCCCATTAGCGTCTTTTACTAACATAGGTGGCACTTCAGGTGTAGCTTCTTTGGCCACTTTAGCATCGTCTGCTCCAAAAGTTGGTGCTGTATGTACAATTCCAGTTCCATCTTCAGTAGTTACAAAATCTCCAGCAATAACTCTAAAAGCATTTTCTGGATTGTCATTTGGCAACACCAATGGCATTAATTGTTCGTAACGAATACCTACTAAATCTGTTCCTTTGAATTCTTTTATAATTTGGTAAGGAATTTTTTTATCACCTTCTTTGAAGTTTTCAAAATTGCTAGCTTCTGTTGATTCAAAATAGGTTTTTCCGAATTGTTTACCTACTAAGTTTTTCGCTAAAATCACTTTTACAGGGCGGAAAGTATATTGATTGAAAGTTTCTATTACAACATAGTCAATTTTTGGTCCCACTGTTAAAGCGGTATTACTTGGCAAGGTCCAAGGAGTAGTGGTCCAAGCTAAAATATGGATCTCTCCTAATCCTTGTAAAAAATCAGGCAATGTTGCAGTAATGGCTTTGAATTGAGCAACCACAGTAGTATCGGTAACATCTCTATAACTTCCAGGCTGATTTACTTCATGCGAAGATAAACCCGTTCCTGCTTTTGGAGAATACGGCTGGATGGTGTAGCCTTTGTACAATAAATCTTTATCATAAATTTGCTTCAACAACCACCAAACGGTTTCCATATATTTGGATTTGTAAGTAATATATGGGTTTTCCATATCTACCCAATACCCCATTTTTTCAGTAAGATCATTCCAAACATCAGTATAGCGCATTACCGTACGTTTACATGCTTCGTTGTATTCTGCAACCGTAATTTTAGTACCAATATCTTCTTTCGTAATACCTAATTCTTTTTCAGTACCTAATTCTACAGGTAAACCATGTGTGTCCCAACCAGCTTTACGTTTGACTTGGAATCCTTTTTGCGTTTTATAACGGCAAAAAATATCTTTAATAGCACGTGCCATTACGTGGTGAATACCAGGTAATCCGTTTGCTGAAGGTGGCCCTTCAAAAAATACATAAGGGGTGTTTCCTTCACGAGTGCTTACACTCTTATCGAAGATGTTTTCTTTTTTCCAAAAATCTAATACTTCAGACGCAACCGTTGGTAAGTCAAGTCCTTTATATTCAGTAAATTTAGTACTCATTATATCGCTTTCTAATTTGAAGATGCGAAAATACTAAATTTCAAATAATTGTATGGGTTTTTGAAAGAAAAAAAGAGTTTGTTTTTGATTCTAAACTAATTGTTCTTTCTTTACTCGACTTTGATAGGACTTAGTAGCCTATCCGTTTTTAGAAGAAACTAGGTAGATTAGTAGAAATGCTATGAAAATAAGTTGCTTTTAATAATTTATAAATTAGTAATATTTTGCTAAAAAAACAGTTTTTAGAGATATATGTAAGTTATAAAGTAAAACTAAGTGCAATAATGATACATTTTAAGCTTAAAGAATTTGATAAAATAACACCAGTAGGTCGAGAGCCTAACTTGTACTTAAGTTGGTATTGGCTTACAGAAGGTGATTTGTGGTTAACTTTTGGTGATGCAACCATTTACGAATATTCTAGAGATGCAATGCACTATTTTGGTAATAAACCTACACCGTACAATGATTATTACATCGTGCGATTTTTAGAAGATTTTACGACCTGTTTTGAGAAGATAAGTCAAAATATTCCTAATGAATTCTATCAATTAACAGAAGATATTACCCAATTTAAAAGCGATGTGCAATCATGGCTCAATTTGTACGAGACAGATGATGAAGTGTATAGTGATTTTTATTTTGAAGAGTATGACAAATTAATTTCTTGGTTGCAATATGAGCGAACGTTTAGCTCTGCCCATTTAATAGGTGGGCCTAAATTATATTTCTTTAGAAATAAGGAGAAAATCAGAATTGTATGGGAAAGCGAATACAATTTGGAAAATGGAATTAGTTTATGGACTGCCAAAGATGGAAGTTTTGAAATGACTTATCTCGACTTCGTAAATGAAGTTAGGCAATTTGGTCAAAATTTCTTTAATGCTATGGATTTGCAAATTGAACAAACACTTTCTAAAGAATGGGAAGCAATACTAGTAGATAAAGAAAAATTAGTAGAAGAACATCGAGAAAGGAAAATGGAATTTAATGAAAACCTTCAATTTCTTGAGCATGATAGCGCAGATATTATAGATTGGACAGAGATTGAAAAATTATATCAACGAATGAAAAAAGAAATACAACATCTTTAAATGCTAGTATTTACAATTCCATATTTAACTTCATATTTGATATAAAGCTTTTGAACGTATAAATTTTTGACTATGTTTTTCATAATGAGCAGCATGTTGTCTTTCTCTTCTTTTAAAACAGGATAAATAAAAAGCTAAAAAAATTTGCGAAACCGAAAAGTTGCACATATATTTGCAACCAAATGGTTTCTTTTTTAAATTTGATAAAATGATGAAATACATTTTCTTAAAATAGTGAACCAAAATACATTTACTTAGATAAAATATAATTATAAAACAAACAAAATGAAAGATTTACAATTTAACTTTACGGTAGATAAAACAAACAAAACTGTTTTTGTAGAAAGAGAATTTAACGCACCTTCTGCTTTGGTTTGGGATGCGTTTACTAATGCTGAAATTTTGGATCAGTGGTGGGCACCAAAGCCTTTTGAATCTAAAACAAAAATTATGGACTTTAAAGAAGGAGGTCGTAGGTTTTATGCGATGGTTAGTCCTGAAGGACAAGAATATTGGCAACTGCAGCAATATACTGCGATTACACCTAAGACAAACTTTAAATATTACAGTGTTTTTGCTGATAAGGATGAAAACCCAGACATGCCAGGTTCTGATTGGGATGTAACTTTTAGTGACCTAAATGGGATAACAAAAGTGCTTATTGTTATTAAAAATGATTCTTTGGAACGCATGCAAAGAATGATTGAAATGGGATTTAAAGAAGGTTTTACAATGACATTAAACTATTTAGAAACCTTGTTAACAAATATGAAATAAAAATTAGATAATGAAAAATAGATATCAAATAAATTATTTTGCTAAAAGTGTCATGTTGACCTTACTTATTAGCTCTGTATTTGTATCTTTTGGACAACAAATGCGTATCAATTTACTATACAAAGGGAAATAGGTTAAAAAAATTAGTTATTATTTCTTCTACTTATAAAACAGAAGGGTGGTTGCCAATAGTAAACAACGCTTTTGAAGATTTTAAACCTGAATATTTTGATAATTCACCATTACAAATAGCATATAATATCGTTGCACCAGATAAAACCAAATGGGGAAAATTTTTACAGCAAATGTTTGAATTTGCAGAAAAACCATTTAATTGTGGCGATGCAAATATTGCAAAAATTCCGGTACCTACTTTACTTATTTCAGGAGATAATGACGGACTTGATAAAGTGGAATTAATGAAGACCTATCAATTATTAGGAAGTGGAATTACAGCCGATATGCAAACCATGTCAAAATCTCATTTAGTAATAGTACCTTCTCAAGGACATGTAAATTTAATGATGCAAACGAAAACAATTTTAGAATATTTACACTCTTTTTTAAATGAATAGATTTTAATGATTTCTAAGATAAGATTGCTAATTCATTATTTTTTTGATTATTAGGATACTAAAAGTTTGACTATATTTGTTTTTAAGCATTAAGACGATTGTTTATCATCTTATGTTTTATGTTATTACTTGTATTTATTTTAAAAAAGTCCAAAATGAATCGTGTTAAGTTTTTAAGGGAACAACAAAAAATGACGCAAACAGAATTAGCTGAACAATCTGGGGTGTCATTAAGAACCATTCAACGTATAGAAGCGGGTAGTTCTTTAAAAGGTTTTTCATTAAAAGCAATTGCTCATGCTTTAAAAACAGAACCTAAAAATCTTTTGTTCTCATCTAAAGTCATAAAAAATACAATACAAGCGAAAGCGATTAACTTATCTGTTCTTTCAGGTCTTATAATTCCTTTTGGGGAAATTATTTTTCCTTTAATTTTAACTGCCAAAACGAAAGATCCTAAAGTTAAAAGTATAGGAAAAGAAATTATAGAGGTACAAGTTTTATTGAACGCTTTTTTTTCAATAATGTTTCTATTAAGTCCTTTTGTTCAACATTATTTGTTGCCTCGAGTTCCTGTGTTTTTATTTTTTTTGGTGCTTTTTTTGGTGCTAAAAATTGTTTTTGTCGTACTTAATGGGAAGAGTCTTAATCAAAATGAAGAGCTGACTATTAGGTTTAAAAACAGCTATTTGTAGATGTGAAAATTTAATTGTCGTAAAAATGGCGTATTCTTTTTGGTAAAAAAACCAATATTTTCTCGGAACATTGCAGAAAAAAATCATGAAATTAATTAAGAAAATTCTGCTTTCCATTTTTTTCCTTTTCGTTATAACACTTGTAGTGGGTTATTTTTATTTTGACAACAAATTTACACCAGACGCGAATTATTTGTCTGTAAAAAATGAAAGTGGAAAAATACCAATAGAATGGACAAGTAAAGATAAAAAAGCGTTGCTTTTGCCAATCCATTTTCAAAATGATACAACCACTTATTTTCTACAATTTGATACTGGAAGTCCGTACACTTTGTTTTACAAAAACGCAATCTTAAATATTTCTGCCATTACTAGAGAAGAAAAAATAGCTTCAAGTACTTTCAAAATTGGACAGTGTGAAGTTTCTTCTAACACCTTTAAAATGATCAATTTTAGAGAACAAGATAAGAACAGTAAACTAATTGGTACTCTAGGCGCAGATATTTTAGAGGATAGAAAAACCCTAATTGATTTTAAGAATAATTCCCTTTATTTGAATGTCAAAGAAGCACCCAAAAAAAATGAAGATCAATTGTTTGACTTCAAATTCAAAAAAAGAAAAATAATCATTCCAGCTATTTTAGATAATCAAAATGAAAACTTTCTTTATGATACAGGAACCAGTGGCTATGAATTATTAACTACAAGGGAAAATTGGGAAAAATTAAAATTACCTAATTCAATTGTAACAACGGAGAAAGGAAAATCTTGGGATAATGTTTTGACCACCTATTCTGCTCGGGCAAATCAACGTATAATTTTTAGACAACATAGCCTCGCTTTAACAGAAGTTACATACGTACACGGTTTTTCAAAAACACAATATTATCTTATGAAGTTTTCTGGTATGTCTGGTATGTTAGGAAACAAAATATTTCTTGAACACAGCATTTTTATAGATTGTCAAGAGCTTAAAATAGGAATCGAGTAATATCTTTTTTACTTTATGTAAAACGGTGAAATCTCTAAAGTTTACGTTATCTTTGAAAGAGATTCTTTAGCTATAAGCACTCTAGTTTTTAAGAACATCAAAAAATCGAAAGTATATTCAAAAAAGAACAAACAATGATGCTATTTAGAAAAATCAATAGACCAGATAAAAATGAATATCCTTTATATTCTCAACATTATTTTGATTTGATAAAAACCGATACCGATATTTTGCAAGAGCTGCACGATAATTTTTTCAGATTAAAAGAGTTTATTTATGCCCTACCAGAAGAAAAATTAGGGTACAGATACGACAAAGATAAATGGACTATTAAAGAAATATTAGTGCATAATATGGATGACGAACGTATATTCGCTTACAGAGCGCTACGTTATGCACGAAACGACAATACTCCTTTACATGGATTTGAAGAAACTAATTATGCTACATTTTCTAAAGCCAATGAGCGAAGTTTAGATACTATTTTTGAAGAATATTGGAGTGTTAGGTTGGCTACTTTATTGTTATTTCAAAATCTTCCTGAAGAATCTTTTACAAGAAAAGGTAGCGGTATAGATACAGATGGCATTATAAAAAATGAAAGAACGGTAAGAGCGTTAGCTTATCATATTGCAGGACATGAATTAAGACATATTAAAATAATTAAAGAAAGATATCTAGGAATAGAAGTGGGTAAGTACCCAATTTAAATTTTGATTTCCTAGGTTATTGTACAATACACTGAATAAATGTTTTTTTTAATAGATACGATAGATAAAGTATGTCATGTTTTGGTTTACCAAAGCTTGATAGATTTAACTCAACGAATTGAGTGGCAAGATGTTTTTGAAGGGCAATCTATTATAATTGATGAAAACGGAATTGAATATGAATGGGATTCTTCTAAAAAAGAAGAAGTAGGGATTGTTTATAATTATACTTTAATCCCAACTGATAGGACTTCAAAGTTGTTAAGGGAATGTCTAAATGAATTACATACTTCCCGAAATAAACAGGAATTTAATTTTAAAACAAAGGAGGAATACAATTAATTTCAATAAAAATAGAATAGTATAATTATTGTTTTCTGATTACAATATTTGAAAAATTGTAGATTTATAGTACATTTAGATAAACATTAAAGTTTTTACAATTGTGTTATGAATAATGATTTAACATATCAATTCGTTAAACCAAATGCAGTATTGGAAGATTATGTGGCAGGTTTTTGGTCATTACAAAATGAATCAGAGAGTGATAAAGAAGTTGTAATTTTACCAGATGGAAGAATTGATTTGTTTTTCTCACAATCGACTAACGAGCCTTTTCATGTTACACTTTCAGGTTTAGAAACACAATCAAACAAAGCTGTTTTGGGGGCTAAAACTATTATGTTTGCAATCAGTTTTAAATTGTTGGCCATTGAATATGTTTTAAAAGATGGTATTGCGGCTATTTTAGATAATGCAAAATACTTACCAAATAACTTTTGGGATTTCAATGCAACCGATTTAACCGATTTTGCTTCTTTTTGTGAAAAAGCAATTCATAAAATTACAAGTCTTTTACCAAATGAAATTGATACTCGTAAAAAGAAACTTTTTGAAATTATTTATGATTCAAATGGAGCTACAACTATAAAAAAATTGTCAGAAAAAGTGTTTTGGAGTAGTAGACAAATGAATCGTTATTTTAATCAGCAATTTGGTATACCATTAAAAGTATATTTAAGCATTTTACGTTTCCGTGCTTCTTTTGATGATATTAAAGAAGGAAAGCTTTTTCCTGAAAGTAACTTTGCTGATCAATCCCATTTTATTAAAGAAGTCAAAAAACGTTCAGGTGTATCGCCCAAAAAGCTCAAGCAAAATCAAAACGACCGATTTATACAATTTTCAACGCTACCTACTAAATAATTTTGTACTATTAATTTTAAAGTTCTTAGTAATGAAATTACAAAATAAAACAATTGCTATTGTTGGTGGAGGACCTGGAGGACTAACATTGGCTAAATTATTACAACAAGAAGGCGTTCAAGTAAAAGTGTATGAAAGAGATTTAAATAAGAATGCTAGAGTTCAAGGTTCTCCATTAGATTTGCATGATGATTCTGGGTTAGCTGCAATAATTAAAGCCAATCTTTTGCAAGAATTCAAAAATAATTTTCTTCCGAAAGCGGATAGAAAAAAAATAATGAATGCCGATGCTGAGGTATTTTTTAGTGATCATGACGAAAAATTGGTTGAAGATTTTGGAAACCCACATTTTAGACCAGAAATTGATCGTGGTGATTTGAGAAAAATACTTTTAGATGCTTTAGAACCAGAGACCGTTGTTTGGGATTGCCATTTTACGACAATGGAAAGACAAAATGAAGGTTGGTTGTTACAGTTTAAAAATGGTTTTTCTGTCTATGCAGATCTTGTTATTGCTGCAGATGGGGCCAATTCTAAAATTCGCCCTTATGTTACAGATAGTATACCCATTTATTCTGGTATTACCATGCTTGAAGGAACTATTTATGATGCCATAAATTCAGCTCCTAAGATTTTTAAAATGTTAAATGGTGGAAAAATAATGGCTTTCGGTAATGAAAAAGATATTTTGCTGGGTCAGAAAGGAAATGGTGAAATTGGATTTTATGCTAGCTTCAAAACAAATGAGAATTGGGCTAAAAGTAGTGGGTTAGATTTTTCTAATAACAATGAAGTTCTTAATTGGTTTACTAATTTTTATCAGGGTTGGCATCCAGTTTGGCAAGAATTATTTGAAAATACAACTGCTCCTTTTATACCAAGACCTATTTATTATATGCCATTAGATCAAAAGTGGGAAGCCAAATCGAACGTAACTTTACTAGGTGATGCTGCTCATGTTATGCCTCCTTTTGCTGGCGAAGGTGTTAATATGGCTATGCGTGATGCTTTGGAATTATCTAATTGTTTGCTTTCAGATGAATATGCAATACCATTAGAAGCAATTCAAACTTATGAAACTAACATGAGACAAAGAGCAATTGCTGCTACAAAAGAGTCTTTAGAGAATGGGATTTTTATGCATAGTGAACAAGCATTAACTTTAATGTTAGATTTTTTTGCTAATCATTAATTTCGATGTTAATAATCCTAAGACAATTTGCGAAACCAAAAAGCTGCAAGTATATTTGCAACCAACTAGTTTCTAATAGAATTATTTAAAGATACAATGAGAAGAGATGTATTTCAAGCAATAGCAGATCCTACACGCAGAGCTATTATTTCTTTAATCGCTTCACAGGCAATGACTCCAAATGCTTTGGCAGAGCATTTTGAAACGAGTAGACAAGCAGTCTCTAAGCATTTAAAGATATTAACAGAATGTGAGTTAGTAAAACAAGAGCAACAAGGAAGAGAGATTTATTATTCGTTAGAAATCAATAAAATGAAAGAAATTGATCAATGGCTGGAAAAATTTAGACATATATGGGAAGATCGTTTCAATCAATTGGATGATGTATTAACAACACTAAAAAATAAAAAAGAGGAATCCTAATTTATTATTTGATTTTACAGTAAATAAAGACACATATACTGTACATGTAAAAAGAGCATTTTTGGCTAATTTAGATTTGGTTTGGGAGGCTTGGAGAAAAGCAAAAAGAGTAGATCAATTCTTGGCAACAAAAAAATGATAATAATTATTTTTTGCAATTTTATGAAACTAAAAATATAAAAAGGTTGCTTCTTTTTGAAGTGACCTTTTTAATAATAAAATAGTAAGTTCGACTACAAGAACCTTAAATTAGACTAAATATGTTGAGGTGTAAATCCAGAATTTTGTATTGATAAATTATTAAAAAAAACAACTATGAATACAAAACGCGTGCTTCATCTTGTTTCTAGCATACAAGGAAACAATTCTTATAGTATAAAGTTAGGTAATGCTATTGTAGGTGAAATTGTAAAAAAATATCCTGAAAGTATCATTGAAGAAATAAATTTAGCTGAAAATGAAATTCCGCATTTAAGTTCGACAACACTTCAAGCGATGTTTACACCAGAACAAGTTCTTTCTGAAAATCAAATACAATTACTAGAACGCTCTAATCAATTAATTAAACAATTATTAAATGCTGATATTTTGGTTATAGGTGCCCCTTTAATTAATTTTACGATTCCTTCCAATTTAAAATCATGGATAGATCACATTACTCGAGTAGGAATTACTTTTGGTTATAGTCCAGAAGGTTTTCCGATTGGTAAAGTAACAGGTAAAAAAGTATATATTGCTATGACTTCAGGGGGTATTTATTCTGAAGGTGCAGGAAAAGAAAATGATTTTGTAGCTCCTTACTTACAATCTTTTTTAGGTTTTTTAGGGATGAAAGATAGTACTGTAATTCGTGCTGAAGGTTTAAAAGTGAAAGGAATCATGGAGAAAGGAATGGAAAAAGCGTTAGAAAGTATAAAGATTGATTAAAACAAAATTCTTAAATTGGTTTAAAAGATAATTAAATTGATTAAAAAGGGTCTTTAAAACGAAATAATATTTCAATGAAAGGGCAAAAAGTACATAGGATAAAAACAATCCAAGAATTTTATAGTCATAAAGGGATTCCAGCACCTGCTCATCCTTTGATAAGTTTATTTGATTATAGTTTGATAAATTGTACAGAAGAAAGTGATAATGAATATTTTGTTTTTGATTTCTATCATATCTCCATTAAAAAGAATGCAAGCGTCAAATATAAATACGGTCAAAGTAGCTATGATTTTGATAATGGAGTTATGTTTTTTGTTGCTCCCAATCAGGTTTTTGGTACAGAACAAATAGCTGAAACGATGGCTTCTAAAGAAGGTTGGCTGCTACTGATTCATCCCAACTTTTTATGGAATACTTCTTTGGCAAAAAATATAAAAAAATATGACTATTTTGATTATGCTGTAAATGAAGCATTATTTTTGTCAGAGAAGGAAGAAGCGATTTTAAATACGATTGTTAAAAATATTGAGAAAGAATCTCATGAAAATTTAGATAAATTTAGTCAGAGTATTATTGTTTCTCAAATAGAAACATTATTAAACTATTCGGAACGATTTTATCAAAGGCAATTTTTAACACGTAATAAGAACAATCATAAAATACTTTCTAAAACAGAAAAAATTCTGAACGATTATTTCGCTATTCCTGAATTGTCAAGCCAAGGGTTGCCAACTGTCCAGTATGTGGCAGATATGCTGCATTTGTCACCTATATATTTGAGTAGTTTGCTTAAATCGATTACAGGTCAATCAACACAACAAATAATTCATGAAAAATTAATTGAAAAAGCGAAAGAAAAACTCACAACAACAAACCTCACTATTAGTGAAATAGCCTACGAACTTGGTTTTGAGCATGCTCAAAGCTTTAGTAAATTGTTTAAAACAAAAACTAATTTTTCTCCCATTAAATTTAGACAGGCGTTTAATTGATTACTATATTTTATTTGTATGATAAATTTATTTCTTTCTAAAAGAAACTGAAGTAAAGTTTATTTTAAACAAGTTCTTTTTAGTAACTTTGAGAGTGTAAATCATATAAAAAAATAATTAAAATGACTCCGCTTAAATTTATCTTTGGATTAGTGTTTAGTAGCTTTCTTATAGCTTGTAATTCAAATAATACAAAAACCAAAACTTCAGAAACAACTCAGGAAATAGTCATTAATAAATCCGATACTTTAACCAAACATTTAAAACCTTTTAATCCTGAATTGCCAACTATAGGTTTGTTAATGTATAATGGTGTTTTGCAAAGTGAAGTTGTGGCTACTTCTGATGTTTTTGGTAAACCAACGGAAGAAGGCAAGCAACTTTTTAATGTGATAACAATAGCCGAAACAAATCATCCAATAACTACAGAAGAAGGATTGCATTTTGTGCCAGATTACACTTTCAAAAACTGTCCTAAATTGAAAGCATTATTTGTGCCAAGTGCTTATGATATGTATGCACAAGTGCACAATAAAAATATTATTGATTTTATTAAAAATAAAAACAAGGAAACAGAATACACTGTGAGTAACTGTGGTGGAGCACAATTGATTGGAGCTTCTGGTATTGCTGACGGACATAAAATAGTTACTTGGATTGGTGGAGGTAAACAATTACAAATAGATTATCCTAATTTATTGGTTCAAAATGATAGTTTAATAACGTATGCAGAAGATGGTAAATTTCTCTCGTCTAATGGAAATTTAGCGAGTTATATTTCAGCTTTAAAATTGTTAGAGAAGATGACATCACCTGAACACCGCAAGTTTGTAGAAAGCTATTTGTATTTAGACCGACTTCAAAACTGGAAAGAATAAAACCCTTAACAATTATGGTGGTAGCGAATGAAATTTATAGTTTTAGAATTCTAGATGCACCTGTAGAAAAAGTTTACCAAGCTTTTGCAAATGTTGCTATTCTAAAAAAATGGTGGGGACCAGAAGGATTTACCAATACAATCCATGAATTTGATTTGAAACCTAATGGGAAATGGATTTTAACCATGCATGGTCCAGAAAAAGGGAATTATCAGAATGAATCTGTTTTTACTATTGTACAACCCGAAAAATTAGTAGCTTGGACAAGACTTTCTCAACCATTGTTTAATATGGAAGTGGGTTTTGAAAAAAGAGATGATTTGAAGACTAAGGTTTCATTTAAAATGATTTTTGAAACTGTTGAAGCGTGTAATAAATTAAAAGACTTTGTTACGCCAAAAAACGAGGAGAATTTCGATCGACTAGAAAGGGAATTACTCTTAATTTAATCAGTCTTTTTTTGTATTGTTAATTTTGATTTTGGGTTTGTAATATGTTGTTTATAAATATTTTGCGCAACCTAAACTTTAAAAATGCGTCTTACATGAAAGAACCTTAAATTAAACAATCATGAAAAAACAAATTCTAACTTTTTTAATCATGGCATCATTAAGCTCTTGTAATAACGACGATAGTTGCTCCTGTGCTAATAATAAATTAGTAGGAAAATGGAAGTTAATAGAAGTTTTGGCAGACCCAGGTGATGGTAGTGGAACTTTTAATCCTATTGAAAGCAATAAAATATTAGAATTTAAGAATAATAATACAGTTGTTACAAATACCTCAATGTGTAATCCTTTTTCAAATGAGATTGTTGTTTCAGGTGTTTATAATTATTTTGCTAGTACCATTGTGACCAATTGCCAAAATCCAACTGCGGCTTCTGTAGATTTTGAAATAGAAAATAATAACTTTTTGATATTAACCTATATCTCGACAGAAGGATATGCTCAAAAATATAAAAGAGTGTATTAAAAGAAATAACTATTACAACTTTATAAATATAGGGTTAAGGTATATATTTTAGTGGATAGTTTTAAAAGGAATTTTATATTCCTTTTTTTATGCAATCATTTTACATAAAACACAAAAAAAAGGTGAAATTACTTTCACCCTTTTTGCCCCAAATCTACCATAAAACTTAACCTACTAATTTTCTGGTAGTGCTAAAGTACTATGGTTTTGTATGCTTGCATAAAATAATTGTTGAAGTGTAAAAAAAAACGACGAAATGCTGTTTATGGATCAAATAGTTGCTAAAAAGTGAGTAAAACACAAAAAAAAAAGGTGAAATTACTTTCACCCTTTTTGCCCCAAATCTACCATAAAACTTAACCTACTAATTTTCTGGTAGTGCTAAAGTATAGCAAGGTTTATTTCTTACATAAAAAAATTGTTCAATAACACAAAAAAATCGATGAAAAGTAATTTTTTAGTATGCTCTTGCATCTTTTCCTTCATAAAAATTCATAAAAGCTCTATTGACTACTCTGTTTCCTCCTGCTGTAGGATAATCACCTGTAAAGTACCAATCACCTAAATTTTTAGGGCATGCTTTATGCAAATCAGCTACTGTTTGGTATATAATTTTTATTTCAGCTTTTATACCTTCGGGAGTTAACATTTCAGCAATTTTTGCCGAAATTTCTTCGTCTGTAAAAGGTGCGTAAATTTCTTTTACATAATTAATAACTTCATCGTCTTTGAAAAGTTCCTGACTTTTAGATTTTTTATAAACTTCATCAACTATATGATATAGGTTACGTTCTTTTAATAATTCTAAGGCAGCTTTAAAAGCAACTAAGCCTTCTAGTTTTGCCATATCTATTCCATAACAATCTGGATAGCGTATTTGAGGTGCTGAGGAAACTACTACTATTCTTTTCGGTTGTAATCGATCCATCATTTTAATGATGCTTTGTTTTAAAGTGGTACCTCTTACAATACTATCATCTATAATTACTAAATTATCCTCGGGTTTAACCACCCCATAAGTTACGTCATAAACGTGTGCTACTAAATCATCTCTGCTGCTGTCTTCTGTTATAAAGGTACGTAGTTTGGCATCTTTAATGGCTACTTTTTCAGTTCGTAATTTAACCGCTAAAATTTCTTGTAGCTTTTCTTCTGATAATTGGTCTTTACGTTCTAAAATTGACTTAATTTTTCGTTGGTTTAAAAAATCATTTGCTGCTTCTACCATTCCATAAAAAGAGGTTTCAGCAGTATTTGGAATGAAAGAAAAAACACTATTGTCTGTGTCGTAATCGATGGCTTTTAAAATCGATGGAAATACTAACTTTCCTAACTCTTTTCTTTCTTGATAGATTTCTGCATCACTGCCACGTGAAAAATAAATACGTTCAAAAGAACAGGCTTTCTTTATTAAAGGTTTTCTAACTTCTTCAATAAAAACATTGCCATTCTTTTTAATAATTATTGCGTTTCCAGGTTCTAATTCTTTCACTTCTTCAAATGGAACATTGAAAACGGTTTGTATTACAGGTCTTTCGGAAGCTACTACTGCAATTTCATCATCTTTGTAATAATAAGCGGGTCTAATTCCTGCGGGATCTCTTAAAACAAAAGAATCACCATGACCAATTAATCCTGCCATAGCATAACCTCCATCCCAGTTTCTAGAAGCGCGTTCTAACATTTTAGCAATATTCAAACGTTCAGCAATAACTGCCGAAGCCTCTTTTTTTGAATACCCTTCATTTTTGCATTTTTGATACAAATCTGTCACTTCATCATCTAGAAAATGACCTATTTTTTCCATTACTGTTACAGTATCTGCTAATTCTTTTGGATGTTGTCCTAAATCGACTAAACTTTGAAATAACTCTTTTACATTGGTAAGATTAAAATTACCAGCTACTATTAAGTTGCGGTGCATCCAATTGTTTTGGCGGAGAAATGGATGTACACTTTCAATGCTATTTTTACCAAAAGTACCATAACGAACATGCCCTAAAAACAACTCGGCTATGTAAGGGATGTTCTTTTTTTGTAAATCAATATCTTCTAGATATTCTGGGTGTTCCTGTAACTCAGTACTTATTCTTCCGTTAATTTGAGAAAAAATATCTTGAATTGGCTGCGAATGATTGGAACGAATTCGGCTAATGTATCTTTGTCCAGGCTCAATGTCCATTTTAATGCTGGCTAATCCAGCACCATCTTGTCCACGATTGTGTTGCTTTTCCATTAAGAGATACATTTTTTGTACTCCATAAAAAGAAGAACCATACTTCTCTTTATAGTACTCTAGGGGTTTTAAAAGTCTTAAAAGGGCAATCCCACATTCGTGTTTAATAGCGTCACTCATAAAGTTGTTGTGTTGTTTGAGTAATTATTCTAATGAAAACTTATTATTAAAAAAGCCCCGAAAATCGAGGCACAATCATTTAATCTAATTCTATTTCAAATTGCGTTAGTGCTTTAAACTGTTGTAAGCGTGCAATTACTTCTTCTTTTTCTAAATTTTCCATTCTTTCTGTTCCAAATTTTTCTACGCAAAATGAAGCTAAATTGGAGCCGTAAATAATGGCATTTTTCATGTTGTCAAAAGAAATGTTTTCACTTTGCGCAATATAGCCAGCAAAACCACCTGCGAATGTATCACCAGCTCCAGTCGGGTCAAATACTTCTTCAAGGGGTAACGCAGGAGCAAAAAATACTTCCTTGTTGTGGAATAATAAAGCTCCGTGTTCACCTTTTTTAATAACTACATATTTTGGTCCTAAAGTGTGAATCTTTTGAGCAGCTTTTACTAAAGAATACTCTCCAGATAATTGACGTGCTTCTTCATCATTAATCGTAATAACATCAACTCGTTTTACAACATCTAATAATTCTGGCAAAGCGCAATCCATCCAGAAGTTCATAGTGTCTAATACAATTAATTTTGGTTTTACTGTCATTTGGTCTAATACACTAGATTGTACCAAAGGGTGTAAATTGCCTAATAAAACTACTTCAGAGTTTTTATATTTATTTGGTACAACAGGATTAAAATCTGCTAATACATTTAATTCAGTAACCAAAGTATCTCTTGAATTTAAATCGTTATGGTATTTTCCACTCCAAAAGAAAGTTTTACCGCCTTTGACAATTTCTATACCTTCAATATTGATGTCTTTGTTTTCTAATAAGTCTAAATGTTCTTTTGGAAAATCTTCACCTACAACAGAAACGATAGCTGCATCTACGTTAAAAAAAGAAGAAGATAAACCAATATAAGTGGCTGCACCTCCTAAAATTTTATCTGTTTTTCCAAATGGCGTTTCAATAGCGTCAAAAGCTACTGTGCCAACGATAAGTAATTTATTCATTATATACTTTTTGAAATAAGTTGCAAAGATAAAACTTTAGTTTAAAACATTAAAGGTTTTAATAAAGTAAAACTTAATTAAGAGTATTAGTTTATTTTCCTAATTTTATGCCGTATTTTATCCCAAAAAAAATGAAAATAGCTATTTTTCAAACGAAATTAATTTGGCAAAAACCAGCAGAAAACCAGCAGTTTTTGAAAGAATATTTAGATGCCTGTGATGAAACATTTGATCTTTTAGTGTTGCCTGAAATGTTTACGACTGGATTTACTATGACTCCCTCTGGTGTGGCTGAAACAATGGATGGTGATAGCATACAATGGTTAAGAAAAACAGCTCAAGAAAAACAAATAGCAATTACAGGTAGTCTAATTATTGAAGAGAATGAACATTACTACAATCGTTTGGTTTTTGTTTTTCCTAATGGTTCTTTAGAGTTTTATGATAAAAGACATTTATTTTCACTAGCAGGAGAAGATAAAATATATGCAAAAGGTAAAAGTAAAAAAATAATCAATTATAAAGGGTGGAAAATTTGCCCTTTGATTTGTTATGATTTGCGTTTTCCAGTTTTTAGTAGAAATGTAGAGGGATATGATTTACTATTATATGTGGCTAATTGGCCCAAACCAAGAATTAATGCATGGAATGCATTATTAAAAGCAAGAGCTATTGAAAATATGGTTTTTACTGTTGGGGTTAATCGTATAGGAATAGATGAAAATGATTTAGAATATATAGGGAATTCGCAAGTAATTGATTATCTTGGAAATGAAATTATGAATTGTACTAGTGAACAAGGTTTCTTTATAACCGAAATCCACAAAGAGACTATGCTAGAAACAAGAGAAAAACTCAATTTTTTGAACGATAGAGATTCTTTTCAACTTGTGTTTTAATTATTATTCTCCAATTAAAAATTCTTGTTCTACATCCCAATTGGCTCTTACATCTATTTTTTTAGAGTAATAGATAATTTGTTCAGGTTGTTTTTGTTCTAAATAATTTCCTGTATCCCAAACTCCATTTTTGTTGTCGTCGTATATGATTCTTAATGTATAAATACGAGGTTCAATAGATTCGAAAAATATTGGAGCATCTGTGTAGCTACTTTGTGAGGCAACAACAACTCCTTTATCAGTTAAAATCTCTAAAATATAAGGATAACGATTGCTATTTTTAACTTGTACTCTCAGATTACCAAAATCAGAAAGTGCTCTGGTATCAAAATAAAATAAAAGACTGTCGTTTTTAGTGTTGTAAAAATCTTCAATAGCATTTGGAAGTATTTCCATAGTGTATTTTTGATTTTCTTCTTTTTTGAAATCAAAAACAATTTCTTGTTCAAACTCTTTATAAGTATAAGTAAAGTCTAAAGATGTTGAATCCTTGTCTATTAATTTAATTTTACTTTTATCTATAGAAAGTAATGGGGTTTTTGTTTTTAATGTAAGAGAATCTCTAAAATTGAGCGTTTTTAGAGGAGATTGAATGGAAAGAGAATCGGTTTCTTTTAACTCTTTTATCTTGGTAGTAAATGATTTAGAATACAAACCGTTTTCAATATTTATAACTAATGAATCTGCTTTTACAATAGGAATGAATAATTGAATAGAATCTTTTCCTTTATCTGGAAATTTAGTTATTTTTAAAGGGATATTCTCATTATTTGCAACAGCTGTTATTGTTGCATTTTTGGGATTACCTTGAAAACCCATAAATAGCTTATTGTTTGTTTGTTGAATCGGTTTGTCTGCTTTAAAAGTTGTTATTTCTTTAAAAAGTTCTAATTCATAAATAGTATCATTTGGTAAAGAAATAGTTTGTTCTAAAAATCCAATTTTATCTGTCTTAGGATCAAATTTAAAATTGTTGTTTTTGTCTTTTAATGCAATCACTTTATAATCTCCTGCTTTTAAATTTTCTAAAGCAAAAAAGGTTAAACTATCTAAGGTGTTTGTTACATATAAAGGGGTTTCATTAAATACTGTGGAATCTTTAAATGTTTTAGCATCATACAATTGAACAGAAACGAAGTTGTCTGGTTTTTCTTCGTAAGCGTCCTTGATTTTTCCAACCAAACTAAGGGAGTCAATATAACTGCCTGTCGAAAAAACGTATTTAAATTGAGAATAGGGATTTCCTTCATTATTATCTGTTATACTTTGTCCAAAATTAAAGCTATATGTTGTGTTTGGATTTAAAGGTTCTTGTATTTTTACAGAAATAAATCTACTGGCACTACCTTGCGGAATGATTATAGGTTGTTTTTTTAAAGGTGGTGAAATAATTAATTGCTTATTAATGTTTTTTACCTTTATTAATTCATTAAAAGTGATTTTAATTTCATTTCCCTGAAAATTTGTGTGGAAGTTTTCTGGATTACTAGAGATGATTTTAGGTGCTATAGTATCTTTTGCGCCACCATTAATTGTTCCTCTTTTGGCACAACTACTGATTGAAATACTCAAACCTAAAACTAGCGTAACTATAATAAAATAGATGTTTTTCATTTATAATTTGAAATAATGCGTTACAAAATAACAACTATATTTAGTCTAAACATAATTTTTTAATTTTTTTTATGATTGCGTATAAGCTATAGTGATTACACTAACTTTAGCTTTAGGTATTTTTAATAACGCTTTTGCACAAGATTCTAAAGTTGCTCCAGTAGTAATCACATCGTCAATTAAGAGAAAATGTTTCCCTTTGAATTCAGAACCATTTCGTACTTCAAATAAATTTTTATTACGAACTTGTCTTTCAAATTTATTTTTCTTGGTCTGCGTTTTAGAGTATTCATTTTTAAAAAGTAAATTGTTGTTATATGGAATATCTAATTCTTTGGATAAAGCCATACAAAATGTTTCAACTTGATTGTAGGTTCTTTCTTTTAGTCTTTTAGGGTGAAGAGGAACAGGAATGATGGTGTCAATTTTATGTTTTTCTTTTAATCCTTTTAGAAGTAAGGCGTAATTCAATCCTAAATAAGTTCCAATTTCTTGTTTTCCTTTATATTTTAATTGATGAATTAAATTTTGAACAATACCTTCTTTGTGAAAGTACAGCATAGAATAGGCAAATTCCAAATCTACTATGCCATAAAATTTATTCATAGTATCATTAGTATTTAATAAATGATGATGTGTTAAGGGTAAATCATGAATACAGGATGAGCAAATTATTTTTTCATTGTTTAATAAAAGGTCTTTGCAGCCATAACAAAGTGTTGGAAATAATAACTTTAACAGATTTTTATGCATTACACCGATAATAAAATTAGAGAAACTTAAAATTCAGTTAATTTAATCAAAATTAAAATTAATGATATCCAAAAAGGAAACAATTGTGAAATTTTCTATCACTGCTTTAGTGCTTTTAGTATTATTGTTGTTTTTTGGATATCGAAATATTTCTGTAAAGTATGATAAGTTAATAGATCAATCTAATACAGAAAATAGATTAATGCAGAATCAGTTTGATGAAATTCTTAGAAAATACGATTCTGTAACTACTGTAACGAAAAACGAAGATTCTTCAGAAATAAGGAAAATTATAGACAAAGCCTTGGTTGATTCAAGAGAATATCGTCCTAATCCAGGTACCTCTTCAGGTAAAGAATCCAAAGATACAGACGCTAAAATTGCAATTTTAAAAGCTAAAATTGCAGATGACTCCGAAGAAATAATAGCTATTAATAATACCATTACTCACAATAAAAAATTATTAGGTCAATTAGAATCTGATAAAAAGAAATATATTAAAGTAAAGCATGAAAATCTAAATGCAATTAATTTGAATGTAAGAGGTGTTAAAATCTTATCTGATTTATATACTAAATCTAGAAATAGAAGAATTCAGCAAATTAGAGTTTGTTTCACATTAGAAGGGAATGAGTTTGTTCGAAACGGAAATAAAGATTTGTATATACAAGTTGTGAATCCTAAAAATCAGATTATTTCAGTTGAAGATACTTTTTTAGAACAAGACAATATCAGATTGGTTTACAGTGCTAAAACGGAAACGATGTATAATAAAAAAGATATAGACGTTTGTACATATGTTGATTTAGAGGCTGAAAAAACAATAAAAGGAAAATATATTATCAATATTTACAATTCTTTCTGTAAAATTGGCACAACTATTTTTGAATATGAATAATACTCAAATTATTCACAAAAAATCTTTTCTATATTTAAAACCTATTTTTACTTTTGCAACATGGCAAAACAAGATGACTTATTTAAAAATGTAATTTCGCACGCAAAGGAATACGGATTTATTTTTCCGTCAAGCGAAATTTACGACGGACTAAGTGCAGTATATGATTATGCACAAAATGGTGTCGAATTAAAGAAAAATATACGTGAGTATTGGTGGAAAGCAATGGTGCAAATGCATGAGAACATTGTAGGGATTGATGCTGCAATTTTTATGCATCCTACTACTTGGAAAGCATCGGGTCACGTAGATGCTTTTAGCGATCCTTTAATTGATAATAAAGATTCTAAAAAAAGATATCGTGCTGATGTTTTAATTGAAGATTATGCTGAAAAAATCAATATAAAAGCGCAGAAAGAAATAGAAAAAGCCAAAGTTCGTTTTGGAGACGCTTTTAATGAAACTGAATTTGTAACTACAAATGAGCGTGTCAAGGGTTATTTGGATCAAAAAAACGCTATTTTGCAACGTATGGCTCGTTCATTAGAAAATGATGATTTAGCTGATGTAAAAGCATTGATTGAAGAATTAGGTATTGCTTGTCCTGAGTCTGGTTCTAAAAATTGGACAGAAGTAAGGCAATTCAATTTGATGTTTGCTACAAAATTAGGTGCTTCTGCTGATACAGCAATGGATTTGTATTTACGACCAGAAACAGCTCAAGGAATTTTTGTCAACTTTTTGAATGTACAAAAAACAGGAAGATTGAAAATTCCTTTTGGAATTGCGCAAACGGGTAAAGCATTTCGTAATGAAATTGTAGCAAGACAATTTATTTTCAGAATGCGTGAGTTTGAACAAATGGAAATGCAGTTTTTTGTAAAGCCAGGCGAGGAAATGCAATGGTATGAGTATTGGAAGCAAACCCGTTTGGCTTGGCATCAATCGTTAGGTTTAGGAGCTGAAAATTACCGTTTTCATGATCATGAAAAATTAGCACATTATGCAAACGCTGCGGCTGATATTGAGTTTAATTTTCCATTTGGATTTAAAGAATTAGAAGGAATTCACTCCAGAACTGATTTTGATTTAAAAGCGCATGAAGAATATTCAGGTAAGAAATTACAATTCTTCGATAATGAAACAAATTCTAGTTATGTTCCTTATGTAGTGGAAACTTCTGTTGGTTTAGATCGTATGTTTTTAGCCGTTTTTTCTACTGCTTTACAAGAAGAAACTTTAGAAGATGGTTCTACTAGAACAGTATTGCGTTTACCTTCTGTTTTAGCGCCAACTAAAGCAGCCGTTTTACCATTGGTTAAAAAAGATGGTTTGCCAGAAATTGCTAGAGAAATTATTGAAGATTTAAAATGGGATTTCAATGTAGCTTATGATGAAAAAGATGCAGTAGGAAGAAGATATAGAAGACAAGATGCATTAGGAACACCGTTTTGTATTACTGTGGATCATCAAACATTAGAAGATAAGACAGTAACGATTCGTTATAGAGATTCTATGGAACAACAGCGTGTTGCTATTACAGAACTAAGAGAAATTATCAATGGAGAAGTTTCTATGAGAAACTGGTTGATGAAAATGAAATAAGTATAGTTTTATAACTAAATAAAAAAATCCCGAATTAATACAATTTGGGATTTTTATTTGTGTAATATTTAAAGTTTAGTTTTCTAAAGCATTCCATCCTCTTGCTTTTAAAGGAATTTTGGTATTTGCTCTCGTAATTAAATGAACACCCTCTTTTTCTTCCACTATATGACCGATAACTGAAAAATTGGGATTGGCTTTAATTTTATCAAAATCTTCCATTTCAATAGTAAAGAGTAATTCATAATCCTCACCACCACTTAGGGCGATTGTAGTAATGTCTAAATTAAATTCTTCACAAACTGATATTAATTGAGGATCCGCAGGAATCTTTTCTTCATATAAATTACAACCCACATTACTTTGTTTGCATAAATGTAATATTTCCGAAGATAGTCCATCAGAAATATCAATCATAGCGGTAGGTTTAACATCTAGTTTGGCTAATAATTCTTTGATGTCTGCTCTTGCCTCAGGTTTTAATTGTCTTTCTATTAAATACGAATATTGTTCTAAATCGGGTTGATTGTTTGGATTAACTTGAAATACTTGTTTTTCACGTTCTAAAACCTGCAAACCCATATAGGCAGCACCTATATCTCCAGTTACTACTAATAAATTAGTTGGTTTTGCACCATTTCTATAAGCGACATCATCTAGGTCAACTTCTCCAATAGCTGTGATACTAATAATTAACCCTTTTTGTGAGGAAGTAGTGTCGCCTCCAATAATATCTACATTGTAGATTTTAGCGGCTAATTTAATTCCTTCATATAATTCTTCAATAGCTTCTAAAGGAAATCGATTAGACATGGCTAAAGAAACTGTAATTTGAGTTGGTTTTGCATTCATGGCACAAATGTCTGAAATGTTAGCCACTACAGCTTTATAACCTAAATGTTTTAATGGCATGTAGGCTAAGTCAAAATGAACACCTTCGATTAATAAATCGGTAGAGATGACTGCTTTTTTATCTGAGAAATTAAGCACGGCAGCATCATCTCCAATGCTTTTAATGGTAGATTCTTGATTAATAGCGATGCTTTTCGTTAAATAATCTATTAATCCAAATTCTCCTAATTCAGCTAAGCTTGTTTTTTTTTGATTTTTATCTTCTAACATGTGATTTTTTTTGCAAAGATACTATTAATGCTATAATTGTTTAATTTCTTTGGTCTTTGATTGTAAAGAAAGAAAAAGTGCTATTTGTCTAACTCTTGTAGTTTGTCATAAATAAGATAGCTTTCATAACCTCTACGGAGAAAATAATCGGAAAATTTCTTATTTTTTTTAGGTCCTTTTCTTTCTTTTATGGTATGCCAATGTTTCTCAGCAATAGTATTAAAATTATTTAGATACTTTTCTTCATCAATTTCTTGTAAGGCTAATTCGATAATTTTTGAGGAGATATTTCTGAATTTTAACTCGTTTTTAATTCGCAATTTTCCCCAATGCTTATAGTTGTGCTTTCCTCTGGTAAAGCTTTTTGCAAAACGTTCTTCATTAATATAATTATTTTCGATTAAATAGATAAGAATAGTTTCTTTTTCAGATGAGGTAACCCGATATGAGAAAAGTTTTTCTTCTACCTCTTTGTAACACCTTTCTTGATAGGAGCAGTAATATTCCATTTTAGTAAGAATATCTTGTAATGAGAGCTTTGCCTTATTTTCTTTATTCAAAGTCTTAACGATTTAGTAAAGTTAATTTTGAACAAAAATAGGTATTATTAAATATTTTTGTCTACTTTTAAAGGCTATTTTGTTATTAACCAAATCTTTAAAGCTATTAACCAATGAAGCTAAGATTACTACTAATTACCCTTTTTATGGGGTATTTTGCGTGTGCGCAAGGTTTAGAAGATTTTTCCAATATTCCAACAGCAAGTACCGGAACTTATTTGTCAAGAACATGGACAGGTACTGATGGTGTAACTTGGAATGCAACCGCTGCTAGAACTGATCAAACATTAAATGGTAAAGCTATATGTACTAGTGGTTCAGGAACCATAACTTCTCCAACTTATGTAGGCGGAATGGGGGTTTTGAATTTTTCTTATGTTCGTGCCTTTACTGGAACTAGTAGTAGAAGTATCCAAGTTTGGGTAAACGGATCTCAAATTGGAGCGACAATTACTGTTTCTCCTACTTCAGATGCTGTAGTTACGTATAACCAACCCATTAATGTATCGGGAAATGTTGTTTTAGAATTGCGAACTTCTGGAGCACAAATTAAAATTGATGATATTTCATGGACAACTTATTCTGCTTGTACGCCCCCAGCAGATCCAAGTGGTACTATTTCCGTTACTTCCGCTTGTGGTTCTTCCAGTTTAATATATTCTTCACCAAGTGCAACCGCTTATTGGCAAACGAATGCTACGGGAACAGATACTTCTTTTCCTACGACAACCTCTTATACCGCATTGACCTCAGGAACATATTATGTAAGAATATTTGATGGGTCTTGTTGGTCTACTAATTCAGTATCACAAGGAGTTACCATAATTAATCCTGTTTCAATAACAACACAACCTACAAATCAAGCT
Source organism: Flavobacterium sp. J27 (assembly GCF_004303025.1). GTDB lineage: Bacteria > Bacteroidota > Bacteroidia > Flavobacteriales > Flavobacteriaceae > Flavobacterium. The sequence continues at coordinate 77,593 of NZ_PJQW01000013.1, read as the reverse complement.
ACTACTACAGGAGCAACAGCTACTTTTAATGTTGTAGCTACTAATGCTACCTCATATCAATGGCAAGTATCTACTGATGGAGGTAGTACGTGGTCAAATATTGGAATAGATTCAAATAGTTATACTACGCCTGCTACTACTTTAGGAATGGATGGTTATCTATACCGTGTACTCATATCGGGTACAGCTCCTTGTACAAATGTAACTTCTTCAGAAGCTACTTTAACAGTAACTACAGGTCCATGTTTAAGTCAAACAACTTTTTCTAGTGCACCATCTGGTTGGTTAGATAATTCAATCTCTTATTCTAGTGGAGAAGCTGTTTTTGGAGCAACTAATGGAGACTTAACAACTGTTTCTTTATCTAACCCTACTTCTTTAACTTTCGATTTAAGAAGAACAACTAATACTAGTGCTAAAGATTTATTTATTGAAGTTTCTACAACTACTCAAACAGGTTCTTTTACTACTGTTGCTACCTATAATTTAGGAAATACTACTAGTGGAGGAACTACATCATGCACAGTTGATTTATCTTCTTACACTGTTTATTCTACAGTGTATATTCGATTTAGAAAGTCTTCTTCTACTACATCGCCTTGGTATATTCAAGATGTTAGTGTTTTTTGTGGAACGCCACCTTCTGGACCAGAAATTAATGTTACTGGTAACGGTGTAACCATAGTTGATGGAGACACAACTCCTTCTTCAACTGATAATACCAATTTCGGAAGTACATTAATTAATACTAATATTATACAAACATTTGTAATTCAAAATATTGGGACAACTGATTTGAGTTTGTCTTTGCCAATTACTTTGTCTGATACTTCTTTACCGCAAGAATTTACAATAACGCAACCTAGTGTAAGTACCATTGCTGCAGGAGGGTCAACATTCTTTACAGTTACATTTAATAGTGCTGTAGCTGGTTTGTTTACCAATACAATTACTATTACTAATTCCGATTCAGATGAGTCATTATATAATTTTGATATTTTAGCGATAGCTTCAAATTCAGCTACAGGTGGAACTGTTTTTAGACCTGGAGAATTAATTTTTACAGGTTATGACGGGCAAATTAATGGTAGTGGAGCAGAAGATGAATATTTAGTAGCAACATTAGTTGATATTTTACCAGGTACGGTTTTCTCAATTGTAAATTCTAGATATGAAGCAGGAGCAGCAGCTGGTATAAGAACTAATAAATGGGGAGGTGGAGGAGACGATCCAAGTGAAGCTCCTTATCAAGCTGAGATTACTTATAATGGGAGTACTCTAATTCCTGCTGGTTCTGTTTTACAGATTGTGACTAATGGAACTTCAAATTGGTTTGGAACTATTAATGTAATTACGAACAATATTTCAAGTAGTAGAACATCTGATTTTTCAGGTAGTGTTATTGGAGGAACATTTCTTACTCCTAATATTTCTACTAGTTCACCTGATCAAATGTATTTAGTACAAGGAGGATTCACTTCCGACGGAAGTATAGATGCCAATCAGGCCAATTATTATTTGACTGGCACATTATTGCATGGATTAACCAATAGAGCCGCATGGGTTCCATTAACAAGTGCATGTAGTGGTTCAAGTTCAACAACCTCTTCAAATCCAAGAGAGTCTAGATTGCCTTCAGCATTAACTTGTTTTAATGTAGAAAGCATTAGTGCGAGTGCAGTAAGTGGTTATTATGAAAATGACAAAGAACATGGAATCGCTTCTCTTTATCAAATTATTAATGCTGTTGCAGATGTTTCTAATAATTGGACTTTAGGAACTGGGAGATACAATCTGAACCCAAGTAATACTGTTGTAACAAGTGCAGGTAGAACATTTGAAATTGGACCAAGTAATCCTTCAGGTCAATGGGTAGGAGATGTTGATACGAATTGGTTTAATTGTGCTAATTGGTCTGGTTTAGCTGTGCCTGATGCTAATACAGATGTAATTGTTACTACTTCTGCTACTAATGTAGCAAGAATTGATTATACTGCAGCCTATTCTGATGATTACTCCGATTTAGCTACTTGTAAAAACATAGATATTTTAGGAAGTAAGGTTGAAATTTATGGAAGTAACAACAATATTCTAGAAGTTTATGGAGATTTGTTGTTAGATACAACAGGAGTTCTTGATATGGACGACTCAAATAGTGGGACAATAGATGGAAGGTTATTACTTCATGGGAATTGGACAAATAATATTGGAGAAAGTGCCTTTGATGAAGGAAATGGAACGGTTGTTTTTAAAGGATTAATAGATCAAATTATTAATGCAGTTACTCCAGTAGGAACAGAAATATTTTATAATGTTGTTTTGAACAATAATTTCACAACAAGTACGTCTAATAATTTAATTGCAACAGGAAACTTAAATATAGAACCAGGAAAAATAGTAACAGTTAATGCTAATGATTTCATACAAGTAAATAACAATTTAACTGTTGATGGTGTTATGAATGTATTGAATAATGGTTCTTTAATACAGATAAATGATTTAGGAGTAAATACAGGGGATATTTCTTACGAAAGAAATACAACAGGTTCTACTTTTGATTATGTATATTGGTCTTCTCCAGTAGAAGGATTTGACACACCAAGTACTGGTCATGTGTTTGTTTGGAATCCAATTGCAATTAATACAAATGGAGGTTTGGGAACATGGAATTATGCGTTAAGTACCACTATGGAATCAGGAGTTGGTTATATTATGAGAGATGTTTTTTCAAATACATTTAATGGATTGCCTAGAAATGGAGTGATTTCAACAATAATTCAAAGAGGTAATTATACGGGTTCTGATTATAGTGGTACAAACGGAATAACGATTACTAATTTAGATGATAATTTGAATTTAATTGGAAATCCGTATCCTTCTTCAATTAATGCAATAGATTTTCTTGCTGCCAATACAAATATTGAAGGAGCTGTAAGAATTTGGACACATGGAATTTCACCTTCTACTTCTATTCAGAATCCATTTTATGGAAGTTTTCAGGCTAATTATTCTATTAACGATTATATAATATATAATAGTACTGGTACAAGTTCTGGTCCAGGTACTTTTAATGGTTATATAGCAGGAGGTCAAGGCTTTTTTACCATAATGAACGATGGTGCTGCGACTTCTGAAACTGTTGTTTTTAATAATGCGATAAGAAGTAGAGCGTACGATAATAGTCAATTTTACAGAAACGCAGCAACTCAAGAGAAAAATAGAATTTGGTTGGATTTGATTACAGAGACAAATAAATCGGCTAGAACATTAGTGGGTTATGTTTCTGGAGCAACAATGGGTAGAGATAGGATGTATGACGCTGTTGCTATTGGTTCAACAGAAGCGTCTATTTACTCCATAATTAATGATAAATATTTGAGTATTCAAGGAAGATTCCCTTTTAACGATAATGATACTGTGCCTTTAGGTATAAACATTGTAAAATCAGGATTAAATAGTATCGCTATTTTTGCTGTAGACGGTCTTTTTGATCAGCAAGAAATTTATATTGAAGATTTGTATTCAAATACTATTCATAATTTAAAATTAGCACCCTATAATTTTAATTCTGATATAGGTGTCTTTAATAATCGATTTGTTTTGCGTTTTAAAGACGCCGCATTATCAAATGACATATTTGTAAATACTGATGAGAATATACAATTGATTACGAATCAAAATATTGAAATTAGTACATTGTCTGGTGCAAATATTAAATCAGTTATAGTGTATGATATTTTGGCTAGAAAAATTATTGATAAAAAAAATATTAATAATTCAAAAGTCATAATAGATGGTTTAAATAAAAATAACACAACTTTAATTGTTAAAATTGAATTAGATGATAAAGTTGCCATAACAAGAAAGGTTATTTTTTAATTTTTCTTGTTTATTTTAACTTAAAAACTGCTGAAAAGCAGTTTTTTTTGTTTAAATCTAAAAAAATATTAAAATAATTTTATATTTGTTCCCTTGACATTAATATTAAATTATCTATTAACCTGACTAAAATGAAAAAAATATTACTTTCATTAACAATCTTTTTTTCAATTCTTCAATTATATTCTCAAAAGGAGAGTGGGTGGAAAAAAATCGAAAGAAATGGAAATGGTGGCGTTGAAAAAAACCGCAGATCATCTTTGCCATTAGAATATAAATTATTTGAATTTGATTATCAAAAATTTAAATCCAATTTAAATCATGTTCCAAGTAGAGAAAATTTCTCAGGAATATCTAATGTAATTGTTTCTATCCCTAATATTAAAGGCGATTTAGAACAATATAGAATCTTAGAAGCTTCAAATTTTGAAGCAGATTTGCAAAATAAATTCCCAGAAATTAGGTCTTATGTAGGGCAAGGAATATCAAACCCTTCAAATGTGATTCGATTTAGTCTTTCTCCATACAATGGTATAAGTGCTATTATACGTTCTGGCTCACAAGAAACTACATTTATAATAGATCCTATATCTACCGATCATAAAACAGTTATTATTTTTGATAAATTAAAATCTACAAAGTCAACGGGTAATTTTATTTGTTCAACAGAAGATGCTGTGGCTAAATTGGATCATCCAGATGAAATGTTAAATTATACTAATAGAGATGCAGACGATTCAAATTTAAGAGTTTTTAAAATGGCCCAGTCTTGTACTGGTGAATATGCCAATTATTTTGGAGCAACAAGTGCGGCTCAAGTTAATTTAGTTTTAGCCGCTTATAATGCTACTTACACCCGTGTAAATGCTATTTTTGAGGCAGATTTTAATTGTACCATGCAATTAATAGCTAATACAACAGATGTAATTTATTATAATCCTGCAACCGACCCTTATTCTGATGCTGCAGCTGGGTCTGGTGGTGCTTGGAATGGAGAATTAGGAAGTACTTTACAATCAGTCATTGGAAATGCTAATTATCATATTGGACATTTATTTGGTGCAGATGGTGGTGGTGGAAATGCAGGTTGTATTGGATGTGTTTGTTCTTCTGATAATTCTAAAGGACAAGGATTTACATCACCTGCAGATGGAATACCTGAAGGCGATAACTTTGATGTTGATTATGTGGCTCATGAAATTGGACATCAATTAGGAGGGAATCACACCTTTTCAATGAGTTCTGAAAATAACGCTGTTAATATGGAACCAGGATCTGGAGTAACTATTATGGGGTATGCCGGAATAACAGGAGCTACAGACGTGGCTAATCATTCAATTCCAATTTTTCATGCTGGTTCAATTCAGCAAATTACAACCAACATAAAAAGTAAATCATGTCCAACTATTGTTGCTATTTCAAATGCTGTGCCAGTGCCAAGTACAACGGCAGCCAAAACATTACCTAGAGGAACAGCATTTAAATTAATAGGAACAGCAACTGATGCTGATGCTGGTGATGTTTTGTCTTATTGTTGGGAACAAGTTGATGATGCTACTACTGTTGGTGCTGCTGCTTCATATCCTTCGGAGACAAAGACTAACGGTCCTAATTTTCGTTCATTTATGCCAAAAAATAATGGTGTAAGACATTTTCCTAGATTAGAAGATCATGTTGCTAATGGAATTACAGGGAATCAATGGGAAATTATTCCTAATAACGCAAGTGCAAATAGAATCTTAAATTTTCGATTAACTGTAAGAGATAATCATCCTGGTGGAGGTAATAATAAAAGTACAAATGTTGCAGTAACTTTTGATAGAACAAAAGGTCCTTTTCTTGTGACTTCTCAAAGTACAACAGGTATTTCTTATACTCAAGGTTCTTCACAAACAATAACTTGGTCAGTAAACAGTACTAATACAATGACTGGTGCAGCTAATGTAAATATTAAACTTTCTACTGATGGAGGGCAAACTTTCCCTATAACTTTAGTAAGTAATACTCCAAATGATGGAACTCAAAACGTTATTATACCAAATATTGCTTCGCCATATTGTAGGATTTTAATTGAACCAACAGGAAACGATTTTTATGCGATTAATACAAATGATTTTGCTATTGGATATACGGTAACAACGACAACAACATGTAATCAATATCCTTTTACTCCAAATTTAGCCATTCCAGATGGTCAAGCTGGTGGAGGATATGGAACCGTTGTAGGTTTTACGACAAGTGTTCCAGCTATGGCAGGGACTATTTCAGATGTTAATATTCTTAATTTAAATGTAAGCCATACTTATATTCAAGATGTCGTATTAGCTTTGAATCATCCAGACGGGACACAGGTGTTGTATGTTAATGGTGTTTGTACAAGTCAAAACGGATTTAATAATTTAACTCTAGATTCTCAAGCGGCTAGTGCTATACCTTGTAGTGGTAATACAAATACAATTTTAGGACCAGGAACATATCAGCCTTCATCAACATTTAATGTGTATAATGGAAAAGCGGCCAACGGAACTTGGACCTTTTTAGCTGTGGATAGTTATCAAGGCGATACAGGAACGCTAAATTCTTTAACTTTCGAAATTTGTACTACTGAAACAACAATTGAAGAAACACCTAATGCTTGCGGAGTTATTACAACTACTTGGAATGGTTCTTCGTGGTCAAATGGTACACCTTTACGAAATGTAGTTGCTGTTTTTAATGGGAATTATACATCTTCTTCTGATATTGAAGCTTGTTCTTTAGTGATTAATTCTGGTGCTAATGTAGTAATTACTTCAGGAAATACGTTTGTAATAACAAATGAAGTTACTGTAAATACAGGAGGAACTTTAACTGTAAAAAATAATGCAGCATTAAGACAAATAGATGGAGATGCTGTTAATACAGGAGATATTACTGTTGAAAAAAGTTCTGCACCAATGATTCGTTTAGATTATACGGCTTGGGCTTCACCGGTTATAGGACAACAATTGTTAGATTTTTCACCAAATACAATTCCTACTCGTTTTTATGAGTATTTGTATACAGGAACAACTACACCAACAGCTTATCAATCGGTCGATCCATCCACTAATTTTATCTCTGGGAAAGGATATATGATTCGTGTAGATAATAACTGGTCTTCAAGTGTCCCAACAGTATTTAATAGTCAATATGACGGGGTTCCATACAATGGTGATTTGTCTGCCAGTTTAGGGAAAGGTTATAATTTAATTGGTAATCCATATGCTTCACCTATAGATGCGGATCGATTTTTATCTGACAACGCCACTACCGTAGGTGCTCTTTATTTTTGGACACATACAGTTCCTGCTAGTGGAGGAGCTTATCCAGCAAATAATTATGCATCCTATACTACTTTGGGAGGAACTGCTTCAGCTGCAGGAGGAAGTGTTCCAAATGGAGTAATTCAAACTGGGCAAGGTTTTTATGTAAGAGCGTATGATTTTGGTAATGCAATATTTAGTAATGAACAAAGGCTAAATGCTTCTTCTAGTACACAATTCTTTAGAAGTGCAAATACATCTTCTGAAACGCATCGCTTTTGGTTAAATTTAAATGGAGATACAACACCTTTTAATCAAATCTTAATTGGATACAAAGAAGGAGCTACTTCTGGGTTTGATACTTTGATTGATGGGAAAATATTAGATAATTCTAATGCTACTTATTTATATAGTATAATAAATGCAGAAGAATTAGTTATTCAAGGAAAAGGATTGCCTTTTGATGATAATGATATTGTGACATTAGGATTAAAAGTTGAAATTTCTGGAACATATTCTATTAATTTAGAAAATATGGATGGCTTATTTGATTTACAAAATATATATTTAAAAGACAAATATCTAAATGTTATTCATGATATTAAACAATCATCCTACTCTTTTAGTTCTCAAGCTGGAATTTTTGAAGATCGCTTCGAAATAGTTTATAAAGATGCTGTGGTTTTAGATATTCCTGATTTTGTGAGTGAGAATGCTGTAATCGTCTTTACAAATAATAGTTCTATTGTAATAAATAGTGAGCAAATAGCTATTCAATCAATAAGTATATTTGATGTTTTAGGAAGAGCTCTGCTATTAAATAAAGAGGTGTATGAAAATTCAATTGCAATAACAACTTTGCAAGCTACAAATCAAGCATTATTTGTAAAGATTACTTTAAATAACAATCAAGTAGTTACTAAAAAAATAATTTTCTAAATCAAGTTACTATAATTTAAAGAATGAGTTATCATATTTGGTAACTCATTTTTTTTGTAACTTTGATATACAAACCAATTAAATAGAATGGAAAACATAAAAGATTACGTAGAAAAAAATAAAGAAAGATTTATAAATGAATTAATAGAATTATTGAAAATTCCATCTGTAAGTGCGGATAGCGCTTATGCTCACGATGTAATATCGACAGCAGAAGCCGTTAAAGCTAGCTTGGAAAAAGCAGGTTGCGATTTTGCAGAATTATGTGAAACACCAGGATACCCTATAGTCTATGCTGAAAAAATCATTGATAAAAATTTACCAACAGTTTTAGTATACGGACATTATGATGTTCAACCTGCAGATCCCATTGATTTATGGAATTCACCTCCTTTTGAGCCAGTAATTAAAAAAACAGAGATTCATCCAGAAGGAGCTATTTTTGCTAGAGGAGCTTGCGATGATAAAGGTCAAATGTATATGCATGTAAAAGCATTTGAATATATGATAAGCACAAATACATTGCCTTGTAATGTGAAGTTTATGATTGAAGGAGAAGAAGAAGTGGGTTCCAAGAGCTTGAGTTGGTTTGTAGAACGCAATCAGGAGAAACTAGCAAATGATGTAATATTAATTTCCGATACAGGAATGATTTCAAACACACAACCTTCCATAACTACAGGACTAAGAGGATTAAGTTATGTTGAAGTGGAAGTTACTGGACCTAATAGAGATTTGCATTCCGGATTATATGGCGGAGCAGTAGCAAATCCAATTAATATTTTAACAAAAATGATTGCTTCATTACATGATGAAAAAAATCATATTACGATACCTGGTTTTTATGATAAAGTAGAAGAATTGTCTGAAGCGGAACGAACAGAAATGGCAAAAGCACCTTTTTCTTTAGAAAAGTATAAGAAAGCTTTAGATATAGATGCTGTTTGTGGTGAAGAAGGGTATGTTACCAATGAGCGTAATTCGATACGGCCTACTCTTGATGTTAATGGAATTTGGGGAGGTTATACTGGTGAAGGAGCAAAAACAGTTATTCCAAGTAAAGCTTTTGCCAAAATTTCAATGCGATTAGTGCCTAACCAAGACTGGGAGGAAATTACAGATTTATTTAAAAAGCATTTTGAAAGCATTGCACCAGATTCAGTAAAAGTTGTAGTTAAGCCACATCATGGTGGACAAGGTTATGTTACCCCAATAGATAGTGTAGGGTATCAAGCAGCTAATAAGGCGTATACTGAAACTTTTGGAGTGCCAGCCATTCCTGTTCGTTCAGGTGGAAGTATTCCTATTGTTGCTTTGTTTGAAAAAGAATTAAAAAGTAAAACAATATTAATGGGCTTTGGGTTGGATAGTGATGCAATTCATTCTCCAAACGAGCATTTTGGAGTATTTAATTATTTAAAAGGGATAGAAACTATTCCACTTTTTTATAAATACTTTGTTGAAATGAGCAGGTAATAAAAAAGCCACTTTTAAAAGTGGCTTTTTTATTACATATTTTTATTAGTCTCTATAATTGCTTGTTCATTTTTGTAGTCAATCCAGGCTTGACCTTTTCTTTTTCTCATGAAATTATCATAATAACGCATAAAGAATACATTGTAAACAGCTTTTGTTAAGTTGATAGGTTTTCTCGGGAAGGCTCTTAAGCTCATTGAAAAACCTGGAGTAATATATTTCATATAATGCCAATAACCTTCAGGCATGTATAGCATTTCCCCATGCTTGAGATTGCAAATTAAGCCTTTTGCGTTTTTTAAAGCAGGGAATTTTTCAAAATCAGGATTGTCAAAATCAATATCTTCTCTTGAGATTAATGAATAAGGTACTTTGTATAAATATGGAGTTTGATTGGGATCAAATAAAACACATTGTTTTTCACCATGAAAATGAAAATGTAAAATATTAGAATAATCAATATCAAAATGCATGAATACCTTTGAATTTTGACCTCCAAAAAACAACATCGGAAGTTGTTTGACTAATCTAAGTCCTATTTTGGGCCATTTAAAGTCATTTCGAAGCGAAGGTACCTCTTTCATTAAGTTGTATAAAAAAATACGATAATTGGTAGGTTTTGATACTAATAGATCAATATAGTCTCTCATTTTCATCTTGGCATGAGCTTCATTGAAACCATCTTTGTAAGAAACGGGTCTATCGTCATACAAAGGTACAGTTTTGTCTCCTGCTATATTTTTAATGTATTCTAAGTTCCATTTCGAATAGGCTGGCCAATCACTAGTTAATTTTTCTATAACTACTGGTTTTTGTTTTTTAACATAGTTTGTGTAGAAATCTTCTTTTGAAATGGTTGCTACACGTTCAATTTCAGTTAGATGTAATGAAGACATAAAAAATGCTCTAAGTTTTCTTAGAGCAAATTTATTTAATTGTTATCAAAATTTTAAAAAATTATGAAAACTTTATTTTCTTTTTAATGAAGCTTCTATATTTCTTTCAATGGTATGACTAGGTCTAGACCATTTTGGTTTCTCACCAAGAGTAGTATATTGCGAATCTTCGGCTTCAACAGTTTGCGGTTGCATTTTTTTGATGAAAGGTTTTTGAGGTTCTAATCCAAGTAATTCAAACATTTTCATGTCTTCATTTACATCTGGATTAGGAGTTGTGAGTAATTTATCGCCTGCAAAAATAGAATTAGCTCCAGCAAAGAAACACATAGCTTGTCCTTCTCTACTCATTTGTGTTCTACCAGCTGAAAGTCTAACTTGAGTTTCTGGCATTACAATTCTTGTAGTGGCAACCATTCTGATCATATCCCAAATTTCAACTGGTTTTTCGTTTTCAAGAGGAGTTCCTTCAACAGCAACTAAAGCATTAATTGGAACAGATTCGGGTTGCGGATTTAATGAAGCTAAAGCTACAAGCATGCCAGCCCTATCTTCAATACGTTCTCCCATTCCAATAATACCACCACTACAAACCGTTACATTTGTTTTTCTTACATTGTCAATAGTTTCTAAACGGTCTTCATAACCCCTTGTGGAAATTACTTCTTTATAATATTCTTCGGAAGAATCTAAATTATGATTGTAGGCATATAAACCAGCTTCTGCTAAACGTTTAGCTTGATTTTCTGTAATCATTCCTAAGGTACAACATACTTCCATGTCTAATTTGTTGATGGTTCTAACCATTTCCAATACTTGGTCAAATTCTGGACCATCTTTTACATTTCTCCATGCAGCACCCATACATACTCTAGAAGAGCCTGAAGCTTTTGCTCTTAAGGCTTGTGCTTTTACTTGAGAAACAGACATTAAATCATTACCTTCTACATTGGTATGATATCTTGCAGCTTGAGGGCAATAGCCACAATCTTCAGGACAACCTCCTGTTTTTATTGATAATAAAGTGGAGACTTGTACTACATTTGGATTGTGAAATTGTCTATGTATACTTGCAGCTTCAAACAGTAAATCCATTAAAGGTTTGTTGTAAAGTGCAATTATTTCTTCTTTTGTCCAGTTATATCTAATCGTATTCATTAAAATTCTTTTAGTTTTCAAAAGTAGGAAATTACTTTTGAACATTAAAAAAATTATGAAATCAATTAATATTTAGAATTTATCACAATGTCTTTCCAATATTGCATGAGTGCAAATGAGCCAATTAAGCTTGAAGCAACACCTTCAAATAATAAGACACTACAATATTTAATAATATTTGTTTTGCCGAGAAAGAAGAAAGTATCAGATAATTTTGTTAAATAACTTTCCCCGCCTTTTATATATATGAAAATTATTAAACCAATAATACCTAGTACAACGCCAATAATACCTGTTTTAAAGCCTGAAATTAAATTTTCTAAATAATCAGAATTGCCATGATTAAAATTGTATTGAATGGTTTTATTGATGCCATAAATAACAATAAAAGCGTTTAAAATTCGTAAATAATTTTTGTCAGCTAACCCTAAAATATCCATAAGAAGGAAGAATAAGCCAATTCCTATAAAAATGAGGAATCCATTTTTAAGTTCGATTGAGTTTTTCATAATTTGTAGATTTTATACATTAAAGATAATAAAAAAATCATAACTATTTGATAATCAAAATCAAAAAAAAAGAACTAATTGTGCAGTATAATCCATTCGTTATGGAAAAAATAATTCCATTTTGCTTTCGCCATATCGTATTTTGGATTTATTAGAGTTTGATAAGGTTTCCTATTAATAGCATTGGAACAATTAATGTATATTGAAATATCTTTATCTTTAAATTCTTCCTTTATTTTTTGACAATATTGCCAAATGAAATCAGGTTTAGTAGGAAGTTGATAGGCTTGTTTAGGGCTTAAATTTTTATGATAATTATAGACGGTACGTTGTTTCGTGTTGTTGTCTACAATAACAAAAGAAATGAATCCTCTGCGTTCTCTTAGCATCATTCTCCAACTTAATCGATGACCTTCTTCTGTCCAAAGTACGTCACCTTTAATAAAATAATGACGTAATGGGAGTGATAATTGTAAAATAAGAAAGGGTATAAATAAATAGAAAAGTAACTTTTTTTGTTTAAGATCTTCGTGAAGTGGTTTGATGCTTTTTTTCTTTTTAAAGAAAATATTCTTAATACTGTTAGAATCATAAAAGAATAACGCAAAACTTAAAGCAAAAAACGGGAAAATACCAATTTGTAAAACAAAAGCGTTGAACAAATGGAAAAATAAAGAGGCAATTAAAGCAATAGTTCTAGTTTTTTTACATAACAAAAAAGGAACAATTACTAAATCATAAAAAATGCCAGCGTAAGCAATAAATAAGTAAAACCATTTTTTTGAAAATAATTGTAGAAAAAAAGGTCTTGTAGTAGTGCCTTGTAATAAGTTTTTTGTGAAAGTACCGTCTAACCAATCGGGATAGATTTTAGCCAAAGCAGCATAACTATATACAATAGCTATTTGTATTATGAAAATTAAACTTACCCAATATGGCATAGTTTCTTTTTTGGATTGGAGGCCTAATTTTATGTCTAAGGATTTATAACGATTAGCAGGTAAAAAAACCATTATAAAGCTAATCAATAATACTAAATAATAATGGTTATTATAAGATGATTTTTGCATGAAGTATACACCTGCCCACATAATTGTAAAACTTATCATGACAATAGTGTATCGCAATCCTAGCATTATTAATATACCTGCAAAGCCCATTGTAATAAAATAATAATACATGCCATTTCCAGATAAAGGTTGTAGCCAATCTAATCCAATAAATGAAAAAGTGAATTTTGGAACTATGAAAACTTGTTTTACCCAGCCAGTTGCAATAGCACCAAAACTTTCGCAGGCAATAAGAAAACCGAAAAAAATTCTAAAAACTATTAAAGGAGCAATGTCTATTTCTCTAAATACATATCGGTTCATGAGTATTTTTTTATTCTAGATAGTGAGAAAGATTTGTCTTTTTGAAGTTGTTCTTTTAATTCTTCTAAAGAAGCGTATTTTTTTTCATCTCTAATACGTTCCAAGAAGTTAACTTTTATCGTTTTATTGTAGATGTTTTGGTTAAAATCAAAAAGGTGTACTTCTATACTTTGCTTGTTATCGGAAACAGTAGGGTTGTTACCAATGTTCATCATCCCGAAATGTTGAGTTTGTTCAATTTCAACAGAAACTATATAAACTCCATTTTGTGGAATTAATTTATAATCTTCATTAATTTTGATGTTGGCGGTAGGGAAATTAATTGTTCGTCCAATTTTTTTTCCTTCAACAACAACTCCTATTAATGAATAAGTATAGCCTAAGAATTCATTTGCTGTTTGGATATCACCTTCTAGTAAAGCATTTCTAATTTTAGTAGAACTAATAGTTATTTCATCTATTTCTTTAGCTGTTATTTGTTTTACGTCAAAATTATATTTGATTCCAAAATTTATTAAATCAGTAATTGTGGCTGTTCTATTTCTTCCAAAACGATGATCATAGCCTATTATGATGGCGCAAATATTCAATTGGTCAATCAAGATGTTTTTAACAAAGTCTTCAGCAGTAAGTCTTGAGAATTCTAAATCAAAAGGATGAATGATTAAGTTGTCAATATCAAATTCAGAAATTAATTCTTTTTTTTCTTCAATAGTATTTAAAAGTTTAATATTTAAGTCTTGTTGAAGAACCATTCTTGGATGTGGAAAAAAAGTAAGAATAGTGCTTGCTGCATTTTTATGTTTAGCTAAATCTTGCATTTTTTTTAAAACTTTTTTATGCCCAATGTGTACACCGTCAAAAGTTCCTATTGTTACGATGGTTTTTTTTTCTGTGCTAAAAGAAGAAATGGAATTAAAGATATTCAAAGTTTAAAATATTTCTAGCAAAAATAAGTATTTTAAATTCAGTTCTAGAAAAGAAGAAAAGATAATTTTGTTCATGTAGTGGAATTATGAATTTAATATTAAATTTAATCTAGTAAAAGTTAATTTTTATAATTCATTTTCGGTTACATGAATTTCTTTAATCAATGGATCAAGTAAGTTAGTGGTAAAACTAAAATTGATTTTTCCTTCATTTATCTCATAGTTTAAATGTCCATTTTTTAGAAAATGCAAACCATTATTATTTCCTCTCGAATTGGTGTATTTTCCATACAGCATTTTTACCTGTTGTAAGGCTTCGTTTTTTAAATCGGCTCGGTGATTACGGTTGTCAATTTCAAAAAAGTACTCTTCTCTATAGCCACCGTCAACAGCCATCTCTTCTAGATTTTTTGAATACTGGAAGTGGATAGTTGTTTTTTCTTTATCATCCGATAAGGAAAGCAGGAGTGCGTTATTTATTGTTTTTATCTCTAAAGATGTTTCGTTTAGCACTTCTAGAAAACAGTGTCCTTCATTGGGGCAACTAAAACCTTTACTTTCTTTCTTTTTTGTATTTTCTTCAACAGATGCTTCTTTTTTGCTAGAACAAGAAAAAAACAGAAGAAAAATTATGAATATTCTATAAAACATAATAAATCGTTTTTTTAAATATAAATTTGCTACAAAGTAAAATAAAAATTACTTTTATGACCTCTATAAATTAATCTCAAAAATAATGAAAAAAACATTACTACTTGTATGTGCATTTCTGATGTTTTTTAATCTAAATGCTCAAAAGAATGAGCTTTGGACTGTAGAAAACGCAGCTAATGTTGCAAGTCTTTCAAAAAACGTATCAAGATCAAGTTTTCCTCAAGAGTTTTCATTGTATGCATTGAAATTGGAAAATCTAAAGAACATTCTTTCAGCAGCTCCTGATAGAATGGTAACTACAACTTCTCAATCTATTATTACTATTCCAAATTCTAATGGAGGATTTGAAAAGTTTGCTATGTTTGAAGCTTCAAACTTTACAGAAGAGCTACAAATTCAATTTCCAGATATTAGAGCCTATGTAGGTATCGGTTTGGATGATAAAAATGCACAAATTAGATTAAGTATTTCTCCTGAAGGAATACAAACTATGATTTTTAGAACAAATAAAACAAATGAATTCATAGAGTTGTATTCTAATGAATCTCAAGTTTATGCTGTTTTTGATTCTTCTAGAACAAAAGGTAAATTACCATTTACTTGTAGTACAGAAGAGGAAGTATTGGTAGATAGTATTTTAAAAAATACGTCTAATGTAGGTTCAAGATCAAATAACGGTGTTTATAAAACAATGCGTTTAGCGTTATCTTGTACTGCAGAATATGCAAATTATTTTGGAGCAACAAATTCATCACAAGTTGGTTTGGTTTTAGCTGCTTTTAATAATACTATGACTCGTGTTAATGGAGTGTTTGAAAAAGATTTGGCTTTGCATTTAAATATCATCAGTGCAAATAATATTATTTATTATAATGCATCAACAGATCCTTATTCTGATGCTTCAACAGGAGCAGGTGGAGCTTGGAATACAGAATTACAAAATAATTTATCGGCAAGTTTAGGTGCAAATTTAGCAGCGAGTAACGCAGCATATGATATAGGTCACTTATTTGGTGCTTCTGGTGGTGGTGGAAATGCGGGTTGTATAGGATGTGTGTGTAGAGATGATACTTTTATAACGACCGACAAAAACAAAGGGAGTGGTTATACTTCTCCAGCAGATGGAATACCATCTGGAGACAACTTTGATATCGATTATGTAGCTCATGAAATGGGTCATCAATTAGGAGCTAATCATACTTTTACTGTTACTTTTGAAGATAATAGTGTTAATGTAGAGCCAGGTTCAGGTTCAACAATTATGGGATATGCTGGAATTACAGGTGTAACAGATGTGCAAGCGCATTCAGATGATTATTTTGCGTATAGAAGTATTTTGCAAATTCAAAATAACTTAGCAACTAAAACATGTCCTGTTACAACGTCTTTAACTAATCAAACTCCAGTTATAAGTGCAGGTTCAAATTATACCATTCCTAAAGGAACTCCATTTGTATTAACAGGAACAGGAAGCGATCCAGATGGGAATACACTTTCATATACTTGGGAAGAAAATGATGATGAAACAGGAATTGCTCAACCTGCAAACCCAAATAGTCCTACAGCAGCTGAATTATCTGCAAGACAAAATGCTTGTTTCCCTTCTCCAACAAAAACAAATGGACCTAACTTTAGATCGTTTGCTCCAACTGCACAACCAGTAAGATATTTGCCTTCAATGAATACATTGATTGGAGGTCAGGCTAGCACTTGGGAAGCGCTTTCTACAGTAGCTAGAACATTAAACTTTACCTTAACAGGAAGGGATAATGTGGCTGCTGGTGGTCAAACTCAAACAAGTAGTATGGTAGTTACTGTTGATGCTACAAGAGGACCTTTAACAGTAAGTTCTCAAAATACTGATGGAATTGTTTGGACACCAGGATCTACTGAAACAGTTACTTGGGTGGTTAATGGAACCGATTCGAGTGCTGGTGGAGGTAGTGTTGATATTCTATATACTTCAGATAATGGTGCTACTTGGAATGTTATATTAGCCAATACACCAAATGATGGTTCACAAGTAATAACTGTACCAACTGTTACTGAGCCAAATTGTAGAGTTATGGTAAAAGCTTCAGGTAATATCTTCTTTAATATAAACTCAAAAAATATTGCTATAGGGGATTATACTTATGAATCACAAAATGTTTGTAAAGACTATACCTTTAATCTTAATGCAAATATTACTGAAAGCACGGGTGGTTATCCAGGATATAATTTACCAATTTCTGATTCTTACACTATTACTGATATTAACTATTATGCTAATATAACTCATTCAAAAATTGGTCAAGTTAATATTTTATTAGCTCAACCATGGGAAGATATTTCAGGAGGTTTAAGTACTGCATTATGGTATAATAATACGGCTTGTACAGGTGCTAATTTGGATAAATGGTTCGATACTTCAGGAGGAGTGGTAAATTGTGCTCAGACTACAACTGGAGGTCCTTTTAGACCCTATTCAAATGGGAATGTTAATGCTGGTGTAGGGCAAAATAGTGCTGGAAATTGGGGAGTTTACTTTAAAGATGGTGTTGTAGATGGAACGCCAGGTACTTTTAATACTTTTACTATTCAATTATGTCATGCTGAGTTAGTTCCGGTATTGTCATCTGATTCTTTTGTAACAATTGAAGACTTAGTAGTGTTTCCAAATCCAAATAATGGTTCATTCAATGTGAAGTTTAGTTCTAATACAAGAAGTAAAATTAACATTGGAGTGCATGATATGAGAGGAAGACAAGTTTTTTCAAATGAATACAATAACTCTGGATTATTTGATCAAAATGTTCAATTAAATAATATTCAATCTGGTATTTATATTGTAACAATTCAAGATGGGGCTAGAAAGGCTGTTAAGAAAATTGTTGTAAATTAATTGAAATAAATAATTTTATTAAAGGAAGCTTATTAAGCTTCCTTTTTTTGTTAAATAATTATTTTTTTATGATTATATTTGTTGTAAACAAAACAAATTTTATAATATATTATGAAAAAATTATTACTAGCATTATTTTTTCTTTTATTTGTGAGTCTGTCTTTTTCACAAATAAAAGAACCTTGGGAAAAAGTTTCCAATAAAAATATAACAAAAAATAAATTAGTAGAAAGACAGTCTTTTCCTGAAACATTTGAATTAATCCATTTAGACTTAAATGCTTTTAAACAACTGCTTAAAAATGTTCCAGATAGATATTCTAGGAATGCAGATGGGGTGGTTATTACGTTGCCAAATGCCCAAGGAAATTTAGAACGTTTTGAGATTTTTGAAGCTTCTAATTTTGATGCAACTTTACAAGCTCAATTCCCTGAGATTAGAGCATATGCAGGAAATGGCGTAGACGATGTTCATGCTACTTTAAGAATGAGTATTGATCCAATGGGGATTCAAACGATGGTTTTTAGAGCTGATAAAGCAACCGAGTTTATGGAGCGTTTCTCTGAAGATGGAACCATTTACGCCGTTTACAAATCATCTCGTACTAAAGGTAAATTACCATTTACATGCTCGACTAATGAACAGGATTTCGCAAAAAAATTGTCAAAATCCAATTTTTCAGATGCAGATTTAAATGGTCGTTCTAGTGCTGGCTCTTTACTTAATTTTAGACTAGCGCTATCTTGTACTGCAGAATATGCTAATTATTTTGGCGCTACTAGTGCTGCAAACGTGGGATTAGTAAATGCAGCTTATAATGCAACAATGACCCGTGTTAATGGCGTTTTTGAAAAAGACTTCGCTATTCATATGAATATTATTGCAAATAATAATAATGTTATCTATTATAATGCATCAACTGATCCATACTCTCCTGCATCTAATTTGGGTAACTGGAACGATGAATTGCAATCAACTTTAACATCTGTAATTGGAGAAGCAAATTATGATGTCGGTCATTTATTTGGAGCAACAGGAGGTGGTGGTAATGCAGGCTGTATAGGTTGTGTTTGTGTAAACAATCAAAAAGGTAGTGGTTATACTTCACCAGCTGATGGAATTCCTGCTGGGGATAATTTTGATATTGATTATGTAGCTCACGAATTAGGTCATCAATTTGGAGCAAACCATACTTTTACACATGGTAATGAAGGATCTGGTGTAAATGTTGAAGTGGGTTCTGGAGTGACTATCATGGGATATGCTGGAATTACGAGTTATGATACGCACCAACACTCAATTGATATTTTCCATTCGGCTAGTATAGCTCAAGTTCAGGCAAACATGGTTGGGAAAACGTGTCCTACTTCAGTAGCGATAACACATTCTGCACCAGTTGTAAATGCAGGTCCAGATTATACTATACCTAAGAGTACTCCTTTTGTTCTTACAGGTTCTGCAACAGATGCAGGAGGAGCTTCTGGATTAACATATACTTGGGAAGAATATGATAATGCCACTGGAAATACAGGAGCAGCAAGTGCTGCATCTCCAACAAAGACAAACGGACCAAATTGGGTTTGTTATCCAGCTACAAGTGTACCTCAAAGACATTTTCCAATTATAAATTCAACGATTGCAAATAGCCAAACAACTAATGGGTTAGAAGTTATTTCAGAAGCTCTAAGTTCAGTTGCTAGAACTTTAAACTTTAGACTCACAGCTAGAGATAATGTTGCAGGTCAAGGGCAAACTGGTTTTGATGACACAGTGATTTCAGTGAATGCTACTGCAGGACCTTTTTTAGTTACTGCTCCTAATACAGCAGTTTCATGGGTTGCTGGGTCAAACCAAACAGTTACTTGGGATGTCGCTGGAACAACAGGAAACAATGTTAATGCTTCTTTTGTTGATATTTATTTATCCAATGATGGAGGGTTTACTTATCCAATTTTATTAGCTAGTAAAGTTCCAAATGACGGTTCTGAAATTGTAACAGTACCTAACAATGTAGGAAGTAATAAGAGAGTTATGGTGAAAGGAAATAATCATGTATTTTATGATATTTCAAATGCTAATTTTAGTATAACAGCTGCACCATCAACTTTTTCTGTTGCTTTTTCTGGGGTTCAAAATATTTCTTCATGTAATCCAACTACAGCGACATTTACTGTTGATTATGCTGCTTTAGGAGGTTTTAGTGGAACAACTAGTTTTGCTGCAACTGGTGCTCCAGCTGGAGCGACTGTTAGTTTTAGTCCAAATTCAGTTAGTGCAAATGGAACTGTAACCTTAACACTAGGGAATTTAACAGGAGTTGCAGGTGGAGATTATCAAATTTTAGTTAATGCTACATCTGGAGGAACAACTAAAACAGTGCCATTTTATCTTTCAATTGGGGTAAGTCCAGTAATTTTAACTACACCAGCAGATAACGCGAATGGAGTAAATACAACTTTAACTTTAAACTGGAACCCAAGTCCAAGCGCAACATCTTATGATGTTCAAGTAGCAACCGATGCTGGTTTTTCAAATATAGTTAGCTCAGGTAATGTTACTACAAACTCTTACAGTGCATCTGGTTTAACACAAGGAACAGCTTATTACTGGAGAGTATTGCCTAAAAATGCTACATGTACTGGTACTTTCAGTAGTGCTTATAAATTTACAACAGGAACTGTTTCTTGTGGAACTGTTTCATCAACAAATGTTCCTGTGGCTATTTCAGCTTCTGGAGCACCAACAATTAATTCGACTTTAAATATTCCTTCTGGAGGAAATATTTCTGATATAAATATTACTATGAATGTTACGCATACTTACGTGAGTGATTTAACAGCAACTTTAATAAGTCCTTCAGGTACTCAAGTTGTTTTATTTGCTAATGTATGTGGTTCTGCTGATAATATAAATGTAACATTTGATGATTCTGGTTCTGCATTAACTTGTGCAACAAGTACACCAACATTAACAGGAACAAGGATACCGTCTCAGGCTTTATCTGGCTTTAATGGACAAAGTTCAACAGGTACTTGGACATTACGAATTGCAGATGCTTATAATCTTGATGGTGGAAGTTTAAATAGTTGGAGTTTAAATATTTGTACAGTTCAACCTTTAGCTTCAGAATCTTTTGATTTAAAAGATTTCTCTTTATACCCTAATCCAAATAATGGAAGTTTTACTGTGAAATTTACTTCTGAATCATCTAATAATATTGAGATTGGCGTATATGATATAAGTGGAAGACAAGTGTATAACAAGTCGTTCTCAAATACAGGGAATTTCAATCAAAATATAAATTTAAATAATGTTCAATCGGGCGTTTATTTAGTTTCAATTATTGACGGTTCACAAAAGGTAGTAAAAAGAATCATTGTAGAATAATATATTTAAAAATAAGTTTATAAGAAAAAAGGAGTGCTACAGACGCTCCTTTTTTTATAATTATTTGATTAATAGGTAAATAAATATAATTTGCTTTGTTGTTATTATTGTTATATTTGTTTAAACCAAATAAATATTATATGAAAAAAACATTATTCAACATTTTTTTGCTATTATTTTTTTGTAATGGCTTTTCTCAAGAAAAAATTTGGGAAAAAATTTCTGAAAGGCAAGTTAGCTCGCTTGCTAAAATGGATAGAAACTCAATGCCTACAGAGTATAAGCTCTATAAATTAAATATAGCAGATTTAAAAGTAAAATTACAGGCTGCACCAAATGATTTAAGTGGTCAAGCTTCATCTGTAATTATTGCTTTTCCTAATGCGCAAGGGGTTTTAAATAATTTTAAAATTTATGATTCTCCAGTTATGGAAGATGGATTAGCAGTTAAATTTCCTGATATTAAAACCTATTTAGGAAAAGGAATTGATGATCCAACTGCTACCATGAGATTTAGTATTACTCAATTTGGTCTGCATGCTATGATTTTGTCTGGAACTTTAGGTACTATATATATAGATACGTATACTTCAGATTTAGAAAATTATATTGTTTACAATAGAGCAAATTTAGCGAGATCAACCAGTTTTGAATGTGGTTTTGATGAGATGAATCATGATGCATTTAAAACGGCTATTAATGAAGACAATCAGTTAAACAGAGCTAGTGATGGAAATTTTAGAGTGTATAGATTAGCAATGGCTTGTACAGGTGAATATGCTGCCTTCCATGGTGGAACTATTGCAGGAGCACAAGCTGCAATTGTTGTTACAGTTAATCGAGTGAATAGTGTGTATGAAAGAGATTTTTCAGCTAGATTAAATCTAGTTGCGAATAATAATTTGTTGATTTATACTAATAGTGGAACGGATCCATACACAAATAGTAGTGGAAGTGTCATGCTAGGAGAGAATCAATCTAATGTTACAAGTGTTATTGGATCTGCTAATTACGATATAGGTCATGTGGTAAGTACTGGCGGAGGTGGAGTTGCCGGACTCGGGGTGGTTTGTAATAATACTCAAAAAGCGAGAGGAGTAACTGGGTCTTCGGCACCTGTTGGAGATCCTTTTGATATTGATTATGTAGCTCATGAGATTGGGCATCAATTTGGGTGTAACCATACTTTTAATGGAAGTAGTGGTAATTGTGGTGGAGGTAACAGAAATAATGCAACAGCGGTGGAACCAGGAAGCGGAACTACAATAATGGCTTATGCAGGAATATGTTCTCCTCAAAATGTTCAATCTAATTCAGATGCTCACTTTAGTTTTATTAGTATAGCTGAAGCAAATACAAGAACTTTACTAGGAACTAGTTGTGCAAATACAACAGCAAATGGTAATTTTGCACCTGTTGTTAATGCTGGTCCAGATTATATTATACCTAGAGGAACTGCTTTTATTTTAAAAGGAAGTGCCACTGATGCAAATGGTGATGCGTTAACTTATTGTTGGGAACAAACAAATAATGATATATCTGTTCAGCCCCCTCAACAAAACGCTACAACTGGTCCAAATTTTAGATCTAGATTGCCTATCACTTCACCAGATAGATACATGCCAAGAATACAAGATGTTATAAATAATAATTTAGCACCTACATGGGAAGTTGTTCCAAATGTAGCTAGAACAATGAATTTTGCACTTACAGTTAGGGATAATAGATCTCCAAATGGCGGTCAAACAGGAATTGATGAAATGGTTGTAACGACAGCTTCTGTAGGGCCATTTTTAGTAAATGTGCCAAATACAGCTGTTTCTTGGACGGTAGGAACGAATCAAAATGTAACTTGGACAGTAGCAGGAACCGATTCTAATGGTATTAATGCTTCTTATGTAGATATTTTACTTTCTACAGATGGGGGTTTTACTTACCCTATTCTTCTAGCTAGTAAAGTGCCAAATGATGGTTCGGAAACAATCACTGTACCAAATAATCCTGGTGCACAGAATAGAATTATGGTAAGAGGGTATAATCATATTTTTTATGATATTTCAAATACTAATTTTACTATTACGGCTGCGCCATCTTCTTTTTCTGTAGCATTCTCAGGGGTGGAAGAAACACAAAATTTATATGTTTGTTCTGAAGATGTGGTTAATTTTACAATAAATTATGGAACATATGGAGGTTTTAATGCTAATACTAATTTTAGTGTTTCTGGAAATCCTGTAGGTTCAACAGTAGCATTTAATCCTAACCCTATCAATGCTGCTGGAACGGTTACTTTTACATTAGGTAATTTAACTGCAGTAGCGGGTGGTGATTATCAAATGATTGTTAGTGCTACTTCTGGAGGAACTACTAAAACTGTACCGTTTTATTTGTCGATAGGTATTAGTCCTGTAGTGCTTACAAGTCCTACGAATAATGCTAATGGACTAAGTACTTCGTTGAATTTAAATTGGAATGTTAATCCTAATGCTACTTCATATGATGTTCAGGTGGCAACAGATAATACTTTTACAAATATTGTTAGTTCAGGAAATGTGACTACAAATTCCTATAGTGTTTCTGGTTTAAACCAAGCAACGAGTTACTATTGGCGAGTATTACCTAAAAACGCAACTTGTAATGGTGTTTATGGTAGTCCTTTTCAATTTACTACAGGAACTATTTCTTGTGCTACGACTTCTTCACCAAATGTTCCTGTGACTATATCGGCAACTGGTACTCCTACGATTACTTCTACATTAAATATTCCTTCAGGAGGAACTATTTCTGATGTTAATATAACCATGAATATTTCACATACATGGATAAACGACCTTACTGCAACTTTAACGAGTCCTACTGGTACGGTTGTGGAATTATTTTCTAATGAGTGTAGTCCAAACACGAGTGTAAATAATATAGTTGCTACATTTGATGATGCTGGTGTTGCTATAGTATGTGGGAATAATCCTGGTATATCTGGAACTGTTTTGCCAAGTCAACCTTTATCTGTATTTAATGGTACAAATTCTACAGGAACTTGGACATTAACTGTTTCTGATGCTTTCAATCAAGATGGAGGCACTTTAAATAGTTGGAGTTTGAATATTTGTACGGTAGAACCTTTAGGTTCAGAAAGTTTTGATTTTGATGATTTTGCTTTGTATCCTAACCCAAATAATGGAAGTTTTACCGTTAAATTAATGTCTAAATCATCAAATGACATAACTATAGATGTATATGATATAAGTGGAAGACAAGTCTTTGCAAATTCGTACTCTAATACAGGAAATTTTAGTCAAAATATTAATTTAAATGCTGTTCAATCTGGTGTTTATTTAGTGGCAATTACTGATGGCAATGCTAGAACTGTAAAAAGAATTATTGTGGAATAAACATATTAATCAAATAAAGTATGTAAGCCCTTTGTTATTGCAGAGGGCTTTTTTATTTAAAAACAGCATTAATAGTTGTGATTTTTTGTGAAGTAGTATTAACTTGAAATTCTAATTTTAAAATGTTGGTGTTATTTTCTTTATGGAATTCTAATTTTCCTTTTTCTATATTATAGTAACCCGCTTCTCCTTTGCAAAAGCAATGTTTGCCAAATAGAATTTTGCAATTTTGAAGTTCAGAATCTGTTAAATTTAATTCAGAAATGTCATTTTGTATTTGTAAAACAATCTCTTCAATATAATTGCCATCTTGAACATTTTTTGGAGTGTCTTTAGTGTAAGTAAACTTAATTATTGAAAACATAACATTGTCTTCAGTTTGATAATAAATTCCGTTAAGATCATCTTTTCTAATTAAAAGACTCTTGTTTTTGATGGTTTCAATTTTACAAATTCCGTTTTGAGGGCAAGAAAGAATAGTGTCTTTTATTATTACAGTTTTATTCTGTTTTTTTGAAACAGAAATATTGTCTTTTAGGTTGCTACAAGAAATGAACAAGATTAATAGAGTTAACCGAATTCCTTTTTCCATATGATTTATTATAATTTGTTATAATAAAGATAATCAAAATAGGATAAATTATTTTCCGTTAAAAGAATTCATAGTGTTGTTTAGGCCTGCTAAAGCAAATGATTTAATAATTTCAGAAGCTATTTCAAGACGTTCTTTTAATTTTTCTTTTTCTTCTTCACTCCATTCTCCTAAAACATAATTTACTTGTTGTCCTTTTTTAAAGGTATCGCTAATTCCAAATCTGAATCTTGGATATTCTGTAGTGTTAAGTAATAATTGGATGTTTTTTAAGCCATTGTGGCCTCCGTCGCTACCTTTACTTTTGATTCTGATAGTTCCAAAACCTAGATTTAAATCATCAGTAATTACTAAGATATTTTCTTTTGGAATGTTTTCTTTTTCCATCCAATATTTTACCGCTTTTCCACTCAAATTCATGTAAGTGTTTGGTTTTAATAAAAATAAAGTACGTCCTTTTATTTTTAATTCAGCAACATCTCCCAATTTAACTGATTGAAAATTACAGTTTTCTTTACTCGTAAGAAAGTCAAGTATTTTAAACCCAATATTATGTCTTGTGTTTACATATTCAGAACCAATATTTCCTAAGCCTATAATTAAAAACTTTTTCATAGAATCTATATTCGTATCATTTGTTTTGAAAATTCTTTTTAGCCATTTCATGTTGTAATTTTTTATTTGAAAATGCCCTTTTTATTTTCATATGTTAGTACAGCAAAAATAATTTCTTTTAACCAGTATACAAAGAATTGTGTCCGACTTTACCATTCTAATACCATATTAAAATAAAAAAGCACCAGTAAAACTGATGCTTTTGAAAATATAAATAATTTAAAATTATTTTTTCTTTTTGTCTCCAGCTTTTGCAGCTTTTGCAGCTTCTTGAGCAGCTTTCATCGCAGCACGAGAAATTCTTACTTGACAAACAACTGTATTGTCTGGGTGCATTAATTTAAAATTATCTGTTTTGATTTTAGTAACATATAATTTATTACCCATTTCAAGTGGAGTGATATCTGCTTCAACAAAATCTGGTAAATCTTTTGGTAATGCTTTTACTTTTAAACGACGTTGGTTTAAACGTAATACACCACCAGCCATAACGCCAGGGGATTTTCCTACAACTTTTACAGGAACTTCCATGACAATCTCTTTTTCTTCATTTAATTGGAAGAAATCGATGTGCAAAATTTTGTCAGAAACTGGGTGGAATTGAATATCTTGTAAAATAGCGTCAATTTTTTTACCTTCTAGTTCAACTACAACAGTGTGAGCGTTTGGAGTGTATACCAAGTCTTTAAATGCTCTTTCATCTGCTGTAAAATGCACTGGTTGATTTCCTCCGTAGATAACGCAAGGAACCATTCCAGCATCACGTACGGCTTTT
Source organism: Flavobacterium sp. J27 (assembly GCF_004303025.1). Lineage (GTDB taxonomy): Bacteria > Bacteroidota > Bacteroidia > Flavobacteriales > Flavobacteriaceae > Flavobacterium. The sequence goes on along the minus strand of NZ_PJQW01000013.1, from coordinate 50,851 downwards.
GTTGCTTTTTTGCCTACGTTTTCTCTTTCTGATCCTTTAATCGTAATTGATTTCATTGTTAAAATATATAATTAATTAAAATTCAATTTATTTGGATAAGTTGTTACATTAAAAACTTACCACTTATTGAGTTGTTATTTTGTACCATATGCATTACTTCTGCAAACAAATTGGCACAAGAAACTACTCTTATTTTTTTAGATTCTTTCTGTAATGGAATAGAATCTGTTACAATCAATTCTAATAATTTAGAATTTTCTATTTTTTCATATGCGCTTCCTGATAATATGGCATGGGTACAAATTGCTCTTACACTTAATGCACCTCTTTCCATCATAACATCAGCAGCTTTTGCTAAAGTTCCTCCAGTATCAATCATGTCGTCTACCAGAATGACATTTCTTCCAGTAACATCACCAATTAGTTCCATAGTATCTATTACATTGGCTTTTTTGCGTTGTTTGTAACAAACTACTACATCAGATTCTAAAAACTTAGAGTATGCATAGGCTCTTTTAGAACCACCCATATCAGGTGAAGCTATGGTTAAGTTTTCCAAATTCAAACTTTTTACATAAGGTAAAAAGATAGTTGATGCAAATAAGTGGTCTACCGGTTTTTCAAAAAATCCTTGTATTTGATCAGCATGTAAATCCATAGTCATAATACGAGTAGCTCCAGCTGTTTCTAATAATTTTGCTACCAATTTTGCTCCTATTGGAACTCTTGGTTTGTCTTTTCTATCCTGTCTTGCCCATCCAAAATAAGGAATAACTGCTGTTATATGACGTGCAGAAGCTCTTTTTGCTGCATCAATCATCAGTAATAATTCCATTAAATTGTCTGAACTAGGGAAAGTAGAACAAACAAGAAAAACGCGTAAACCTCTTATTGACTCTTCAAATGAAGGTTGGAATTCTCCATCGCTATATTTTGAGAACGTAACTTTACCCAGTGGAACACCATAGCTTTCGGCTATTCTTTCCGCTAAGTACACACTCTGAGAACATGCAAATATTTTTGCTTCAGGCTCGTTGTATGACATCTTAAATTGTTGTTTAGTAGTTGTTTAGTGTTGTGTTGTATTAACGAGGTGCAAATTTAGAAATAAATTTGGACTCTGAAAGTAAATTTTTAAGTATTTTTATTAAGATTTTTGAAAAAATAATTACATTTGCACTCTCAAAAACAAAGAAAGATATTTTCTAACTTGTTTTTAATGCCTTGGTGGCGGAATTGGTAGACGCGCACGACTCAAACTCGTGTTCTTCGGAGTGTGGGTTCGATTCCCACCCAAGGTACAAGTAAAAGCTTCAATTGTTAATTGAGGCTTTTTTATTTTAATATCTCTTTGTTTACTCGTCCTGAAGCTATCCATGAAGAAATTAATCCTAATGGAATGATGGTGCCGATTACTAATATTATGTTTATTGTTTTGAATTTAACAGGATATGCAATACTAGAAGTAATCATAAGGATAGAAAATTGTTGTTGTAAAATAATTAATAAGCTTCCAATTACAAGTCCAATGATTAGTCCAAACGTTGTTATTAAGATACCTTGAGTAAAGAAAATGTTTCTTATTTCTTGAAAGGTTAAGCCTAAATTGTATAAGGTGGTGATGTTGTCTTTTTTGTCAATAACAATCATGACAATTGCTCCTGCTAAACAAAAAAGAGTTAATATTACTATAAGTGTACTAAAAAGATAGATGAATAAATTCTCTGAATTGAGCATTTTATATAAAGAGTCGTTTAATTGAGCTTTTGTTTTAATTGTAACCTTGTCTTTGAAAATAGAATGTAATTCGTTAATTACTTTTTCTTCAGGAGTGTTGTTTTTTGATTTGAATTCAATGCTACTTAATTGATTTTTTTTAAATTGAAAAAGCTTTCTTGCGATTTCAATGTCGCAAAAAACATATTTATTGTCAATGTCTTCGTTAATGTTGTACATGCCTACAGGTTGTAAACCGACAATATTGAAAGCGTCTTCGTTATTTTCAATCACGCCTTTTCCTGGCTTTGGAGCAAATGCTTCTAAGGTGTGTTCAAAATCAAATAAACCCAAGGATAGCTTTCTTGCGATTTCACTTCCAATTATGGCTTCTTTTGAATTGGGTTCTATCCAAGTTCCGATATAAACATAATCGCTGGTTTTAGTAACCTTAGAGAAAGACTTGTCAACACCTTTTATGGTTGCAATTTGTTCTTTGTTGTTGTATCTGAAAAGGACGCGGTCTTCAATGATTTTGCTATAGCTGTTAATAGATTGGTTTCCTTTTAATAGCGCGTCTTCTTTTTCGGTTAAATAAAAGGATTTGCCGCTACTAGGTTCTATTTTAAAATCTGGATCCGAAGAATTGCTGTAGCTAAGTGTAAAATCTCTTAATCCACTAAATATAGAAAGGAATACAAATAGTGACATAGCACTAGCTACAATTGCAATAGAAGAAATGATAGTTATTGTATTAATAGCTGAGTTTTTGCTAAAACTTATGGCGTATCTTTTGGCTATGTAAAAAGGGAAATACAATGCTTATGATTTTTTTCTTTTATCTAATAATTCTGGATTTAAAACTGGGTTTTCTTTTCCGTTTAAAGCATTGTCAATCTTTTCTATGTAATCTAAACTGTCATCTATGTAGAAGATTAGGTTAGGGACTTTTCTTAATTGGTTTTTAACTCTTTGAGATAAATCGTGTTTTATTAAAGGAGTGTTCGTTTTTATTGCGTTCAGAATTTCTCCTGCTTTATCAGTAGGAAAAACACTTAAAAACACTTTGGCAATAGATAAATCGGAAGTAACATTTACTTTGGATACCGAAATAACTAAATTAGTAATTCCATTTTTTCTAATCTCACCTTGTAGAATATCTACTAAATCATTTTGCAAAAGCGCACCTATTTTTTTTTGTCTATTCGTTTCCATATTGCAAAAATAAGCAATTAAGTGATAAAGTTTGATTCATTTGTTTTTTTTGATGTGAATCTTTTGTTATTTTGTGGTTATACTTCAAACAATTTAAGAATGATGAGAAAAATTGAGCATATCGGTATTGCTGTTAAAAATTTGGCAGTTTCTAATGAAATTTATGAAAAACTACTTGGCGTTTCTTCTTATAAAGAAGAAATTGTTGAGAGTGAAGGTGTAAAAACCTCTTTTTTTCAAGTTGGATCAAATAAAATAGAATTGTTAGAAGCAACTAAAGAAGATAGTCCTATTGCAAAGTTTATTGATAAAAGAGGAGAGGGAATTCATCATATAGCTTTTGATGTTGAAGATATTTTGCTTGAGATGGAAAGATTGCGTAATGAAGGTTTTGTTTTGTTGAATGAAAAACCAAAAAAAGGAGCTGATAATAAATGGGTTGCTTTTCTTCATCCTAAAGGAACAAATGGTGTTTTGGTTGAACTTTGTCAAGAGATAAAATAAAATGCGAAAAATGTTGCAATAACAATGTCATATCTTAAAGCTTTTGATGATGAAGAAATAGATAAAGAGAATGAAAAATTACTTATGGAACCAATAGTTCAATTTAACCTAGAAATTTCAAGGTTTGCGTCATGAGTTTTTAAATTATTATTTTTTATTGTTTTATATTAATTATATTAATAAAAAAGGCTATCAATAAATTATTTGATAGCCTTTTTAAAGAGTTTTATATTTTTTGGAATTATTATTAAATGTTTGTTTTTTTTATTACTAGATATGATATAACAAGTAATACACCAGGAACAAATAAATAAAGTGCAAAATCATATTCTTTCTGAAAATAAAAATAGATACTAATACCTATAAAGAATATTGAATATGGAGCAATTTTTTTTATTCTTGTAATTATTAATTTTTTCATAATTGATTAATTTAGCAAAAAGAATTTGGACCAGAACCTATACAAGAGATTAACATTGCTGCACTTAATTCAGGGACAAAATAAGTTCCTACCATGAACCAAAAACTGTTCCCGTAAATGTTTTCAACTATACATCTTGCACAATTTGTATATGACATGTGTCTACAACATTCTTCACTGCTTGCTTGTCTTTTAGAATAAAGAACATCATAAACATTATTACTGAAAGTATTGACAACAGAATTATCAAATATTTGATTTACGTTTAATTTGTTATTACTTTCATTAATTATATATGAAGTATTAATGAAATTATTATTATCAATAGTTTTTATATCTACAAATCCATTATTATCCTTTGATTTTAAAACAGCATAATTATCTTCAAATTTATAAGCAAGTAGTTTTTCTGATGAATTTTTTATTGAAACAGAATACAGTTCAACTTCAAGATTTGAAAAAGTCATTAAGTTAATATCATCATAGTTTAAGTTACTAATATTAATGTTCTGTGAATCTAGTGCATTGATGAAATTAACAGTTTCTTGACTTTCACTTTTATAAAAATCAGAAATATTTAATGCTTCCTTTGTTTGCTCATCTAAATCGTTTGAAGATCTCATAATCAAATTATGTTTTGATTGAGAAGTACTAATATTAGATAATTGTTCTTCTTTATTCATTGTTTGAATCTCCACTACTTGTACAGCTAAAAAGACATAATGAAAAAGCTGCATTAATTAAAAAGAATTTTTTCATAAATAAGAATTTAAGTTCACATAAAAATAAAGAATACTAAAGTTAAATAATTACAGATATTCTGTAAAAAATCTTAAAAAAATAATCGATTATCTATTGGTTTTTTATTAATCAAAATTTAAATATGCAATTAAGAAAATCACAAAGAAGTAAAGCCAAAATAAAGATGGCTTTACAAGAGCCAAGTGGTTCAGGAAAAACTATGAGTGCAATATTAATTGCATAAGGATTAACAAATGGGAACCTTAATAAAGTTGCTATTATTGATACAGAAAATGGAAGTGCTGACTTGTATGCTAACTTAGGAAAATTCAATGTACTTCCATTAGATAATCCACATCCACCTGAGAGGTATATTGAAGCAATTGAAGTTTGTGAAAAAGCAGGTATGGAAGTAATCATTTTAGATTCAATTTCACATTGCTGGGATTTTCTACTTGATTACCATTCTTCTCTTGCTGGTAACTCTTTTGCTAATTGGAGTAAAATAACACCAAGACAAAAAGCTTTTGTAGATAAACTGCTCAATAGTAATTCTCATATTATAGCAACTATGAGAGTGAAACAAGATTATGTTTTATCTGAGAAGAATGGTAAAATGGTTCCTGAAAAAGTAGGTTTAAAAGCTATACAAAGGGATGAGATTAGCTATGAATTTACAATTGTGTTTGACATTGATAGTAAATATTTTGCTGCCTCAAGTAAGGATAGAACTTTATTATTTGAAGGTAAACCTCAATTTATCATTAATACACAAATAGGAAAGAAAATCTTGAATTGGTGTAATAGTACCATGACAAAAGAAGAACTCAAAGTAAAAGTAATTGAATGTAATACTTTGAAAGAACTTACAGAACTCTATCAAAATAATCTTGATTTGGTCAAGACCATTGAAAAAGATTTCATTGATAAATGAGATTTACTTCAGAACCTAATTAATAACGCAATTAAAAATTCTATATTATGAAAACTATTTTAATAACATTTTTATTTATTAGCTTAAAAATATATTGTCAGGATGTTACAAATTATGATGTTATAAAGAATTAACATCGAGTAAGAATATTGATGATTATATAGATAAAAATTTTAATTCTGGTAAAATTTCCAAATCATCTGTTGAGAATGTAAAATTGACTTATCATAAATATAATTTAGGAAGTAATAGAGAGATTGCTTTTGTGGAAGATGGACAGAACTTTGTTTATTGTGTTTTTATTTATCTAAAAGATTTTGAAGAATTAAGAATAGGCCTTTATTTAACTAAGTTTAGGTCAGTAAGTTTTAAGAAAACAGCAGTATTTATTGATTATAATTATATTGAGTATTCTTTAGAAAAAAATGATAACAATTTTATATTTACAAAGATGCTGAAATTTTAATTTCAGATTAATTATTCATTTACCAATTAAGAATAATATTACTAGAATAAAATTAAAATTATTCCTTTAATATTGAAATTATACAGGTACAATATAGGTGCAATATAGGTGCAAGATTATTGATAAAAAAGAGTAAAAAAGTGAAAACAAATGAAATAATTTTTTAAAAACGTTTTGTTGAATTAAAAATAAGTAGTAATATTGCACCCACAATAAAAATAAAGGTTTACAAGGATTATAGTACTTTGTAAAGCTTAAAAAGATTAACTGGTCCTATAGCTCAGTTGGTTAGAGCACCTGACTCATAATCAGGTGGTCCCTGGTTCGAGCCCAGGTGGGACCACAATAAAACAAAATAGCCTTATATATAAGGCTATTTTGTTTTTATAAGAAAAATAATTTTAAAAGTTTTTGTTTAAAAAAAATTGTTTAATACAGAAATATTTATATTTTCGTAACTGATAAAATGATTGGCCTCAATTTATTCATTGAATATTAATGAACAATTTCTTTCAAAATTAGAAAAAGTTTATATTTTTGTAACCTAATGAAGATTATGATGAACAAAAGACTAATTCTTTTATTGGTTTTGATGTCTTTTCAGAATGTTTTTTCTGATTCGACACCACCGCCTCCACCGCCAACTCCACCACCTGGATTGCCTATTAACAATACTGTTGTTGCTATGATTTTTGTTGGATTATTGCTTGGTTTTTATCTGATAAGAAAATTTAAAGTAAGAAGGGTTTAGAATTGTTAAGGTTTTAAATCCTTAAATCTTGTATTCTTTTTACATATTTTCCAATAACATCAAATTCTAAATTAACAACGGTACCCACTTTAAAATTTTTAAAATTGGTGTTTTCGTATGTATATGGAATTATGGCTACCGAAAATTCATTTAGCTTTGAATTTATAACGGTAAGACTGGTTCCATTAATGGTTATAGATCCTTTTTCAATGGTAATGTTTTGTAAGTTTTTATTATATTCAAATGTAAAATACCAACTACCATTTGCTTCTTTTGTTTCTTTGCATATTCCTATTTGATCCACATGTCCTTGAACAATATGACCGTCAAGACGATCGCCTAGTTTCATGGCTCTTTCTAAATTAATAATATCATTAGTTTTCCAAGAAGCAATATTCGTTTTTTCAATTGTTTCTTTAATAGCAGTAACTGTATATATTGCGTCTTCAATTGCTACAACAGTTAAGCAAATACCATTATGAGCAACGCTTTGGTCGATTTTTAGCTCATTGGTAATGCTAGATGCTATTTTTAAATGTATATTTTCCTTTTCTTGGATAATTTCAACAACACTTCCTAATGTTTCAATAATACCTGTGAACATAACTGATTTATTTTACTAAATTTGTGGTTCAAAAGTAAGCAATAAATCTAACTAGTTATGGTTAAAAAGGCAGAAAATATAATTGTAGGGGTATCTATAGGTGATTTAAATGGTATTGGTCCAGAGGTGGTTTTGAAAACATTTGAAGATAATCGAATGTTAGAGCTTTGTACTCCAGTTATTTTTGCAAATGTAAAAATCATGTCTTTTCTGAAAAAGAATTTGCATTTAGATTCTAGTTTACACGGGATTGATAATTTAGATCAAGTTGTTTTAGGAAAAATAAATGTTTTAAATGTTTGGAAAGAAGGTGTGAATTTGGAATTTGGGAAGAATGATGAGGTGGTAGGAAAATATGCTGTTAGGTCTTTTCAGTCGGCTACTAAGGCCTTGAAAGAAAAAAATATAGACATATTAGTTACTGCGCCTATTAATAAGTATAATATTCAATCTGAGGATTTTAAATTTCCTGGGCATACAGATTATTTAGATAAGGAATTGTCTGGTAATGCTTTAATGTTGATGGTGCACGATAAATTAAGAATAGGTTTGCTTACGGATCATATTCCTGTAAATGAGATTTCTAATCACTTAACTGAGGAGTTGTTGGAAAGAAAAGTAGATATTATTCTTAAAAGTTTACAAGAAGATTTTGGTGTTGTAAGACCTAAAGTGGCTGTTTTGGGTTTAAATCCGCATAGTGGCGATAATGGGGTTATTGGTACAGAAGAAGAGAATATAATTAAACCAGCGGTAAAAAAAATGTTTGATTCTGGCAAGATGATTTTTGGTCCATACGCTTCTGATAGTTTTTTCGGTTCTTTACAACATGAAAAGTACGATGCTATTTTAGCAATGTACCATGATCAAGGTTTAATTCCTTTTAAGACATTATCTTTTGGTAATGGTGTAAATTTTACAGCTGGTCTAAATCGAATTAGGACATCACCAGACCATGGTACTGCATATGAGATTGCTGGAAAAAATATCGCTAAATACGACTCCTTCAAAGAAGCGGTATATTTAGCGTTAGATATTTATAGGAATAGAAATGAATATCAGGAACTTACAAAAAGACCTTTAAAAGCAAAACAAAATTAGTTGTAAACAAAAAAATGTTTATAACGTGTTTGATTTTATAATAATTTTATATCTTTGCAACCCCTTAAAGAAAGGTTGACTGTTGTTATGAAAAATTTAAAAGCATATTTAGTTCAGTTTTCTGGATTAAAAATAGGGAAGCATCAGTTTGAATATCAATTAGATAATTCGTTCTTTGGGCACTTTAATTTTGAAGACTTTAATAGTGTAGATGTTAAAGTAAATTTGATTTTGGAGAAGAAAAGCAATATGCTTGAATTGAATTTTAAGCATAAAGGAATTGTTAATGTGCCTTGTGATATCACAAATGAACCATTTGATTTGCCAATAAAAGGGAAATTAAGATTAATTGTGAATTTTGGAGAATCATTTAATGATGAGAATGAAGAGTTGCTTATTTTGCCACATGGTGAATTTCAACTAGATGTTTCACAGTACATTTATGAAATGATTGTGCTTTCTGTTCCTGCTAAAAGAATACATCCTGGTGTTAAAGATGGAACTTTAAAAACAGATGTTTTAAACAAGTTAGATGAATTATCTCCAAGATTAGACAAGGAAGAAGGAGAAGATAAAAATATTGACCCAAGGTGGGAAGATTTAAAAAAACTATTAACGGATAAATAATATAGTAAAATGGCACATCCTAAGAGAAAAACCTCGAAAACGAGAAGAGACAAGAGAAGAACGCACTATAAAGCGTCTGTTCCTCAAATTGCAACATGTCCTGTTACAGGTGAAGCACATTTATACCATAGAGCTTACTGGCATGAAGGTAAAATGTACTACAGAGGTCAAGTAGTAATTGATAAAGCAGAAGCAGTAGCTTAATCGCTTTAAAGAAATAGAGAAAAACTCTCACAAGGTGAGAGTTTTTTTGTTAATATACTTTTTTTATATTAAAAGCTCTATTTTACTTAGGTTTGATTTTTTTTTTGTAATTTCAAACACTTTTTTATTAAGTAATTTTTAAAAAAGAAAAATTATTTTTATGAATAAAATTACAGCCGCAATAACAGCAATTGGCTCATATGTTCCTGATTATGTTTTGTCTAATCAAGTATTAGAACAAATGGTTGAAACCAATGATGAATGGATTACAACTAGAACAGGAATAAAAGAAAGAAGAATCCTTAAAGAAGAAGGACAAGGAACTTCCTTTTTGGCGATTAAAGCTGCTCAAAATTTAATTGAAAAAGCAAATATCGACCCAAAAGAAATTGATTTGGTAATTATGGCAACGGCTACTCCAGATATGCCAGTTGCATCTACAGGAGTGTATGTAGCCACTCAGATTGGAGCTACTAATGCTTTTGCTTACGACTTACAAGCTGCTTGTTCCAGTTTTCTATATGGAATGTCTACCGCTTCAGCTTATATACAATCAGGAAAATATAAAAAGGTTTTGTTAATAGGTGCAGATAAAATGTCCTCTATTATCGATTATACAGATCGTGCTACTTGTATCATTTTTGGTGATGGAGGTGGAGCAGTTTTGTTTGAACCTAATGAAGAAGGTTTAGGGCTTCAAGATGAAATTTTAAGAAGCGATGGAGTGGGTAGAGAATTTCTTAAAATAGAAGCAGGTGGTTCAATTTTACCTCCTACAGAAGAAACAGTAAAAAACAAACAGCATTTTGTTTTTCAAGATGGAAAAACAGTTTTTAAATATGCAGTTTCAGGAATGGCTGATGTAAGTGAGAAAATAATGGAAAGAAATCAATTAACACATGATGATGTGAATTGGTTAGTTGCACATCAAGCTAATAAAAGAATTATTGATGCTACAGCAAATAGAATGGGTGTTGACGAGTCTAAAGTTTTGGTAAATATCCATAGATATGGGAATACCACTTCTGCAACTTTACCCTTATTGTTGTCTGATTTTGAAGATCAATTAAAAAAAGGAGATAATATTATTTTTGCAGCCTTTGGAGGTGGTTTCACTTGGGGAGCTATCTATTTAAAATGGGCATATAATAAAAAATAACAAACCAAACCAAATGTCAAATAGTATGGATATTAGAGAAATTCAAAACTTAATTAAATTTGTAGCAAAATCAGGAGCTACCGAAGTAAAGTTAGAAATGGACGATTTTAAAATCACCATTAAAACTACTAATGAGGGTGCGGAAAGTACTACTACTTATGTTCAGCAAGTACCAGTTTCAAATGCCTTGCCGCAAGCTCCAGCAAATCAACCAGTTGCGCCAACAGCTCCAGCGGTTACTCCAACTTCAAAAGAGGGAGAAGATACATCAAAATATATTACTATAAAATCTCCAATTATAGGAACTTTTTACAGAAAACCTGCACCAGACAAGCCTGTGTTTGTTGAAGTGGGAAGTACTATTTCTAAAGGTGATGTGGTTTGTGTAATTGAAGCAATGAAATTATTTAACGAAATTGAATCTGAAGTTTCAGGTAAAATCGTTAAAATTCTAGTAGACGATTCTTCACCAGTAGAGTTTGATCAACCATTATTCTTAGTTGATCCATCATAAATGAGTTAGAAATTAGAGTTAGAAGTTAGAAAAATTTTCTTTCTTCCTTTCCTGGTCTAATTGACACTTTGTCTAATTGTCTAATGTAAAGAATATGTTTAAAAAAATATTAATAGCTAATAGAGGTGAAATTGCATTACGTGTAATTAGAACCTGTAAAGAGATGGGAATCAAGACTGTAGCGGTTTATTCTACAGCAGATGCAGATAGTTTACATGTGCGTTTTGCAGATGAGGCTGTTTGTATTGGACCTCCTCCAAGTAACCTATCTTATTTAAAAATGTCTAATATTATTGCTGCTGCTGAAATTACTAATGCAGATGCAATCCATCCTGGATATGGTTTCTTGTCGGAAAATGCTAAATTTTCTAAAATATGTGAAGAACATGGAATCAAATTTATTGGTGCTTCTGCCGATATGATTGATAAAATGGGAGACAAAGCAACTGCTAAAGCAACTATGAAAGCGGCTGGTGTTCCTTGTGTTCCAGGTTCAGATGGGATATTAGAATCTTTTGAGCAAGCTCAGGAAATTGCCAAAGAAATGGGTTATCCAGTAATGTTGAAGGCAACTGCTGGAGGTGGTGGAAAAGGTATGAGGGCTGTTTGGAAACCTGAAGACCTTTTAAAAGCTTGGGAAAGTGCACGTCAAGAAGCAGGTGCTGCTTTTGGTAATGATGGAATGTACATGGAAAAATTAATTGAAGAACCTAGGCATATTGAAATTCAAGTTATAGGGGATTCTTTTGGTAAAGCATGTCATCTTTCTGAAAGAGATTGTTCGGTACAAAGAAGACATCAAAAATTAACTGAAGAAACACCTTCTCCATTCATGACAGATGAACTTCGTAATAAAATGGGTGATGCTGCAGTTAAAGCATCAGAATTTATTAAATATGAAGGAGCTGGAACAGTAGAGTTCTTAGTGGATAAGCATAGAAATTTCTATTTTATGGAGATGAATACGCGTATTCAAGTTGAACACCCAATTACAGAGCAAGTAATTGATTACGATTTAATTCGTGAACAAATATTAGTAGCAGCTGGAGTGCCAATTTCAGGAAAAAATTATTTCCCGCAATTACACTCTATAGAATGTCGTATTAATGCAGAAGATCCATACAATGATTTTAGACCTTCTCCAGGTAAAATAACCGTTTTACATTCACCTGGCGGACATGGAGTGCGATTAGATACACATGTATACGCAGGATATACTATTCCGCCAAATTACGATTCTATGATTGCTAAGTTGATAACTACGGCTCAAACAAGAGAAGAAGCGATTAACAAAATGAAACGTGCTTTAGATGAATTTGTAATTGAAGGAATAAAAACTACGATTCCTTTCCATAGACAATTAATGGATGAGCCAGATTATGTTGCTGGAAATTATACCACAAAATTTATGGAAACTTTTGTTATGAAAGAAAAAGTAGAAGATTAATAAATAAAAAAACTCCCAATTTTTGGGAGTTTTTTTATGGTCTTATCTAGTAAATTATAGCCTTTTTTGTGTGTATAATTATAATGTTTCTTTTAACCATTTGAAAAATTCTCTTTGCCAAACTAAACCATTTTGAGGTTTTAATATCCAATGATTTTCTTCAGGGAATAACATAAACCTGCTTTTAATTCCTTTTAATTGAGCGGCTTGAAATGCTTCTTGACTTTGTCCCATTGGTACACGATAATCTTTTGCGCCTTGAATAATAAAAATAGGAGTGTCCCAATTGTTTACTAATGTAATGGGATTAAAATCTGTATAAGATTTTTGAGCTAATTTATTTTCTTTTTCCCAGTATGCACCGCCCATATCCCAATTCGTAAAAAAAACTTCTTCTGTAGTACCATACATGCTTTGAGTGTTAAAAATTCCTGCGTGGGCAATAAATGTTTTAAAACGTTTTTTATGAATACCAGCTAAATAGAATACTGAATATCCTCCATAACTTGCACCTACTGCTCCTAACCTCGATTTGTCTACATAATTTTCTTTGGCTACATCATCAATAGCACTTAAGTAGTCATCCATTACTTGACCACCCCAATCTTTACTAATTTGTTCATTCCATGCTACCCCATGACCTGGCATGCCTCTTCTATTTGGGGCTACAACAACATAGCCTTGTGATGCCATCACTTGGAAATTCCATCTAAAAGAATAGAATTGTGATAAAGCTCCTTGAGGACCGCCTTGACAATACAATAGAGTAGGGTATTTTTTGGAAGCATCAAAATTAGGAGGTAAAATTACCCAAACTAGCATGTCTTTGCCGTCTGTAGTTTTTACTATTCTTTTTTCTACTTTTGGTAGACTTAATTTAGAATAGGTATCTGTGTTTATATTAGTTATTTGATTCCAGCTTTTCTTTTTTATGTTATAACTAAAAATTTCATTGGCATGATTCATGTCGCTTCTGGTTACTAAAACCACATCATCTTGAAAGTCAATGATTTGATTAACATCGAATTGCCCTTCCGTAATTTGATTTACTCTAACAGCTATTTTAGTTAAACCAGGAAAATTAACTTCAAATAATTGTTTTGTCCCATCTACTGGAGCTAAAAAATAAACTTTTTTATTGTCTTTGCTCCATAAAAAACTATCTACAGTTCCATCCCAGCTAGCTGTAAGATTAATATCTAATCCTTTATGTCGTACAATAATGTCATTTTTGTCAGCTTCATAACCGTCTCTTTTCATTTGCAACCATGATAAATCACCTGAAGGAGAAAATTGAGGAGCAACATCATATCCTAAATTTTTCTCGGTAAGATTTGTTGTTGCTTTAGTATCTATATTGTATTCATATAAATCGGTATTGGTGCTGGTTGCGTAATCAGTTCCTATTTTCTTTTTACAGACATAAATTACTTTTGAGCCATCTGGTGACCAAATGTAATCCTCATCACCTCCAAAAGGTTTTTGGGGACAATCGAAAGGTTCATTTGAAAGAATATCAATTTCTTCTTTTTTATCATTGGTAAGGATTACATGATTGTGTTGTCCATCGTTATAGGTATCCCAATGACGATAATCTAACGCATTAAAAATTTGAACATCACTTTTTTCTAATTCAGGATAAAAATCTTTTCCATGTACTTTATCTATTTTGACTTCTTTGTCACTTAAAACCCATTGGCCATTTTGGTTTTTATCTGTAATTAAATCTTGGTGGTTTTTGATGATATTTGCTTTTCCTCCAGTAATCGGAACGCTATAAAACTCAGAACTAGACTTGTTGTCTTCTATTGATGGAGTACTTACCTTATAAATAATGTTTTTTCCATCTTTCGAAATCCCTAAAGGAGAAATACGTCCTAGTTTCCACAGTAATTCTGGAGTCATTACTTCTTGTCCGTTTGCTGCAATTCCTGCCATGCTAATCAATATTAAAGCTATTTTTTTCATTGTGTTTGCTTTTTTATAAAGTCTAAAATTAGTTATTTTTAAAGAAATAGACGTTTAGAAATTCATAAAATAGAAAAGACCTTCAATTTGAAGGTCTTTTCTGTAAATAGATATTTTAAAATTATTGTTTGATAAAGCGTTTGCTTATAGTTGTTTCGCTGTCTAAAATTTCTATAATATAATTTCCAGCAGGTAATGAAGTTACATCAATAGACTCATTAGTAATTCTACCGTTTAATACATTTTGTCCAACTAAACTATATACTCTAAAAGTAGCTTTATCACTAACAGAAGTTATATTTAATAGTGATGAAGTTGGATTAGGGTATAATGTAATCTCTGGTTGAGCTACGAATGTATTCTCTTCTTTACCTGATGAAGTGATGTTTACAGTATAGTCTTCAACTTGTCCGTAAGTAAATGTTTCACAAGTTGATGGTATACCGTTATACTTCATTGAAACTCTCATTCTAGTTGCTCCTAAATTTGCACTTGATGGTATAGAAATTGTACCGCTAATAGGTGTTGTTTTTGAAGCTGATCTTGAATATACGAGTTCCCCAGAATCATTAAAATCGCCATCTTGATTGAAATCAATCCATACAGCATATCCTTCGTTATAGATTGTTCCAGTCCATAATGGAGTGATAGTGATTGTTTGAGAAGTTCCTCTTGTAACATTTGTAGATAAGGAAGTGAAATCTTCATAGCCAGCTGTTCCAGTAGATGCATTGTTGATGCTTCCATATACCACGCGAGCAATTCTTTCATCATTAGTATTGTTACCTTGAGAACTACAATAAGTTACAGTATTAGCAAGTGTAGTTACATTAACAACATTGCTTGAAGCTGAAACATTTCCTGCAGCATCTTTAGCTTTTACTGAGAAAGGATAAGTAGTAGAAGGAGTTAATCCACTAACTGCTAAAGTTCTTGTAGTTGTGGTGCTTCCAATAAGTGTTGTACCTCTAAATACATCATATCCAGTTACGCCTACATTGTCGGTAGAAACTGTCCAAGATAAGTTGGTTGTTGTTTGTGTTGTTCCTGAAGCTGATAATGTTGGAGCGGAAGGTGCTGTTGTGTCTGCAGAACCAGCTACAATATTTATTGTATAATCTTCTACTTCACCATATGAGAAAGTTTCACAAGAAGTAGGAATTCCATTATATTTCATAGAGATTCTCATTCTTGTTGCACCATTTGTGGCTGTCGAAGGAATTGTAAAACTTCCTGTTACTGGACTAGTTGTGCTTGCTGCTTTACTCCAAACTAATTCTCCTGAATCATCAAAATCACCATCTTTATTATAATCAATCCAAGCAGCATAACCTTCACTATAGACAGTTCCTGTCCATGTAGGAGTGACTGTTAGGGTGTATGAAGTTCCTTTATTTAAACTTGTAGAAATGCTTGTAAAGTCTGAATAACCATTATTTCCAGTAGAAGTGTTGTTGATTGTGTTTAATTGAACTCTTCCTATATATTCGTCAGATACAGTATTTCCTTTACTAGAGCAATACGTTGGGTCTGTTGTACCTGTTAAAGTTGTAACAGTAGCAGTATTGCTTGCAGAAGATAAATTTCCTGCAGCATCTTTTGCTCTTACTGTAAAACTGTAAGTTGTAGCTGGTGTTAAGCCAGTTACAGTATATGTTGTACTTGAAGCTGTTCCAATTTGTGTTCCTCCTTGGTATACATTATATCCAGTTACTCCTACATTGTCAGTCGAAGCTGTCCAAGAAAGGTTTGTAGTAGTTTGAGTTGTTCCAGATGCAGTTAAGTTTGTTGGAGTTGTAGGTGCAGTTGTGTCATTGCCTGATCCAGCGGTAATGGTAAAGTTGGTATTTGAAACATCAAAGAAAATGTGATTTGTTCCTTTTACCATTATTCTACATTGAGAAGACGGTGTATTTGGGATTGTCACTGCCTGAGAACCATCATTGGGCGTTGAAGCTAATAGAGTAGACCAAGTAGAACCACCATTTGTAGAAATTAAAATATCAACATTAGCACAATTTACTCCGTTTGAAGTTGTTCCGGCTACATTCCAAGTAATAGTTTGAGTTGAGTTTCCTACATAAGAAACTGCAGTATTTGGTGATGAAACAGCAAAAGGACCAGCAGTACTGTTTACAGTAACAATCATATCATCACTATTATTTGCACTTCCTCCAGCTCTATTGTCACGTACAGTAAATCTAAAATTCATTGTTCTTGCAACAGATGGCAAGGCTTCAACTGTAATTTCAGAGCCTGAAGTTGTCGTTGCTCCAGCTAAAACTCTAGACATTTGTGGGAAATAACGAATAGGAGATGTGGTAGGAGTGTATGATCTGAATGTAGGACCAGAAGTTTTTGTAGCACTTGCTGCAGAACTTGATCCAGTTTGAGAAGATGACGCGTTGTCAAATTGCTCCCAGCAGAAAGTTAATGCATCTCCGTTTGCATCTGTACCGGATCCTGTTAACATAAAAGGAGTGCTTTTTGGAATAGTATAGTCTAGACCAGCATTTGCAGTTGGTACAGAATTTCCAGTATTTGTGACTGTTGGACAAGTTTTATTTTTAATATTATTAGTTACTTGTTGAATGCTTACAGCGTGAAAATACGCGTCAGAATGTGGTTGGATATCTTGGCTAGTAATGCCGGCATATCCCATAATAGTTGATCCTGAACCAGGTTCCATATTTGCTCCAGTACCTTCATTGTTCATTGAAAATGTATGGTTTGCACCAAATTGATGTCCTAATTCATGAGCTACATAATCAATGTCGAAGTTGTCTCCTGAAGGAATTCCATCGGCAGGAGATGTGTATCCGCTACCTTTTTGATTATTTACACATACACAACCAATACAACCCGCATTTCCACCACCACCAGAAGCACCGAATAAGTGACCTACATCATAGTTTGATTCTCCAATTACAGATGATAAAGTAGATTGTAATTCGCTATTCCAGGCTCCTCCAGCGCCACTTGACGCATTAGAATATGGATCTGTTGATGCATTGGTGTAAATTACTGCATCTGTATTTGAAATTAAAACAAGTTTTACACCAAAATCTTTTTCAAACACACCATTTACGCGTGTCATAGTATTGTTGATTGCTGCCAATGCATTCGCTTTTGTTCCACCAAAATAAGCGGTATATTCACCAGTTACAGACATTGCTAAACGGAAAGTTCTTAACTTTGAATCATCTGCATTAGGACGCAATGCGTCACCATTATCTGGAGACATTTTGTGGCTCACTTCATCAATTACACTACATTCAAATTTAGAAAATGCTGCTTTTTTATCTGTTTTTTTATAAACTGTGTAAGTTGTTAAATCACTAGTATAAGGTTCGATAAACTCTGCAGCTCTATCTGCATGAAGTGTCATGGCTTGTAAACCAAGAGGTGATATACTGAAATAAATAGTTGAAGATGGATTGTCAATTCCTTGACCTACATAAGATTTAATTTGCGGATATCTTGTAGCTAAATCTTCGTCCATATTAGAATATTGTACAATTTTAAAACTTTCTAATACACCTTTGGAATTAGGGAAAGCTAAAACAACATTTGATTCTGAGGCTCTCGATCCTTTGTTAGGTGTTGTTGTTAGTTTTTGCTTCATTTTTTGGAGATCTAATGAAAAAAGTTTAGGATCTTTAATCATTGTTTTGTTAGCAACCACTTCCGAATTCGCCTTTTTCTGAGTGGTTACCCAAAAAGAATCTCCCTTTTGCCCAAAAGAGAGACTACTAATTGCCATGAGGGCAATTAAAAAGAATTTTTGTTTCATAATTTGTATTTGTTTTGTTTTTAGCACGCCAAATATATGTAATATATATGGAATAAAATTACATTTTACCTATAAATATGGTTAAATAATAAAAAATAATTCATTGATTAGTTGTTTTTATTAATAAAAATCTTATGTCGTATAATACTTGAAGAGTTTTAAAAAATGATTTATTTATAATTTTTTAGGAAAAATATGCGTATTTTCACAATCTTTAAATAGAATGTAAAAATGAAGAAATTAGCATTACATTGGCAAATTTTACTAGGAATGATTTTTGGGGTTTTATTTGCTATTGTTTTAATTCAATTTGATTGGGGAAAAGATATAATTGTAGATTGGGTTAAGCCTTTTGGTAATATTTTTATTAATCTTTTAAAGTTAATTGCTGTTCCATTAATATTGGCTTCTTTAATTAAAGGAGTTTCGGATTTGAAAGATATTTCGAAACTTTCAAAAATGGGAGGAAGAACAATAGGGTTGTATATTGTGACAACTATTTTGGCTGTTTCAATTGGATTAGTAATTGTAAATATTGTAAAGCCTGGAAGTTATATTTCTCAAAAAACAAGGCAAGAACTAGTTGATGGTTATGCAAATGATGCTAATTCTAAAATTGCTTCTGCTGAGAAACAAAAAGAAGCAGGTCCTTTACAAGCTTTGGAAGATATCGTGCCGAGTAATATTATAGGAGCTTCTGCAGATAATGGTAACATGCTTCAAGTTATCTTTTTTGCCTTATTCTTTGGAATTGCTTTAATATTAGTGCCACAAGAAGTTGGTGCTCCAGTAAAAGCTTTCTTTGATGGTTTTAATGAAGTAATTCTCAAAATGATTGATATCATAATGCTAGCTGCACCTTATGGTGTTTTTGCTTTATTAGCTTCTTTAGTAGCAGAATCGCCTAGTATCGATTTATTCCAAGCTTTAGCTGTTTATGGAATTTGCGTTGTTTTTGGTTTAATTATAATGATAGGCGTTTATCTATTAATCGTATACTTATTTACAAAGAGAAAACCTAGCTTCTTTTTAAACGGAATTTCACCAGCACAATTATTAGCTTTTTCTACCAGTTCGTCAGCAGCTACATTACCAGTTACAATGGAACGCGTGGTAGATAACTTGGGTGTAGATGATGAAGTGGCTAGTTTTGTATTGCCCATTGGAGCTACAATTAATATGGATGGAACAAGCTTGTATCAAGCGGTGGCTGCTGTTTTTATAGCGCAAGCTTTTGGAATGGATTTAAGTTTTGGAGTACAACTTGGTATCATTGCGACTGCTACTTTAGCTTCAATAGGTAGTGCTGCTGTCCCAGGAGCTGGAATGGTAATGTTGGTAATTGTTTTAGCCCAAGCGGGTATACCTGAGGCTGGGTTGGCCTTAATTTTTGCTATTGACAGGCCTTTAGATATGTGTAGAACCACAGTTAATGTAACCGGAGATGCTGCGGTATCTATGGTTGTTGCAAAATCTGTAGATAAACTAACTTAAAAATGGAAGATTTTCATTGGACAAAGCTTTTTAATCCAGAATTTTATATTACAATGGAGGTTGGTGGAATTCCAATAGGAATTTATATGGTTTTGTTCATTGTTTTTGCTGAAACAGGATTGTTTGCGGGTTTTTTTCTACCTGGAGACAGCTTACTTTTCCTGTCTGGAATTTATTCTAGAGAATTAGTACAAACTTTTTTTTATATCCCTAGTGATTTTTCAAATGTTACCATTTTGTCTCTATTAATAGCCAGTGCTGCTACTTTGGGTAATATGTTTGGTTATTGGTTTGGAGCTAGGAGTGGGCAATTTTTGTACAAGAAGGAAGATAGTTTCTTTTTTAAGAAAAAATACTTACTTCAATCCCAAGATTTTTTTCAAAGACATGGAGGAAAGGCGATTATTTATGCTCGTTTTTTACCAATTGTTAGAACGTTTGTCCCTATAATAGCAGGAATTGTACACATGAAAAAGACCAAATTTATGTTTTATAATGTGTTGAGTTCTTTAATGTGGTCTTTTTTTCTGGTATTTGCTGGTCATTATTTATACGGAATGTTTCTAGACGAATTAGGCATAGATTTAAAAGAGCATATTGAAAAAATAATTCTCATCTTAATTGGTGTTACTACATTTCCTTTAGTAATGAAAGCGATAAAATCTAGAAATTCTAATGCAAATCAAACAACATAATGTTTAGTTATTGGGAATTAAAAAATTGGTTTACCAATGTTGATTATACTATTGTAGGAAGCGGAATTGTAGGGTTACATTGTGCTTTGTATATAAGAGGAAGGTTTCCTAAATCGAAAATTTTAATATTAGAAAAAGGAATGTTACCGCAAGGTGCCAGTACCAAAAATGCTGGATTTGCTTGTTTTGGGAGTATATCTGAAATAATTCATGATTTAAAATATCATACTGAAGAAGAAGTTATCCAATTAATTCAAAAAAGAGTTTCAGGGTTACAATTGCTAAGGAATAGATTAGGAGATGCTATTTTAGATTATAAAAATTATGGCGGTTATGAACTATTCTTAAAAGAAAATGAAGCCTTTTATGAAGAATGTGTTCAAAAAATACCCTTTATAAATAGTTTATTAAAGCCATTATTAAAATCAAATGTTTTTATAAAGAAACAAGACAATTTTAATTTTAATTTGATTGTAGAAAACCTAATTTATAACCCTTTTGAAGGACAAATAGATACAGGTAATATGATGCAAGCTTTATTAAAAGAAGCCATAAAAAATGATATCTTGATTTTAAATCAACAGGAATTACTTTCTTATGAAGATTTAAATGATAAGGTAGAAGTACAAACGAACGCAATTTCATTTATAACTCAAAAACTATTATTTGCAACCAATGGCTTTGCTGCTACATTAACAAAAAATGAATTGCAACCAGCAAGAGCTCAAGTGCTTATTACAAAGCCAATTCAAAATCTTCATATTACAGGAACTTTTCACTTGGATGAAGGGTATTATTATTTTAGAAATATTGGTAATCGTATTCTTTTTGGAGGTGGAAGAAATCTTGATTTTGAAGGGGAAACCACTACAGAACTTACGCAAACAAAAATTATTCAAGACCAGTTGGAGCTATTGTTAAAAAATGTAATTTTGCCTCATACATCTTTTGAAATCGATCATCGATGGAGTGGTATAATGGGAGTGGGAAATCAAAAGAAACCAATTGTAAAACAACTGTCTAATAACGTGTATTGTGGTGTGCGTTTAGGGGGCATGGGAGTAGCAATTGGAAGCTTAGTAGGAAAAGAATTAGCAGAATTAATATAGCGTATGGTAAAAAAAACTACTCCTAAAAAGAAAACTACAAAAGCGACTAAGAAACGTACTTTCGGTCAAAAGTTATTTCGCTTTGTTTGGAAAACAATACTTTGGTTTAATATTATTAGCGTCTTTTTTGTTTTACTGTATAAATTTGTACCAGTACCCTTTACACCATTAATGATTA